>CALLDI010000008.1 GCA_937998355.1 uncultured Eggerthella sp.
CCCTTATCGCATGGATTACGATTAGGCTCTGGACACACTTTCTTGCCTATAACCCGCAGAATGCGTATCGAGCGGCATAAAAAAACGGCTCTGGAATTCCCAGAGCCGTTCGATCTCATGGTGGAGACGATGGGGATCGAACCCACGACCTCAGCATTGCGAACGCTGCGCTCTCCCAACTGAGCTACGTCCCCATGATTTCAAGATGAAACGCAGGCAGAACGCCTCGCATTTCGTCCTTCAACATTGTACGCATGCAAATTTTCTTGTCAAACGATTATGTTGATATGGTCGATGATCATAACGCGAAGAACCATATCGCATGTGGTCATGGCGTATCGATCGCATCGTGCAACAAGGAAGAGAGCGCGTCGAGGATGTTGCGGTGTCGTGTTCCCGCATGTATCGTGCGTAAGCTATAATGGCACGAACTGTTATTCAGCGTTAAAAGGCAGCTTCCATGGCAGACATCCAAATGAGATTCGGCAAAGACATGCTCGTGCTCTCGACGGGCTTCGCGCGCATCTTCGAGCAGCAAGGTTTCGACCTCAAGACAGAAGAGGCTTACGTTGATCTGTGCGAGCCAGAACTGATCGAGCAGGCCTATCAGATGGAGAAGATGATCGGCACGCCGTGCTTGTGCACCGCGACCGAATGCATCACGAACGCCCGCCTCGCGCACGAGAAATTCGAGGGTCGCGGTCCCGAGATCGCGGAGGGTGCTTGGGAGATGATCGATTCTTTCACACCGCAACATAGCCTTGCAGTGATCGGACCGACCGGCCTGCCGCTCGACGAGTCGAGTGCGCCTTCGCTCAAGGCGTCGCGCAAGCAGTATCAGGATGCTGTCGCTGAGCTGGCGAACTATCCCTTCGATGCGCTCTATTTCAGTGATTTTTCCAATGGTTACGATGCGCAGTGCGCGCTCATCGCTGCGCGTGCGATCTATGATGGTCCGATCTTCCTTTCGTTCGAGCTCACCGATGAAGGCACGCTGCCTTCTGCATCGCACACGCTCGAAGAGGCGGTTCGCTTGGCGGATGAATATGGGGCCGATGTGATCGGTGTTGCATCAGGGGCTCGTCCGGAGAAGCTCGAGGCTGTGGTGGCGACGTTGCGCGAAGCGACCGCGAAACCGATCATCGTCGAGCTGGTGGTGCGCGAGCTCATCGAGCGTGCGCTCAACCCTGATGCGGACAATCCGTACTATTCGCCCGATACCATGGTCGAGGCTGCGTTGAAGCTACATGCCTGGGGCGTGCAGTTCGTGCGCGCGGCTGGCATGGCGAGCCCTGCCTACACCGGCGCGCTCGTCGCGACGCTCTCGGGCCTCGATGTCGTGGTGTAGGGGGCAACATGGGTAAGCTCGAGAAAAGTCCCGACTTCGGCGTGCTGCAAGAGTTCGTTGATAGCCTGTTCGTCGATACGGAAGAGGTTCCGCGGCTCGATATCGTGGTGCAGGCCGAAGCGCTCGACTTGAATCCTGATCTGCAAGAGATCGTCTCGCTCTTGCCGCCGGGCACTTACACGCGCGATAAGCTCTGCGATCAGTTCAACTCGTCGCTCTCATCACATGGGTGGGGATACTATTACGGAGCCGTTCATTAAGAGCGGCTCTTTTTTGGCGTCCCATTCATCGGTTCTTCGCGACTGTTATTGTTGTTCGTATCAGGTCGTTCATCGCATTCCCGCCGTTCTTCTCGTGTCGTTCACTCCGCCCCCTCGCTGCTTGTCGGGGCGGGTATGCTGTTCAGTGGTTTTTTTGAGCCATATGGCAATAAATATCTATGTCAAGACTTGTATCCTATATTTTCTGTTCATACTATATCTATACTGACTTGAGCGCACAGACCACAAGATATTGTGCATAACATGCGTAAAAGTCGTGGAAAACTAGGGGAAAAGAACAAAACGCCTCGTCACGCTCGACGGGCACGAACGCAGATCAAACACAGAACAATTAGGAGAGAAGCTGCATGATTACATCAATTATCAAACGTGATGGTAGAGAGACGACGTTCGATCAGACCAAGATCGTCGATGCGATCGAGAAGGCTTTCCAGGCTTCTGGAGCCATGCAGGATCGCGCGGTCGCCGAACAGATCACGGAAGCAGTCATCGCCAAGCTCGAGCATGGGGCGATCGAGGGCACGCCTACGGTCGAAGGTGTGCAGGACCTCGTTGAAGAGGCGCTCATCGAAGCGAACTTCAGCCAGACCGCGAAGGCCTACATCCTGTATCGCGCCGAGCGCAATCGCGTGCGCGATGTGAACAGCCGCCTCGTTCAGACCTTGAAGGACATCACGTTCTCGAAGGCTAGCGATTCCGACATGAAGCGCGAGAACGCCAATATCGACGCCGACACTGCTATGGGCACCATGCTCAAGTACGGTTCCGAATCCGCCAAGCAGTTCTACGAGATGTGCGTCATCGATCCGCGCTTCGCTCGCGCGCATCGTGAAGGCGATATCCACATCCACGACATGGACTTCTACACCCTCACTACCACCTGCTGCCAGATCGACCTTCGTCGTCTGTTCAAGGGTGGTTTCTCAACGGGCCACGGCGTGCTGCGCGAGCCGAACGATATCGCCAGCTATTCCGCGCTGGCATGCATCGCTATCCAGTCGAATCAGAACGACCAGCACGGTGGTCAGTCCATCTGCGACTTCGATTACGGCTTGGCGCTGGGCGTGAAGAAGACCTTCAAGCGTCTTTACAAGAAGCATCTGTTCGAGGCACTCAGCTTGCTCACCGATCTCGAGAACCCGAAAGAGACCGCCGAGATGATCATCGGTCGCGTCGAAGGGGAGACGGGTAAGGTCGCAAGCCTGGTCATGGATGCCACTTTCGAAGGAGCGCTCGAATCCGAACTCGCCGACCTGGGTGTCGAGGCAGACGTTGCCAAGCGCGCGATGAACTACGCCGAATCCTGTGCGAAGCAGGATACCGATCGCACCACCTTCCAGGCTATGGAGGCGCTTGTCCACAACTTGAACACCATGCACTCTCGTGCGGGTGCGCAGACGCCGTTCTCTTCGATCAACTACGGCATGGATACCTCCGCAGAAGGTCGCATGGTCATCAAGAACATTCTGCTGGCGACCGAAGAAGGTCTCGGCAGCGGCGAGACTCCCATCTTCCCGGTCCAGATCTTCCGCGTGAAGGAAGGCATCAATTACAATCCAGGCGATCCGAACTACGATCTGTTCAAGCTCGCCATGCGCTGCTCGGCGAAGCGTCTGTTCCCGAACTTCAGCTTCGTGGACGCACCGTTCAACCTGCAGTATTACAAGGGTACGCCCGAGACCGAGATCTCCTACATGGGTTGCCGTACGCGCGTCATGGGCAACGTGTACGACCCTGAACGCGAGATCACCACGGGTCGCGGCAACCTCAGCTTCACCTCCATCAACCTTCCGCGTCTCGCCATCCGTTCGAAGGGTGACCGCGAGCTGTTCTTCGACCTGCTCGATGCGAAGCTCTCGCTCGTCGTCGGTCAGCTCGACGAACGTTTTGCCATCCAGGCGAGCAAACATGTCTACAACGCTCCGTTCCTGATGGGTCAGGGCGTATGGATCGATTCCGAGAAGCTCTCCATGAACGACACGCAGGAAGAAGTGCTCAAGCACGGTACGCTCACGGTCGGCTTCATCGGTCTGGCTGAAGCGCTCGTCGCGCTCACGGGTAGCCATCATGCGCAGGATCCTGAATCTCAGAAGCTGGGTCTTGAGATCGTTGGCCACATGCGCGGCTATCTCGATCGCCTGAGTCAGGAGCGCAAGATGAACTACTCGCTCATCGCAACGCCTGCTGAAGGTCTATCCGGCCGTTTCGTCCGCATGGACCGCGAGCGCTACGGCTCGATCCCGGGCGTTACCGATCGTGATTACTACACCAACGGCTTCCACGTGCCGGTCTATTACGACATCAACGCGTTCGACAAGATCTCGCTCGAAGCTCCGTATCATGCGCTCACCAACGGTGGTCACATCTCGTACGTCGAGCTCGATGGCGATCCGTCGAACAACCTCGAAGCGTTCGAGTCCATCATCCGTCATATGAAGGAATCCGGCATCGGCTATGGTTCGGTCAACCATCCGGTCGACCGCGACCCGGTGTGCGGCTTCAACGGCATCATCGGCGATCGTTGCCCGAAGTGCGGCCGCACGGAGGACGATAACGTCCGCTTCGAGCGCATCCGCCGCATCACAGGTTACCTGGTCGGCACGCTCGATCGCTTCAACGATGCGAAGCGCGCCGAGGAATCCGATCGCGTCAAGCACTCGGTCGAGTAATGACCACATTGCGGATGTACGGAACCGCACCTGAGTCCATCGTCGATGGGCCCGGGCTGCGGTTCTCCGTATTCGTGCAGGGGTGTTCGCATCGCTGCCCGGGGTGTCACAATCCAGAATCTCAGCCAGCTGAAGGTGGGTATCTGTGCGAGCCCGCGGATATCGTGCGCGAGATCCACAAGAATCGACTCGTGCATGGTGTCACGCTGACCGGTGGAGAGCCGTTCGAGCAGACCGAGGGCATGTTCGAGCTCGCGCAGCTGTTGCGCGCGGAAGGCTACGATCTTTGGATCTATTCGGGGTATCTGTTCGAGGAATTGATGAACGGGCATCCTCACGAAAAGGCACCCGATCTGCTGGCGTTATGCGATGTGTTGGTGGATGGTCCGTTCGTCCAGTCGCTCACGAGTTATGAACTGCGGTGGAAGGGTTCATCGAACCAGCGTGTCATCGACTTGCCTGCAACGCTGAAGCAGGGAAGCGTGGTCTTGTGGCAGTCCGAAACGCTCGATTTCAGCGCGCCAAGTTCGTGGTAGTGGGGGAGATGAGGGCATAAGAAAGTCACCCTCCTAGGATGAACCCACCTAAGGAAGGTGGGTGTTCGCAGCGAACTTCCTGGCTTTCGTATCAACGGACACGAATCCCCATTTCGCACGCAATGTAGAACTCCCTAGTATTAGTCATCGGTCCATCGCGTTATAGAGGGTGACTACCCACAGTATATAAGGTTTGGGATAAAATAAAAAGCCAAATCAACCGTAGGAAAGCGTTTGTTTGCTAGCTGATACCATCATACTGTTCTCGACCCAGGATGAAGTCATGCGCTACCGCAAGCGCATGGCGTCTACCTGCGACGATGCGTCGCTAGGGGTCACCGTCACCACGCCGGAAGCTTTGATCGAGGAATTGTGGGATGTGTGGGGAAGTCGTGAGCGACTCGTTACGTCGACCCAACGCACCATCATCATCAAAGCATTGCTCGATGGCCAAGAAGATTGGGTGCCTTCGATGGGCACCGTTTCGCTGCTCGCTCCGTTTTTGGGTGAATATCTCACGTTCGTGGACGATCGTTTTTCTGAGTCGCATGCAGAAGCGCTGACTTCGACCGAAGAGAGCATCGTCACCTTCGTGCGCCGTTATGAGGCAGCGCTTCGAGAAGCGCTGCTCATCGAGCCCGCTCAGGCGCTCATCAAGCTCGCGCCCCTCGTGAAGCTCGCATCTGTGATCGTCCGCACGCAGCAAGATCCCCCAGCTTATCTCATGGACTTTCTTGAGGGTGTTTCCGATCGGGTCGAGCGCAGGGATCCGCAGCTCGAACCCGATGATGGGCAAGATCCTGTGAAAGCTTCGTATCTTCTGCTTCGGCCTCAGGGTCGAACTGCAGAGGCGTACCTCATCGCGCGTACGCTCGATAAGAGCAGAGTGGCAGGCTCTACGATCATCATCACCGCACCGGACCCGACAGAGCTCTTCGATTCGATGGAAGATGCGCTGATCGAGCGAGGATTCACGGTCTCCCTCGAGGCGACGCGATCGTTTCAAGATACGCTGTTCGGACGAGCGTTCGATGCGACCGTCGTGCTCTGCGGACTCTCGCAGGAACACTCTCGCGAGGCTGTGCTGCAGGCTGCTGCCACGTATCTTGGCTCGCCTTATGCTCAGCTTTCTTCGGTCAAACGCGAGCGTTTGCTCGCTTCGATGCGCGCCGATCGCACGTTGTCGCTCGATGATATGCGCGACGCGCTTCGCAGTGCTTCTCGTTCGTTCGAATACTTCGAGGCGCTCACCGAGGAGAGCGATGCGGGCATCCTCTTCGGTTTCTTCGAGGACCTCGTTCATCGCATGCAGCTCGACCCTGTCGTGCGTGAATCCGAACTTGCGGTGCTCGCTCGCATGAAGAGTCTTTATGCCGAGGCGCGCAAGCTCGGGCAAGAGCCCACTCAACTGTTCGAGCTCATCGATGCGCTGGCCGTTCCTTACACGCGCACTTCTGTGCCCGCAGGTGGCCTCGCATCTCGCCAGTGCTCTTCTGACGGTGATGGCGATCTACCCATCGAGGCTTCTCTTGCGGATGAACCGCGCGAGCACGTTCTGTTCACGTCGCTGGAGCGAGCCGCAGCGCTGCCTGCCGCATGTTGTGACGTGGTCGTCATGGCCGGCCTCGACAGCGCGAGCTATAGCGGTGCGCAACAACGCTCGACGCTCACGGAATTCCTCGATCGCTTCGATTCGCCACGTGTCGACGATACGATCGAGATCATGGAAGCGCGATTCGAGCGCGCTCTGCGTCTTGCGCGTCGCTTCGTCATCTTCGAATACGCCCTGCAGAGCGTGAGCGGTGAAGAGCATTATCCTGCGTTCTTCCTCGAATCGTTCTTGAATGCACGATCGCTTCGCGAAGAGCCTGTTGAAGAGCGCACCATGGGTGAGGAATGCTTCGATCTTGCAGCGCGCATGGAGCCGCTCACCCCCGCTTCGATCGAAGAAGAGCCGAAGGTGGTGCGAGGGAGCCTTCCCATGCGAGATCGCGCGCGCCTGCTTCCCTTCGTGCTCGATCGTGAAGGCAACGAACGCCCGGTCGTCTCCGCTTCTGCGCTCGAAGAGTATCTCAATTGTCCCTATTCATGGTTCGTCAAGCGGAAGCTGAATCTCGACGATGCCGAAGAAGAATTCGGCGCGCGCGAACAAGGGACGTTCGTGCATAGCGTTTTCCAGGCATTTTATGACGAGTGGACCGCGCGCGGTCATGATCGCGTGAGACCCGATACACTCGAAGAGGCGCAAGGTCTTCTGGCAGACGTGTTCGATCGGCTCGTGCTCGAACAGGCGGATCGACAGCCGGGGGATCGGTATATCGCTGTGAGCGAGCTTGAACGCGAGCAGATCGCGCAGCTCAAACGCCAGGTGTGCGAGAATCTTTCTTTCCAGGCGAGCGTCTTTCCGTCGTATCACGTGGAAGGCCACGAGGTCGCGCTCTCTGTTGAAGAGCAGCTCGTCTATGGAGGGGCGATCGTCCATGGTCGCATCGATCGTGTCGATGTTGACGAGAACGGTAACTTCGTGATCATCGATTACAAGGGTTCGCTCGAAGGCCATGAAGCAGGATATGCGGTCCCCGAGGATGCAGAAGAGGAGCCGTTCGTTGCCCCTGGCAAGATCCAGGCGCTCTTGTATGCGCAAGCTCTCAAGCGTCGCGACCCTGGCCGCCATCCTAAGGCTGCGGTCTATTTGAGCTATCGTGCGAAGAGCCCGAAGGAGCTCTTGCGCGGATCGATCGCTGAGACGCTTCCGAGCGCGCTCTTGCACTCGAACAACGCCAGCGTGGTCGAAGGCGATCTCGAACGTTATCTCGATCTTGTGGAGCACGAACTTGCGAAAACGGTCGAGCGCATGGTCTCGGGAGATATCGCCCCCGACCCACGCGATGCGCGCGCATGCAAATACTGCCCTGTGCTCTCCTGCGAAAAGAGGATCGATGGATCTCAGTAGCGCTACATCGGGTCAACAGCAGATCATCACGACGCTCGACGCACCCTTGTCGGTCGCGGCAGGTGCGGGCAGCGGTAAGACCTTCACGCTCACGAATCGCATCGCCTATGCATTGATCGGGGAAACAGGAGAGGCATCGTCCTTCATCGGCAACGTCGATGAAGTCCTGGCGATCACCTTCAGCCGGTCGGGCGCTGCCGAGCTCAAGTCACGCATCCGTTCGCTCCTGCAGGCAGAAGGGCTCGAGGACCAGGCGTGTGCAGTCGAGGACGCCTGGGTCACCACGATCCATGGTATGTGCGCACGCATCTTGCGTGAGCATGCGCTCGAGCTTGGCATCGATCCCGCTTTCCAGGTCGTCGAAGATATCGAGTCGGAAGAGCTGTGGCAGCAAGCGCTCGAGAGCGCGCTCCAGCGCTGGGCCGATGAAGATTCAGCGCCACGCATCAAGCGCCTGATCGAACTGTTCCCTCGATCGAAGGGTCCGCAGGGTCCTTCGGGCATCGCGGTCTTCCTGACCAGGCTCTGGGAGAAAACGCTCAGCATGCCCGATGGATTCGAGAGCATCCATCTTCCCGAGCCGAGCGTCGATCTTGCGGAGGCGTTGCGCACGCTCATCGAGTTGGGCGAAGAGTTCCAAGCCATCTCGCGAACGTGGACCAAGCTCGGTCGTTACGACCAGGGCTACCTTGATGCGCTCGATGCAGCGCTCGATGCGGCGCGAGCATACCAGCAGCGCATCGACCTCGTGTCCGCTTCGTTCGCAGACGAGCGCTTCGATGCCCAGGAGTATCTCGAGCTCATCCTTTCATTCCCGAAGACATCGGAGAAGTATCAGGCGAAGGGCCCCGATGCTGATTTCTTCGCGTCGTATCGCTGCACCTATCGCGATATCGCGCGCAGCGTCATGCAAGATGCAGCCGCCGTGCTCTCGGCCGATATGCTCGAGCTGCTCAAGCTCGTCGACTACGAATATCAGCGACTCAAGGGCCCGGGGCGCCTCGATAATACCGATCTGCTCCGATCGTGCTGCGATGCTCTGCACCTCGACCCTGCGTTACGCGCTTCCTATCAGCGGCGATTCAAGCTCATCATGGTCGATGAATTCCAGGATACGGATTCGTTGCAGGTCGCTATCATCGATCATCTTTCGCGCGACCATGGCGCGAATGTGATGACGGTAGGGGATGCGCAACAGAGCATCTATCGGTTCCGTGGCGCGGATGTGGAGGTCTTCTTTCGCCATCGTGAAACGCAGCGCGCTGTTCACCAGCGCTTCCAAGCGCTCTCGCTCCCGGATAATTTCCGTAGTCATGGCGATATCCTGAAGTTCGTCGATGCGATCTTCTCGAAGCCGTCGTTCTTCGGCGATGAATTCCTCTCCTTGCTCCCGAAGGGTAAGGAGAACCAGATCGACGATCCGCTCTTCGCCGATCGTCCTCGCGTGAAGATGAGCGTGATCGAGAACAGGCGAGGCGGTGCGTCGGCGAACGACGTGCGGGAGCTGACGGCTCGTCGTATCGCGCAGCATTTCTCGGAGCTTCGCGCAGCAGGCGTTTCGCCGGGGAAGATGGTCATCCTGCTCGGATCGATGTCGAACGTCGATCTTTACGCGCGTGCGCTCGCGGATGAAGGCTTCGAGAGCCTCGTCACCGCAGGGTCGGTCTTCGCGCGCATGCCTGAGGTGAACATCGTCAAAGCGCTCTTGATCGCGCTCGCAGACCATACGAACTCCACGGCGCTCTACCAGGTACTGTCCTCTCCGCTCTTCGATCTTTCCGATGCGGCCCTCTTCGCGCTCGGCCATCTTCGCTTCAGCGAAGAGGAGCATGGCCGCGCCTCGTTCGCTGCGCGCTTCTGGCGCTTGCTCGCCGCGTTCGAGGCTGATGGCGATCGCGCTGTTCTTCAACTGCTCGACCCCTGCGATCTTGCGCAGGAAGATCTGCGCGAAGCGATGCGCGTTCTCGAGCTCTTCCGGTCGCTCTTGCAAGACCTTAGCAAGCGCGGGGTCCATGACGCGCTTCACGCGTTGATCCTCGACGCGGGATGGTTCTATCGCCTCGAGACCGCAGGTACCGAAGGCCTCGCGGTCGCGGCGAACCTCTTCAAGGCGCTCGAATTCGTGCGGGATTGGGAACATCAGCATCGAACGCTTCACCAGATCGCAGACGATTTCGCGGCGTTTTTGGAAGTTTCCAAGCAAACGCCTGGCGTGTTAGCTACGCCCGAGAGCGAGTTCGTGCGCATCATGACCATTCATGCGAGCAAAGGCCTCGAGTTCGATCATGTCGCGGTCGCCGAGATCCGCTCGGGGCTTCCGAAGGCCTCACCGCTCCGGGTCGAACCCTATGGGGATGAGATCTTGTTCTCGCTCAAGCCCGTCGTTTCGGCTTCTGCGAAAGCGACGTTCGATGGTTTGATGGGATTCACCTCCGATGAAGAGAGCGATCAGATCCCGACATGCCAGGACCCCTCTTCTCTTTCGCCTGTTGAGGTATCCGATCTGCTCGATGCGCGCATCCAGCGCGGGGAAATCGACGATGCGCAGCGTTTGCTCTATGTCGCGCTCACGCGTGCGGTGAAGTCGCTCTATCTTTGTTTAGGATTCGAGGGCAATGCGAAGTTCGACTATGCGAAGAAGGGCATCTTCGGCCTGCTGCATGAAGCGATCGATTGGGAGCGTACCGCTGAACCTACTACCTTCACGTTCGACTTCGGGGGGAGCAGACCCGCGCTCGTCAGCCATGAGGTCTTGGCGCAAGGTATCGCCGAGGAGGAGGTTAGCGCGCAGCAAGAGCGCACCTTCTCAGTGGTGAAGCGCCAGCGCGCTGCTTCGGTCGCGGTACCGAGCGTTTCGGTGCGCGACGATGTGGTCTCGTATTCGTCGATCGCGCCCGATCATGGTCCAGCGCTCGAACAGGGCGATACGGCCGATCATAAGATCTCCGAAGAGCCGTTCATCGACGATCTTTCGGCAGCGCTGAAGCAGGAGAGCGCGGTCGCGCTCGGAACAGCGTTCCATCGTCTTGCGCAACGTGCGATCGAATCGCGTCGCTTCGTTGGAGCGCCCGCCGAAGTGCCCGAAGAGGCGCTCGCGGTGCAGGCAGCTTCATGCGATCTTTCGCCCGACCAGGCACAGCGCTTGCGCTTCGCTCTCGATCGCTGGTTCGGAAGCGACCTTTGCGCTCGTTTCATGGCGTGCGACCAGGTGCGCGCGGAGGTTCCTTTCATGCTCGAGATCGAGCGAGAGGATGCGCGCATCTTCCTCGAGGGAGAGATCGACGGGCTCGCGTTCGATCCGAATGAGCCGGCCAAGCGCGCGCTGTTCATCGATTACAAGACAGGTGGCAACGATCAGGAATCAGCGGCATGCCTCTACGAAAAGCACCTGCTCCAAGCCCAGTGCTATGCGCTCGCGCTCATGCGCCAGGGCTTCGATGAGGTCGAGGCGTATTTCATTCGTGTGGAGCGTGCTTGCCCAGCCGATCAGTCGCAACCGCAGGTGGTACCATATACGTTCGCTCAGAGCGACCGAGACGCGCTCGAAGAGGCGGTCATGGCAGCATACCGCGTGACGAAGAGGTAGAGGATGGACACGCTCTTTTCGGATATGGAAGACGAAACGCGTCTTGCGCACGCGCCGCTCGCGGTACGCATGCGCCCTCGTACGCTCGATGAAGTGGTAGGACAGACCGATGCGCTCGGGGAAGGCACCTGGCTGCGGGGTGCCATAGAGAACGACGCGCTCTCATCCATCATCCTGTACGGGCCAGCGGGTACGGGCAAGACCTCGCTCGCGCGCGTCATCGCTAAGAGCACGAACGCCACCTTCGTCGAAGTCTCCGCCATCGGTGGCACGGTCTCGGATCTGCGCAAGGTCATCGCGGAGGCGGACAAGCGCCTCATCCATCGCAATCTGCGCACGATCCTGTTCATCGACGAGATCCATCGCTTCAATCGCGCGCAGCAAGATGCACTGCTCCATGCGGTCGAAGACGGCATCGTGGTGCTGATCGGCGCGACCACGGAGAACCCGTTCTTCGAGGTGAACTCCGCGCTCATCTCGCGTTCGCGTTTGATCGAGCTCCATAGTCTCTCCGATGACAACATCCGCGAGATCCTGAACCGTGCGCTCAGTGACGATCGCGGTCTGGCAGGCGCCTACGAGCTCGACGACGAAGCAGCGGATGCGATCCTTACGCTCTCCGCTGGCGATGCCCGTGCTGCGCTCACCACGCTCTCGCTCGCAGCGGACGTAGCCAAGGCGCAGAAGTCGTCGCACATCACGCGCGAGACGGTATCCATCGCGATGCCGTACCATAATCTGCCCTACGACAAAGACCGCGATATGCACTACGACATCATCTCGGCCTTCATCAAATCGATGCGCGGCTCCGACCCAGATGCGGCGCTCTATTGGCTCGCGCGCATGATCGACGGGGGAGAGGATCCGAAGTTCATCGCGCGGCGCATCTTCATCCTTGCCTCGGAAGACATCGGCAATGCTGATCCGCAGGCCATCTTGGTAGCGGAAGCGGCGTTCAAGGCAGCTGAAGTGATCGGATACCCCGAATGCGGCATCAATCTCGCGCAAGCTGCGATCTATATGGCGCTCGCTCCGAAATCGAACGCCTCTTCCCAGGCGTACTTCAAAGCGCTCTCGGAAGTGAAGAAAGGTCCAGCCCGTGCGGTACCTAACCACTTGCGCGACCGTCATCGTCCCGGTAGCGACGAATACGGTCCATACCTCTATCCTCACAACTACCCTGGAGCCAAGGTCGAACAGCAATATTTGCCTGATGGGCTTGAGAGAGGTTGCTTCTACGAGCCGAGCGAGCGTGGCTGGGAACGTTACCGGATTGATTACTCCGCGAAAGACTTTTCAGACTTATAAAAGGGTATAATCGAGGAAATTTGGTTTGGAAGGAAGGGTGTCGTCATGGAGAATCTCGTTCCCATCGGACTTTTTATCCTCTGTCTGGCCGGTGCGGCCGCTCTCGCTGCGCTCGCTTATTTCTTGTTCATCCTGGTCAAGATCATTCGTAATTGCGTTTTCGAGAAGGTCAATCCTTTGCTCGATGATGCGAAGGAATTGATGACGCAAGCTAAGCCCATCGTTGGTCGTGTCGAACCGATGATGGATCGCATCACGCTCACTATCGACGCAGCGAACCTCGAGATCATGCGTGTCGATCAGATCATGGAAGACGTGAACAACATCACGGGTAATGTCTCGAAGGCTACCAGCTCGGTCGATAAGGTCACGCAGGCTCCGCTCAATCTCATCGCGAAGGCCACCGCTGCTATCCGCGAACGCATCAACCCGGTGAAGGATACGGCAGAGGGTACTGCGGGCGTCGTGCTCAACAACGTCGACAATGGTCTGGAGGTCGTGGGTGAGAAGGTCGCTTCCATGCAGGAAGATAACATCGAACGTCGTGCTGATCGCGAAGCAGCCCAGGCGGTGCGCGATGAAGCCATGGCCCAGACCAACACCACTGCTGCGAATCTGAAAGAAGCGATGTACATCAAGGCGAATGCCGATTCGGCAGGCGTCAAGTAGTCTTTATCGAGGGTAACGCGCATGAAGCATGTCGATCCTTCGGATCGTGAATCACTGTCCGAAGATAAGGAATATCGCGAAACAGCGATCAAGGCGATGAGGGCGGGGCGATGGTTCTTCATCGCCGCGCTCATCGTCTTGTTGGGTATCATCATCTATTACACTGGCATCGTCCTCAACGTTCTTTCCATCCCTGTCGGTATCATCCTGTGGTCGATCGTCATCGTGTTCTGCTTGCGTGGCATCGTCGATGGTCTTGAAAAACGGGGTCTGAAACGCATCTTCGGCACCATCATCGCCTATCTCATCATGTTCTTGGTCCTAGCGGGCTGCATCATCCTGGCGTTCTCGCCGCTTTTCGGCGTGGGCACGCAGTTCGATTCGCTCGTGCAGAGCATCCCGACCTACATCAATCAGGTGCGCGACTGGAGCAATCATGTGTATGGTCAATATGCAGAGCTCTTCCAGGATGCGAACATCCAGGAATACCTCAATAGTGCCTTCGCTTCGCTGTCCAGCTGGGCATCTTCGCTCGCTTCTCAGAGCGCACAAGGCGTCGCAGCCTTCGGTTCGGGCGTGGCGAACACGCTGCTCGTCATCGGTTTCGCGCTCGTCGTCGCCTTCTGGATCCTGCTCGAGCTTCCTGCTATCGGCAAGGAAGCGCATCGCCTGCTCGGTTCGCGTCATGGTGAAGACCTGATGATGTTCGAGATCACCTTCACCCGTGTGATGGGCGGCTACATCAAGGCCACCATCATCCAGTGCGGCATCATCGCGTTGTGCTGCGGCATCGGCTTCACCATCATGGGTCTGCCCAGTGCTGCCGCGCTCGGTCTCATCGTCGGCATCGTGAATATCATCCCGGTCATCGGTCCGTGGATCGCAGCGGTGCTCGTGGTCATCGTGGGTATCTTCGTCAGTCCGCTCATCGCCATCATCGCGCTCGTGTTCACCATCGTCATCCAGCAGGTCGTCTACACCTTCATCTCGCCGAAGCTCATGTCCAATTCGGTCGACATCCATCCGGCGCTCGTCATCCTCGCGCTCATGGTCGGCTCGGCCATCGGCTTCGCTATGAGCGGTTTCATCGGCAGCTTCATCGGTATGCTGCTCTCGATCCCGCTGGCGGCTGCGGCGAAATCCATCTTCGTGTATTACTTCGAGAAGCGTACGGGCCGTGCGATCCTCGCACCTGAAGGCATCTTCTTCAAGGGGGAGACGAAGGGTGGCGAAGTGAATCCGCTTGCCGACGCAACGGGTGAAATGCCCAAGATCGACCCCGACCAACATGCGCAATAGCTTCATTCTTATCTTCATTGTTGGTATGATGCAGAGAATCCAATAGCGTTACGATCAAGCTCGATAGAAAGTTTGTCCATGGAATATATGACCACGGCGGAGATCCGCGAAAAGTATCTGAAATTCTTTGAGGAGAAGGGATGCAAGCGCATGCCTTCTTCTTCGCTTATTCCCGACGATCCGTCGCTGTTGCTCACGGCTGCGGGCATGGTGCAGTTCAAGCCCTACTTCTTGCAGCAAAAGCAGCTCGAAGCGCCCTATATCGGCACCACGACGGTGCAGAAATGCGTTCGCACCAACGACATCGACATCATCGGTACCACGGGTAGGCACCTGAGCTTCTTCGAGATGCTCGGCAACTTCTCCTTCGGCGAATACTTCAAGGAAGAGATGTGCAAGTGGGCACTGGAGTTCTCTACGGATGTGCTCGGTCTTCCCATGGATCGCCTCTATTTCACGGTCTTCGAAGACGATGACGAGACCATCGAGATCTGGAAGGCGCTCGGCGTCGATCCGAGCCACATCTCCAAGCTCGGCGAAGACGACAACTTCTGGCGCGCAGGTCCGACAGGTCCGTGCGGTCCTTGCTCTGAGCTCTATTACGATCAGGGCCCTGAAGTAGGCTGCGGCAGCCCCGATTGTGCTCCGGGTTGCGATTGCGACCGTTTCTTGGAATACTGGAACTGCGTGTTCACCCAATACGATGCTCAGGAAGATGGCACGCTCGTGCCGTTGCCGAAGAAGAACATCGACACCGGTATGGGTCTCGAGCGCATCGCAGCCATCATGCAGGGCGTGGACAACAACTATGACACCGATATCCTGCGCGACCTCATCGCGGTGGGCGAGGATCTCTCGCATACCACCTACAAGCAGGATCCTGCTACCGATCTGGCGCTGCGCATCATCGCCGATCACAGCCGTGCGGTCACCTTCATGATCGCCGATGGCATCCTTCCATCCAACGAGGGCCGCGGATATGTGCTGCGTCGCTTGCTGCGCCGTGCGGTCATGAAAGCTCATTCCATCGGCATCGAGGGTGCGTTCCTTGGTCACTATATCGAGAAGATCATCGAGCTGATGGGCTCGGTCTATCCCGAGATCGTCGAGAACAAGGCGCTCATCCAGCGTATCGTCCTTTCTGAAGAAGAGCGCTTCGGTGAAACGCTCAAGCAGGGTCAGGCTTATCTCGAAGAGGCGCTCGACGTGCTCGATGGCACGGTGCTGCCAGGCGATCGCGCGTTCGTTCTGCATGACACGTACGGTTTTCCCATCGAGGTCACGCAAGAGATCTGCGCCGATCGCGGTATCGAGGTCGATCAGGATGGATTCGCGGCCGCCATGGAAGAGCAGCGTCAGCGTGCGCGCGCCGCGAACGTGGACGATGCCGATGCGGCTTGGTCGACGTTCGGCGGCATCTATGTCGAACTGCTCGCGAAGCTCGGTCCGACCTCGTTCACGGGCTACGATCAGCTCGAATCATCAGCCATCATCGACGCGCTCGTGCATGACGGGCAGGTGGTCGATGTGCTCGAGGCGGGCATGGAAGGCGACATCATCCTCAACACCACGCCTTTCTACGCTGAAATGGGCGGCGAGGTCGGCGATACGGGCATCATCTTCAGCGGTACCGACTCCGCAGAAGTGCTCGACACGAAGGCGCCCGAAGCGGGTCTTATCGTGCACAAGGTGAAGGTCGGCACAGGTTCGTTCAAGGTCGGCCAGGAAGTGACCGCATCGGTCGATGCGAAGCGCCGTGCCTCCATCACGCGCAATCACACCTGTACGCACATCCTTCATGCAGCCCTGCGCGAAGTGTTGGGCGCGCATGTGAAGCAAGCGGGTAGCTACGTTGGTCCCGATCGCTTGCGTTTCGACTTCACGCATTTCGAGGCGCTCACTCCTGAACAGATCGCCGCGGTCGAATCGCTGGCGAATTCCTATATCATGCAGGCTATTCCTACCACGCGTTACGAGACCTCGCTCGACGAGGCGCGCAATTCGGGCGTCACTGCGCTCTTCGGCGAGAAGTACGGCGAGACCGTGCGTGTCGTCGAGGTCGGTCAGTTCTCGCGCGAACTGTGCGGCGGATGTCACGTGAACAACACGGCCGAGATCGGCTTCGTCAAGATCATCAGTGAAGGAAGCGTGGGCGCGAGCCTGCGTCGTATCGAGGCGGTCACCAGCTATGGTGCGCTCGAGTACGTCAATGGCATCGAGGCGGAACTGCGCGAAGCAGCTCAGGTCCTTTCCGTACCACCTTTGGATGTTGCTGAACGTGCTGCATCGAACCTGGCGTCGTTCAAAGAATTGCAGACACGTTTCAAGCGTTCGCAGAATGCTGCAGCCGACAATGGCGTCACGGCTCTTATCGATCAGGTCGTCGACGCGCCTGCGGGCTATCCGGTCGTCGTCGCTCAGGTCGACGTGCGCGATCCAGGCATGATGCGCAACTTGTGGGATGTCGTGCGCTCGCGCATGTCCGCGCCAGGAGCAGCGGTGCTCATCGGCGTGAAGGACGATCGTCCGATCCTGCTGGCGGCCGGTACCGACGAAGCGGTGGCTGCTGGTTTCAATGCGGGCAATATCATCAAGACCATCGCCCCGCTCGTTGCTGGTGGCGGCGGCGGCAAGCCCACCATGGCGCAAGCTGGCGGTAAGGATGTCTCGGGTATCCCTGCAGCGCTCGATAAAGCGCGCAGTGAACTCGGCATCGCGTAGCGAAAGCATTCGTCAAGCTGTAATGAGGGTCATGGCGCTCGATATCGGCGAGGTTCGTTGCGGCATCGCTATCAGCGATCCGGCGATGCGCGTCGCATCGCCGGTGTGCGTGCTTCCCACTGCTGAAGTAGTGGCCAATGCAGCACCTTTCAAGCGCGTCATCGAAGACTGGGAACCCGAGCTCTTGCTCTCAGGACTTCCGCTCACGCTCAGCGGAGAACAAGGCCCTCAAGCGAAGCGTATCCAGGAGCAAGCGCGCATCATCGCTGAAGCGCTCGGTCTTCCGTTGGAATTCTGTGACGAGCGTCTCAGTTCCACCGAAGCGAAGCGCGCGCTACGCGAACAAGGCATGAACGAGAAGACCATGCGTGGTAAGGTTGATAGCGTCGCTGCGTCGATCTTCCTTCAAGCATGGCTCGATGCTCGTCAATGATTGCAAAACGAAAGGTCCATCGTGCTCAATCGTAAGGTCACGTACTCAAGCAAATCTAATCATGCGGCTCGTGCGGCACATGCGCGCGGAGAGCGTGAATTCAGCAAATACGATACCTCGCTCATCAAGCCGAAGCGACCGAAGACTCCGCTCTATATCGGTATCGGTGTTGCCATTCTGGTCATCATCATGCTGGTCTTCACGATGGTGAATTGCATGGGTTCGTGTGATAAGAACCCCAACATGCTGCCTGATGGGGAAGAGGTACGCATCGAGATCCCCGAGGGGTCGACCACGCCGCAGATCGCTGCCATCCTCTATGATGCGGGCATCA
The DNA here is from genome assembly GCA_937998355.1 of uncultured Eggerthella sp. Classification (GTDB taxonomy): domain Bacteria; phylum Actinomycetota; class Coriobacteriia; order Coriobacteriales; family Eggerthellaceae; genus Anaerotardibacter. The sequence goes on from CALLDI010000008.1 coordinate 18,138, forward strand.
TCGAGAACCAGAAAGCCTTCAGCGACGAGGTTTCCAAGCGCGGTTATGCTTCTTCACTGAAGTCGGGCATCTATACGTTCACGGGCGGTACGCCACTTGCTGAAGTGGTCGAACACTTGAATGCGGGTCCGAACGCGGCGGATAATAGCTATGTCATTCCCGAGGGGTATACCATCGAGCGTACGGCGAAGGCGGTCTCTGAAGCGTATGGCGGGTCGATCAGCGAAGCTGACTTCCTGGCTGCTGCGCGCGATGCCTCGCGTTTCGAGGATGAATTTCCCTTCGTGAAGGATGCCTACGACGATTCGCTCGAGGGCTTCCTCTTCCCGAAGACCTACGAGGTGATCGCGGGCAGCACGGCAGACGATGTCGTCGCGCAGATGCTCACGCAGTACCAGCTCGAGGTGCAGGAGCTCGACTATACCTATCCACACGAGCAGGGCTTGAGCGATTACGAGACGCTCATCCTCGCTTCGATCATCGAGCGCGAAGCAGCGCACGACAACAAAGCGAAGGTGGCTTCGGTCTTCTATAACCGTCTCGCGATCGACATGGCGCTCCAGTCGGATGCGACCACGGCGTACGCGATCGGGGGCGATCCTACTCCGGATGATCTCAAGATCGAAGGTCCGTTCAACACCTACCTCAATATAGGTTTGCCTCCTGGACCCATCTGCTCACCGGGCATGGATTCGCTCGAAGCAGCTTGCCATCCTGAAGCTACCGATTACTTCTATTTCTACTTCAAGGACAACGGTCAGGGTGGCTTGGATTACTTCTTCAGCAAGACCTACGAGGAGCATCAGGCTGCCATCAACGGATAGCGTCGTTGTCTCGAAGGGGGACGCGTGGGGCTGTATGAGCCAGATAGATATTTCTCTTCGGTCGCCCGCATCGATGTGGAATGGGATCTTGCGCGCCTCGGATTGACCCATGTCTTCCTCGACGTCGACAACACCATTCGTCGCCGCGATAACGATGAAGTGCCTCGTGCGGTGCGCGCGTGGCTCGTGAAAGCGCGCGATAAGGGAATCTCGCTCTGCCTGCTCAGCAACAACTTCCATGACGATATCTACGATCTTGCGCGCGATCTCGACCTTCCCGTGGTGGCGAAAGCGATGAAGCCGTTGCCCTTCGGGTTCCAGCGTGCGATGAAGTTCGTGGACGCAACGCCCGAGACGAGCGTCATGGTGGGCGATCAGCTGCTCACCGATGTGGTGGGGGCTCACGTAGTGGGTATGAAGGCATATCTCGTTCGTCCGCTCGTGGATGTCGATCTCAAGCATACGGTGGTGATGCGCCGTATCGAAGAACGCCTTCTGCGCGAGAAGGTTCCGCAGGGCGAGCCGCTTGCCGATCCTGGTGCGTGCGTGGTCTCTGAAGAGGCGAGCGCGCTCGATCGCCAGCAGGATTAACGCCGCGTTAATTACCTCCGTTCGTATCAGAGATTTTGCTAGACTGGATGATGCGAACCACTAGAATAAGTCTAGGGAAACTTCCGATTCGCGCTCATCGCTGAGCGCATGTTCCAATAAGGATGGTTATGGAATACGTATCTGCTGGTGAAAGCCATGGTCCTGCGCTGACGGCAATCGTCTCGGGTGTTCCTGCGGGTCTTACGATCTCAGAGAAGAACATCAACTCCGACTTGGCTCGCCGCCAGGGCGGTTATGGCCGCGGCGGTAGACAGAAGATCGAGAAGGATCGCGTGCAGATCCTCTCCGGCGTTCGTTTCGGACGTACGCTCGGTTCTCCTATCGCGCTCATGATCCAGAACGACGATTGGGTGAACTGGACCGATCGTATGGCCATCTTCGGTGATGCTCCCAAGGATCTCGTGCGTGAGGTCACGCCGCGCCCGGGGCATGCCGATCTGCTCGGCGTGCTGAAGAACGACATGACGGATTGTCGCAACATCCTCGAACGCTCGAGCGCGCGTGAGACCGCCATTCGCGTCGCCGCTTCGGGCATCGCGCGTGAATTTCTCGCCGAAGTGGGCGTGGAGGTCTATTCTTATGTCGTTTCGATCGGCGGGGTCGGCATGGAAGAGGAAGACCCCATGCGCGACGCGGCCGATTATCGTCCGCTCGCTATCGAGATGAGCGAACTGCGCTGTCCTGATGAAGCGGCGACGGAGGCCATGAAAGCGCGCATCGATGAAGCGAAGGAGCTCGGGCAGAGCCTGGGCGGCACCTTCCGCGTGGTCGTGAACGGGTTGCTCCCGACTCTCGGTGGCTTCGAGGAATCTCGCAACCGTCTCACGTCCAAGCTCGGGGGAGCGCTCTTCTCCATCCCGGCCATCAAAGGCGTCGAGTTCGGTATCGGCTTCGAGAATGCCGCTGTGCTCGGTCGCGAAGCTCACGACGAGATCTACCTTGACTCGAAGAAGGGCTTCATGCGTTCGACCAATCGCGCGGGCGGTCTTGAAGGAGGCATGACCACGGGCATGCCGCTCATCATGACTGCTGCCATGAAACCCATCCCGACGCAGATCGACCCGCTGAACACCGTCAATCTTGATACGCTCGAAGTCGATAAGGCTTCTACGGAGCGAAGCGACGTGTGCGCGGTCCCGGCAGCCGCCGTGGTAGCAGAGGCTGAAGTGGCCTTCGTGCTCGCGCAGGCGTACCTCGATAAATTCGGAGCGGACAACATGACCGACATCAAGGCGAACATCGAGGCCTTCAAAAAACGAATCAAGACCATGTCACGCTAGACCAACGACAAGGAAAGAGGGGCACATGACGAACGAAACCACGCACGCAGGGGGCTATGCTCTCACCAAACCAGTATTCTTCATCGGCTTCATGGGTGCAGGCAAGACCAGCGTCTCCCAGCAGCTCGCGGTCCAATATGGTCTTGCGTCCATCGACGCGGATGAATACTTGGAACTGCGCGAAGATCGTATCATCGCCGACATCTTCGCAGAAGATGGGGAAGAGGTGTTCCGCGATATCGAGACCGACGTGCTGCGCGACCTGGCTGGTCGTTCCCCGCGCTTGATCGGCTGCGGTGGTGGCGTGGTCACCAAGCGCGCTGAGAACGCCGAGATCATGCGCGATAACGGCTACGTGGTCTATTTGCAGGTCACGGCTGATGAGGCTGCTCGACGCATCCCGAACACCGACTCGCGTCCCATGTTCAAGAATCTCGATACGGCGCGCAAGACCATCGTCGAGCGCATCCCGCAGTACGAGGCGGCTGCGCATTATTCGATCGATACGGAGGGCCGTGCGGTCACCGATATCGCGCAGGAGATCGCTGAGCACTTGCTCGAAACCGGCATCATGGTCGAAGAAGCGTAGAGGCATGAGCAAGGTCGTCGTCGACATAGCAGGGCATGCCCCTTACGACGTGCGCGTCATGCCTGGTGCGATCGCAAGTCTGGGCGCCACGCTGCGCGAGCTCGATGCGAACCCGCAGGCGCTCATCATCACCGATGGTGAGGTGGCCGCGCGCTACCTCGATCCCGTGCGCGTATCGCTCGAAGCAGTCGACTATCACTGTTCGGTCATCACGGTCCCTTCAGGAGAAGAAGCGAAATCCATCGCGTGCGCTGCCGAGATATGGAACGCCATGGCCGACTGCAAGCTCAATCGCGACTCGCTCGTGGTGGCACTGGGCGGTGGGGTCGTGGGCGATCTGGCGGGCTTCACAGGCTCGACCTTCATGCGCGGGCTTTCAGTGGTGCAAGTGCCCACCACGCTACTCTCTATGGTGGATTCTTCCGTGGGCGGCAAGACGGCCATCAACCTCGATGCGGGAAAGAACCTGGTCGGAACCTTTTGTCAGCCACTCTACGTGTGCGCCGATCTCGATACGCTCTCCACGCTGCCTGAACGTGAATGGGCGTGCGGATGCGCCGAGATCGCGAAATCCGCGCTCATCGATTCGGATGATTTCTTCTTCTGGTTGTGCGCGCATGCCGAAGAGCTGGCCGCACGCGATATGGCTGTCACGCAAGAGGCGGTGGTTCGCAGCGTCGTCTTCAAAGCGCAGGTGGTCGCAGCCGACGAACAGGAAACCAAGGGCGTGCGCGAATGTCTCAACTACGGTCATACGCTCGCTCATGCGATCGAGACCGAGGCGGGCTATGGTCGGTATTCCCATGGCGCTGCGGTAGCTGAAGGCATGCGTTTCGCGGCGCGTTTGGCGGCAGCCCGCTTGGGAACGCCGGTCGACCTGGTGCGCTCGCAGGATGAATTGCTCGATGCGCTGGGGTTGCCGGCGCTCGACTTCCATGCCGATCCGAATCGTCTGCTCGAGCTGATGTTCTCCGACAAGAAGGTGCGCTCGAACACGCTACGCTTCGTGCTCCCGCGTGATGTGGGGGAATGGGAAGTGGCAACGCTCGAGCCGGAGTTCGTTCTGGAGCATCTCGTCGCTTGGCAACAGAGCCTTTCTTAGCGAGGGGCCTTATGATGGATGAAGCTGGACTGAAACGCGCGCGCCTCGATGCCTCTCGTGCTCGCATCGCGCGCATTCGAGAAGCGCTCGCTGCGCGCGAGATCGATGCGCTCTATTTGCGCGATCTTCCCAACATCGCCTGGGTCACCGCCTTCGACGGTGTGTTCGATGATGAGTCTGCCCATGCGCTCCTCATCACGCAAGAAGGGGCATGGTTGCACTCTGATTCGCGCTATATCTCAGCTCTCGAAGCAGCTGCGGAAGGGAGCGCTATCGCGCTCTCGACCTGTTCGAGCGGTCATGCGAAATGGGCATTCGGCTTGCTCGAAGCATCTGCCCGCATGGCGATAGAGGATACGCTCACCTTACGAGAATTCCATGCGCTCGAGTCTGCGCTCGCAGAGACGGGAAGTACGGTCGAACTCGTGCAGACCACGGGGCTCGTCGAAGGTCTGCGCAGCGTGAAGGATGAACTTGAGATCGCGCTCATGCGCGAAGCGCAGCGCATCACGGATGCGGGTTTCTCTTTCATCGTCGAGTTCATCGAGCCGGGCATGACCGAGGCGCAGGTGCAACGTGCGCTCGATACGTTCATGCTCGAACAGGGTGCGGAAGGACTGGCGTTCCCGACCATCGTCGCCACGGGCGATCATGCGGCGAGCCCGCATGCGATCCCGGGCGATCGCGTCATCGAAGTAGGGGATGCGGTGGTCATGGATTTCGGCGCGCGCTATGGCGGCTATTGCTCGGACATGACGCGTACGATCTTCATCGGCGAGCCGCACGAGAAGCTACGCTCGGCGTGGGAGACGATGCGTGAAGCTAACGAGCGCTGCGAAGCGGCGGTCCGTGCCGGCAAGACGGGCGCGGAGATCCATGCGCTCGCTGAAGATATCCTCGCTCGGGGCGGCTTCGCGAAGAAGATGGGACATGGTCTGGGGCATAGCTTGGGTCTCTACATCCACGAAGATCCAGCGCTCTCGCCACGCAACACCGATCCGCTGCCTGCAGGAGCGGTGCTCACCGTAGAGCCTGGCATCTATCTTCCGGGCGAATTCGGCATGCGACTCGAAGATTTCGGGGTCGTCACCGAAACGGGTTTTGAGGTTATCACCCAAAGTACGCACGAGATGGTTATAATAGACCCACAATCACGCTGAATGACGAGTCAAGAAACGAGGAACACCTGTGGCAATCTCTACAGCAGACTTCCGTAACGGAATGTGCATCGAATATAAGGACAAACTCTGGGTCATCATCGAATTCCAGCATGTCAAGCCAGGCAAGGGCGGCGCGTTCGTCCGCACTAAGCTGCGCGATATCCGTTCGGGCCGCGTGGTCGACTACACGTTCAATTCCGGTACCAAGTTCGACTCGCTTCGTCTCGAGAAGAAGGTCATGCAGTACCTCTACAACGACGGTGCCGATTTCCATTTCATGGACCCCAACACCTACGATCAGATCGCGCTGGCTGCCGATATCGTGGGTGAGACCCAGCAGTGGCTCAAGGAGAACGATGAGGTGACGTTGCTCTATGCGGGCGATGAACTGATCGGTCTGGAGCCGCAGATGTTCGTCGAGCTCGAGGTCACCGACACCGAGCCTGGTTTCAAGGGCGACACGGTGCAGGGTGGCACGAAACCTGCGACGCTCGAGACGGGCGCTACCATCCAGGTTCCCATGTTCATCGACAATGGCGACATCCTGCGCATCGATACGCGCGACGGTCGTTATGTCACCCGCGTCTAATCTTTAGTCACTCTGACCTAAAATACCGACTTTTGCGAGGCGCGATAGGCGCCTCGTGTCGTATAATAATCGTTCACCATCAAGCCACCCGCTCATGGGTGCACTTTGACAAGGAGGTGCGAGTCACTTTGGCAAAACTTCAACTTATGGACACCACGATCCGCGACGGACAGCAGAGCCTCTGGGCAACGCGTATGTCCATCGGCGACATGCTGCCCATTTTGCCCAAGATGGATCGCGTTGGATACTGGGCCATCGAAGCTTGGGGCGGTGCGACGTTCGATACGTGCCTGCGCTTCCTCGACGAAAACCCTTGGGATCGCTTGAGGCTCATCAAGTCCAAAACGCCTAACACGCGTCTTTCCATGCTCTCGCGTGGTCAGAATCTGGTCGGTTACAAGCACTATTCGCGCGAAATCTGCTTCCGCTTCATCGAAGCTGCTCATCGCAATGGCATCGATGTCTTCCGCGTATTCGACGCTCTGAACGACATCCGCAATGTCGTCGACAACGCAGAAGCCATCAAGGAATGCGGCGCGCATTTCGAAGGTGCGATCTCCTATACCGTCTCTCCTGTCCATACGCTCGATAGCTTCCTGGAATACGGTCAGCAGCTGAAGGATCTGGGCGCGGATTCCATCGCCATCAAGGATATGGCGGGCATGCTCACGCCGTATCGTACCGAGCGCATCGTGAAGGCCTTCAACGCCGAGATCGGTCTGCCCGTGCACGTGCATTGCCACTATGTCGGCGGCATGGCACCGGCCAACATCATCAAATCCGCTGAAGCAGGCGCTGCTATCGCTGACACAGCAAGCGCGCCGCTGGCGTTCGGCAATTCGCATCCTGCGGTCGAGATGATCGTCGCTGCGCTCGAGGAAAGCCGCTACGATACCGGCCTCGACCTTGGGTTGCTCTTCGAAATCTCCGAATACTGGGAGGAAGTGCGCAAGCGCGGACACTACAAGCGCGGCGTTTCTTCGCTCACGCACATGAAGGTCTACTCGCATCAGGTCCCCGGTGGCATGATGTCGAACCTCGTCAGCCAGCTCGAGATCCAGAATGCGCTCGATCGTCTAGACGAGGTCATGGAAGAGATCCCGCGCGTGCGCGCTGAGGTGGGTTATCCGCCGCTCGTCACGCCTATGTCCCAGATCGTGGGCACGCAGGCGGTGTTCAATGTTCTCACTGGCAAGCGCTGGAGCGTCGTCTCCAAGGAGATGAAAGACTACATCTGTGGTTATTATGGCAAGGCACCCGGTCCGATGGATCAGGAGATCGTGGCCAAGGTGGTCGGCGATTCTCAGGTGCTCGATCCAGATATCGCTCCCGGTTCGCTCGTCACCACCACGTTCGCTGAACTCGAAGAAGAGATCGGCGATCTTGCGAAATCCGAAGAAGACGTGCTCATGTACGCCTTGTTCCCGAATGAGGCTCGTACGTATCTGAGCAAGCACCGCACATCTGAAAAGGTCGATTTCCTCCTAGAAGAGGAATCGAGCCAAACCAAAGAGGAGGATTACGTGGATATCAATCAAATTCGAGAGCTCGTACGCGTAGCTGAGGAAAGCGGCGTCGGCGAGATCGTCGTCGAAGAAGAAGGCTGCCGCATCGCGGTTCGCATGCCGGGCGCTCCTTCTGCTGCTCCTGCGGTCGCGGCTCCAGCTGCTGAAGCCGCTCCTACCGCTCAGGTCGCACCTGCTGCTGAAGCTGCTCCTGCCGCTCCTGCTGAAAATGCCACGCGTCCTGCATCCTGGCACTGCGTCACGGCTCCTATGGTCGGTACGTTCTATGCCGCCCCTGCTCCTGGTGAGCCTCCGTTCGTCCAGGTGGGCGATGAAGTTTCCGCGAACCAGACCCTCTGCATCGTCGAAGCGATGAAGCTCATGAACGAGATCGCTTCCGAGGAAATGGGCACGGTGCGCGAAGTCTGCCTCGAGGACGCGACGCCGGTCGAGTTCGGCACGCCGCTGTTCTACATCGAGCCGCACACCTCTCACGATGCTATCGGACCGGAGAGTGCATAAATGTTCAACAAGGTCCTAGTCGCAAACAGAGGCGAGGTCGCGCTGCGCATCATGCGCGCGTGCAGGGAACTGGGCGTGAAGACCGTCGCGGTCTACTCGACCGAAGATGCCAATACGGCTCCGGTCCAGTATGCCGACGAAGCGGTCTGCATCGGTCCTGCTCCTGCGAACCAGAGCTACCTCATCATCCCGTCCATCATCGCTGCTGCGGTGAACACGGGCGCCGATGCCATCCATCCAGGCTACGGCTTCTTGGCGGAGAACGCTGATTTCGCTCGTGCCTGCGCCGATAACGACATCGTCTTCATCGGCCCGTCGCCCGAGAGTATCGAGGCCATGGGCAATAAAGCGCAAGCACGCGAGACCATGAAGAGCTGCGGCGTCCCTACGGTGCCTGGCTCCGATGGCGTGGTCGAGACCGTGGAAGAGGCGCGCGCGTTCGCTGAATCCGCAGGATATCCGGTGCTCGTGAAGGCGAGCGCTGGCGGCGGTGGCAAGGGTATGCGAGAAGTGCACAGCCCTGAAGAGCTGGAGAGCCAGTTCACCGCTGCGAAGACCGAAGCCCTGGCCGCGTTCGGCAACGGCGATGTGTACCTGGAGAAGCTCGTGCTTCGCCCGCGTCACGTCGAGGTGCAGATCCTGGCCGACAAATATGAGAACCGCATCTCGCTGTGCGAGCGCGATTGTTCGCTGCAGCGTCGTCATCAGAAGTTGCTCGAAGAAGCGCCATCACCTGCGCTCGACGGCGAAACGCGTCGTGCGATGGGTGTGGCTGCCATCAAGGCAGTGCGCGCCACGGGTTACGAGAACGCTGGCACCATCGAATTCCTGCTCGATCAGGACGGTCGCTTCTACTTCATGGAGATGAACACACGCGTTCAGGTCGAACATCCTGTTTCTGAAGCCATCACGGGAACCGACATCATCAAAGAACAGCTGCGCATCGCTTCAGGCGAGCCGATCTCATGTGCAGAGAACGCTCCGTTCACCCCGAACGGCCATGCGATCGAGTTCCGTATCAACGCAGAAGATCCCGATTACGATTTTCGCCCGTGCCCTGGCACCATCACGAAGTTCAAGGTCCCAGGCGGTCCAGGCGTGCGCGTGGATACCTATATATCTCAGGGCGACCGCATCTCGCCTTATTATGACTCCATGGTGGCGAAGGTCATCGTGTGGGGTTCGACCCGTGAAGAAGCTATCGCACGCGGCAAGCGCGCGTTGCAGGAATTCGAGATCGAAGGCATCAAGACCACGATCCCGTTCCATCTTCAGGTGCTCGAGAATCCCGCTTTCATCGAGGGTCGGGTCTTCACCGACTTCATCGAAACCGAAATGGGTGATGAATAAATGTCAGATACGCAAGCAAGTGGAATGGCCATCGCGCCCGACGTGCTCGACACCATCGTCGCGCTCGCGCTGAAAGATGTAGCGGGCATCGCGAGCGTCGGTCAGGCATCCTCCAAGCTCTTCTCGCTCTTCGCTTCCAAGCAGGATCAGCAGGGCGTTACGGTCAGTCAGGTCACCGAAGACACCATCGATGTGAGCGTGGTCGTCACTGTGCTCGATGGTTATTCGCTCGAGAAGATCGCAGCCGAGGCGCGCAAGGCGATCGCTGATGCGATCCTTTCACAGACGGGCTATACGGTCAATCGCGTCGACATCCATGTCGATGGCATCCTGTTCCAGGATTAACGCAGGTCATGGCTGAAAAACAACAACATGATCGCACTGCGGCGCGTCGTCTCGCCACGCAAGTGCTCTATCAGAGCGATATCCTCGAGGTCGATCCTGCTACCATCATCGCCGATGAACGCTTGGTCGATGAAACGCAGCTCTTGAGCAAGTATGCTCACCGCCTCATCGAGGGCACCACGGCGCACAAGGAAACGCTCGATGATGATATCGTCTCTGCGAGCGAAAACTGGGCGCTCGATCGCATGCCCATCGTCGATCGTTCGCTTCTGCGCATGGCTGCGTTCGAGATGCGCTATGTCGACGAAGTGCCCATCTCGGTCACTATCAACGAAGCGGTCAATCTTGCTAAGGAATTCGGCGGAGATGATTCTCCGCGTTTCGTGAATGGCATCTTGGGTCGCATCGCCATCAAGCTGGAGGAGGAATCTCATGACGCTGAATAACTCTGAAAGCTTTGAAGACGTGAAGGTTCGCCTTGACGAGATCGTCGAAGCGGTCAGCAGCGACGACATCTCGCTCGACGATGCATTGAAGCTCTACGAGGAAGCGGTCGAGTTAGGGCTCGTCGCTTCGTCGCTTCTGGAGGAGAATCTCGAGGCGAGCAATGCTGCCTACGATGAAGAGCAAGCCTCCGATCAGCCCATTGGAGATTCGGACGAAGAAGCGGTCGATCCATCCGGCGCGGAAAGCGCGTCCGACGGGGAAGAGGCCGATTCAGCCACCGGGGCTGAGTAATCCATACGAAACACGCATTCGTTTCGTATACTAGTGGGGAAGTGTTAGGGGGAGTCATGACGGATCGAATACTCGACTCGATCGAATCACCTGATATGCTCAAGCTCCTCACGAATGACGAGCTCTCCATCCTCGCGGCGGAGATCCGCGAAGAGATACTGAACACCACCTCCAAGACCGGTGGTCATGTTGCGTCGAGCCTTGGCGCGGTCGAGATCATCCTTGCGGTGCATAGTCTCATCGATTCGCCGCACGATCGCTTCGTCTTCGATGTCGGTCATCAATCCTATGCGCATATGTTGCTCACCGGGCGTCGCGATGAATTCAAGACCTTGCGTCAGTATAAGGGTCTCTCCGGTTTTCCGAAGCCTCATTCTAACCCGCACGACGTTCATCCTTCAGGTCATGCTTCCGATTCGCTTTCGGTGGCATGCGGTATCGCACGTGCGCGCGATCTTTCGGGTGGCGATCAGAAAGTGGTCGCGCTCATCGGCGACGCGTCGTTGGCAGGTGGTATGGCCTTCGAGGCTTTGAACGATATCGGACAAGCGCAAACGCCGCTCGTCATCATCCTGAACGACAACGAGATGGCCATCTCGCGCAATGTCGGCGCGATGGCCTATCACCTGGGTGCCATTCGCGTGAACTCGAACTACCGAAAGAGTCGCGATTCCATCCAAGAGCATCTTGAGAACTTCGGCCCAGCGGGCAAGGCGCTCGTGAAGATGGGTAAGACCGCGAAGGAATCGGTCAAGCAGTTCGTATTGCCTGAATCGATGATGTTCGAGCAGCTCGGCATCATCTGCACGCCTCCTATCGACGGACATAATATCCCTGCGCTCAAGGCTGCCATCAAGAAAGCGTTCGAAGCGAACGCACCGGTGCTCGTGCATGTCATCACGAAGAAGGGGAAAGGTTACGAGCCTGCTGAAGAGAACCCCTCGAAGTTCCATGGTGTCGGTGCGTACGACCTTGCAACGGGCGAGGTGAAGAAGAAGGCGGATAGTAATCTCACCTATACGCAGGCGTTCACGAAGGCACTGAAGGCTGAAGCAGCAGCCGATGAAGATGTGGTCGTCGTCACTGCGGCCATGACCGACGGTACGGGTTTGGCGGATTTCGCGGATACTTATCCGAACCGGATCTTCGATGTGGGCATTGCCGAGGAGCATGCGGTCGCTATGGCGAGCGGCCTTGCGTTCGGCGGTAAGAAGCCCATCGTCGCGCTCTATTCCACGTTCATGCAACGCGCGATCGACCAGCTCATCATTAATACGGCGCTGCCACGGGCGAACGTGGTCTTCGCGATCGATCGCGCTGGACTCGTGGGCGATGATGGCCCCACGCATCATGGTGTGTTCGACCTCGTCTATGCGCGCATGATCCCGAACATGACCATTCTCGCGCCTTCCGACGAAGCGGAAGTCGCCTCTGCGCTTCATACGGCGCTCGAGTTGGAAGGTCCTGTTGCGCTGCGTTATCCTCGTGGCGAAGCTCCTGGTACGCCTATCCCTGATGTGCCTGAAGCGTTCGAGCTCGGCGTCTCGAGGGAAGCGAAGCCAGGATCGGATGTGGCTATCCTCGCATTCGGCCGAATGGTCGGCTATGCGCTCGAGGCAGCTGCGATCCTGGAAGAATCAGGGGTCTCGACGCGCGTGGTGGATATGCGCTGGGTGAAGCCTATCGACAAGGAAGCTATCCGCGAAGCTGCTCGAACGAAGCTGCTCGTCACCGTTGAAGACGGGGTCGTGATCGGTGGCGCTGGCGAAGCGGTGATGGAAGTGCTCTCCGAAGAGGATCTGAAGGTCGACTCGATCGTGATGGGCTTGCCTGATGAATTCATCGAGCAGGGCAAAGTCGACCTTTTGTTCGCTGACCTCGAGCTCGATGCCGCAGGTATCGCCAAGCGCATCCAGCAGAAGCTCTCTTAGTTCGACGTTTGAGAAAGGATCTGATCATGAGAAACGGAATTGCGCGCAAAGGTCTGTATGGTGCATTCCTTGCTATCGTGTTCGCGCTTCTTCTAGCTTGTGCTAGCCCAGCTTTCGCAGCTGATCGTGTGTATGAATCCTACTATTCGCACGGTAAGGCGAAGAACGCTCAATACTCTTATCATTTCTACGCATTGAACGATGTTCAAACGACCATCTACAACAAGCCTTATAGCGAGCAGATGCTCTACTACAATCATGATATGGCTCTCTATCTTAAGACGGATAATCCTTCGGCGGACAACTTCATCGTTCGATGCAACAATTCTGGTGCTTCGATCCAGTTGTTGACCGCGAGCAATAATCAATTCAGCGACATCGACCTGAAAGCTGATGCCAAAGGAAATGTGTGTAAGGTAGATGGGGGATACGTTTATAAGTTCTTCGCTGTCGAGCCAGGAACGTATAGCTTCGATATCGCCGAAAAGAATTCGGACGGTCAGTTCTCTCCTGTCGATCATTTCGAACTGGTGGTCGCCGATTATGATAAGGCTCAGAATGAGTGGGTCGATTCCGTCATCGCTAAAGCGACCACTTCGAACATGAACAGTTTTCAGAAGATGGATGCGGTGGTGAACTATCTCAACACCAAATGCGACTTCAAGTATCTCACGTTCGATCCTGATAAATATACGTATGTGTGGCAAGCTTCAGAGCCGAATCTTCCTTTCTTCAAGACAGAGCGCTGGGATTCCCTTGTTTCGCCAACGAAGCTCAAGTTGATCGCTGATAGAATCGGCGGCTTCACGGAAGTGACGAACTTGTATTACGAATACGACCGTGGAACCGATGAATGGTATGCGCTCCACGCCACGATCGATTGTGCGGTCGGTTCCGAGCATAAGCGTTATACCGTTTGTCCTTACAGCGAAACTGGTGTGGTGGATGCTGCGAAGAAGATCGATTTCAAGAACATGAATAGCTTCTATAAGCTGCAGAACATCAGGGCGTACCATTTCGACACTGACTATGGGAACAGTAGCAGTTCAAGCTCTAGCAGCAATGTGTCGACCGTCGCTCAGGGCACTTCCGATAAGCCGGTCGTCGCAACAGGTTCTTGGAAGAAGACGAATGGTAAATGGTGGTACTCCTATAGCAGCGCTTCTGCTTCTTCGACCGGCAAACCTTATCCAGTGAACGATTGGGTGAAGATCGGCGGCAAGACCTATCATTTCGATATGCGTGGGTATATGAACACCGGCTGGGCTCAGATCGGTGGGAATTGGTACTATTTCACAAGTTCAGGAGCTATGAAGACCGGCTGGCTGAAGACTGGTGGCAAATGGTACTACCTGAATGCGAACGGCAAGATGGCCACTGGTTGGAAGAGCATCTCCAATGTTTGGTACTACTTGAAACCAGGCAATGGCGCGATGGCGACCGGTTGGTTGAAGGATGGCAGCACTTGGTATTACCTTAAAAGCTCAGGAGCTATGGCGACGGGCTGGCAGAAGGTGAGCGGGAAGTGGTATTACTTGAATGCTACGGGCGCGATGCAGAGCAATGGCCTCAAGAGCATCGGCGGTAAGCAATATCATTTCAATGCATCTGGAGCGATGTCTACGGGCTGGAAGAAGATCGACGGAGCTTGGTATTGCTTCGCATCAAGCGGTGCTGCGAAGCAGAACACATGGCTCAAGAGCGGCGGAAAATGGTATTACTTCGCATCCGATCATCGTATGTGCACGGGTCTCAGGGAAGTCGGAGGACAGACGTACTATCTGAATGCGTCCGGCGCTATGGCAACGGGCTGGAAGCAGATAGAGGGTTCGTGGCGCTACTTCGCTGGTTCAGGTGCGATGCAAGTGAACAAATGGATCGGTGGCAAGTATTGGGTGGATAGCAAGGGGATCATGGCAACGAGCACATGGGTCGATGGCGGCAAGTACTACGTAGACTCTAATGGCGAGTGGGTACCGAACAAGAGCAAGGCGGCCTAAGTTCATCATGTGCCGAAAGGCGATCGTGCCGGCGTCGCATCGGTCGAGCTAACTTCGTTCGTGCGAAGTGGATCTCTCCCTTGCTTTGGCTAAGGCATGCTCGCTCTTTCACCGTAGGACGAACTAGACGGCTTTAGCCATGATGTAGTCGTCCATCACGAATCCTTCGCCGATATCGGCTTCAACGGCTTCGATCACCTCGAAGCCGTTTCCTTTATAGGCACGAATGCCGAGTTCATTGCCTTTGTTCACGGTCAGGTACATGCCTGAAAGTCCCAGTTCGCGGGCATGATCGGTGAGCCATGCGAGGATTTGGCTCGCGTAGTGCTTACCACGTTCTTCAGCCAGCAGGTAGATCTTCGAGATGAACAGGCGGTCGGGGTAGAGCGGGGTGATCGCAGCGCCATGCGCGCTCGCTCGTGGGTCATCCGGTGCGTTCGCGAATCGTTCGGGTGCTACGCCTACGTAGCCAACGGTCTTACCTGCATCATCGATGACGAAATAGTATTCGTAGTCGTGTTCGGCGATATCGCGCGCGATCGCTTCGGCTGACTGGAACTGTTCGACCATGTAGCGCGTTTGATCCTCGCCGATGAACTGCGGCCAGTATTCGAACCAGATGTCATGTGCGAGCTGTGCTAGCGCATCGATGTCGTGAACGGGTTCAACTTGTTCTAGCTTGATCATGAGCGCATCCGATCCATCAGGGGTTATTTCGGTCGTGTAACAAGGTCGATTCTTGCGTGTTTCGACTTATTTCCGCCGTTGTTAACAATTGCTGCTCGTGAAATCTTACTCCAAAACGCGTGACAAGATGAAGAGGTCGGTCAATCCCCGTTACGCAAGGAGGCGTATAGATCATGTTCGATACCGGCTCGACATCATTCATGCTCATCTGCACCATGCTCGTGTTGCTGATGACACCAGGCGTTGCATTCTTCTACGGAGGTCTCGCGCGCCGAAAGAACGTCGTGAACACGATGTTCATGTCGATGGCCATCATCGGTGTGGTGGGCGTGCTCTGGGTCATCGCAGGGTGGAGCTTCGCTTATGGCGGCGATGGGGCGAATCCCTTCTTCGGCGGTTTCGACCAGATCGGACTGACGAATCTCGTGAACGACCTGCTCTTCGAAGCTGAGACGGTACCTGAAGATGCGGTCTATCCTGCCGTCATCGATGTGGTGTTCCAGGCGGCGTTCGCGATGATCACCTGCGCGATCATCTGGGGTGCAGTGGCAGGACGCATGAAGTTCGGTGCCATGATCGCCTTCGTATGCGTATGGGTACTGCTCATCTATTGTCCGCTTGCGCATATGGTGTGGGGCGGGGAAGGCAGCTTCATCGGGGAGAGAATCGGTGCGCTCGACTTCGCGGGTGGCGATGTCGTTCATATCAGCTCCGGTTTCGCGGGTCTCATCCTGTGTCTTCTACTCGGTAGGCGCAAGGAATTCGGCACCATCGCGCATCGCCCGCACAACATCCCGTTGGTCGTCTTGGGCGTGACGCTTCTGTGGTTCGGCTGGTTCGGCTTCAATGGTGGTTCCGAATTCGCGGCTGATGGCATCGCAGCGCTCGCGATCCTGAACACCGTGGTGGCATCGGGGGCAGGGTTGCTCTCCTGGATGGTGGTCGAGAAGCTCAAGGTCGGCAAGCCCACCTTGGTCGGCGCGGTAACGGGTCTGGTGGCAGGGCTCGTCGTCATCACGCCTGCAGCTGGCTTCGTGGAGCCATGGGCTGCCATCGTGATGGGTATCATCGTATCTCCCATCTGCTATTTCGCGATGTCGTTCTTGAAGACCAAGATTGGCTACGACGATGCGCTCGACGCATTCGGCTGTCATGCGGTCGGTGGTATGGTAGGTGGCGTGCTCACCGGCATCTTCTGCGTGCCCGAGCTTTCGTGGACCGAGTTCGGTGGCCTGCTCTATACGGGCGACCCGACGCTGCTCGGTGCGCAATGCTTAGGCATCATCGTGACGCTCATCTTCGTTGGCATCGGCTCGCTCGCGATCGGGCTCGTCGTGAAGGCCTGCTTCCATGGCAGCCTGCGCGTTTCCAAGGAACAGGAAGCGGCCGGTATGGACATCAGCGAACACAGCGAATCCGCCTATCCTGCCTTCAATGGCTTGGACTAATGGATCCGAGACGGAAAGGAAACTATCATGAAGCGAATCTGCGCAGTCGTACGGCCGACCATGCTCGAGCCGTTGAAGGAAGCGCTCTTCCAGGCGAACGTATCTGGCATGACCATCTCGCAGGTGCACGGGTGCGGCAATCAGCATGGCTGGAGCGAGTATTTCCGTGGCAACGAGGTCATCTTGAACATGGTTCCGAAGATCAAGTTCGAGATCATCGCGGATGATTCACGCGTGGACGAGATCGTGGATGTGATCGTCGCGACCACGCGAACCGGCGAGGTGGGGGACGGCAAGATCTTCGTTTCCAACATCGAGCGCGTCGTGCGCATTCGTACGGGCGAGGAAAACGATGAAGCCCTGTAGATTTCGCAAGATGCCTGTAGAAAGATGGTATGATTGTTCTCATTATTGAATATGAGAAAGGAACGCGTGATGACTCGCAAGATTGCTATTTTCGATACCACCTTGCGCGATGGCGAACAGTCGCCGGGCGCCTCTATGAATTCCGAAGAGAAACTGGTCATCACGCGTCAGCTACTACGTCTCAACGTCGATGTCATCGAGGCGGGCTTCCCGGTCTCGTCCCCGGGCGATTTCAAGAGCGTCCAGCAGATCGCGGCAGAGGTGGGCGATAAAGCGATCGTGTGCGCGCTCACGCGTGCGGTCGAAAAGGATATCGATTCCGCGGCCGAGGCGCTCGCGAATTGCGCTCGTCCGCGCATCCATACGGGCATCGGCGTTTCGCACAGCCACATCTACGACAAGCTCCGCACCACGCCGGAAGTCATCCTCGAGCGCGCTGTGCATGCGACCAAGTATGCGAAGAAGTTCGTCGAAGATGTTGAATTCTACTGCGAAGATGCGGGTCGTTCGGATTACGAATTCCTCGCGAAAGTGGTCGAGGCGGTCATCGAGGCGGGCGCTACCGTCGTCAACATCCCCGATACCACGGGTTATTCGCTGCCTGAAGAATACGGTCGCCGCATCAAGTTCTTAATGGAGAACGTCAAGAACGTCGATAAGGCTTCCATCTCGGTCCACTGCCATAACGATCTCGGCATGGCTACTGCACTCTCTTTGGCGGGCGTCGAAAATGGTGCGACTCAAATCGAATGCACCATCAATGGCCTGGGCGAACGCGCAGGCAACACGGCCATGGAAGAAGTGGTCATGGCCATCAAGATGCATGGTGAAGAGCTCGATGCTCACACCGACATCAATACGCGCGAATTCATCCGCGCTTCACGTCTCGTGTCTTCTATCACGGGCTTCGTCGTCCAGCCGAACAAGGCCATCGTGGGTGCGAATGCGTTCGCTCATTCCTCTGGCATCCATCAGGACGGCGTCATCAAGGAGCGCACCACGTACGAGATCATCGATCCGACCGAGGTCGGCGCTGGCCAAAGCTCCATCGTGCTCTCGGCACGTTCGGGTCGTGCGGCGCTACGTCATCGTCTTGAGGCGCTTGGTTATCATATCGAGGGTCAGGCATTCGAAGATCTGCACACGGCATTCCTCGACTTGGCTGATAAGAAGAAGGAAGTCTACGACGAAGATCTCGAATCGCTCGTGGGCGAACAGGGTCGTACGCAGGAGATGTCCTATACGCTGAAGGGCGTTCAGATCTCGTGCGGTCAGCCGCTCACGCCTACTGCAACGGTCACGCTCGTTGATAAGAACGGCAACGAATTCTGCGCTTGCTCCATCGGTGCTGGTCCGGTCGACGCGCTCTATCGCGCAGTGAACGAGATCGTGGATATCGAGAACGACCTTTCGGAATTCTCCGTCCAGAGCGTCACGCGCGGCATCGATGCGTTGGGCGAGGTCACCGTTCGCGTTACAGCAGCTGATGGCTCGGTCTATACGGGTCGTGGCTCCGATGGTGATATCATCGTCTCTTCCGCGAAGGCGTATCTGAATGCGCTCAATCGCCTCATCGCAGATAAACAATAGGCAGTAAGGAGCAAGGCTACTCGGTGTTCTGCCTCGAATGTGGACAAAAGATCGAAGACGGGCAAACGGCATGTCCTAACTGCGGTATGTCCGTCGACGATATCAAGTCCCGCATCGCCGAAGCACAGGAGAAGGTCACGTATGCCGAGACCGTAGGGCCCGCGGAGACCACGAAGCTACCGCCCGTTCCAGAGCGCGTCTATCACGATAAGGATGGCAACGTCATCGATCCTAAGGAAGAGATCGACACTTCTTCTGCAGACAAGAAGAAGGTCGACGATCTGCCCGTTATCGGTGATAAAGAAGATCCGCTCATCACGGTTCCGATCCAGAAGATCGTTTCTGATGATGGTAGAGTGATCGCTGAGAAGGATGATGACGTGAAGACGTTCATCCAGCCCGCGAATAAGAAGAAGGGCCTTTCGGCGCGCAACAAGGCCATTATCATCTTGGTGGTGGTATTCGCTATCATCGCCATAGCTGCAGCGTTCATGAATTCAGCAGGCTTGCTGAAACAGGAGGAGATCGTCGATTCTGAGCATGTCGAAGAGGTTAACGACCAGGAGGCGGACGAACAGCAGTCCGATTCCGAGATCCGTCAGAACAACATCTTCAAGTCGCTTTCAGGTAATTATCAGACGATCGGCAACTATCGCGGTCAACTGAATTCGGTCGTTTCGAACTTCAATAACTTCCATCTTGCAAGCGATAAGGCTAAGCGACAGCAGTATGCCGACGAATGCTCTGCGCTCATCAAATCGGTCTCGGATTCGAAGGCTCAGCTGATCGAAGAGATGAATGAGCTCGGACTTACCGAAGACAATCCGCTGTTCAAGACCTACGACCAGATCAAGCAGCTCTATGATCTGCTCATCACGCGCTTGAACGTCATCAAAGAATGTTGGGATGTGAGCTTGAGCGTTGATAAGCCGAAGGATCATGCGCAAGAGATCCTGGCACCTCTTTCGAAGGATATCAAGCAGGGTAAGTCTACTTCTTCTGCGGATTTCGATGCCCTCTATCCAAATGTAGAGTTCCCCGATCCTTCATCAGAATGATCGCTTCGTATTGATGTTGTTGTTCTGCAGCGGTCTCGAATCAAGTGAAAGCATTCGATCGTTTTTGTATAATCAGTTGGTCTTCAGACTTCAACGAAGGAGAACGACCAAATGGACACGACCAAACACGAAGGCCGCCTCTGTTCGGCCGGACGAAACGTACGAGTATTTTTCTTCACCGCATTGATCGGATTCGCACTCGCATTTTGCGGGTTTGCTGCAACAGCATATGCTGATTCGTCAAATGCTCTTGGTGACGCTGCGGATTCGTCGAGCGCTTCTATCTCGACGGCAGCCACTGGGCAATATGCAACGTTATCGGTGACGGGAACCGCGAATCAAGTCGAGGCGCGTAAGATGCTCGATCTGGTGAATAGCGCCCGAGCGAAGCAAAGTAGCGCGCTCCCGAAGCTCACGTGGGATTATAACCTTGAAAAGATCGCCATGCAGCGTGCAGCAGAGCTGTCGATCTATTTCAACCACACACGCCCGAATGGGTCGCAGTGGAGTTCGCTCGTTAGCGGTTATCAAGCATCTGCCGAAAATCTTCAAGTGAGCGGCGGATCGTTGAATGCGGTCACGGCTAACGACCAGTGGATAGCCTCTCCTGAGCATTGGAACAACATGATCGATTCCGGCTTCACCTGTATGGCGGCAGCTACGTTCGAAGTGAACGACTGTACCTATTGGGTCGAGTTGTTCGGCTCATCCAACAGGCAAACTACTGCAACAGCTGTGGTGAGCGGTGTGAAGACGTATTCGATCGAGGCATTACCGAGCAATATCAGCCTTTCTTTTTCGAAGACTTTGCCTGCGAATCCCGTGATCGGCGCATTCGCCCAGTATGCTATCGTCAACACGAACAAAGGATGGACCCACGCGAAGACTCCGATCAATGCGGATTCATTCACCTGGGCTTCTTCGGATAGCTATGTCGTGACCATCGATTCGAAGGGCAGTGCGGTCGTCAAGGAGGATGGAACCACTACCATCACCGCCAAGAACAAGACGCTCAGCACTGTATCGCTTTCCAATACGGTCACGGTGAAGAAAGCATCGACGGATGGTTCGACTTCGAGCGGATCGAACTCTGGCGGAACAACATCGGGCGGTAATTCGGGAAGTTCGAACAATGGTTCCTCGGCGAACAAGCCTTCCACTGGTGGTAATTCTTCAGGATCGGGCAGCATCGGACCTGCTAGCAGTGTGCCTGCGGTTTCGGGAAAATGGATCAAGAGCGGAAGCCGTTGGTGGTTCTCCTACGATGCTAAGACCCAGAAGGCCCAAGGTAAGTCCTATCCAGCCAATGAATTCGCAAGCATCAATGGTACGAAGTACTACTTCGATTCCAAAGGCTGGATGAAGACCGGCTGGCAGAAGATCTCGGGCACCTGGTATTACTTCAAGTCCTCTGGCGCTATGGCTACTGGTTGGCAGAAGGTGAAGGGCAAGTGGTACTACCTGGCAAGCGATGGCAAGATGAAGACAGGCAAGATCACCGTCTCGGGCAAGGTCTACTTCCTGAACTCTTCTGGTGCCATGCGCACCGGTTGGATCAAGAGCAGCTCCAACTGGTATTACTGCAATGCGTCAGGAGACGCTGCAAAAGGCTGGAAGAA
>CALLDI010000009.1 GCA_937998355.1 uncultured Eggerthella sp.
CCTTATCGCATGGATTACGATTAGGCTCTGGACACACTTTCTTGCCTATAACCCCCAAATTCCGGCCAGGAGGACGAATCGCTTCAGAAAAGAAAAAGGTCAGGACTGAAATAGCCCTGACCGAGAAGATAACTGGTAGCCCCGACCGGATTCGAACCGGCGATCTCCGCCTTGAGAGGGCGGCGTCCTAAACCGCTAGACGACGGGGCCATATTGGCTGGGGTGGAAGGAGTCGAACCCTCACATACGGTACCAGAAACCGCTGTCCTACCATTAGACGACACCCCACCGCGTGTCCGCATCAGAAGAACTGACGCGAATCGGTATATTATCGGTATTCGTGGCTTGCGTCAAGGAATAACCCTGAATTTTTCGCAGGGTGGCGATGGGGGGAGTGAGCGGGCGCACAGGTGCCGATGCTTGTCTGCCACGTGGGGTTATGTTACGATTGTCACCCCTTATGAGCTGGTGAACAGTTCAAGGAGGTGCTTCTTATGTTGAGATGCATCTCGAAAGATCATCCGATCGACCTTCCTTTTCATTCGAATATCTCTTCGTTCCTCGAACGGACGAGGCTTCTTTCCGCGTTGCTCTCTTCTCGTCGTGCCCTTCGTGTTATCTGCGCTCCTGCAAGCTATGGCAAGACCGTGCTCGCATATCAATATGCTTCACGAGTCTTCGCGCCAGACGAGGTGATGTGGATCGACGCCTCCCTGCCAGCTTTCATGCTCGCGCTCGATGAACGCCCGGGAAACGAGTTCACGCTTCGTTTTCTCGACCGGGATACCGCTCATCATAAGAGCTTGCTGTTCGTCGTTGACGATTGTCCGACGCTCGACTGCGTGCGCTTCGAGTCGCTTCGCCGACTGCTGGCAGACTTGCTCGAGGCCGACCATGAAGTGCTCTTGACCACGCGCGATGCTCGTTGGCTCGAGATCGATCAGCCTCTTTGCAAGTGCATCGATGCACGCATGCTGCTCATCGACGCGCGCGAACGCTCGAACGTTGC
Source organism: uncultured Eggerthella sp. (assembly GCA_937998355.1). GTDB lineage: Bacteria > Actinomycetota > Coriobacteriia > Coriobacteriales > Eggerthellaceae > Anaerotardibacter. Next base: position 1,010 of record CALLDI010000009.1, read on the forward strand.
TGCGCAGGGATCTGCGCTCGCTCGCGTGTTGGATAAGAACACCCCAGAAGATGGACCGCTCTGCTCGATAGTGGGTTTCGCGGTGCAAGGCGAACGAGCTCATGGATGCTTCGTTCGCGCGATGATGGAGGCCGAGGTTCTTCACGAAGAGGATGCGCTCGCCATCATCATGCTCGTGCTGGAGCAGGGAGCGGTGCATGAGTTGCATGCGTTCACGTCAGGTTCGCTCTCGCTGCTGACCGCACGTCTCGAGCGACGCTATCCGCATGTCGGCATCGGCGCACTGGACCCGATGTTTCACGCGGTCGTGCTCTCGGAGAACGAGAAGTTCCTCCTTATCAGAACGCATCTCTCATCGATCGCAACAGCGCTGCCGCTCTTCGAAGACGATGAAGCTCTCATCTTGACGCTCATCGACGCGTTGATCGGGCATGATCACCTCTCGCTCGCCACACAGCTCGCATGCGGCCTGCATGACGATGAAGCGCGAGCGCGCTATTTCGACCGCCATGCTCGGACGTTCTTGTTCTCGGGTCGACCTCTTCTGCTGTTGCAACTCGCGCGCACGCTTCCGAATCCCTTCTTCGGTCGCGAACAGCGCTGGCTAGCCGTTGCGATCGCGAATGGGATCCTCGGTGAGAAGGAGACGGCGCTGCGTGCGTTGCGCGCGTTCACCCCGACGGTTTCCGATGCGCTGAACGAAGCGACCCGCGAATGCCTCATCGCACTCTTCGTGAAGCTCGCGTTCAACATGGCTGAAGCTTCTGATATCGAGGAGCTCTCGAGCCTCGTCATGCATCATCCCTCGATCGAATCACCAACGCGAACAGCACCTTCCGGGCGTCCTGATCTTTCCCGCGAGGTGCTCGTTCTCGTTCGTGATGCGCTCGCGGACCCCTGCGCGGCTATCGCGCAGCTTCATCGCATCGCTGCTGCAGGCTTCTCGCTCAAACAAACGCTCGCAGCGACGTGTTTGTTCGTCTCGATCCTCACCTTCCTATGGCGAGACCGATTGTTGGGAGGGCCTGCGCACGTTGCGAGCGAACGGATCATGCTGAAAGATGCGAGCGCGACCGAAGTGGCGATGCTCACCGACCTCGAGCGTCATATCGCGATCGTGCTCGCTCGACAGGTAGACGTGCTCGCGCCCAATGTCTATGCGCTCTTTCTCTTCGATCGCGCACGCGAGCTGTTCGGTGAACGTATCTATATGCTCACCGAGGATCGCACCCTCGCGCATATCGAAAGGATCCGCCGCGAGCTCATCGTGCAACAGCGGCACCTGCGCGATGATCCTCACGCGTCGTTCATCATCGAAGAGGCGCCTGCTCAAGATGAAGAGCTCATGCCCTCGCCAGGGAAGAAAGCGCTGCGCATCAACACGCTCGGTCGCTTCGAACTCGAACCGCACGACCCGAAGATCACCATCAAGAACAAGGTACGCAAGCAGATGCGTCTGCTCATCTCGTTGCTCGCGATCAACGAAGGCAGGGAGGTCGCCCGTCAGCGTATCCAGAGGATCATGTGGCCCGATGTTTCCGAGCGTAATGCGCGTCAGAGCTTGTACACGACCTGGAGCCTCCTGAACAAGAGCGTCATCGACGGCCGCGGGGAGTGCCCGTTCTTCGAGAGCAACCCTCAATCGATCGCGCTCAACGCTCATTTGGTCGAGACCGACACGCAGCTGCTGAGCGGCCTGTGCAAGCGCTTGCGGGAAGGCTCGCTCGATCTTCCTGGATACGAGCGCGCTATCGATCAGGTCGAAGACCTTTACCGTGGGCCGCTCCTGCCGGGTGATGAGACCGCTGAGGTGGTCGCCCAGCGAAAGCGGTATCAGGACCGACTGCTCGACGCGCTCTTGACGAGTGGGATGAGCCTGCGCAAAAGAGGTGAGACAGCACTCGCACTGCGTTACTTTCGCTTCGCCTTCGACAATGAACCGACACGCGAGGACATCTGCTATCAGTTGATGCTGTCGCTTTGGAAGCTCGACCGCCACGGTGAAGCGCTGAACGAATACTTCGTCTGCAGACGCTCGCTCATCGATCAGTTCGGTATCGAAGGGACCTCGAAGCTGCGCGAGCTCTACGAAGCGATCCTCGCCGACGCATCCGAGCACGCGTGATGCTCTTGTGGAATCACGTCATCACTTCGTGTGCGTTCAGTGCACGTCAAGGGCAAATCTCGGAAAAAGCGTACAATGGTAACGTTCGCAACGAGCGCTGAACGCGCGCTCGAAAATAGTAGGCTGACGTGGCACAGAGCCCGTCGATAGGACATAAGAGAAGGTAGGCCCACTACATGGGATTCTTTTCAAAGCTATTGAGCATGGGCGAAGATCGTCCATTGAAGAATTATCAGAAGATGGTCGAGGTCATCAACGCGCTCGAGCCATCCATGGAAGAGCGTAGCGATGAAGAGCTCGCTCATATCACGGTCGAACTGCGCGAGCGTCTCGATCAGGGTGAGACGCTCGACGATGTGCTGCCCGAAGCGTTCGCGGCGGTGCGCGAAGCATCCAAGCGCACGCTGGGGATGCGTCATTTCGACGTGCAGCTGATCGGCGGCATGGCATTGCACGACGGCAAGATCGCCGAGATGAAGACCGGTGAAGGTAAGACGCTCGTCTCCACGCTGGCGGGTTATCTGAATGCGCTGCCGGGCAACAACGTGCACATCGTCACGGTGAACGACTACCTGGCCGCGCGAGACAGCGCCTGGATGGGTCAGGTCTACGAATTCCTCGGAATGAAGGTCGGCCTTCTGCAGAACGGCATGGACCCGGAGGATAAGATCCCGCAGTATCAGGCCGATGTCACCTATGGCACGAATTCCGAATTCGGCTTCGATTATCTGCGCGACAACATGGTCCCGCGCGCCGACCGTCGTGTGCAGCGCGGTCATTCATTCGCCATCGTCGACGAGGTCGACTCGATCCTCATCGACGAAGCGCGTACTCCGCTCATCATCTCGGGTGCTGGTTCGCAGGCAGCCGAGCTCTATAAGAAGTTCGCTGCCATCGTACCTTCGCTCAAGCGCAACGTCGATTTCGAGATGGACGAAGCGAAGAAGACCATCTACACCACGGAAGCGGGCCTCGAGAAGGTCGAGTTCCAGCTGGGCATCGAGGACCTTTACGGCGACCCGTCAGGTCAGATGCCCAATCATCTGCAGCAAGCGCTGAAGGCGCAGTTCCTCTTCCATCGCGATGTGGATTACGTCGTGCAGGATGGGGAAGTGAAGATCGTCGACGAATTCACGGGCCGCATCATGGAAGGGCGCCGCTACTCCGAAGGCCTCCATCAGGCGCTCGAGGCGAAAGAGCACGTGCTCGTCCGTCAAGAGAATCAGACGCTGGCTACCATCACGTTGCAGAATTTCTTCCGTCTCTACGACAAGCTCTCGGGCATGACGGGCACCGCTATGACCGAAGACTCCGAATTCAGGCAGATCTACAACCTGCCCGTTCAGGCCATTCCGCCTAACCGTCCGGTCGCGCGCGACGACAAGAACGACCTCATCTATCGCACCATCGATGCGAAGTTCAATGCGGTCGCCGACGATATCGCCGAGCGTCATGCGCAAGGTCAGCCCTGTCTGGTCGGTACGGTCTCCATCGAAAGCTCGGAGCGCTTGAGCCGCTTGCTCTCCAAGCGTGGTATCAAGCACGAGATCTTGAACGCGAAGAATCACGAGCGCGAAGCATCCATCGTCGCGCAGGCGGGCCGCAAGGGTGCGGTCACCATCGCGACGAACATGGCTGGTCGTGGTACGGACATCTTGCTGGGTGGCAATCCCGACGTGCTCGCTCAGGAATTCTTGGTGGAAGAGCTCGAAGAGGATGAAGAACCCACCACGCAGCAATACGAGGCAGCGCGTGACCGCGCCGTTGCCATCACCGACCAAGAGAAGCTCGAGGTGAAGGCTGCAGGCGGTCTGTGCGTCATCGGCACCGAACGCCATGAAAGCCGCCGAATCGATAACCAGCTCCGTGGTCGTTCCGGACGTCAGGGCGACCCGGGCGTCACGCAGTTCTACCTCTCGCTCGAAGACGACCTCATGCGCCTGTTCGGCGGGTCGAAGATGGACTCCATCTCGAACATGATGGAGAAGACGCATCTTCCCGAAGATCAGCCCATCCAGGCCTCCATGGTCTCCAAAGCGATCGAGACCGCGCAGCGCCAGGTCGAATCCGTGAACTTCTCCGCCCGTAAGAACGTTCTCGAATACGACGATGTCATGAACTTGCAGCGCAAGGCCATCTACAACGAACGCAATGCGATCCTCGAAGGCAAGGATCTTTCCGAACGTATCCCCGAGATCATCGAGGATACCGTCACGGCCAACGTACTCGAATACGCCTCGCCCAAGCTCGCCAGCGACGACTGGGATATCGAGGGCTTGGATCAGTGGATCGAGCAGATGATCGGATCGACCGACCTGCGCGTCGAAACGCTCGAGCATGAAGATAACGCTTACACGCTCATAGATCTCATCGGTGAATACTTCCAGAATCGCTACGATACGCGCTCCGAACAGATCGGTCCGATCTTCCAAGACATCCAGTCGCAGGTCATGCTGCGTTTCATCGACACGAAATGGATGTCGCATCTACAGGATATGGATTACTTGAAAGCCTCCATCGGCCTGCGTGCCTACGGCCAGCGCGATCCGCTCGTCGAATATCGTGAAGAAGCGCACCAGATGTTCTCGGCGCTCACCGACTCGATCTACGAAGACTTCCTGCGCTTCCTACTGCGAGCGCCCATCATCGTCCAAGAGGTCGAACCGGCCGAAGAGACGCCACTCGATGGCGCGGTCAGTTATTCGAATCCTGAAGAAGCGCTCAATTCGGGCACGAGCCAGGCCCAGCGTGTTCGCCAGGCGGCCGTGCAAGCGCAAGGCATGCCAGCTGAAGCGCCGAAGGAATCGGCGCCGGCGCGCACCACGCCCATCGAGAAGGACAAGAACGACCCATATGCCAACGTGGGCCGCAACGATCCGTGCCCCTGCGGCAGCGGCAAGAAGTTCAAGAAGTGCCACGGTGCTCATGCTTGATCGTGCTTCGTAGGGTATTCAGCAGGTTTCGTTTCGTGAAGGTCTCACTATGATCACATATGATGTCGCCCAGCAGCGCCTCGACGATGCGCAGGGCTTTCTCCATATCGATGATCGCGCCCGCGAGCTCGAATCGCTCGAAGCGCAGATCGCTGCTCCTGGCTTCTGGGATGATGCCGAAGCTGCCCAGAAGGTCTCCAAGCGCGCTTCTGACGTGCGCGATCTGCTCGCGCGTTATGCCGATGCACGGCATCTGCTCGACGACGCGCGTACGGCGGCGGAATTCGCAGCGGAGGACGAGAGCTTTCAGGAAGAGGAGCAGCAGTGCCTCGCAAAGCTCGAAGAGATGCTCGACGCCTTCGAAGTCGAATCATGGTTCACCGGTGCCTACGACGGAGCCGATGCTATCATCACCATCCATCCGGGAAGCGGAGGCCTCGAGGCGCAGGACTGGACCGAGATGCTCTACAAGATGTACTCGCGCTATGCCGACCAGAAAGGTTGGAAGCAAAAGCTGCTCGATTTGGTTCCCGGTGAAGGCATCGGACTCGATCGCGTCAGCTTGCAGGTGGAAGGGCGCCATGCCTACGGCATGCTCCGCAGCGAAACGGGCGTTCATCGCCTCGTGCGTATCTCTCCGACCGACGAGAAGAAGCGTCGCCACACCACGTTCGCGGCCGTCGAAGTGGTCCCGGTGCTCGACGACGACGATATCGAGATCGACATCGACCCAGGTGACGTGCGCGTCGACGTGTATCGCTCGAGCGGCCCCGGCGGTCAGAGCGTCAACACTACCGATTCCGCGGTGCGTCTGACCCATATCCCTACGGGCATCGTGGTCACCTGTCAGAACGAGAAATCTCAGCTGCAGAACAAAGAGGCGGCGTTCCGCGTGCTGCGCGGCAAGCTCTACGAACGAGAAGAGCAGAAGCGCCAAGCCGAGCTCGCCGAGCTGAAGGGCGAGAAGATGGACAATTCCTTTGGCAGTCAGATAAGGAACTATGTGCTCTATCCTTATCGACTGATCAAGGACACTCGTAGTAATATCGAAAGCGGCAACGTCGACGCGGCGCTCGATGGCGATATCGATCAGTTCGTCATCGGTTACCACCGTTGGAGGGCGTCGCAATAACGCAAGATCTGGCGTGAAAGGACATCATGGCATCTGTTGAAGCACATCAAAAAGCCAACGCCATGCGTCGTGACATCATCACGATGATCCACGAAGCAGGCAGTGGCCATCCCGGAGGATCGCTCTCTTGTACGGACATCCTCGCAGCACTCTATTTCGGCGACGTCATGAACTACGATGCGTCCGATCCCGCCCTCGAATCGCGCGACCGTTTTATCCTCGCGAAGGGTCATGCCGCTCCCGCGCTCTATGCGGTGCTCGCTGAAGCAGGCTTCTTCCCGAAAGAGGAGCTCATGACGCTGCGCAAGCTCGGTACGCGCTTGCAAGGTCATCCCGATTCCAATCTGCTGCCTGGCGTGGAAGTCTCCACCGGCTCGCTCGGTCAGGGTCTCTCCATCGCGGCAGGCATGGCGGCCGGTCTTCGTTTGAACGAGAATCCAGCGAAGGTCTACACGGTCCTCGGCGATGGCGAATGCCAGGAAGGCCAAGTCTGGGAGGCGGCGAACTTCGCAGCGGCTCAGCGTTTGGGCAACTTGGTCGCGATCGTGGATGGCAATGGCCTCCAGATCGACGGCGCGCTCGAAGACGTGTGCTCCGCGGGCTCGCTGAAAGATAAGTTCGCAGCGTTCGGTTGGGACGTGCACGAGGTCGATGGCCACGATATCGATGCGCTCATCGCGCTCTTCAAGGCTCTCGCTAACGAACCGGTCGGCACGCCGAAAGCTATCATCGCGAAGACCGTGAAGGGCAAGGGCGTTTCCTTCATGGAGGACCAAGCAGGCTGGCATGGCAAGGCGCCCAACGACGAAGAGACCGAGCGTGCGCTCGCAGAACTCGAAAACGAGGTGGATCGTGATTAAGTTCGCAGATGCTACTCAAGCACAGGAGAAGAAAGCTACGCGCGCGGCTTACGGTAAGACGCTCGCAGAACTGTTCGCTGAAGGGCTGCCCATCGTCGCGGTGGACGCCGACCTTACCGGCTCGACCACCACGAAGGCATTCGGTCAGGCGGGCATCGAACAGAAGGATCGTCTGTTCAACGTCGGTATCGCTGAACAGAACATGGTCGACATAGCCGCAGGTCTCGCGCTCGCGGGCAATATCGCCTTCACGGGTTCGTTCGCGGTGTTCGGCACGGGTCGTTGCTACGACCAGATCCGCAACACCGTCGCTTACGCCAACCTCGACGTGAAGATCGCGCCCACGCATGCGGGTATCTCGGTTGGTCCCGACGGCGGCTCGCACCAGATGCTCGAGGATATCTCGCTCATGCGCGGCTTGCCGCCCATGAAGGTGCTCGTTCCCGCCGATTACGATTCCGCCTGCGCAGCGCTCAAGCTCGCAGCGAAGACGCCAGGCCCGGTCTACGTGCGCATGGGTCGTGCAGCTGTGCCGGCGGTGTATGCTCCCGGGGTAGAGCTCGAGATCGGCAAAGCATATCGCCTGAGGGAGGGAAGCGACGTCACCATCATCGCCTGCGGCATCGAGATCGCAGAAGCGAACAAGGCGGCCGACCTGCTCGCTGAAGAGGGCATCTCTGCCGAGGTCGTCGATGCGTTCTGCGTCAAGCCGCTCGATCGCGATACCATCCTGGCTTCGCTCAAGAAGACCGGTTGCGCGGTCGTCGCTGAAGAGCATTCCGTATACGGCGGTCTGTGCTCCGCGGTCAGCGAACTATGCTCCGAAGAAGCGCCCACGCCGCTCGAATTCGTCGCTGTGCGCGATCGCTTCGGCAAATCGGGCGAGTTTGAAGAACTTATGGCGTATTTCGACCTCGATGCGGCCGCTATCGTCCGAGCAGCGAAAAAAGTACTCACGCGCAAATAACATTGCTATAATTTTCATGTCTCAGAATCGATACTATGAATGGAGCATACTGTGACGAACGATAACGGCGGAAGCGTCGGTAAGCATGCCGCAGCGCATTCCGCGCCGAATCTGACCGCGCAGCTTTCGCAAGCATTGCCAACGGTCAACGTCGATGCAGTGAATCAGAGCACCGGCAATCCGGTCATCACATTCGACCATGTTACGAAGGTCTATCCTGCTCAGCCGACCAAACCAGCGCTCGACGATGTCACGCTGCACATCTATCCCGGCGAATTCGTCTTCCTCGTCGGTCATTCCGGCTCGGGTAAATCAACGTTCATTCGCCTGCTCACGCGCGAACTGAAGCCCACTTCTGGTCATATTTACGTCGCTGACGAAGATCTCTCGTCGATGCGCAACTGGCGCGTCCCGTATCTTCGCCGCAACATCGGTTGCGTTTTCCAGGACTTCAAGCTCCTGCCGAACAAGACGGTCTTCGAGAACGTTTCCTTCGCGCTCGAGGTCATCGGCAAGTCGCGCCACATCATCCGCACGCAAGTGCCCGAGGTGCTGCGTCTGGTCGGTCTGGCCGACAAGCTCGATAAGCGCCCCGATCAGCTCTCCGGTGGCGAACAGCAGCGCGTCAGCATCGCGCGCGCCATCGTCAACCGTCCTCCGTTGCTCGTCTGCGACGAGCCCACGGGTAACTTGGACCCGCAGAACTCGCGCGGCATCATGGATCTGCTCGAACGCATCAACCGCACGGGCACCACGGTGCTGGTCGCCACGCACGACCGCGAGATGGTGGACAACATGAGACGTCGTGTCATCGCTCTTGATAAGGGTCATCTCACGCGCGACCAGGATAGAGGAGTGTACGGTTTCGATGTCTAGTTTGCTTTACTTTTTCCGTGAGTCGCTCACCGGTTTCACTCGAAACTTCTCGACGACGCTCGGTTCGATCATCACCATCTTCTTGTCGCTGCTCATCATCGGCATCTTCTGTATTTGCGGCGTCATCATCAACAATGTCGTCACGTCGGTCGAGAATCAAGTCTCCATCACGGCATATGTCGCTGACGATGCATCAGAACAGGATATCGATTCGGTCGAGCAGTTCATCGAGGGATTGCCTGGCGTCGAGAGCGTCGGCTTCACGACGAAGGATCAGGCGCTCGAGAACTTCACGAACTCCATGACCTCCAACCCCGATATCGTCGCTCAGCTCGATGGGGAGAATCCGCTTCCGGCCTCGATCGACGTCGATCTTTCCGAGGCGCAGTCGGTCAGCGATATCGCAAGTCGCATCTTGGAGAACGAGACCTTCGTGAAGATCTGCGACAACCCCGACGATCCGTCCGACTCGTTGCAGTACGGTCAGAAGACGGTCGATAAGCTCTTCTCGCTCACCAACGCGATCCGTTATATTGGCATCGGCCTCATCATCGTGCTCGTTGTCATCGCGTTCATCTTCATCAACAACACCATTCGCTTGGCCATCCTCGCGCGTCGCAAGGAGATCGCCATCATGCGTCTGGTCGGTGCATCGAACGGCTTCATCCGCGGCCCCTTCCTCGCTGAAGGCGCGCTGCATGCCATCATCGGTGCTGTGTTGGCCATCGGTGTCATCGAGCTCATCCGCCTCTTCGCGCTCCCGCGCATCACCACGGCGCTGCCTTGGTTGCCGCTCAACGTCGACCCCACCATGTTCCTCATGATCTATGGTGCGCTCTTGGTAGCGGGCCTGGTCATCGGTCTTTTGGGCTCGGTCTTCGCGATGCGTCGCTACCTCAAGGTGTAACTTCGCTCAAAAGGTCAGGCGTTCGGTGAATCCTTCCGATAAGAAAAAGAACCAATCCATTCAAAAGCGCAATGCGAACATCATCAAGGTCGTTGGTGTTTGCATTGTCGTCGTTTTGGTCTTCGTCTCAGGCTTCCTCGTTCGCGGGAACACCGATCTGCTCACTTCGCTGGGCTTCTCGAATCTCACGGTGAAGCAAGAAGCTAATCCGGGAGAGACCGTCTCGGGCAATACGTACGACTCGCTCTCTGCGCGCGTTGCAGAGGTGCAGGGCATCATCAAGAATGACAGCGTCGATACGTACGACCTGAATACGGCCACCACTGCCACGCTCGATGCCTTCATCAAGACCATGAACGATCCGTATGCGCGCTACTTCGATGCTTCCAGTTATCAGACGTACTTGAACAGCGTCACGAACCCAAGCACGGGCATCGGCGTTCTGTTCGGGGAGAAGGACGGCTCGTGTTATGTCGTCGATGTGTTCGAGGGCTCGGAAGCTGCCAACATGGGTATCTTGCCGGGCGACTACGTGGTCAGCATCGACGGCGAGAAGAAGGATCAGTGGTCCTTGCCCGAGGTCACCAATACGCTCAGTCGCGATGAGAACGATCTGGTCAACATCACATGGCGTCGTCCAGGAGACGACCAGACTGGTGGCGGCAGCACGTTCAATACCTCACTGCATTATGCCGATTCGCCTGAGACCAACATCACTTATACCGTCTCGAACGAGATCGCCTATATCGAAGTGAAGCAGCTCAGTTCCGATTGCGCTGAGGTGCTGAAGAAGACCATCACCGAAGCAGAGGGCCAGGGCGCTAAGGCGATCGTGCTCGACCTACGCAACATCCCTGGTGGCTATCTTACCCAGGCGACGGAGATCGCATCGCTCTTCGTACAGAGCGGTACGCTCGTGCAGATCAAGTCGGGTGAGAACACCACCACCAAATCAGCCGATGGTGTCGATGTCACGAACTTGCCGCTCGTCGTCATGGTGAACGACAAGACCGCGGGTTCAGCAGAAGTGCTCGCTGCAGCTCTTCAGGATTCGCGTCGTGCCACCATCGTGGGCGTGCAGACGCAAGGCAAAGGGTCGGTCCAGGTCATGCAACCGCTGTCGTTTGGCGGTGCGCTGCGCTACACGGCAGCGACCTATCTGTCTCCTTCGGGTCGTGCGATCGACGGCAACGGCATCACACCCGATGTTGCGATCAGCGATGCGGGCCGTCAGCTCTCCATCGCGCTCGAGATCGCTGCTTCGAACAGGTAGCAGGCGAGAAGCGACATGGCACGAAGGTCCTCTAAAGCGCGCAAGAACCCGCGCTCTCATCCACGAGGCATTCTCGAGATAACTGCGCGCGGTTTCGGATTCGTCAAGACCGCCGAAGGCGAGTATTTCATTCCTGCATCGAAGATGTACGGTGCGTTCCCAGGTGACCTGGTCGAAGTAGCGCGCATCAGTTCGAATCGCGAGCGACCAGCAGCGGGTGCATCTGGTGGTACGCGCAAGCCCACTGGTCGCGTTTCCAAGATCATCTCTCGCTCGAACGATCGCATCGTCGGGCGCTACGAGATCGCAGAACCTTTTGGCGTGGTCGTTCCGGTCGACATCCGTATTCCGTACGACATCTTCACGCTTCGCGCAGATGACCCGACCATCGAAGAGGGAAGTCTTGTCGAGGTCGAGATGATAGAGTATCCCTCGCGTAACTCCGCAGCTACGGGCAAGGTGGTGCGCGTGATCGGCCGTGGTGAGGATAGCGATCTGGAGATCGAGCTCATCATCGCGCAGCATAAGCTCGAGACCGAATTCAACGAACAAGCGCTCGAAGAGGCAGCAGCCTGCACGCTCGATGTCGAAGCGGCACTGGCGCAGGGCTATCGCGACCTGCGCGATCGATTCGTATTCACGATCGACCCGGTCGACGCGCGCGACTACGACGATGCGCTCTCGGTCGAACTTCATGGCGACCGCATTCATCTGGGCGTGCATATTGCCGACGTTTCGGGCTATGTTCCGTTCGACTCGGCGCTCGATTACGATGCGCGCCGTCGCGGATGCTCGGTCTATCTGGTCGATCGCGTCATCCCGATGTTGCCCGAACAGCTCTCGAATCAGCTCTGTTCGCTCGTGCCGGGCAAGGAGCGCCTCGCGGTCTCGGTCGATGTGGTCCTGCGAGCATCCGATGGAGTGGTGGAGAGCTTCGATATCTTCCCGAGCGTTATCGACTCGAACGCCCGTCTTTCCTACGATCAGGCTCAAGCGCTCATCGACGCGCCCGAAGAGGGTATCATCGAAGCGTTCGAGCAGCAGCCGGCGCCCTTCGGTGCGATCGACCTCGACGAAGAGACCATCCAGGCGCTCGCCGCGCGAATCAAAGCAGCGAAGGCGCTCTCCGATAAGCTCTACCAACGACGCAACGCTGCAGGTTGCATGGAGTTCAACCGGGTCGAAGCGCGCGCGATCTTGAATGAAGCGGGCGCACCCATCGGCATTCGCTATCGCCGTCGCACCGATGCGACCAAGCTCATCGAGGAATCGATGATCCTCGCGAACCATCTGGTCGCGCAGTGGCTCGACGATCGATCGATGCCGTGCATCTATCGTACGCATGCAGCGCCCGGTCGCGATGCGCTCTTCTCGCTCTACGAGATCCTGCAAGAGTTCGAAGCATACCGCACGCTCGACAAGACGCTCTTCTGCGCGGGTAACCCTCACGTTCTGCAGGAGGTGCTGGCGGCGCCGGTCGATGAGCAGACGCGCGAACTGGTGAGCATGTTGCTCCTGCGCAGCATGAAGCAGGCGCTCTATTCCACCACGGAATCCGGCCACTACGGGCTCGCACTCGAGCAATACTGCCATTTCACAAGTCCTATCAGGCGCTATCCCGATCTCATGGTGCATCGCATGGTGAAAGAGGCGCTCTTCTCGAAATCGGAGACCTTCGAAGCCGAGAAGAACTCGAGCGCGTGGATCGCGGAGCATTCCTCCGAGATGGAGCGCGTCGCGGCCAAAGCTGAACTTCAATCGCAGTTGGTCAAGCTCATCGAGTATCTGCAGGGCTTCGTCGGTCAGCGCTTCGAGACGCTCATCTACAGCGTTTCGACGTTCGGGGCGACCTTGCGCATGGAGAACACCGTGCAGGGTTTCCTGCCCATCGAAGAGCTCGGTGACGAATACTTCTCGTACGACCCTGAACGTGGCATTCTTACGGGGGCGGACACAGGGCGCACCTATCGCATTGGGCAGAAGCTCGAGGTCATCCTCGTCGAGGCTGACTGGCGTACGCGTCAGGTTATCTTCAAGTTGGCTTCAGATTTCGACTGAGTCCTGCGCGCAGCGCGGCGCATGCTTGACGGCGCGGTATAATTCAACGAAGACAGGAACGGGCGAGTGGCGTGTCTGCTCGCTCTCAAGCGATACGACACGACGAAAAACATTACGAAAGATAGGGAAGATCCTATGGCGAAAGTAGATAAGAAGTTCCTCAAGAAGATCCTTGAGACCCCCTCGGTCACGGGTACGGAAACGCGGGTTGCTCATCGCATCCGCACGCGCCTCGCTGGCGTCGCGGATCAGGTCGAGACCAACGTGATGGGCTCGGTCCATGCGACCTTGAAGGGCACCGGCAAAGCTCCTTCGGTCATGATCGCTGCGCACATGGACGAGGTGGGCCTCATGGTCACCTATATCAGCGACGGTGGGTTCTTGAGCGTCGCGGCAGTGGGCGGCGTCGATGCGGCGATCCTGCCCGGTATGCGCGTCGATGTGCATACCGATTCGGGCACGTATCGCGGCGTGGTCGGCCGTAAGCCCATCCATCTCATCACGCCTGATGAGCGCAAGAACGTCACGCCGCTCGACGATCTCGTCATCGACCTGGGCATGCCGGCGAAGCAGGTCAAGAAGCTCGTCCGTATCGGTGATGTCATCACCTACGGCGTCGGTTTCGAGGAATTCGGCAAGGGTATGGCGGTCTCGCGCGGTTTCGACGACAAGATGGGCGTTTACATTGCCGTGCGCGTGCTCGAAGAGCTCGCGAAAGCCGGTGGCGCTCCAGGCGACTACATCTGCGCAGCCACCGCGCAGGAAGAGATCGGCCTTCGTGGTGGCACCACCTCGGCCTATGGCGTTCATCCCGATATCGCCATCGCGCTCGACGTGACGCATGCGACCGACTATCCAGGCATCGATCCATCGAAATACGGCAAGCTCGCTTGCGGCGCTGGACCGGTCATCGCGCGTGGCCCCAACATCAACCCGGTCGTTCACGAGCGTCTGCTCGCAGCGGCGAAGAAAGCGCATGTCAATGTTCAGATCGAGGCGGAACCTCGTGTGACGGGTACCGATGCTGCTGCCATGCAGATCCAACGTGGCGGTAAGGCGACCGGTCTCGTCTCGGTGGCGCTGCGCTACATGCACACGCCCACCGAAGTGCTCGCGCTCAAGGATCTCGAGGCATGTGTTAAGCTGCTCACCCAGTTCATCCTCGATCTCGATGAAGACGTGTCCTTCGTCCCTGGAATGTAGTCATGGCGAAAGCGGATAAGATCATCGCGAAGAACCGTCGTGCCCTGCACGATTACGAGATACTCGAGACCTACGAGGCGGGGGTGGTGCTGACGGGCACGGAAGTGTGTTCGTTGCGCGAGAACAACTGCCAGCTCACCGACTGTTTCGCGCTCATCCGTAATGGTGAGGTGTGGATGCATAATCTGCACATCGCACCATATAGCCATGGCAATATCGCCAATCCTGATCCCGATCGTACGCGCAAGCTGCTCTTGCATCGCAACCAGATCCGCGACCTGGCGCGCAAGACGCAGGAGCGCGGCATGGCGCTCGTTCCGCTGAAGATCTACTTCGATCAGAATTCGCGTGTGAAGGTCGAGCTCGCGGTCGGTCGCGGCAAGAAGCTCTATGATAAACGCGCTTCCATGGCGGAGCGTGATTCGAAGCGCGAGATCGATCGTGCGATGAAGCAGCGGTATCACTAGAGAAGCGAATACCGTTAGTTCGAAGCGAGAGAAGAGAAGTCCATGAATGAATCCGTTATCGCAATGATCGCTAAGCTCCATGCACGCCTGGACGACCTTGCTGAAGTGGTAGATGCTATTCCGTTCGAATTGAATGGCTACGATAAGAAGCTCGACCGCATCGACGATCAGGTCTATCTGATCGAAGTCGAGCTGGAGAAGAAAGCGCAGGGTGCAGTACCGCTCAACCCCATCTCAGCTGAGCAATCCGACGCGTTCGATGCTGCTACGGGCACGCCTTCAGCGAGTAAAGAAGCGACGAGTACGGTGCATATCGTCGATGAGGCAGCAGGCGATGAGCCTTCGCATGTGAACATCGCGCCAGCCGCCGAAGGGGGGAGCGAAGAGGGCCAGCCCGAAGAGAAGAAGTCCGAAGGATTCCTCACTGATTCAGCGAAGGAGACCATCGCGGGCGCGACCAAGACGCTCAATTCGCTTTACAAGGATGGCAAGGAAGTGGTCGGCGAATTCTCTGAAGCATTCGGTGATATAAAAGAGGTGCTCGGTAAGAATCCCTTCAAGAAGCGTCGCTAGCGAACACACCTCCCGGTCATCCCTATCCAGATGCATGAAAAAGCGACTACTCGGTGTACGAGTAGTCGCTTTCTAACGTCGTATCGACGTAACTAAGACCGCGAACGAGGTGTTACTTGATCGCATTCATCGCTTCGTCGAACTCTGCAGCGGTCTCTGCAGCTGCAGCAGCTGCACCTTCGTTGCCCATCGCATCGAAGTCTTCGACTGCAGCTTCAGCTTCGCCGCGAATGTCGTATTCGAGCTTTTCCAGGTCGTCTTTTGCGATACGATTCAGTTCGTCATTTGAGATATCCATGATGAACACCTTCCTTTGTGAAGTAGATCCCTTTTGATACTTTCATTGTAGTTAACCAGGTCTAAAATGCGATTACCGCAGGGAAACCGTTTTCTTTCGTCTTGGCTACAGCGACCTTGAATGTCAATATCCGTCGGTCGAGCAAAAACGACCCCCGCGAGATTTAGCACAATAATCCTTGGACAGCGTTCGCTCATGTGGTATATTGCTAGGGCTTGTTTGTAACTAACAGCTTCAAAAGGCTGTCTAAGAATGAACGATAAATGGAGTTGATCAAGAATGTCCAAAGTATGTGAGATCTGCGGTAAAGCACCGAGCGCTGGTCGTAACGTCAGCCACTCTCATCGCGTCACGAATCGTACCTTCCGTCCTAACATCCAGAAGGTCACCATCAAGCTCAATGGCAAGGTCAAGCGTGCTAACGTATGCGCTAAGTGCCTCAAGGCTGGTAACGTCGAGCGCGCATAACGGATATCTTGCGCTATCCTCGAAGACCATCCATTTGGGTGGTCTTTTTTGTGTAATATAATCATCGAGATCATGTCCTCTTGTTGGCTCGCTCGAGCCAACGCTGTGAAAGGAAAGCCATGAATACCGAAATTCCTGGAGATCTGATCGTTTCGGAAGATGTCTTGGCGGATATCGCTGGTCATGCTGCTCTGCAGTGTTATGGCGTCGTCGGCATGGCTGTGCCCAGCACGAACACCGGCTTGAAGAGGCTGCGTTCCCGTTCGCCCCTGCGCAAGGGCGTCGTCGTCTCAGCCGATGAAGAGGGCGTCCTCATCAGTCTTTATGTCATTCTCGAGCATGGTGTCAACATCAACGCCGTTTCGACGAACCTGGTCGATCAGGTAACGTTCGCGCTCGAAGAGTTCATCCAAAGCCCGCTCAAGGGCATCGACGTGCACGTTCAAGGGATCAAGGTCAGGTAAGCGCGCGTTCACCAAGAATCAGCTCGCATGAGGAGTCTTTTGCATGAGTAACTATACTTCCAACGATGTGGTAAACGCCATCGCTGCTGCAGCGAAGGCGCTGGACGCTCGCAAAGATGAGATCAATCGTCTGAACGTCTTCCCGGTCCCAGATGGTGATACGGGAACGAACATGTCGCTCACGCTCGCGATGGTGGTCGAGAATCTCGCGGCGCTTCCGATCGGTGCCTCTGTCGCAGAGAAACGCCGTGCTATCACGTCCGGTGCGCTCATGGGCGCCCGCGGTAATTCTGGTGTCATCACTTCGCAGATCCTGCGCGGTCTGTGCGAAGGCTTCGAAGGCTATGAATCCTTCGACATGGATGCCATCGGCGATGCGTTCGCCAAAGCGGTCGAAGTCGCCTTCAATGCTGTACGTAAGCCGGTCGAAGGTACCATCCTCACGGTGTTGCGTGATACGGCTGCTGCAGCCAAGCCTGTGAAGAAGCATCGCCCTGAACTGGAAGAATACCTCCAGAACATCGTGAACGAAGCCTACGCTTCCGTTCAGCGCACGCCCGACTTGCTGCCTGTGCTCAAAGAGAACGGTGTGGTCGACGCGGGCGGTTATGGCCTGGCGATCTTCTTCGATTCGTTCGTCGCTGCGCTCACTGGTCGCACCGAGACCATGGCCGACGAACTCGCTTTCGCCCGTACGGCAGCCCCGAAGGCCGAGATCGAGCAGATCAATGACTGGGAAGGCTCCGAATATACGTACTGCAACGAATTCCTCGTTCATACGGACGATCTCGATACGGCCGCTGCGCTCGATTTCTTGCAGACCATGGGCGATTGCGAACTGTGCGTCGGTTCGGCTCCGGTCTATAAGGTGCACGTTCATTCCAATACACCTAACGAGGTGCTGGCGTACTTCCTGGATAAGGGCGCTATCTCAGAAGTCCATATCCACAACATGAAGCTGCAGAGCGAAGCACGCAGCGCATCGCTCGAGAAAGAGGCCGAGACCGAGAAGAAGCCCATCGGCTTCGTCGCGGTCGCTGCGGGTTCTGGTAATGCCGCTATCCTCGAGAGTCTTGGCGTTGACGTGGTGGTCTCGGGTGGTCAGACCATGAATCCCTCCACTAAGGAATTGCTCGATGCGGTCGAGCAGGTGAACGCGGATGCGGTCATCATCCTCCCGAACAACAAGAACATCATCATGGCTTCGCAAAGCTGCGTGGATGTTTCCGATAAGCCCTGCGCTGTCGTCCCCACTACCAGCGTGCCCGAAGCATTCTCCGCGCTCTTCGTCTTCGACGAATCCGCTTCGCTCGAAGACAACGTCGAAGAGATGACCGAAGCCGCCCAAGAAGTGAAGACGGGCGAGGTCACGCACGCCATCAAAGACGCGAAGGACGCGCATGGTGGCCCCATCAAGGAAGGTGACACCATCGGCATCGCCGAGGGTTCGATCGAAGTGGTCGGCGACAATGTTGCCGACGTGACACTCGGTATCCTCAAGGCCATGGAGGCTGACGACGCGGACACGCTCACGCTGCTCGCGGGCGAAGATCTTGCACAGGAAGATTTCGATGCTCTCATCGAGCGCATCGAGGAAGCCTACGAAGATCTCGAGATCGATTCTCATCGTGGCGAACAGCCGCTCTATCCCGTCATCCTGTCGCTGGAATAGGGAAGCACGTCGGTGGCGGACACCTCATCACAGCATCCTCGAAAGGCGGATCGGAAGCAGCATTCCGACCGCCTTTCTGCTACCTTGCGCTTCGATGCTCCGGTCAGCACCGTCGCGCAGGTGAGCGAACAGCGTGCCACAGCGCTCGAAGCGCGCGGCATCACACGCGTGCGCGACCTGCTCGATCGCTTTCCGCGTCGCTATCTCGACATGTCTCAGATGCTCACGATCGCACAAGCGCGCATCGGCCTCTCGTGCACCATCATGGGCACGGTGCATGAATTCAAGACCAAACAGCCTCGTCGCAACCTCTCGCTCGTCGAGATCACGATCGTGGATGGTACGGGAACTTTGCTGGTCACCTGCTTCAACCAACCGTGGCTCGCGCGCAAGCTCGCAAGCGGCGATCTGCTCACGGTTTCGGGTGTGATCGAATTCAATTACGGATTCAAGCGCATGACCAATCCGCTCATCGTATTCATCGAGGACGCGGATGAGGCGCACGGCATCGTCCAGGCGGTGCAGGGTACGGTGAACCAGCTCTCACCAGCGCTCATGAAGCGTATGATCGCCAATGCGCTCGAGGTGGTGCGCGGTTTGTACGATCCGCTTCCGCTCAGTCTGCGCAAACGCTACCGTCTTTGTTCGCGCTATCAAGCCTACCGCGCGATCCATCTGCCGCGCAGCATGGAAGAGGTCGCGATGGCACGCCGGCGCCTGCTCTACGAAGAGCTGCTCTTCCTCGAGATTCAGCTCGTGCGCGAAGAGAAAGAGCGCGCTGAAAAGGACACGCCTTATATCCAACCGAGCGATGAAGCGCTGCTCGACCGCGTGCGCGCGGTGCTTCCGTTCCAGCTCACAGATGAACAGAATGCTGCCGTCGCCGACATCCTTCACGACATGAACGCCCCGCGCATCATGGACCGCATGTTGCTCGGCGATGTAGGCACCGGCAAGACCATCGTGTCGCTCTTCGCACTTGTCGTCGCTGCGCACAATGGACATCAGGCGGTCATGGTCGGCCCGACCGAGATCCTGGTGCGACAATATGTGCGCGTGCTGGGTGCGTTGCTCGATGCGCTCGGCATCTCCTGGGCGGTCTTGAGTGGAACGACCCCGCCTGAAGAGCAAGCAGCGATCCACGAAGGCCTGCGCGCTGGTCGGATCGCGGTATGCTTCGGTACGCACGCGCTCTTCGAGGATGCGGTCGCCTTCCAGGATTGTTCCTTCGTGTGCTTCGACGAACAGCAGCGTTTCGGCGTCGACCAGCGTGAACGTTTGCTCGCTAAAGCGCCGGGCGCTGATGTGCTCTCCATGACCGCAACGCCCATCCCGCGTTCGCTCGCCCTCGCGCTCTATGGCACGACCGCGCTCAGCTACCTGCGTAAGCCTCCGCAGGTGAAGAGCGCACGCACCACCACGGCGCTCCCGTTCACTGAAGAGGGGGTGGCCTACGACGCGATACGCGCAGCGCTCGCACGAGGCGAGCAGGCTTACGTGGTCTGTCCGCTCATCGGTATCCCGACCAAGCAGCTCGAAGGTGATGATGCTGAAGAGGAGGAACAGGTCGAATACGCGCTCGTTGAGTTCAGCCTCGAATCGGATGCGATCGGGCGTGACGAGCAGGGAAGTGCTGCTGAAAGCCCGCGCGTCGCCGCAGCCGAGCAGCATGCCGAGATCCTGCAGAACCAGGTCTTTCCCGACGCGCGCGTCGCGCTGCTCCATGGCCGGCTTCCTTCTGACGAGAAGGCATCCATCATGGAGGCGTTCGTGCGCGGCGATATCGACATCCTCGTATCGACCACCATCGTCGAGGTCGGCGTCGACGTGCCTAACGCTACGGTCATGATCGTCGAGGACGCCGACCGGTTCGGTCTCGCGCAGCTCCATCAGCTTCGCGGTCGCGTAGGGCGTGGTGAGAAGCCTGGTCAGGTGTTCCTCGTCACGCGCTCGAAAGCTCCCTCGGCGCTCGAGCGCCTGCGCGCCATGGAAGTGACCGAAGATGGTTTCGAGCTTTCGGAGATCGACCTGTCGCAGCGAAAGGAAGGCGACGTGTTCGGTGCGCGACAGCATGGCGCTTCGCCGCTGCGCCTGGTCAACGTCATTCGCGACAGCGCGGTCATCGAAGCCGCTCACCGCGATGCCTACGATATCATCTTCAACGATGCGCTCGACGCTACCGAGCGTGCTATCCTCGACCAGGAGCTTCGCGCGGTGGCGCGCGGCTAGACCAGAAACGAAGGGAGCATCGATGCGCGTAGTTGCGGGAGCATACAAAGGGAGGAACCTGAAGACGCTCAAGGGCGATGCGACCCGTCCCACCACGATGCGCGTGAAGGAATCGCTCTTCAGCAGCCTTACGAGCTTGCTCGGGAGCTTTGACGGGCTTGTGGTGCTCGACGCGTTCGCGGGATCGGGCGCGCTCGGCATCGAAGCGCTCTCACGCGGCGCGGCGCGCGCGGTCTTCTTCGAGCGATCGAAACAGGCAGCGCAGGTCGTGAAGGATAATCTCTCGCTCATCGGCGATGCGCGAGAGAAGGCATCGCTCGAGATCGGTGATGCTGCTCGTCTTTGCACACGTAAACGATCCTATACCTTCGACCTCGTGTTCTTCGATCCGCCGTATGCGTTCTCGCCCGCGCAAGTATGCGATCTCATCGATGCGCTCGATGCAGCAGAAGTCTTGAGCCCTGGCGCGCTCATTTGCTACGAACTTGCGAAAATGAACAAAGACGCGTGTATCAAAGAAGTCCATAGGGTAAAATGTGAACTCGTCTCGACGAAGGATTTCGGCGAGACCACCTATTGCATTCTCAGAAAGGGTAACTGAATGAAACGTGCAGTCGTTCCGGGTACGTTCGACCCGATCACTAAAGGTCACATCGACGTGATCGCACGTGCCGCTCAGGTCTTCGACGAGGTCATCGTCGCAGTGGCGGCATCTCACAAGAAAGGGCCGATCTTCGATCAGGAAACGCGCGTCAAGCTCGCGCAAGAAGCGCTCGCAGATTACCCGAACGTACGCGTGGCAGGATTCAACTGCTTGCTCGTCGATTTCGTTCGCGAACAGGATGCGCACATCGTCGTGAAGGGCCTGCGCGCTATCACCGACTTCGAATACGAATTCCAGCTCACAGCGCTCAACTACGAACTCTCGAAGGACCTCGAGACGTTCTTCATCATGTCGCCGCCGAAGTACATGTACCTCTCCAGCTCTATCGTGCGCGAGATGGCCTCGATGGGTGGGGACGTGAAGCGCTTCGTGCCCGAATGCGTCGAGCGCGCGCTCATGGAGTATTTCAACGAAGCGTACTAACGGGGCGTCGCGCGCATCGTTCTTTCACCGGCGAAAGAGGCTTCCTATCGATATCGCCGTCGCACGCGACGAGGGCAAATAGGTTTTTTTGTTGTGCAAGCGTCGCTTATGCTCTAAGATAGTAAAGATTTTATTCGTGTTCTGAACACGATTGGAAGGATGTTTATGGACGAAATTGGAGTAATGAACCTTATCGAAGAGCTCTCCGTGCTCATCGAAGATTCGAAACCGGTTTTCGGCAAGAATACCATGCGACAGGTCGACGCTCAGGCAGCGTTCGAGATTCTTGACGAGATCCGCGACACCTTCCCGAGCGAATTCGCTCAGGCTCGTCAGATCATCCGTGAACGCCAGGCGCTGCTCGACGAAGCAGAGGCACAGGCTTCCCGCCTCATCGAAGATGCACGCAGCCAGGCAATCACCATCGCTTCCGAACAAGAGATCGTGCGCATCTCGCAGCAGCAGGCTGATACCATCATGGCCGAAGCGCGCGAGCTCGAGCGCGAAACGCGCGCTGGCGCTGAAGACTTCGCGGACGAGGTCTTCTCTCATGTCGAGCAGAGCCTCGACACTGCGCTCAACAGTGTTCGTCGTTGTCGCGACCGCTTGAACGCGAACTCTCTCAGCGCTGGTCGCTAATGAATACTGAACAGCATTTCCTTACGCTGCCGGAATCTCTCTTCGAGACTTCGGCAGTTGCTGATTTTACGGGCGATATCGCAGTGCCCGACATTACCATGGGTGCCGATCGCTATACGTTCGCAGCTCCTGTTCACTATCAGCTCTTCATCACCAACACTGGTGGTGCCTTCCTCGTCACGGGAACCGTATCGGGCACGGCGCGCACCGCATGCGCTCGCTGCCTGGATGATATGGATCTCGATCTCGATGCTGAGGTCGAGGCGTATTATGTCATCCCAGGTGAAGATGCACCGCTCTCCGAAGATGAAGAGGTCGAATACGAAACGCTCGAGGGTAAGGATAAGATCGACCTCGATGCGCTCGTTCGTGCAGCGCTCGCGCTCGCGTTCCCCTACATTCCGCTGTGCGCGGAAGATTGCGCGGGGCTGTGCCCTCAGTGCGGGGCGAACCTCAATCATGAGACATGCGACTGCGTCGTCGAAGAAGCGGACGATTCGAACAACCCCTTCGCGGTGCTTAAGAACCTCAAGTTCGGCGAAGAGGACGATTCGTAGTTCGAACCGCGCATTTAGCTGATTCGCGTTCGGCTCTTTCACGTGTATCATCCATTTTGCTCGTGTTCGGTGTCGCTTTCTCCGCCGTTCAGACAACTTACCGAATGAAGCCATTGAATTTGGATGCGAGGTTTGTTAACATGTTTCCTTGCGTCAAACGTAAGTTTCAGGCCGTGCCTGTGTTATAGAAGGAGAAATCGATGGCAGTACCTAAGCGCAAGACTGGTCGTGCACGCACCCACGCACGTCGTAGTGAAAATGATAAGATCGCAGCACCTTCTCGTTCTCTGTGCCCTGAATGTGGCGAAGTGAAGCTTCCGCATCGCGTTTGCCCGAACTGCGGCCACTATCGCGATCGCGAAGTCATCCAAACCGCATAGGTAACGCTGATCGACCAGCGTTCGATGGTTTCTTGAATCCCTCGGTCATCGATCGAGGGATTTTTCTGTATCGTGCCGCTGTGCTGAAGCGCGCGCGGCTTTTCTTTTAGAATTATCTTGAACATCGATCTGTGAGGTGAAGACTCGTGAATGAAATGATCACTGTCGCCGTCGACGCGGTAGGGGGCGACCATGGTGCGCCCGTCGTGCTCGATGGTGTTGCGCAAGCGCTCGTTGAAGATAAGAACCTGCAGGTGATCCTCTGTGGTCCTTCTGATGTGGTCGTGCCGTTCGCTGAAACGCACGATCGTTGCATCGCTCAGGAATGCACGGAAGAGATCGCGATGGATGAACATCCTGCTCAAGCGGTGCGCAAGAAGAAGGATTCTTCCATCGTGGTGGGCTGCCGTCTCGTGAAGGAAGGGGTGGCGCAAGGCTTCTTCTCGGCTGGTTCGACCGGCGCCTGCCTTACGGCGGCAACGCTGGTGATAGGTCGCATCAAAGGCGTCATGCGACCTGCCATCGCCACCATCATCCCGTCTCCTGCGAAACCCGTGGTCATGTGCGACGTGGGTGCGAACGCGGATTGCAAGCCCGCTTACCTCGTGCAGTTCGGCCAGATGGCGGCGGTCTATGCCGAACAGGTCATCGGCATCTCGAACCCCAGCGTCGCGCTGCTCAACATCGGCAGCGAAGATACGAAGGGCTCGCAGTTCAGCCAGGAAGCCTTCGCGCTCATGAAAGAGGCGCTACCCAACTTCATCGGCAACAAGGAAGGCTGCGACATCTTGCCCGCGGGTGCCGATGTCTTCGTCACCGATGGTTTCACCGGCAACGTGTGCTTGAAGACCATCGAGGGCACGTCGAAGGTGCTCTTCAGCGCGCTCAAAGAGGTGATGATGTCGAGTCTGAAGACGAAGCTCGCCGCGCTCTGCTTGAAGAGCGGTCTGCAGGAACTCAAAGATTCCATCGATCCCGATCTGTATGGCGGCGCACCCTTGCTCGGCGTGAACGGCGCTTGTCTGATCGGTCATGGATCGTCGAACGCCACCGCCATCAAGAACGGTGTCGTCATGACCGCCAAGACCGTTCGTTTGGATGTTTCGGGAATAATCGCCCGTACCGTGAAAAAAGACGAGGACCTCGGGTAAAATTGATACGTTTTGTTCGTTGACGAGGGACCATGATTGAGCAAGGTAGAAGAACATAGCGCTCTGTTGAGTGAAGCCGAGCGAATGCTCGACTATCACTTCAAGGACCCTTCGCTTCTGCTCGCAGCGCTCACGCATCCTTCAGCGGTGGAAGGGCGCTCGCTCTCGGACTCGTACGAACGATTGGAATTCTTGGGCGACAGCATCTTGGGTGCCATCGTCGCCGACCGTGCGTTCCATGCCTATCGCAACGTCGACGAAGGCGGCCTCACGCGCATCAAGGTCTCGCTCGTCTCGGGTGCGTCGCTCTCGAAAACAGCTGAAGGCCTTGGGTTCGCCGATCTCATCATCTTCGGCTCTTCTGAAACGGGCACGGGAAAGCGCGGACTTCATTCGGCGCTCGAGAACGTCTACGAAGCCATCGTCGCCGCACTCTATCTTGATGGGGGATGGGAAGCGGCGTGCGCGTTCGTCGACCGCACGCTCGTGGTGAACATGAACTTGGATATGGCGCGCGAACCGGAGAATCCCAAGAGCGTGCTGCAAGAGAAGCTTCAGGAAGACGGCATCACGCCGACCTATCGTTTGGTGGAGACGCAAGGTCCACCGCATAACAGAACCTTCATCACACAGGTCTTCGTGGGTGTGAACTCGCTCGCGAAAGGCGTGGGTCGCACGAAGAAGGAATCGGAGAGCAACGCTGCCGATTCGGCGCTCAAGGCGTTGAGCTCGTTCTTCGATGCGAAGGATTCGAAAGATAAGAAGCGCCAGGCCGACGCGCGCGCAGCAGTGAAGGCGGCGAAGGCTGAAGAGAAGGCGCGCAGGAAAGCGGAGAATGCGCGAAAGAAGAAGCAGTAAGGGGCTCGCGTGTATCTAAAGTCGTTGAATCTGAAAGGGTTCAAGTCCTTTGCCGACCGAACGGTCATGCGCTTCGAACCAGGACTTGCCGCCATCGTCGGCCCCAATGGATCAGGAAAATCGAACATCTCGGACGCGGTGCTGTGGGTACTGGGCGAACGCAATGCGAAGAGCTTGCGCGGTCAGTCCATGGAAGACGTCATCTTCTCGGGTTCATCGGCCCGAAAGCCGGTCGGCGTGGCCGAGGTCGAGCTCGTGCTCGACAATTCCGATGGCACGTTGCCCGTCGATTTCACGGAAGTTTCCATCGGGCGTCGCATGTATCGCAACGGAGAGAGCGAATACCTCATCAACGGCGCGCTCGTGCGCCGCATGGACGTGCTGGATATCCTGCACGATAGCGGTCTGGGCTCGGGCACGAACTCCATCATCTCTCAGGGTAACCTCGATTCGATCCTCTCATCGCGCCCCGAAGACCGTCGCGAGCTCATCGAGGAAGCGGCGGGTATCCTCAAGCACAAGGAACGCCGCAAGAAGAGCGAACGCAAGCTCGCCCAGATGGATGCGCATCTTGCGCGCGTGAACGACATTACGGCCGAGGTCGAACGTCAGCTCAAGCCGCTCGAGCGCAAGGCGAAGAAAGCGCTCATGTTCAAAGAGCTCGACGCGGAATACCGGAAGTATCGACTCGATCTGGCGGTCGACGATCTGCGCGTGCTGCAAGATCAGTGGAACCGCATCCTCGAGCGCGAAGAGGAGAGCCAGAAGAGCGCCAATGTCGCGCTCGCCACGCTCACGCAGGCGGAAAAAGCGCACGACGAACTGCAAGGGCAGCTGCAGACCACGGGCGAGAACGAATCGTCGCTCGGTGAAGACTACCGCCGCGCCCGCTCCGTCGCGGAATCCATCAATTCCCAATGCCTCGTTCTGCGCGAACGTCGCCATTCCTACGAACAGGAGCTCGCGCACGGCGTCCGCTCGTTCGAGAACGAGAAGATCCAGGTCAAGCGCGTGAAGGCTGATCTCGAGGAACTCAGGACGCAGTTCGAAGAGGTCGAGAAGTCCTTCAAGATGGCCACGGCAACGCTCGAGCGCATCGAACAGAATTACAACAAACAAGTTGATGAACGCAACGGTTTGCGCAAGCAGATCGACACGGTCATGGCCGAACAGCGTTCGCTCACCTATCGCAGCGAGACCATCCAGACCACGCTCGACTCCATGAAGGAAGAGCTGCATGAAACTCAGGTGCGCTCGCAAGTGGCAGATGCGCAGGTCGCGGATTCGCAAACGCGTCTTTCCAGTCTCGAACAGAAGTGCGCCACCTTGCAGCAGCAGGTCGACAAGCTTGAGAGCGATCTCATCGAAGCGGAGCGCGCCGAACAGGAAGCGCGCGAGAAGCTTAACAGCGCGCTGCGCAAGCGTGAAGAGACCCGCACGGAGATGGACGAGATGCGCGAGGAGCTCACGCAGGTGGGTGCTCAGCGAAAGGCGCTCGAAGAGCTCGAACGCGCCAACGAAGCATCGAACCCGGTGCTCTCATGGCTCATGGCTGACGAACACGACCTAGGCTCTTGGCGCGCGCTCACGCACGAACTCTCGGTGCCTGGCGATCTGGACATGATCGTCGAGGCGCTGCTCGGCTCGAACATGCACGGACTCTTCGTTGAAGATATGGACAGCGTCAAACGCTTCATCGCAGGGCTCGAGGCCAGCGGCGAGACGGGCGATGTGGTCCTGCTGCCCGAAAAGAACATGTTCCAGCTCGCCGATAGCGATTCGTTCGCCCAGACGCAGCGCGATCATCGTTTGCTCGACAAGATCGAGATCTCGGAGCGCTTCGCGCGCGGATTCGAGATGTTGCTCGGTCAGGTCTATCTCTACGATACGAAAGAACAGCTCTTCGCCACCTGGCAACAGGCGCCCCATGGCGTCACGCTCGTCAGTCGCGATGGCTGCATCGTCGACACGAACGGGCGCGCGCGCTTCTTCCGTAAATCCGAAGAGGACAAGGCGAACAGTGCGCTCTTGCGTCGCCGTAACCTGAACGAACTGCGCGGTCGCGAAGCCACGCTCTCCGATCGCTTCACCGAGATCCGCGATGCTTACGATGCGCTCGAGAATTCCTTGAAGGAACTTCAGATCGAGTCGCTGCAAGCCTCCGAGAAGAGCGCGAACGTGCGCGGTCAGCGTGATTCGACGGCGCTCGATCTGCAAGGCGAATCGCAGACCCTCGAAGCGCTGCGCATCAGTCACGACAGCCTGCTCAAGGAACAGCAGCGCTATCGCACTTATCTGGAAGAAGCGCAGCCCGACTCCGATAAGCTCAAGGAAGAGCTCGCACAGGTACAGGCCGATCTGCAAGAGAATAAGAAGCAGGTCGAAGATATGCATAAGCTGCTCGATCCGGTCCAGGCGCAGGTGCTCTCGCTCTCTGAAGAGCTCTCCGATGCCCGTTTGGAGAAGGCGCGCCTGCAGGAAGCCTATGCTTATAACGAGCGCATGGTCGCTTCGCGCAAGCAAGAGATCCACAACCTCGAGACGCGTTCGCTCGCGCAGGAACGCCGCTTCAAGATGCTCGAGGCCGCTTCGGCGCGTGTCGAACCGCTCTTGAATACGCTCGAATTGCTCTACGAAGCGGTCCAGCGTCACGTTTCTGACCTTGAGATCAAGACGCGCGAGAGCCAGGAATCGCAGCAAGAACTGCACAAGCGCATCGCTGAATCGACGCAGAAGGTGCGCGAATTGCGCCTCGCGCTCGATCAGCAGAGCTCCGCCGCATCCGAGATCCGCGTCGAGAAGGGGCGTCTCGAGATCAAGGTTGACGGTGCGATCCAGGTCATCATCACGGAATGCGACACCCCGCTCGAGACCGCTCTCGCGCTTCCCAAGATCGAAGACCGCGCGACCTGCGAACAGGAAGCGGAGCGTCTGAAGCGCCGCATCAAGAATCTCGGCACGGTCAACCCCGATGCCGCGCGCGAATACGAGCAGGTCAACGAACGCTACAACTACCTGCTATCACAGCTCCAAGATATGAACAACGCCCGCAGTGCGCTCGCCCGCATCGTCGCGCTCATCGACGAACGCATGATTGACGACTTCGTGAAGACCTTCGAGCAGGTGAATGCCAACTTCTCCGAGATCTTCTCGACGCTGTTCCCGGGCGGTCACGCGCATCTTTCGCTCGTCGATCCCGACGAT
The DNA here is from genome assembly GCA_937998355.1 of uncultured Eggerthella sp. Lineage (GTDB taxonomy): Bacteria > Actinomycetota > Coriobacteriia > Coriobacteriales > Eggerthellaceae > Anaerotardibacter. The sequence continues at coordinate 29,391 of CALLDI010000009.1, forward strand.
CTGGAGAACACCGGCGTGGACGTGAATGCGCAGCCGGTCGGCAAGACGGTCAAGAAGATGTCGCTGCTCTCGGGCGGCGAGAAATCCATGACAGCCATGGCCTTGCTCTTCGCGGTCTATCGTATCCGTCAGACGCCGTTCTATATCCTCGACGAGATCGAAGCCGCGCTCGACGACTCGAATCTGCGTCGTCTTATGAACTACCTGAACACCGTGCGCGATTCTGCCCAGTTCATCATGATCACGCATCAGCGCCGCACGATGGAGTCCGCCGATATCCTCTACGGTGTCTCCATGCAAGCTGATGGTGTCACGAAGGTATTGAGCCAGCGCATCGACCAAGCTCGTTCCAAGGAGGATTGATCATGGGATTCTTCTCGCGTATCTCCGAAGGCCTCAATCGCTCGCGCGATAAGTTCAAGGAGCAGATGAACGTTCTGCTCGATCGTGGTCCCGATGTCGACGAGGAATTCTGGGAGACTCTGGAAGAAACGCTCATCTTGAGCGATTTCGGTGCAGCTGCGGCCGACGATATCGTCGAAGAGTTGCGCGACGAAGCGACGCGCAAGGCGCTTCCGGATGCTTATGCGGTGCTCGACCTGCTGGCCGAGAAGATCGCCGACCAGTTCATCGAGATGGATGGCTCGATCTTCGACGATGAAGCAGTCGTGCTCTTCGTGGGCGTGAACGGTTCGGGCAAGACCACCACGGTGGGCAAGCTCGCGGCTGAAGCGCACGGGAAGGGACGCAAGGTGTTGCTCGGCAGTGCGGACACGTTCCGCGCTGCAGCTATCGAGCAGCTCGAAGTGTGGTCGAAGCGTGCCGACGTCGAGATCGTTTCGCGCGATCGTGGCAGCGACCCTGCCAGCGTCTGCTTCGAGACGCTCGAGCGCGCTGAACAGGCCGGCTCCGATCTCGTGCTCATCGACACGGCAGGCCGCCTTCACACCTCGGATGATCTGATGCGCGAGCTGAAGAAGGTCGTCGATGTGGTGCGCAGACGCTCGGAGCTGCCAGTCTATACGTTGCTCGTCATCGATGCGACCACGGGTCAGAATGGCCTGCAGCAAGCGCGCGAATTCAACAAGGCGCTCGAGCTGGATGGCATCATCCTGACCAAGCTCGATGGCACTGCCAAAGGTGGCATTTCGGTGGCTATCGCTCATGAATTGGAATTGCCGCTCTACAAGATCGGCGTGGGAGAGGGTATCGAGGATCTGCAGGATTTCGATGCGCTCGATTTCGCGAATGCGTTGATTGGAGATATGCGCGATGCTGGATAATCTCTCGGAGAAACTACAATCCATCTTCTCGGGCCTGCGCTCGAAGGGCAAGCTCACCGAAGAGGACATCAATGCCGCCATGAAGGAGATCCGCATGGCGCTGCTCGAAGCGGATGTCAACTTCAAGGTGGTCAAGTCGTTCATCAAGAACACAAAGGAACGCTGCCTCGAGGCTGAGATCCTCGATTCGCTCACGCCCGGGCAGAACGTCGTCAAGGTCGTGCTCGACGAATTGACCGAGCTGCTCGGACGTACCGATTCGCGCCTCGTGCTCTCCTCGCGCATCCCGAACGTCATCATGCTCGTCGGCTTGCAGGGCTCCGGTAAGACCACGGCGGCTGCGAAGCTCGCCTACCTGCTGAAGCAGCAGAATCACAATCCGCTGTTGGTAGCCTGCGACGTCTATCGTCCTGCTGCAGCCGACCAGCTGCAGACCCTGGGCGACGAGATCGGCGTGCGCGTCTATCGCGGCGATGGCAAGGACCCCGTGAAGATCGCGCAGGAAGGCGTGCGCGATGCGGTCGATTCGCTGCGCGATATCGTCATCGTCGACACGGCGGGTCGTTTGCACGTTGATGAAGAGATGATGACCGAGGCTAAGAACATTCGCGACGCGGTCCAGCCTGATCAGATCCTCATGGTGGTCGACGCTATGACCGGTCAGGACGTGGTCAACGTCGCATCCGCTTTCGCTGAACAGGTCGATTTCGACGGTGTCATCATGTCGAAGATGGATGGCGATGCGCGCGGTGGTGGCGCGCTGTCCATCAAGCAGGTCACGGGCAAGCCCATCAAGTTCATCTCGATGGGAGAGAAGCCCGACTCGCTCGAGGAATTCCACCCTGATCGCATGGCTAAGCGCATCCTTGGTATGGGTGACGTGGTCAGCCTCATCGAAACGGCAGCTCAGATCCGTGCTGACGAACTCGAGCAAGAAGAGGCCGAGCGCATGATGCGCGCCGACCTCAGCTTGAACGACTTCCTCACCATCAACAAGCAGGTTCGCAAGATCGGCGGCATCCAGAAGCTGGTCTCCGCGCTTCCTGGTGGCGATAAAGCGCTCAAAGATGGTTCGGTGAACGAGAACGCACTCGATGAGATGGAGGTCATGATCAATTCCATGACCCGTGAAGAGCGCGAACAGCCCTCCATCATTAACGGCTCGCGCCGTGCGCGTATCGCGGCAGGCGCCGGTGTTTCGGTCACGCAACTCAATCAGATGCTGAAGAAGTACAACGAAACGCGCAAGATGATGAAGCAGGTCATGGCTCAACAGGATCTCGATATGGGATCGCGCAAGGGCAAGAAGGGGAAGAAGAAGCGCAAGCGTCGTTCGCTTCCTGGCATGGGCGGTATGGGCATGGGGGACCTGAAGCGTCTCCAGGAGATGATCCAAGACCAGTGATTCCGCGCACTGCATCCGCTCAGTAACTCATCCCTTGCAAAAGCTCGACGCTCACCTTATTATTGGTAATTGCTGTTTTCTCAGGTTTACTGAATTAGAGTACGTAATATAAAAAGGAGTTAACCTTCATGGCAGTAAAGATTCGTCTCGCCCGTCACGGCGCACATAAGGCACCTTACTATCGCATCGTCGTCGCAGATTCCCGCGCACGTCGCGATGGTCGCTATATCGAGCAGATCGGCACCTACAATCCGCTCACCGAGCCCAAGCAGGTCAATCTCGATCTCGAAAAGGTCGACAGCTGGATCGCTCAGGGTGCCAAGCCGACCGAAACGGTCGAGCGTCTCATCAACGATCTTCGTCAGAACGGTTAAACATGTCCGATCCTAATACTGACATTTCTGGGCTCGTCGCTGAACTCGTCGCCCCGCTCGTTGAATTCCCGGACGAGGTCGAGGTCAGCTCTACGGAGACCGAAGACGGCTCCACCCTCATCGAGGTTCATGTGAATCCCGACGATGTTGGGCGCGTTATTGGCCGTCAGGGTCGCGTCATCAAGGCTATTCGTACGCTCAGTCGCGCTGCTGGCTCGCGCCACGATATGCGCATCGAAGTCGAACTCATCGATTAATGAGCGCGTGGGCTAACGTAGCCACCATCGGCAAAGCCAAGAATCTTAAAGGAGGACTCCTCGTGTACGCACGCGAGGGTCTTCCTTTTTTGTTGGAAGAGGGGATGGAGGTCACGTTCGTGCCGCCCGTGCTCCGCGTGCCGCGCACGGGACGAGTGATCAGCATCGCACCTCAAGGTCAAGGCGCGCACCTCGTCTTCTTCGATACCATCGATTCGATCGACCTCGCAGAAAAACTCCAAGACCACAGCTGCCTCGTGCTCAAACGCGATCTTCCCGAAGACTACGATCGTGGTCTGCTCGATCTGGTCGACTTCGCACTGCTCGATGCGGATGAGCGCACCATCGGTCGCATCGTCGCGCTCGAAGAGAACCCTGCACACCCCCTGCTCGTGGTCGAGCTCGAAGATGCGGCGGGTACATCAGATATGTCGATCGACACAGAAGAGGATCTCGCGAAGCTCGTCCGCATCCCCCTCGTCGAAGAATTCATCATCGATATTGATGAAGGTGAAGCAACGATCGAAATGAATCTGCCTGAAGGTCTTTTAGATATTTAACACATGCGTCCGTCGCTTCACCCCAACCCGAAGGCGGAGCGCGACTTGGCCAAAGCGAATGTGAGAGACCCACTTCGCGCAAGCGAAGTTGGCTCGAACGAGCGACGCCGTCGCGTGAGCCTCCGGACTGGGGCGAAGCATCGAGCGAAGAAAGGAATCTCATGCTCATCGAAACGCTCTCTGTTTTCCCGCAGTGCTACGACTCGATCATGAACGAGTCGATCATGAAACGCGCGCAGGACAAGGGCATCCTCGAATTCCGCGCGCATGACCTGCGCGACTGGACGCATGACAAGCATCGCACCACCGACGATGAGCCCTATGGCGGCGGCCAGGGCCTCGTCATGAAGTGCGAGCCGATCTTCGAAGCGGCCGACGAACTGTTCGCCGCCGCACCGAAGAAGCCTTATACCATCTTCCTTTCGCCCACGGGTCAGACGCTCGATGAGGCGCTCACGCTCGAATTGGCCGAGCAGGATCATCTCTTCTTCATCTGCGGCCATTATGAAGGCATCGACGAGCGCGCCTATGCGCTCGCGGATAAGGTCATTTCGATCGGCGATTACGTGCTCACCAGCGGCGAGCTCGCCTCGATGGTGGTCATCGACGCGGTCGTGCGCCGTCTCGATGGCGTGCTCGGCGACGAAGGGAGCTCGGTCGACGAGAGCTTCTACGACGGATTGCTCGAATATCCGCAGTACACGCGCCCTGCCACCTATCGCGGTATGGACGTTCCCGAAGTGCTGCTCTCGGGCCACCATGGCAACATCGAACAGTGGCGCCACGAACAGAGCCTGCTGCGCACCAAGCGGTTGCGCCCCGATCTGCTCGAGAGCGCGAACCTCTCGGACGCCGATCGCGCGTTCCTTGACCAGCATTCCTAGCCTTCGGCCACTACTTCGTTTTTATCGGTTCCACCATCGCAAAAGATTGTTTAATATAAGAAAATGCGTTCACAGCGGGGCTGCCTATAGGGTGCAGGCCGTATCATGGACGTACCCTCACAGGCTTTGAAGATGAAAGGAGCGACGTGGATTCCGGTCAGCACGCGAGCGAGCACAAACCGAGCATTTTCAGAAGGTTCATGAGCTTTCTCGTGATGGTCGCCATCATCGTCGCTGGCGCATGGTTGTTGCGCACCTTCGTCATCGAGCCCTTCCAGATCCCTTCCGCCTCCATGGAACAGACCATCAAGACTGGCGACATGGTCTTCGCCGAAAAGGTCTCGTATCAATTCTCGGATCCGCAGCCAGGCGATATCGTCGTGTTCTCCGATCCGCAAGTTCCTTCGCGCACGCTCATCAAGCGCGTCATCGCCACCGAAGGCCAGACGGTCGATCTGCGCGATGGTGTGGTCTATGTGGATGGCGTCGCGCTCGACGAACCTTATACCGATGGGCTTCCCAGCTACCCGCTGCACACGGTGGGCAATGTCGATATCAGCTATCCCTATACGGTGCCAGCAGGCGATGTATGGGTGATGGGGGATAATCGCACGAATTCGTCCGACTCGCGCTATTTCGGTCCGATCGATGAAGATACCGTGTTCGGAAAAGCAGTGGTCATCTACTGGCCATTCGAGAACATCGCGATCCTGTAGGGTAACGGTGCTCGGGCGGGATCCGGTCGAAAAGTGATAACGGACGTCGTTTCATCGAAGCGGCGTCCTTCATGAATGAAGAGCATAAGGAGACGTATGACCACCAACGCCAATACGGGCGCCTCGAACGAGCCGCTCAGCTTCCAGGACATCATCTTAAGGCTCCAACGATACTGGGCCGATCAGGGATGCGTTGTTCTGCAGCCCTACGATAACGAAGTCGGTGCGGGCACGTTCCATACCGCCACTACGCTTCGAAGCCTCGGTCCGGGCACCTGGCGCGCGGCCTACGTTCAGCCCTGTCGCCGTCCCACCGACGGTCGCTATGGTGAGAACCCGAATCGTATGCAGCACTACTACCAGTTCCAGGTGCTGCTGAAGCCATCTCCTGATAACGTGCAGGATCTCTATCTCGATTCCCTGCGCACCATCGGCATCGACGTCGAGAAGCATGACGTTCGTTTCGTCGAAGACGACTGGGAAAGTCCGACGCTCGGTGCATGGGGCCTTGGTTGGGAAGTGTGGCTCAATGGCATGGAGGTCACGCAGTTCACCTATTTCCAGCAGGTGGGCGGTTTCGAATGCAGCCCCGTTCCCGCAGAGATCACCTACGGTCTCGAGCGCTTGGCCATGTATATCCAGGGCGTCGATTCGGTCTACGACCTGGTCTGGGCGCGCAGTGCGGATGGCACGGTGTTCACCTATGGCGATGTGTTCCTTGAGAACGAACGAGAATTCTCGGCATATAACTTCGAGGTGGCCGACACCGATCTGCTGTTCGGCGAGTTCGACCGCTACGAGGCGGAATGCCTGCGCACGCTCGAAGCGGGCTTGCCGCTTCCAGCTTACGATTACGTGTTGAAATGCTCGCATGCGTTCAACTTGCTCGATGCGCGCGGTGTCATCAGCGCCACCGAACGCATGGGATACATCCTGCGCGTGCGCACCATCGCGAAGGCCTGCTGCAAGGAATACCTCGAGAAGGTCGTTGGCATCGAAGTCGAGTCCGAGGAAGGTGAATAGCCCAATGACAGATACACGCATGCTCGCTTTCGAGATCGGCGTTGAAGAGATCCCGGCGTTCGACCTGCTCGATGCGGTCGGCCAGCTGGAGAAGAAGGTCCCTACCATCCTCGACGATGCGCGCATCCCTCATGGCGCGGTCAAGATCTATAATTCGCCGCGTCGTCTCATCGTGCTCGTTTCCGACGTCGCGGTGGCGACCGAGGCCGAGACCGAGGTGTTCAAAGGCCCCGCGGTCAAGATCGCTTTCGATGAAGTTGGTCAGCCCACCAAGGCCGCTATCGGCTTCGCGCGTGGCAAAGGCCTGGGCGTGGAGGATCTGTACCGCGAAGAGCAGTGCGGCACCGAATATGTCTTCGTGAAGCGTGAGGTTCCTTCCATCAAGGTCGCTACCTTGTTGCCCGAGGTGCTCGAATCCATCATTCACTGCATCGCATGGCCCAAGTCTCAGCGCTGGGGCTCTGAGCGTGAATACTTCTCGCGTCCGGTTCGCTGGATCGTCGCGCTGTTCGGTGATGAGGTGATCGAATTCGAATACGCGGGACTCACGGCATCGAACAAGACGTTTGGCCATCGTTTCCTGGCGCCTGGTCCGTTCGAGGTCACATCCGCGGATGGTCTGCTGGATGCCGTGCGTGCTGCCAAGGTCGTTCCGTCTCATATGGAACGTGAGGCGCTCATCCGTCAGCAGATCGAAGCGGTGGAGAAGGAAACGGGCCTCAAGGCCGATCTGCCGAAGAAGACGCTCGTCGAGGTGGTCAATCTCGCTGAATATCCCACGGTCATGGTGGGCGCGTTCGACGAGGAATTCCTCGCGGTACCTGAAGAGATCATCGTCGATGCGATGCTCATGCATCAGCGCTATTTCCCGCTCTACGGCACCGACGGCAAGCTGTCCAACAAGTTCATCGTGGTCTCGAATGGAGACCCTGCCCATGCCGATACCATCGTCGATGGCAACGAGCGCGTCGTGCGCGCACGTCTCTACGATGCGAAGTTCTTCTACGATGAAGACCTGAAACAGCCGCTCGAGGCATACGTGCCGGCGCTTGCGGATGTGGTCTTCCAGGAGAAGCTGGGCACCGTGCTCGACAAGACCGATCGCATCGAGAAGATCGTCGATCATCTGGCTAGCGTCGCTAGTCTCGGCGCGCAGGATGCTGCCGATGCGAAGCGTGCGGCTCATCTCGCGAAGGCCGACCTGGTAACGGGCGCGGTCGTGGAGTTCACCTCCGTTCAGGGCATCATGGGTTCTTACTATGCTGCTGCAGCAGGCGAAACACCGCAGGTCGCTCAAGCCATCGCGCAGCACTATCAACCGAAGTTCGCAGGCGATGCGTTGCCCGATACCATCGTCGGCCAGCTGGTCGCTTTCGCCGACAAGCTCGACACCATCTGCGGTCTGTTCGCGATCGATCAGGGGCCGACCGGCTCTTCCGACCCGTTCGCCATTCGCAGAAGTGCGATCGGCATCGTCAACATGCTCAATGCGGGTCTTCCGGTGTCGCTCGAGGATGCCATCTCCTTCGCGCTCGATAACTTCACGGATCTCGATCTCGATAAGGGTGAAGCTCAGAAGCAGATCGAGGACTTCTTCATCACGCGTGCTCGCGTGATGGCGCAAGACGCTGGTCATTCGCTCGACGCGATCGAAGCGGTGCTAGCTGGTGGCGTCAAAGAACCAGCCGAATTCGCCAAGCGCGTTTCCGTGCTCGAGCAGTTCCGCGCCAAGAACGCGGACGACATGCAAGACCTCTCGACCGCGTTCGCGCGTGCGAACAACTTGCGCGATGCGCAAGCGGGTACCGATCTGAACGAGGATGCGCTCGGTAGCGTCGAGATCGCATTGCGTGATGCGGTGGATAAGGCCGAAATGCAGGTCGCTCAGGCGCTCGCAGAAGAGGACTACGAACAGGCGCTCTCCGCACTTGCCGCGTTGCGTGTCCCGATCGATACGTTCTTCGAAGAGGTCATGATCATGGACGACGATCCAGTGAAGCGCGCGAATAGGCTCGCGCTCTTGAACCGCTTCACGGGCGTGTTCGCTCATGTCGCGGACTTCTCGCATCTGGCGAAGAAATAACGAAACAGCATCGAACGCCCTGCGATCCTCGTGGGGCGTTCTTCGTAGAGACGGGCAGGAAGGAAGCTCGATGCAGAAATGGATCGTACAAGGGAGCAGGCCGAATAACCTTCCTACCATCCATGTCGTCTCGGACTCGACCGGTACTACGGCCAAAGCGCTCGCACGTGCGGCTTCGGCGAGCTTCGGTGAGACTAACCCCTACATCGAAACGCTTCCGGGCATCAAGTCGCCGCGCGAGCTCACTGAAGAACTGACCAAGCATCTCACCTATCATCGCGATCGTGATATTCCTGGTCCCTTCATCATCTTCTATACGCTCGTCGACGAGGAGTTGCGAACCGCACTCGATGAGTTCATCGAAGATGCGCGACACGATCCAGCAGCTGAAGAGCATCCGGTCATCGTGGTCGATGTGCTCGATGAGGCTCATGATGCGCTCGCTCGAGCAACGGGTCGTAAGCCCGTGCCGAATCCAGGCGCCATCTACTCGATCAATGAACAGTACTTCAAACGTCTTGCAGCGGTCGATTTCACCATCAATCACGACGACGGTCGCAACCCGCAGGATCTGCGCAAGGCGGATATCGTGTTGATCGGGGTGTCACGCACTTCCAAGACCCCACTATCCATCTATCTTTCGCAGCTGGGCTTCAAGGTGGCCAACGTTCCGCTGGATACGCAGACCGAGCCACCGAAGGAGCTCTACGAGGTCGATCCGAATCGTCTGTTCGGTCTCATGACCGATCCTGAACTGCTCTCACGCGTGCGTAAGCGTCGCATGTCGAAGGCTCAACACGTTGCGCCGTCCTATTCGGAGCTCGAATCGGTGTATGCCGAGCTCGAGAGCGCGCACGATCTCATGAGGAAGCTCGGATGCATCGTCGTTCGTACCGATAATCGTGCAATTGAAGAAACCGCGCAGGAGATTTTGCGGTATTATGAAAGTGCTCATCCGCAATTCTGATGCGGTTGGAGAGGGATTAGTACTCGTTTAAGGAGAAAATGGTGACTGACCAAGTGAAACGCGTCTATGCCTTTGGTAAAGATGCACAGGGTAACAATGTTACTGAGGGTAACACCAACATGAAGGCTATCCTCGGTGGCAAAGGTGCGAACCTTGCAGAAATGGCGAATATCGGCCTACCGGTACCTCCCGGCTTTACTATTTCTTGTCAGACCTGTATGGAATATGCGAATGCGGATAACACATGGCCTGAAGGCGTGCTCGACACCATTCAGGAATACCGCGAGGATCTCGAAGCGCGTATCGGCAAGAAGATCGGCGACGCGGAAGATCCGCTGCTCGTTTCCGTTCGTTCCGGCGCTCCTATGTCTATGCCGGGTATGATGGACACGGTCCTGAACCTCGGCCTTAACGACGAATCCATCAACGGTCTCATCAAGCAGACCGAGAACCCTCGCTTCGCGTGGGACTCCTATCGCCGCTTCATCCAGATGTTCTCCAACGTCGTCATGGACTTGGATGGCGATCTGTTCGAGAACGCCATCACCAACATGAAGCGCGCTCGCGGCGTCGAATCCGACACCGATCTCACCGCGGAAGATCTGCAGGAGCTCGTCGCAGAGTTCAAGCGCATCTTCACTGAGAACGTCGATGCGAGCGAATATCCTTCTCTCGTGGTCGACGGCGAAGTTCAGTTCCCGCAGGATCCCGATGTTCAGCTGCAGCTGGCCATCGAAGCGGTCTTCGGCAGCTGGAACAACCCTCGTGCTACCCTCTACCGCAAGCAGAACAAGATCTCCGACGATCTGGGCACCGCGGTCAACGTTCAGTCCATGATCTTCGGCAACAAGGGCGACACGTCCGCAACGGGCGTCGCCTTCACCCGTAACCCCGCTAATGGCGACAAAGAATTCTATGGTGACTACCTGGTCAATGCTCAGGGCGAAGACGTCGTTGCTGGCATCCGCAATACTTCTCCGATCGCAGACCTGAAGAATACCCCGGGCCTCGAAGAGGCGGGCAAGGAACTCGAAGGCGTCTTCACGCTGCTCGAGAACCACTTCCGTGATATGTGCGATATCGAGTTCACCATCGAACAGGGCAAGCTCTGGATGCTCCAGACCCGCGTTGGCAAGCGTACCGCTGCTGCTGCGCTCCACATCGCTATCGAGATGGTGGAAGAAGGCCTCATCACCAAGGAAGAGGCTGTCATGCGCGTCGATCCCGAACAGCTCGATCAGCTGCTCCATCCGCAGTTCGACGCTGATGCTGAATATGATGTTGTCGCTACTGGTCTCAACGCATCTCCAGGTGCTGCAGTGGGCGAGGCGGTCTTCTCCGCTGAAGCTGCGGTCGAGGCAGAGGCTGAAGGTCGCAAGACCGTTCTGGTCCGTTGGGAGACCACGCCGGACGACCTTGCAGGCATGATCGCTGCTGAAGGCATCCTCACCTCTCACGGTGGTAAGACCTCTCACGCTGCGGTCATCGCGCGTGGTATGGGCGCACCGTGCGTCTGCGGTGTCGATGCACTGAAGATCGACGCTGAAGCAAAGCAGGCTACCATCTCCGGTACCGATATCGTCATCAAGGAAGGCGATATGATCTCGCTCGACGGCACCACCGGTATCGTCGTGTTAGGTGCGGTCGACCTCGTCCAGCCTGAACTGGCGGGCGACCTCGACACCATCCTCGAGTGGGCTGACGAAGTTCGCACCATGGGCGTTCGCGCGAATGCGGATAACCCTGAAGACGCCGAGCTCGCTCGTTCCTTCGGCGCGCAGGGCATCGGCCTGTGCCGTACCGAGCACATGTTCCTGGGCGATCGCAAGCAGATCATCCAGACGTTCATCCTGAACGAGGACGAGACCATCCGTGAAAAGGCCGTTGCCGACCTCTTCGCTGCTCAGACGGGCGACTTCCTGGGTATGTTCAAGGCGATGGACGGCCTGCCCGTCATCGTTCGCTTGCTCGATCCGCCGCTGCATGAATTCCTCGAGAGCCCGCGTGCGCTCGATGTCGAGATCGCTCGACTCGAGGCGACCGGTGCTGATGCGAACGTCATCGCTCAGAAGCGTCAGCTCATGGAGCAGATCGACAGCTTCGCAGAGCAGAACCCGATGCTCGGTCTTCGCGGTTGCCGTCTGGCTATCAAGTACCCGGTCCTTCCGCGCATGCAGGTTCGCGCTATCGCAACCGCTATGGCTCAGCTCAAGAAGGAAGGCCTCGATCCTAAGCCCGAGATCATGATCCCGCTCGTTTCCGTCAAGCCCGAACTCGAGAAGCTCCGTGCGCTCGCGCAGGAGGTCATCGCAGAGGTCGAGGCTGCTGAAGGCGTTCAACTCGAGATCCCGATCGGCACCATGATCGAGCTTCCCCGTGCTGCTGTCACGGCTGACGAGATCGCTCAGGCTGCTGACTTCTTCTCCTTCGGTACGAACGACCTTACGCAGACCACCTTCGGTTTCTCGCGCGACGATGTCGAATCCGAATTCGTCCCTCAGTACCTCGCAGAGCGTCTCCTGCCGTACAATCCGTTCGCTACGGTCGATCCGGGCGTTGCGAAGCTCGTCAAGATGGGCGTCGAGCTCGGTCACGAGGGCAATCCCGACATCGTGTGCGGTGTCTGCGGCGAACACGGTGGCGATCCCGATTCCGTCAAGATCTTCTACGGCATCGGTCTCGACTATGTCAGCTGCTCGCCGTATCGCGTGCCGCTGGCTCGCCTGGCTGCTGCTCAGGCTGCGCTGGCAGACAAGTAGTCGCGCGGGGCAGTCTCGCTGCATTACGGTCGCTCAATGCGATCGTTCGTACATACCGGGTTATCACGACGAATCAGAATGGCCACCTTCGGGTGGCCATTCGTTCATTAGGGGAAGTTCATGGGCTGCCATTTGACAGAACCAGCGATGCGCGTAGAATAAAGAACCCGCGCCACGTGCGCAGCACCTTGAAAAGAATGGTCCCTACCTGCTCCTTCCGAACGAGCGGGTATTCCTATCTTTTCCCCTTACGGGGGCGTCTGGTTTCGACATGGTAGGTTGGACATGAAGAGCAGGTCGTGGTCTCCTCGCCACGTTAAACAGGGGTAACGTCAAATTTAATTGGCAAAACTAACACTCAGAGCGCTCCTGCGCTCGCCATGGCTGCTTAATTCAGCCAGGCTGTCAAACCAGGGTTCGTTCCTGACCCTGGGGCGGTATTATCTTTAGGGAATTGCTCCTTGGTACGTCGTTGGTATGACCAAGGCTAAGACCGAACCAGCTAGGGTATGCTTCGTGTGTCAATGTGCAGGGCATATCCGAACCTCACCCATTGACTAAGCTTGTAGTGCTTCATTGATGATCTAGTATGGACCGGGGTTCGAGTCCCCGCGCCTCCACCAACGTTCCGAGCTGGTCTTCATGGCCAGCTTTTTCTTTTGCGTTCATACTACGATGCTTATGTTACGAGAAGGCATCCGATTCTGTAACGCTTTCGATACAGTTAGCGCTGCGATACCCGTTTTCATCTTGCGAATCGTTACTGTTCGAAGAGTGAAAGCGGAGGAAAATCATGGCTACTAACGAACCGAATACCGCACCCAGTACGCACGTTGCCTCTTCGCAGCCTGCTGCATCGAACGGACAGCAACCAGCGCAGAATGACGGCTTCAAACGAACGCTGTCGGTCTTCGACATGGTCATCTACGGCCTCATCTTCATGGTACCCATCGCTCCGTTCAGCATCTTCGGTGGGGTGGCGAACGCTTCGAACGGCATGCCGTCGGTCGCGTACTTGATCGGCTTCGTGGCGATGTTCTTCACGGTGCTCTCGTTCGGCATCATGATCAAGACATTCCCATCCTCGGGGTCGATCTATACCTACGCATCGAAGAGCCTCGGCAAAGCGGTCGGCTTCATCGCTGGTTGGCTCATGCTCCTGCAATACCTCGTTTCGCCCGACATGGTCTTCATCATCGCAGCTGAGCCGCTCAGTCACTATGTCCCAGCCATTCCAGTATGGGGTTGGTGCCTCATCTTCCTCGCTTTCGTACTCGTGGTGTCCACGCGCGGCATCAAGACCACCATGATCGTGAACAAGGTCGCGCTCGTGTGCGAATGCATCGTGCTCGCGATGTTCCTCATCTTCGGTGTCCACTACATCCTCTCACATCCTGAAACCTCGGGCTTCACACTCGATGCATTCTTCGATCCATCCAAGTTCACCATGCCTTCCATGATGAGCGCGGTCTCGCTCGCGGTCTTCTCGTTCGTCGGCTTCGGCTGTGTGGCGACGCTCACGGAAGAAGCGAAGAACGAACGCAAGGGTCCGCCTCGCGCGATGATGATCATGGTCATCATCCTTGCGGTCCTCTTCGCGGTCACCTGCTATATCGCGACCTGCGTCGACCCGAGCGGCGAGCTCTGCCGCTCTGACGAGACGAATGGCTTCTACCTCATCGCTGAACTGGTGGGTGGCACCTGGTTCGGTCAGCTCTGCGCGCTGGCGGTCGCGCTCGCACAGGGCGTGTTCACGGGCTTGGTCGCGCAAGTGTCCATCTCGCGCGTGCTCTACGTGATGGGTAAGAGCGGCTCGCTTCCGAAGCCGCTCGCGAGGATGAACGAGAAGCGTGGCGTTCCCATGGTGGCGACGCTGTTCGTCTCAGCGCTCTCGCTCGTGCTTCTGCCGTTCTTCTTGAACATCGGTATGGATGGCCTGGCGAAGGTGGTCAACTTCGGAGCGCTCGGTTCCTACATCCTGTTGAACATCTGCGTGTTCTGGTACTTCTGGGTGAAGCGCAAGGATCATTCGAATCCGATGCGCTTGCTCATCTGCCCGATCATCGGCACCATCATCGTCGCGTGCATCTTTGCGTCGCTCGATCCCACCGCGCATATCATCGGTGTGGTCTGGGTCATAGTGGGCATCGTGTACTATCTTGTCGCTACGCGCATCTTCAAGCGCACCATCTCGATGGAATAGGCGTTCGCGCTCCATCTTCTCGATCTTTCGAACGACCTTGCAGGCCTTCGGGCGCGTGCGGGGTTGTTCTTTTTCCTTCGCGAACTCGCTGTTTCTTTCCTGTTTCCTAAAGGCAACATCTGTTTGACGAATCTTACAGCAGCCCTACAAAGCCACCCATTCCAATTTATGTTGTGCAATCCTAGAGCCAAGTTGAAAGGGCTGCTTCGTGCAGCATGATTTTGAAAGGGGTGGATGAAATGAGCGAACAAAATACATCAGTAGCGCCTGCAAAATCATCTGGTACTGCACCGTCGGCTAGTTCAAACAAGCAAGCTCTGAAAACGCTTGGCTTTTTCGGATTCTTCGCGATGACAGCTTCAATGGTCATGACAGTCTACGCGTATCCGAATTTTGCTTCTTCTGGTCTCCACTTGATCTTCTTCTTGATCCTCGGTGGTGTCTTCTGGTTCCTGCCGGTCGCGCTCGTCGCGGCTGAGATGGCGACCGTGAAGGGCTGGGAGAACGGTGGCATCTTCGCTTGGGTCGGTAATACCCTCGGCAAGCGTTGGGGCTTTTCGGCATTGTTCTATCAATGGTTCCAGATCACGGTAGGATTCGTCACCATGGCGTTCTTCGTCTTGGCGGCGATCTCGTATATCGTCGGCTGGGATGCGCTCTATAACAATCCATTGGTCATGTTCATCGGAGTTGCGATCATCGTCTGGGGATTGACGCTAACGCAGCTCGGGGGAACAAAGTTGACCGCGCGTATCGCAAAGGTCGGCTTCTTCGGCGGCGTTCTGGTCCCGGCGGTCATCCTGCTCATCGGCCTGATCGCATTCTTGGCGACCGGCGGCGTTTCTCAGCTGAAGTTCGACATGAACGGTTTCGTTCCCGACTTCACGCAGGTAGGAACACTCGTCATCTTCGCTTCGTTCATCTTGGCATTCGCTGGTGTCGAGGCGAGTGCATCGCATGTTAACGAGCTTAAGAACCCAGGCAAGATCTATCCACTGGTCATGATCGTGCTCTGTATTCTCACGATCGTGCTCGATACGCTCGGCGGCCTCGCGGTCGCGATGACCATGACCGAGACGCAGCTCGATGCGAACTTGAGCACAGGCGTCGTTCAGGCATTCGCGAACATCTTCGATGCTCACTTCGGATGCGGCTGGATCGTCTACATCATCGCATTCCTGCTCGCTGCAGGCGTTCTCGCAGAGATCTCGTCGTGGATCGTCGGTCCTTCTCGTGCATTGCTCGATACCGCACAAGAAGGCATCATCCCGCGTAGTCTCGCGAAGACCAACAAGCACGGTGTTTCTGTCAAGATCGTCGTGATCCAGGGCATCATCGTCACCATCTGGGACGCGGTCCTCTGCGGCTCTATGGCGATGTCCGGCGGTTCCGGTTCCTCGATCTCGTATCTGACCGCGGTCGGCTTGACCGTCGTCATCTATCTGGTCGGTTACGTACTCTTCTTCCTCGGCTACTTCAAGCTGGTGTTCAAGGGCAAGGATCACCAACGTGCGTTCAATGTGTTCGGCGGTACGGTCGGCAAGTGCATCGTGGCGGGCTGCGGCTTATTGCTCACCGTCTTCGCACTGGTCGTATCCTTCTTCCCGCCAAGCCAGCTCGATGCTCAATCGGGAATGGTGTACGTAGCGACGTTGCTCGTCTGCTGGGTCGTTTCGGTAGCGATACCGTTCGTGGTCTACGGATTACGTCACCACTGGAATAACGGCATCGATCACGAGCCGCCTACCATTCCGAGCAAGAAGATGCTCGCGGCGGCGAATACGGGTGGAACTTCGCAAGCGACTGCTGCGCCAGCGCAAGCACCTACGCCCGCTCATGCGGATCCTGGTGCACCGAAGGCGCCACCCTCAGGTTCTGATTCGTAGGACCTGATCGATTCGATCTACTACAGGGGGATGACATCGCGAGGAGAAAGGCGGTTCATCGACAACGATCACGCGCAAGAGCGCACCACGTAAGGAAAAAGGATTGGTTATCACTCTTCAGCGAAGGGCTGGAGGGAAAACAGGAGGAGATTATCATGACAATCAAAGACGCAAAGCTCGTTACGACCGAAGAACTTGCAGAAATGGATGCCCATACAGGCTATACCACCCCGATCTTCGGCAGCTACGCTTCAGACGTAGAGATGCCTGAAACGAAGCTCAACGATGAGCCTATCGAGCCCCGTATCGCGAGCGAGATGATCCGCGAATACATCGGCACTGAAGGTAACGCTCATCAGAACCTTTGCACGTTCGTTCAGACCTATATGGAGCCTGAAGCGACCGAGCTGATGAAGGAAACGCTCGACAAGAACGCGATCGACAAGGATGAATATCCTATGACCGCAGACCTCGAGAACCGCTGCGTTAAGATCATCCAGAACCTCTGGCATGCTAACCAAAACGAAGAGCCCATGGGTACTTCGACCGTTGGTTCGTCTGAGGCTTGTATGCTCGGCGGCTTGGCAGCACTGTTCCGCTGGAAGGCGCTCGCGAAGAAGGCCGGCATCGATATCTATAGCGAACATCGCCCGAACCTGGTCATCACGTCTGGTTATCAGGTCTGCTGGGAGAAGTTCTGCCGCTACTGGGATATCGAGATGCGACTCGTCCCGATGGATGCCGACCATCTGTATATGACGCCGGAATCTTGCATGCCGTTCGTTGACGATCATACGATCTGTGTGGTCTGCCTGCTCGGTATCACCTATACCGGCTGCTATGACGACATCAAGGGCATCGACGCAGCGCTGACCGAGTACAACAAGACCGCATCCGTTCCTGTTCGTATCCATGTTGATGGCGCTTCCGGCGGCTTCGTCGCTCCTTTCCTCGAGCCCGAGCTCGAGTGGGACTTCCGCCTTCCGAACGTTTGGTCCATCTCGGCATCCGGCCACAAGTACGGCCTGGTATATCCTGGCATCGGCTGGGTCGAGTGGCGTTCCAAGGAAGCGCTGCCTGAGGATCTGATCTTCTGGGTCAGCTACCTGGGTGGCGAAGAGGCGACCATGGCTATCAACTTCAGCCGTTCCGCTTCTCAGATCATCGGCCAGTACTACGTATTCATGCGTAACGGCTTCGAAGGCTTCAAGGAGATCCAGAAGCGTACCCTCGATGTGGCACGTCATCTGGTCGAAGGAATCAAGAAGCTCGGTATCTTCATCATGTACGAAGAGGCGACCGAGATCCCGATCCTTTGCTGGAGCCTCGATCCGAAGGCTGGCAAGAAGTGGACGCTCTACGATCTGGACGATCGTCTGCGTATGCACGGTTGGCAGATCCCTGCTTACCCGCTGCCTGCGAACATGGAAGATGTCACCTGCCAGCGTATCGTCACGCGTGCTGACCTCTCGATGACCATGGCTGACAAGTTCCTGAAGGACATGAAGGCAGAGATCGCGAACCTCGACAACGCGACCGTGATCGGTTCTGCTGATACGAACATCTCCAACAAGAAGTTCGATCACTCTGGCCGCTAGTTCAAAAGCGTTCAGTGCACATAAGAACTGATCTTGAAACTGGCTCTCCAAAAGGGGAGCCAGTTTTCTTTGTGATGACATGCATGGGTGAATGCGCAGGGGAGCGGTATAATCCTTCGAAGGAGAAAAGGAGTTTCATGAGCGAATCGTTGCAAGACCAGATCGAGCGGACCGCCACGCGCCTCAAGGCATTCGTAAGTGATGCGAAGCCGGTGTGCGGGCTTGTGTTGGGCAGTGGACTCAATTCGTATGCCGACACGCTCGAAGATGCGACAGTCCTCTCCTATAAGGACCTTCCTGATATGAAGGTCTCCACTGCGGTCGGTCATAAGGGTCAGTTCGTCCTTGGCCGAGTTCCGGGAAGCGAGGTACACGTGCTCTGCATGCAAGGGCGCTTGCATGGGTATGAAGGTGTGAGCGCACAGGATGTGGCGCTTCCGATCTGGGCCATGCATGCTGCCGGCATCGATACGCTCGTCACCACTAATGCGGTCGGCGCACTGAATCCGACGTTCAAGATCGGGTCGTTCTGTGTGATGACCGACCATATCAATTTCACGGGGCGCAACCCCGTTGCGCACGTGGAGGGTGATGCGATCGCGCCACGTTTCGTTCCGATGCTGGATGCCCATGACCCCGCGCTCCGCGCACTCTTGCTCGACGTCGCGCATCGTGAAGGTGTCGATGTGAACCAGGGTGTGTACCTTGGTTTGCTCGGTCCTAATTTCGAGACGCCTGCTGAAGTGCGCTTGTTCGCTTCGTGGGGTGCCGACACGGTCGCGATGAGCGTGGTCGAAGAGGTGATCGCTGCTCGTCATGTGGGCATGCGTGTGATGGGGCTCTCGCTCGTCTCGAATATGGCGTGCGGTATCGAAGGTGCTGATCCGAATTCGGATGAGGTCATGGATGTGGCCGAGCAGGTGAAGGATGCGTTCGTGGCGCTCATGAATGGTTTCCTCGTCGATCTGGCTCATGCGGAATAGGGCGTGTTTTGTTCGATAAAGAGCTGCTGCAACTGCCGAAGATCCGATCGACGCTGCTCTGCCTTGCGGTGCTCTCACTGCTCGAGGCATTCTGCATCGTCGGGCAAGCGGTCGGCTTGTCGCGCGCGCTCGTTCATCTATGGCTCGGTGAATCGTTCGCGAGCGTTCTTCTTTCGCTTTCGGTCTTCTCGTGTTCCTTCGTGGCTGTTCGCATCGTCTTGAACACACGCGAGGCGTTCATCAGCACGTATGCGACCAACCGCACGAATGCGATGCGAGGGCGATTGCTCGCTTCTATCTTTCGCACTGGGGCGCCTGTTACCCAGCGCTTTGGAACTGGCTCGACCAGCGCGCTCGTGCTCGATGGTATCGATAAGGTACGCACCTATCTTGAACTCGTGCTACCCAAGCTCGTCAACATGATCGTGCTGCCTGTTGCCTTCGCGATCATGATCGCGCTCGCTGATTGGGTCTCGGGCATCGTCGTCGTTATTCTCTTGCCATCGATGGTGCTGCTCATGGTGTTGATCGGCAAGACCACGGCCGATCGAGGGCGTGAACAGCACGCCAGTTTCAAGGTGATGTCGAATCACTTCATCGATTCCGTTCGCGGTGTTTCGACGCTCGCGACCTTCGCGGTCTCGAAGACCTATGCGCAGCGCGTTTTCACGGTGAGCGAGCGTTTTCGCGAAGCGACCATGCGAACGTTGCGCACGGCAACGCTTTCAGGTTCGGTGCTCGATCTGTTCGCGACGCTCGCTATCGCTGCAGTGTCGATCATGCTCGGTCTGCGCCTCATCGACGGATCGCTCACGCTGTTGCCGGCGCTCTTCGTGCTGATCTTGACCCCCGAGTATTTCAGACCGATCCGCGAATTCGCCTCCGACTACCATGCGTCGCTCGATGGGGTCAATTCGCTTCGATCCGTGAACGAGATCCTTGATGCTACCAGCGCGATGCCGCCGCGATGCTCCATTCCGGTTTGGAATGAGCAGAGCACGCTGCGCATCAGCGATCTTTCGAAGGATCATGCAGGCGTGCCAGCGCTCGAGGATGTTTCTTTCGAGTGCGAAGGTTCGCAGGTCATCGGTGTTATCGGTATGAGCGGCTCAGGCAAGAGCACGCTTCTACGGTTGCTCGCTGGCCTCGATGATCCCTCGTGCGGAACGTTCCGAATCGATGGTGAATGCACGCTCGATACGCTTCGCCATCGCGCGTGGCAGGAGCAGATCGCCTATATCCCGCAAGATCCTTATACCTTCGCGCTTTCGTTGCGTGAGAATCTTACGTTCTACGAGCCGGCTGCGACCGATGAACAGATCAGCCGCGCGCTCAAGATGGTCGGCTTGGAAGGTCTGGTCGACAGCTTGCCGCAGGGTCTCGATACCGTCATCGGCGAAGGCGGCCGAGGGCTTTCAGGAGGCCAAGCGCAGCGCATCGCGCTCGCGCGCGTGGTGTTGGATGCGAAGCGCAAGATCGTGCTCTTCGATGAACCGACCGCGCATTTGGACATCGAGACCGAATATGAATTGAAGTCAGCGATGCTCGAGGTCATGAAGGATAAGCTCGTCATCTTCGCTACCCATCGTCTTCACTGGCTCGATTCGTTCGACCGCGTGCTCGTTCTTGACAGGGGCCACATCGTCGAGACGGGGACGCTCGATGAGCTGCGGGGTTCGGGTGAGCGTTTCGCGCAGCTGATCGGTGCGCTGCGCGGAGGTGATGCGGCATGATCGCGTGGATCAAGGAGAATCTCACCACATCGAAGAAGCTTCTCGCAGCGATCCTTGCGCTCGGTCTTGTCGGCGTGGTGTTCGCGGTCGGGCTCATGTTCGTCGCGGGCTATCTTATCAGCGCTTCGGCGGACAACGCGTTCTCGCTCTTGATGCTCAATATTCCGCTCGCATTCGTGCAGATCTTCGGGCTCGGTAAGCCGATCGCACGCTATTTCGAGCGCCTGAAGAGCCATGATTGGGTGCTTCGTCTCACGTCGAAGCTGCGTTATCGGCTCTTTACAGTGGTTCAGATGCACGAGCGTGACGATCGGAGGTGGAGGACAGGCGAGGTGCTTGGCACGCTGGCGAGCGATATCGAGCACATGCAGAACCTCTACCTGCGCACGGTCTTTCCCGTTCTCATCGCATGGCTTTCGGGGTTGTTGCTCGTCATCATCGCTGGTTGCTTTTCGATCGGCTTGCTCGCTTTCGCGCTCGGTATGCTCGTTCTGCTCTGCGTGGTCATCCCGCTTCTCTCTGCAGCGCTCGCACGCAAACGCATCGAGCGCACGAACGACGATCGCGCGGCTCTTTATGCGACCGTCACCGATCGTGTGCTCGGAGCGCAAGATGTTGCGATCGCGGGTCGTGGCGAGGAGGCGACGCGGCGTTTCGTGCACGAATTTCACGCTCTCAGGACTGAAGAGCGTACGATCGAGCGCGCTGATCGCTGGAGACTGCTGCTCATCCAAGTGCTCTTGTTGGTCGCGCTCCTCTTCATCGTATGGTGGACCACGCAGCGCTTCGGCGGCGTGGCAGGTGGAACAGCGGATTGGATCATCGCTGCAGCGCTCGGGTTCTTCCCACTCATCGAGGTGTTCGCGCCGCTCTCACGCGAATTCGAAGAGGGGATCTCGCACCAAGAATCCATCGAGCGCAGCGCCTCGCGCGGGCTCTTGGATGTCTTACCTCAAGAGGCGATGTCGAATACTGCGCCGATAGCTCCGTTCGATCTGCGCCTGAGCGAGCTTTCGTTCTCTTATGATGATGGTCGACCGGTATTGAGCGATCTTTCTTTCACGATTCCTTATGGACAAAAGGTCGCGATACTGGGCAAGAGCGGCTCGGGCAAGACCACGCTCGCGCGCTTGATGCATGCCGACCTCGATCCCTCGCAAGGTTCGATCGAGTTGGGTGGGGCGCCGCTTCGCGCGCTGCGCAGCAGCATGTGGGATCATATCGGTCTTATCTCACAAGATAGTTACGTTTTCGCGATGAGCATCATGGATAACCTGCGTATTGGGAAAATCGATGTGACCACTGAAGAAGCGTGGCATGCGCTCGAAGCGGTCGGTTTGAGGTCGCATGTCGAGTCGCTTCCTGAAGGGCTCGAGACCATCGCCAGCGAAGCAGGGCTGAATTTCTCGGGTGGTCAGCGTCAGCGCTTGGTGCTCGCGCGTGTGCTCTTGCAAGATCCGCCCATCGTCATCCTTGACGAACCTACGGTCGGACTCGATCCGATCACCGAACAGCGTATCCTCGATGTCGTTCTTGCGTCGTTCGCGCACAAGACGCTCATTATGATCACGCACCATCTGCAAGGCATCGATGCATTCGACCGCGTTCTGTTTCTCGAGGGTGGAACGCTCGTCATGGATGGAGCACCTGCGGTGCTCGGCAATGAAAACGAGCGATATCGAATGCTTCTCGCATTCGATCGCGGTTTGTTCTCGTAGTTCGGCAAAAGAACGCCAGAATTAACCAGGGCGAATCGTTGTGCACGCATCCATGGTGAAGCGTGCTCATGCTGTTCGGGCATCGACTCAAAACATTCGAGGCGACTTGCCGTTCGTACTGAGGTAATTCGTTGTCGCAGTGCGGCAACATGAAGAAGGGAAGGGGTGATTTGTATGGATTTCCTATCTGATCCGGTCATACTGGCGCGCATCCAATTCGCGTTCACCGCTATGTACCATTTCTTGCTCGTACCCGTTTCCATCGGCCTGGGCTTGATCGTGGCCATATATGAAACCCGCTATTACAAATCCGGGAAGGAAGAGGATGCTGCGGCGTCAAGATTTTGGATCAAGATCTTCACCGCAACATTCGCGTTAGGTGTTGCGACTGGTATCACCATGGAGTTCTCGTTCGGCACGAACTGGGCGGATTACTCCCGTTTCGTCGGCGATATCTTCGGTGCGCCGCTGGCCGCAGAAGCGCTGCTAGCTTTCTTCCTCGAGTCGACGTTCTTGGGCGTGCTCATCTTCGGGCGCAAGCACGTGGGCAAGAAGTTCTATCTGGTTTCGGCATGGCTCGTGTTCATCGGCTCAGCGTTCTCCGCGCTGTGGATCATCATCGCGAACTCCTGGATGCAGACGCCTGCAGGTGCAGAGCTCTCCGATACGGGTACGCAGGCCGTGCTCACGAACTTCTTCGCTGCGGCGTTCAATCCTTCTACGCTCATTCGCTATTCGCACGTCATCTGCGCGGTGCTCATCATGGGTGCTTTCATCGCGATGGCGGTCGCAGCGTGGTACATGCATAAGAAGCAGCATGGCGCGTTCGCGCTACGCGCGATGAAGATCGGCGCTGTCGTGGCTACGGTCAGCTGCGTCGCGATGCTCGTCACAGCGCATTCTTCTGCGGTCGTCGTTTCCGAAGAGCAGCCGACCAAGTTCGCCATGATGGAAGGCATGTACGAAGACGAGGTTCCGCCGCTCTACGGCCTCGGTTGGGTCGATGAAGAGAACCAGGAAGTGCTCGCTCCCTTCGATATTCCGGGTGGCACGAGCTTCCTCGCGAATGGCACGTGGGATACTGAATATCAGGGTCTGAACAGCCTCGCTGAGACTGAGGAATACGGCGCGATCGATCCGGAAACCATGCCGGTGAACCTCGTGTTCCAGAGTTATCACCTCATGGTAGCGATGTTCGGCCTCATGGCGCTCACGCTCTTGCTCGCGCTCATCTTCACGTTCAAGAAGGGCTCTAGCATCACGAAGAAGAAGTGGCTCCAGTGGCTCATCATCATCTCGCCCATCTTCGCGGTCCTCGCGATCCAAGCTGGTTGGGCAACTGCTGAATTCGGTCGTCAGCCCTGGGTGGTCTATCCCTCGGTCACCGGCCCTGAAGGCGTCGAGTTGCTCACGGCCGATGGTATCTCGCTCGCGGTCTCTGGTCCCGAGCTCATCGCCACGATCGTGTTGTTCGTTCTCATCTATCTGGTGCTCATCATCGCGTGGGCGCGCATCGTCGCGCGCTTCATCAAGCAGGGTCCCGTCGTCGATGCTGCGAAGGCGAGCGCTGATGCTTCGGCTTCGTTCATGACCTCGGACGCGGTTTCGCTGCCAAGCGACTCGGATAGCAAGCAGGCAGATTCGTCTGCGCAGACCAAGGAAGGAGAGTAGTCATGGATATCACCATTCTCCAAGGACTTTGGTTCTTCCTTATCGCGGTGCTCATCGCGGTGTATTTCATGCTCGATGGTTTCGACCTGGGTATCGGCGTGCTCTATCCCATCCTCGGCAAGAACGAGGAAGAGAAGGCGGTCCTGCGTCGCAGCATCGGACCGGTGTGGGATGGTAATGAAGTTTGGTTGCTCACTGCAGGTGGTGCGCTCTTCGCAGCGTTCCCGCTCGCGTATGCCACCACGTTCTCGGGATTCTATCTCGCGGTCATGCTCGTGCTATTCGGTCTCATCGTTCGTGCGGTCTCGCTCGAGTATCGCGCGCACGATGGTTCGTGGAAGAAGCTATGGGACTGGTGCTTCACCATCGGCTCGCTGCTTCCGGCACTGCTCTTCGGTGTGGCGATCGGTTGCATCTACCAAGGCATCCCGATGACAGCGAACGGAGACTATTCCGGTATTCCGCTGCTCGGTCTCATCACCCCGTTCACGCTGCTCTGTGGCGTGATGGGCTTGGTGCTCTGCATCTCTCAGGGTATTTCTTGGGAATGTGCGAAAGCACCGCTCGGCAGCGACCTGTATGACCGTTGCGTGAAGCTGCGTCCTATCTGGCAGATCGTGTCACTCGTGGTGTTCATCGTGCTCACCATCGTCGCGCTCGCGGTTATCCAGCCGCAGATGCACGACGCGCTCGGTTGGGTTCGCATCCTGCTCGCGATCTTGGTGGCTGCGCTCATCATCGTGGCGTGGTTCGTTGGCAAGCAGAAGAAGGATACGCTTTCCTTCATCATTCAGTGTGCGGCCATTTTCATGTTCATCATGCTGTTCGCGTGCTCTATGTTCCCGAACTTGGTCGTCGCATCGCCCGATAGCGTCGGCGCGACCATCACCGCTATGAACGCAGCATCCTCCGAGCTCACGCTTGCTTGGATGACGGGTATCACCTGCGTAGGCTTGCCGCTCGTGCTGCTCTACCATGTGCTCGTCTATCGCTCGTTCCGTGGGCGTGTCAGTACGGATGACCTGGACTACTAGGTCCACGTCTCGTTCGAGCTGGTTGTCTTGAGTCCGACCATGTAAGCATGTTTGCTGGTCGTGATCGGACCAACTGCGATTCCGGTGACCGCGACCGGGCTAGGTGCAGCTTTGTTTATCGTTACCGAGCTAGTTGCAGTTTTGTTTACTGCGATCGAATTTGCTGTAGGTTTGTTCACCGCGCGTGAGTTGCAGTTGGGCTTACTGTGAGCAAAGCTCGCTCAGTATCAAAGAAGAGGCCGCATTGCGGCCTCTTCTTTCTGTCTTTCTTCTGCTTCTGTCTTGTTTTTACGTGCATGCTCATGTTCTGCGCATGAGCATGACATACTGCACGCGTGGGTGTTAGTATGCGCGGTACGTTCGTGCGAATGATGTAGATGATCCCGATCGGGCTGCGAACGTTGTTTTGCAGCAAAATCGCCAAAAACTGCAAGAGAGTTGCGTTTGTATGCACATTTAGTCATTGAAAAGTCGTCAAATGTGTATACAAACGTAAATTTGCAGCAAAGACGATGCAATTGTCATCTAAAACGTCTCGATTTCGCCTAAAACGTGCATACAAACGCAAATCTGCTGCACAAAATCGAGTTTTCACTGCAAAGAGAGTGCCAACGTACGTCCATTACGCAAGCTGCAGGAGAACCGGCAAACATGCACGCTGCAGAGAACCAGCAAACGCACAAGCCGCAGGAGAGCCTGCAAACATGCAAGCTGCGGGAGAACTGGCAAACATGCGAGCTGCAGGGCGCAAGGCCCATAACGAAGTTGAGCTCGGGGCGTGGCTAGTAAAACTTGCGGTTGAAAGTTCATCCATGAGCGTTATAATCGAATAACTTGAAAAGCGTTGATGAGGAAAAGTAGGGACGAATCCTTCTTCAGAGAGCTAACGGTCGCTGGAAGTTAGCGGAGGACGGTCTGAAAGGCACCTCGGAGCTGTTCATCTGAAATCTTCTCATGTGTTTGGGACGATCTCCTAAACAGTGAAAAGTCAGTAAGTTGAATCGGAGCCAATCCGCATTTGGTATGCATGAGGGAACACCTCCTGCACAACTCTTCTTCTTTGGTCCTGATGCAACTTGCTGCACAGGATTTTTTATTTTAGAAAGAAGGAGTGATGCCCATGCGGAGCGATTCGATCAAAGAAGGTCTGGCCCGCGCGCCTCACCGCAGCTTGCTCAAAGCTGACGGCTTTACCGACGAGGAACTCGAACGTCCTCTCGTCGCCGTCGTTTCCTCTCAGAACGAGATCATCCCTGGTCATATCCACTTGCAGACCATCGCCGACGCAGTGAAGGCTGGTGTTCGCATGGCGGGCGGCACGCCTGTCCAGATGACCACCATCGGCGTATGCGACGGCATCGCGATGAATCATGAGGGCATGCGCTATTCGCTCACCAGCCGCGAGGTCATCGCGGACTCGGTCGAGTGTGCGGTGCAAGGCCACCAGTTCGACGCGATGGTGCTCATTCCGAGTTGCGACAAGGTCGTGCCGGGCATGCTCATCGCGGCATGTCGCCTGAACATCCCGACCATCCTCATCTCTGGCGGCCCGATGTTGGCTGGCGAAGACAAGCAAGGCTGTCAGACCGACCTCAACACGCTCTTCGACGCGGTCGGCCAGGTGACGGCGGGCACGATGGATGAATCAGAACTGAAGTTCTTCGAGGACACGGCTTGCCCGACCTGCGGTAGCTGCTCGGGCATGTTCACCGCTAACTCCATCGCATGCCTCTCCGAAGGCCTTGGCATCGCGCTTCCTGGAAACGGCACCATTCCTGCGGTCTATTCCGAGCGCGTGCGCCTCGCGAAGCATGCGGGCATGAAGATCATGGAGCTGCTTGAGAAGGATATCAAGGCGCTCGACATCATCAACGCCGCAGCCATCCACAACGGCATGGCGCTCGACATGGCATTTGGCGGCTCCACCAACACGATGCTGCACCTCACCGCCATCTCGCACGCGGCTGGTTGCCCGGTCACCTTGGAAGATTGGGACAAGATCTGCTCGCAGATCCCGAACATCACGCGCATCGCACCCGCGAGCTCGCTGCATATCCAAGACCTGAACAAGGTCGGCGGCGTTTCGGCTATCGTGGGCGAGCTCGGTCGCGCTGGCTTGCTCGACGAATCGGCGCTCACCTGCCATGGCACGATGAAGGGATGGATCGCATCTTGTCCAGTGGTCGACGGGGAAGTGGTTCGCACGATCGAGAACGCGTATGCGCCCGTCGGCGGTCTGCGCGTCATGCAAGGCAATCTCGCGCCGAACTACGGTGTGGTCAAGCAGTCTGCCGTGGCTGATGACATGCGACAGCATCGCGGTCCTGCGCGCGTGTTCGAATCCGAAGAGGAAGCATGTGAAGCTATCTTCGGCGGCAAGATCAACGCAGGCGACGTGGTGGTCATTCGCTACGAAGGTCCTGCTGGCGGCCCAGGCATGCGCGAGATGCTCACGCCTACCTCTGCAATCTGCGGCATGGGGCTCGATCGCGACGTCGCGCTCATCACCGATGGACGCTTCTCGGGTGCCACGAAGGGCCCGGCTATCGGACATGTGAGCCCCGAAGCATACGCCGGCGGCCCGATCGCGCTCGTGCATGAAGGTGACATCATCGACATCGATATCGACAAAGGTACGATGACGCTTGAAGTTTCCGATGAAGAACTCGAACAGCGCCGCAAGGATTGGGTCAAACCTGATCCCAAGTACACCACGGGCGTGCTCTCACGTTACGCGAAACTGGTTTCCAGTGCCGATAAGGGGGCATATTTCGGATGATCATCGACAACGAATACGAAAAGCAACACGACCTCGGCCCTTATACCGACAAGCAGGGCACCACGATGACCGGCGCGCAAGCCATCATCGCGTCGCTCGAGGCTGAAGGGGTCGACACGGTCTTCGGCTATCCCGGAGGCCAGGCTATCAAGATCTACGACGCGCTCTACGATTCCACGAAGATTCGTCACGTCCTGGCTCGCCACGAGCAGGGCGCTGCGCACGAAGCTGACGGCTATGCGCGCGCGACGGGCAAGACGGGTGTGTGTATCGTCACCAGTGGCCCGGGCGCCACGAACACGGTCACGGGCATCGCGACCGCCTATATGGATAGCGTGCCCATGGTCGTCATCACCGGCCAGGTCCCGCGCAGCGTCATCGGCACCGACGCATTCCAGGAATCCGACATCGTCGGCATCACCATGCCGGTGGTCAAGCATAGCTACTTGCTGCAGGACATCAACGAGCTCACGAACACCTTCCGCGAGGCGTTCTACATCGCCAATTCCGGCCGTCCCGGTCCGGTCCTGATCGACATCCCTTCCGACCTGTGCGGCATGGAGATGGTGTTCGATTACCCCGCTGACGTGCAGCTTCCTTCCTACAGGCCGACGGTGAAGGGCAACGCGCGCCAGATTCGCCAGGCGGTCGACATGATCAAGAGCGCGAAGCGGCCGGTCCTCTACGTGGGCGGCGGCATCATCGCATCGCATTCCGAAGATGAACTGCTCGCGGTGGCTGAAGCGCTGCAGGTACCGGTCGTCACGACGCTCATGGCGAAGGGCGCCTTCCCAGCATCCCATCCGCTCAACATGGGCCACGTGGGCATGCATGGTTCCTACTATGCGAACAACGCCATCACGAATGCCGACCTGCTCATCGCCATCGGCGCACGTTTCTCAGATCGTGTGACGGGCAAGCTCGTCGAGTTCGCGCCCGAAGCTAAGGTCATTCATGTGGATATCGACCCAGCGGAGATCGGCAAGAACCGCCTTCCGCAGATCCCGGTCGTAGGTGATGCGAAGGTCGTTCTAGCGGGCATGCAGGAACTGATCGAGCAGGATGGCGGCCTCGAGCCTATCACGGGCGAGTGGGTGGCAACGCTCACGGAATGGAAGGAGAATCATCCCTTCTACAGCCCGGGCGTCGCGACCGAGAACGGTACCATCTCACCCGAAGGTGCGCTCGATCTGCTCTCGGAGATGCTCGACCCCAAGGAAAGCGTGGTCACCACGGAAGTCGGCCAGCATCAGATGTGGGCGGTCCAGCATATCGATCGCGACATCCCGCGTTCGTTCCTTTCGAGCGGCGGTCTTGGCACGATGGGTTTCGGTTTCCCTGCAGCTATCGGTGCGAAGGTCGGCTGCCCCGACAAAGAGGTCGTCTGCATCGCGGGCGATGGTTCATTCCAGATGAACATCCAGGAGATGGCCACCGCTGCGTTCAACGATATCAATGTGAAGGTGTTGCTCATGAATAACTCCGTGTTGGGCATGGTGCATCAGTGGCAGAACCTCTTCTACGACAATCGCTTCAGTGAGACGATCCTGCCTGACCTGCCCGATTTCGTGAAGGTCGCCGAAGCTTACAACTGGCAGGCTGAACGCGTCGAGAAGCCCGAAGAGCTGGAAGGCGCGCTCAAGCGCCTCATCGAGGCCGATCGTCCAGCTCTGCTCGACATGCGCATCGACAGTTCTGAAAACGTATTCCCGATGGTCCCCGCAGGCGCACCGCTCTCGGAGATGATCGGCGTCATCAAGGTCGGCCCCAATGGCGAGCTGATCGACGAGCGCAAGGAGGCGAACTAATCATGAGACATGTCCTTTCGGTGCTCGTAGAGAACAAGTCCGGTGTGCTGAGCCGTGTGGCGGGCCTCATCTCTCGTCGTGGCTTCAATATCGAGAGTCTCTCGGTAGGTCCGACGGAAGACCCCACCATGTCCCGCATCACCATCACGATGGAAGCGGACGACATCGCTTACGAGCAGATCACCAAGCAGCTGCATAAGCTCATCTCGGTCCACAAGATCACCGACCTCACGCAAAGCGAGGCCATCGAACGCGAGCTCGTGCTCTTCAAGGTGCACGCTGCGCCCGAGAAGCGCAACGAGGTCATCGAGATCGCGAACATCTTCCGCGGTAAGGTCGTCGACGTGGGCAAGTCTTCGCTCACCATCGAAGTGACCGGAACCGACGACAAGCTCAAAGGTCTCGAAGACCTGCTTCGCGCTTACGGCATCAAAGAGATCATCCGTACGGGTCTCATCGCGATGTCGCGCGGTTCGAAGGTGAGTTGATACTATAATGGTTCGTACGCTGTCGCTCGCGACCGCGTGCTCCATATACAGGAAACATCAGTCATTAGAAGAAGGGAAAGAACATGGCTGTAACTATCTATCATGAGCAGGATGCCAATCCCGATCTGATCCAGGGCAAGAAGATCGCCGTCATCGGCTACGGCTCTCAGGGTCATGCGCATGCGCTGAATCTCAAGGATTCGGGCTGCGACGTTCGCGTTGGTCTTCGCGAAGGTTCGAAATCGTGGACAGACGCTGAAGAAGCAGGTCTGAAGGTCATGACCGTTGCTGACGCAGCAAAAGAGGCAGACCTCATCATGATCCTCGCTCCCGACGAGAAGCAGGCAGAGATCTACGAAGAGAACATCGCTCCTAACCTCAACCCGGGCGACACCCTCGCGTTCGCTCATGGCTTCAACATCCACTACGACTTCATCGAGCCTCCTGCGGATGTCGACGTCATCATGATCGCCCCTAAGAGCCCTGGTCACATGGTTCGTCGCGTCTACACCGAGGGTGCGGGCGTTCCTTGTCTCATCTGCGTCGAGCAGGACGCTTCCGGTCAGGCGAAGGACGTTGCTCTTTCCTACGCATGGGGCATCGGCGGTGCGCGCGCAGGCGTCATCGAGACCACGTTCAAGAACGAGACCGAGACCGACCTCTTCGGCGAGCAGGCAGTTCTTTGCGGCGGCCTCACTTCGCTCATCCAGGCTGGCTTCGATACGCTGGTCGAGGCAGGCTATCCGCCCGAGATGGCATACTTCGAGTGCTTCCATGAGGTCAAGCTCATCGTCGACCTCATGTACGAAGGCGGCATGAAGAAGATGCGCGAGTCCATCTCCAACACCGCCGAATATGGCGATTACTATGCAGGCCACCAGGTCATCACCGAAGCTTCTAAGGAAGCCATGAAGAAGATCCTCGGCCGCATCCAGGATGGTTCGTTCGCTAACGAATTCATGGATGATGCGCGTAACGGCCAGAAGTGGCTCCTCGAGCAGCGCGAGGCGGAGAACGCTTCCCAGATCGAGCAGGTCGGCGAAGGTATCCGCAGCATGTTCAGCTGGATCCAGAAGTAACTCATTTCTGCATACCACGAACTCAAGAGGCTCGGCGCATCGCGTCGGGCCTCTTTCGTTTCGACTCGCTGCTCAAGGCTCGAGCTCCGGCGTCGCTTCAGTCGAACTAACTTCGCTTTGGCCAAGTCGCTCTCGTCCTTGAACACCGAGTCGAAACACACCTCGACGAGCCGATCGCGGATAGGGGGCTTGGCGATGTGCTCGGAAAGCAATATTCGAAGATAGAGTTCGATCTTATGATCGAACTCGTGTAAAAGAAACTGAAGCAGCGACCGCATGAGGGCCGAAGGCACGAACAGGGAAGCGGGCAACATCGCCAAGCCCCCTGTCTGTGATCGGACGAGCGACGCTGTCTCGCGAGCATCCCCAGTTTCCGCTGGATGTTTTGCTATGATTGAAAAAGCTGAACACAGGCACGACGAATGAGGAGTCTGCATGGCGGAGAAGATCTTGATCACCGATGAGATCGTTCCTGAGGGGATCGATCTTTTGAAAGAGAAGGGCTATCAGGTCGATTGCGAGTACGACCTTTCTCATGATGAGCTGCTCGACATCATCAAGGATTATGATGCGCTCATCGTTCGGTCTGCGACCAAGGTCGATCGCAGCGTGTTCGAGGTCGCGAAGAAGCTGCGCGTGATCGGACGAGCAGGCGTCGGCGTCGACAACATCGATATCGAAGCCGCGAACGCCTACGGTGTGATCGTATGCAACGCTCCCGTATCCAATACCGTTTCTGCAGCGGAACACGCGTTCGCGCTCATGCTCTCTGCAGCGCGCAACGTTGCAGCGGCTGATGCCTGCATGAAGCAGGGTGGGTGGAACCGTCGTGAATTCTATGGCACTGAACTCTACCAAAAGACGCTCGCCGTCTTCGGGCTCGGTCGCATTGGTGGCCTGGTCGCCGAGCGCGCCCGTGCCTTCGGCATGCATCTGATCGGCTACGACCCATACTGTTCGCGCGAGCGTGCTGTCCAGCTTGGCGTGACGCTCTACGATTCCGTGGAAGACGTTCTTCCGCGCGCAGATTTCATCACGGTGCATCTCCCCGCGACCGACGAGACGCTCGGCATGTTCGGTCCCGAAGAATTCGCGCTCATGAAAGATGGCGTCATCCTCGTGAACGGCGCGCGCGGCGGCATCTATGACATCAAAGCGCTCTCCGATTTCATCGCTGCAGGCAAAGTGGCAGCATGCGGCATCGACGTGTGGGAAGAGCAGCCGTGCTACGAAAGCCCGCTGCACGAATTCAGCCAGGCCACGCTCACGCCTCATGTCGGCTCGCTCACGTACGAGGCGCAATACCGTGCGGGCACGCAGATCGCCGAATACGTGGCTGACGGCCTTGAAGGTTCCGTGGTCGCTACTGCGGTGAACATCGCTTCGGTCTCGAGCGATGAAATGGAATTGCTGGCGCCTTATGTTCCGGTTTGCAAGATGTTGGGCAGCATGCTCTCGCAGATGAATAAAGGGGAGCTTCCCGCGGTCCTTTCACTCACTACCACAGGGGTCTTGGCGGGGCTCGATTCGCGTCTTTTAGTTGCAAGCGCCCTTGATGGATTCCTTTCGAAAAAGAAGAGCGTGCGCGTCACGCCTACTAATGTCGACACCATCGCGCAGCGTCACGGCATTCGCATCGAAACCCACTCTCAAGTCGAAGAGAACTCGTATACGGGTACGGCTCGGCTCTCAGTCGATGGCAAGACCTTGATCGGCACGCTGCGTGGTCTCACGCAAACACCGCGCATCGTTTCTTTCTTGGATTATCAATGCGATATCACTCCGGGCGAGCATTTCCTCGTCATGAAATATGCGGATCGACCCGGCCGTGTCGGCAGTATCGGTACGATCTTGGGCGATGCGAACATCAACATCACCACCATGCAGGTCTCCGACAGCGAAGACTCCGATCTGGCGTGTGTGTTCATGAATATCGAATCCGATCTTTCCGACGATGTGATCGAGCGACTCAAAGCAGCAACTGACCTGCAAGAATTGTGGGTGTTGAACCTGTAGAACGGCCAGATACTGCTGCGGTCTGTTCGCGCGAATCGCGTACGCGGCAAGAATGCAATTTGCCCCTTATGTGACGAAGGTGTCCGTATCCGTATTTTCGCGATTTCTCTCACGCAGCGCTCGCGGTGCTGTGCTATACTTCAACAGTCTGCCTAGACGGGCAGATCGTTTGTATTGGACCTGCGAGACATGTTTGTTGTAAGCGTCCGCTTCGGGCGCGACATACATGGTAAATGTAACTGCAATCATGAGCAAAGGTCCCCGTATTCGAAAGGGGTCCGTTTTGACCGAAATTAAGAACACGTCCGTTATTGAATTCGAAGACATTTCAGAAGATGAAATGAACAAGATGATCGATGGAACGCTGACCGAGTTCGACGAAGGCGATCTCATCGATGGTACCGTAGTCAAGATCGAGCATGATGAAGTGCTCGTCGACATCGGATTCAAGAGCGAAGGTGTCATTCCTGCTCGTGAACTTTCCATCCGTAAAGATGCCGATCCTTCCGAGGTCGTTGAACTGGGCGATCGCCTCGAGGCGCTCGTACTCCAGAAGGAAGACAAGGACGGCCGTCTCATCCTCTCCAAGAAGCGCGCAGAATACGAACGCGCTTGGATCCAGGTCGAAGACAAATTCAAGGCTGGCGAAGTCGTTACGGGCGAGGTCATCGAAGTCGTCAAGGGCGGCCTCATCCTCGACATCGGCTTGCGTGGCTTCCTGCCTGCATCTTTGGTCGATCTTCGTCGTGTCAAGGATCTCACCGCATATCTGGGTACCGAGATCGAAGCCCGCGTTATCGAGATGGACCGCAATCGCAATAACGTCGTGCTCTCTCGTCGCGTTCTTCTCGAAGAAGGCCGCAAGAACGAGCGCGCAGAGATCCTCGAGAAGCTCTCGAAGGGCATGCGCCTCAAGGGCACCGTTTCCTCCATCGTCGATTTCGGCGCATTCGTCGATCTTGGTGGTATCGACGGTCTCATCCATATCTCCGAGCTCTCTTGGAGCCACGTCAACCATCCTTCCGAGGTCGTCAAGGTCAACGAAGAGGTCGAGGTCGAGGTTCTCGATGTCGATCTGCAGCGTGAGCGTATCTCCCTCGGTCTCAAGCAGACCACGGAAGATCCGTGGATCAAGCTCGTTGAGGTCTATCCGGTCGACACCATCGTCGATGGTCGCGTAACGAAGATCGTTCCGTTCGGCGCGTTCATCGAACTGGGCGACAACGTCGAAGGCCTCGTTCACATCTCCGAGATGGCTATGAAGCACATCGACTCCCCGAACCAGGTCGTCAGCGTGGGCGACGAGGTCAAGGTCAAGGTCATGGACGTGAACACCGACCGTCGTCGTATCTCCCTCTCCATGAAGGCTGCAGCTGAAGATCTTGGCATCGAGATCGATGTTGACGAGCCAGAGCCGAAGGAAGAAGCGCAAGACGCTGAATAGTGCTCGCGCACATATCGCTTTAGGTTTGAGCGGCGGGGTCGATAGTGCGACCTCAGCCGCTCTTCTTTTATCGCAAGGTTATCGAGTGACAGGGGTCACGTGCCTCTTTCAGGATGGACCGGCTACTGACGCGACGATCGAAGCTGCCGGAGCGGTCTGTCAACACCTTGGCATCGATCATGTGATCTATGAAGTGCAAGAGGTGTTCGATCGTAACGTCATCCAGCCGTTCATCCAAGATTGCGTAGCAGGGCTCACGCCTGCACCATGCGTCACCTGTAATCGCTACTGCAAGATCCCCGTGCTCTGCTTGGCTGCTGATGAGCTTGGGTGCGATAAGATCGCGACGGGGCATTATGCTCGCGTGGTGGAGGATCTGGATACGGGACGCTTCGCGCTCAAACGTGCGCTCGATGAATCGAAGGACCAGACTTACATGCTCAGCTTGCTCACGCAAGAGCAGCTCTCACGGCTCGTCTTGCCGCTGGGTGGATACACGAAGCCCGAGGTTCGCCATTACGCTGAAGAGCAAGGCATACCGGTCGCTCATCGACCAGAGAGTCAGGATCTATGCTTCGTCGAGGGTGATTATCGCGATTTTCTCGCGCAGGAAGGCGTCGAGGATGTTCCTGGTGAGATCATCACGCCTGATGGTGAACGCGTGGGAACGCATGCGGGTCTTCATCGCTATACGTTCGGACAGCGCAAAGGCTTGGGTGTGGCGATGGGGGAGCCGTACTTCGTCGTCGGCAAGGATGCGCAGGCCAACACAGTCACTATCGCGCCGAAAGAACGGACGCTCATCAAGGCGGTCGAGGTGGCCGATCTCAATTGGATGCTCGAGTCTCCTGTGGAGCCTTGCATGGTGAAGATCCGGTATCGATCGAAACCTGCACTCGCACACGTCCATCCCTTGCCCGATCAGCGCGTTCGCGTTGAGTTCAAAGAGCCTCAGTCGCTCACGGCACCGGGTCAATGTTGTGCATTCTATAGTGGCAGCGTGCTTCTTGGCGGCGGCATCATTGACAAGGTCATCTTTTCGGAATAATCTGAATTCAAACGGGAACAAATGTTCGTTTTCTTGAAGGGGATACCAGAACATGGCGAAGAGGATATTCATAACAGGAGGCATCGGTTCGGGTAAGTCGACCCTGCTCGACTTCTTAGCATCACAGGGGGTCGCTGCGGTCGAGGCGGATAAAGTAGGTCACCAGGTTCTCACGTTTCCCGACACGAAAGCTGAACTGGCAGAGAAGTTCGGAGCCGATATCTTCGATGATCAAGGGGAAGTGGTGCGCTCGGCGCTCGCGGCGAAGGCATTCGTCTCTCCTGAGAAGACCGCACTGCTCGATTCAGTCACGCAGAAACGCGTCTACGCGGAATCGTTGCGTCAGCTCGACGAACTTGCGAAGACGCACGATGTCGTCGCGCTCGAGATGGCTATATTGGATGGTCGTGACGATTTCTATAAGAATGCCGATGTGGTGGTAGCGCTCGTTACGTCTCCTGAAGTTCGCATCCAGCGCCTCGTCCAGCGTGGCCTCACGGAAGAAGACGCGCGCAATCGTCTGAAGAACCAGGTCCCCGATGAAAAGCGCATCGCCATATCCGACGTGGTCCTCACGAACGACGGTACGCTCGACGAATTCATGCACGAGATAGAACAGTGGTGGGCGCAGTTCGAGAGCGAGCAGGCATCATGAGTCATCTCGCCAGCCTTGAAGGAGCCTCCATGGAGGGCAAGCTGCCCGTTACGCGTCTCGCTACTCAGCCATTCGAGGTCGTTTCCGATTTTGAACCTGCAGGCGATCAGCCGGAGGCTATCGCGCAGATCGCAGCGAACATCGAAGCGGGCATGCGCTATCAGACGCTGCTCGGTGTGACCGGCTCCGGCAAGACCTATACGGTCGCGAAGACCATCGAGGCCATTCAGCGACCTACGCTCATCCTCGCTCCTAACAAGACGCTCGCCGCTCAGCTCGCAGCGGAGCTTCGGGAGTTTTTCCCAAATAACGCAGTGGTCTATTTCGTTTCCTATTACGACTACTACCAGCCCGAAGCGTACGTTCCTACTACTGACACCTTCATCGAGAAGGATGCATCCATCAATGAAGAGGTTGAAAAGCTGCGTCATGCCGCAACAGCGGCACTGCTCTCTCGTCGCGATGTGATCGTAGTGGCGTCGGTCTCGTGCATCTATGGTATCGGTTCTCCAGCTGAATACGCAGGTATGGCGGTCTTTCTCGATAAGGAGATCGAGCAGGATCGAGACGAGCTCATCTTGAAGCTCATCGACATCCAGTACGATCGAAACGATTACGATCTGCAACGTGGCACGTTTCGCGTGCGTGGCGATTCGCTCGACATCTATCCGCCGTATTCGGACAATCCGCTCCGTGTTGAGTTCTGGGGCGACGAGATCGAGACCATCGCGGAAGTCGATAAGGTAACGGGTGAGGTCATCACTGAATTCGAAGCGCTTCCGATCTGGCCTGCTACGCATTACGTCGCATCGCGTCCTGCGCTCGAACGCGCGCTCGACACCATCCGCACCGAACTGCAGCAACGCTTGCAAGAATTCAAGAAGGAAGGCAAGCTGCTCGAAGCGCAGCGCCTCGAGATGCGCACGACCTACGATCTTGAGATGATCGAGACGATGGGTTTCTGCTCGGGCATCGAGAATTACTCGCGTCATCTGGACGGTCGCGCGCCCGGCGTGCCGCCCTATACGCTCATCGATTACTTCCCGGACGATTTCGTCTGCTTCATCGACGAAAGTCATGTTACGGTGCCGCAGGTGCGCGGTATGTATGAAGGCGACCGTTCTCGTAAGATCACGCTGGCAGAACATGGCTTCCGTTTGCCTTCGTGTCTCGATAACCGTCCGCTCCGTTTCGACGAATTCGAGGAACGCATCCCTCAATTCGTCTATACGTCCGCGACGCCGGGCGATTATGAGGAGCGCGTGAGCGAAGCGGTCACGGAGCAGATCATCCGTCCGACCGGCTTGCTCGATCCGAAGATCACGGTCAAGCCTACCAAATCCCAGATCGATGACATCATCGACGAAGCGAAGATCCGCGTGGCGAAGAAGGAGCGTGTGCTCATCACCACGCTCACGAAGCGCATGGCTGAAGACCTGACCGAGTACTTGCTCGACCAAGGGGTCAAGGCGCGTTACATGCACTCTGATATCGGCACTATCGAACGTGTCGAGATCCTGCGTGACCTGCGCCTGGGTGAATTCGACGTGCTCGTGGGTATCAACCTTCTGCGCGAGGGCCTCGATCTTCCCGAGGTGTCGCTCGTCGCTATTCTTGATGCGGATAAAGAAGGTTTCTTGAGGAACCATCGTTCCCTCATCCAGACGATCGGACGTGCAGCGCGTAATGCTGAAGGCGAGGTCATCATGTATGCTGACGTGATGACCGACTCGATGAGTCGTGCGATCAAGGAGACCGAACGTAGGCGCAAGCTCCAGATCGAATTCAACGAAGAGCACGGCATCACGCCGACCACGATTCGCAAGGGCATCAACGACATCACCGACCATATGGGCGGCGATGAAGATATGTCTGCGGACGAGGTTAATCGAGAGCTTGCGAATCTTTCGCGTGGTGAAGTGATGCGCGTCATCTCCGACATGGAGACCGAGATGATCGCGGCATCGCAGGCGATGGACTTCGAGAAGGCTGCTACCTTGCGTGATGAGATCGTGTCGCTGCGCATTCAGCTGGAAGGTAAGTCGGAATCTGATGTTATGGGCGAACTGAAGAAGACTGCGCGCAAAGGCTCAGCCTACGGACATCGCAAGCGCTGATCGTTCGGTTGATCATCCTAGAAATGACCAGTGAACAGGAACTTCAGGCGCTTCCAGAAGCTTGGCTTCTTCGGTAGCTCGATCAGTTGGATCTCGACCGTGGGGGGCTCGTCCTCGTGCGGAATGATCTCTACATCGTCTGGCTTGATGACGGTCGCATTGTCCTTTTCTTCGGCTTCCTGCTGGCTCGCTTCGGCCGCTTCGGTGGACTCCTTGACTTCTTCCGCATCGGAGATCGTTCGATCGGTGGTGCTTTCAGCACCTGCGAGCGTGGTCAAGCTCTCCTTCGCTTCCTTCGAATCCTTGTCGATCTTCTTGCTCGCGATACCCTTGCCGAGATTGAGGCTCACTTCTTCAGGAGCGATATCGGCTTTATCCTCAGCGAATGCTTCGGTGTCGGTCGCCACGCGCAGCTGCGCATCTGAGGCAAGACGCGAACTGATACGCGTTGCCTTCTCAGCGACCGCGGCAGTGCGATCAAGATCGATGGAGGCTCCCGTCTTATCGCCATGAGATAGCTTCTCGACCTCAGCTTTGCCATCTTCGAGCGGCGCGGAGATGGTTTCGATGTCGATCGATTCAGGAGCTTTGCTCGTGACGACCCCCGGATCGCCTTCCTGAAGCGGCACTGCGATGGGGTATGGCACTTCGAGCACGCGGTTATCCATCACGTTTCCCTCGACATCTTCACGAGCGGAGCGTGCGGGCTCTTCGATGATGTGATTGATGTGCGCACGAGCTGCTCGTGCGATCGAATCTTCTTCGTTCAAGATGATGGACTCTTCGTAGTCGACCTCGGCCTTGTGGATGAGGAAAGCCTGGGAATCGAACGACTCGATCCGTCCCGTCGAAGTCTCTTCAGCGAAATACTCGAGCGGCGTGTATTCGAGATTGCTCTCGAGCATGCGCAGCTTAGCGGTGTCTGAAAGGGAGACATCCAAGTAATCGAGCACGATGTTCTTAAGATCCTGGTCGAGGACCGGCCAGGCGATCTCGACGCGCTTGTCCATGTTGCGCGTCATGAGGTCTGCGCTGGAAAGGTAGATCTCCATGTCTTCAGCCACGCCGAAACCGTAGATGCGGCTGTGTTCGAGCAGACGCCCGACGATCGAGACCACCTCGACATTATCCGTATAACCCTTTATGCCGGGAACGATGCACGAGATACCGCGCACGAACAGTGTCGTATGAACGCCCGCCTGCGACGCCTCGACGATCTTATCGATGGTGTCCTTATCGGTGATGGAGTTCGTCTTGAAGACAAGACCATTCGGTAGACCATCCTTAGCACGCTGGATCTGCTCGTCGATCTTGTCGAGGATCATCGGCTTGATCTGGAGCGGCGCTACCGAAAGCGTGGTGTAGTTCGTGGAGATGTTCTCCAGGCTCATGTTCTTGAAGAACTCCGCTGCATCCTTGCCGATCTTCGGGTCGCTGGTCATGAACGAGAAGTCGGTGTAGAGCTTCGAGGTCTTTTCGTTGTAATTGCCCGTGCCGAGCTGAGTGATGCGCTGTAGGCCAGAATCGGTCGTGCGCGTGATGACGCAGATCTTCGAGTGGACCTTGTAATCGCGGAAACCGTAGATGACATGCGCACCAGCCTGTTCGAAGCGCTGCGACCATTCGATGTTGTTCGATTCATCGAAACGCGCGCGCAGTTCGAAGAGCGCAGTGACCTCCTTGCCGTTCTCCGCCGCAGCGAGCAGCGCTTCGGTCAGATGGGACTGGCTCGCCAGGCGATACAGCGTGATCTTGATGGACAGCACGTTCGGATCGACCGCTGCTTCGCGCAGGAGCGTGATGAACGGATCCATGCTCTGGTAGGGGTAGGAGAGCAGCTTGTCGTGCTCGATGACCTGCTGCATGATCGAACGATTGCGATCGAGGCAGGCAGGCCACGCAGGCGAGAACGGAGTGTTCGTCAGTTTCGTGGCGATATCGGGATCGACCAGGTCGGCAAGACCCCATGCATAGCTCATGTCGAGCGGAACATTGGTGACGAAGACCTGATCCTCGTTGATGTTGAGGCGTGGCAGCAAGAACTGCTTGGTGACGCTGGAGAGCGCCGTATCGGTCTCGAGGCGAACCGGCGTGAGGCGCGCACGCTTCTTCAAGATGCGCTTCATATGTTCACGATAATCGTAATCGATCTCGTCGATGTCGGCGTTCGCATCGATATCGGCATTGCGCGTGACGCAGATGACGCTGGCGCGCTTCGTGCTATACATGGAGAACACGTCATCCACGATCAGCTTCAGCGCGTTCTCGAGCAAGATGAATTGCGTCCCTTCGCCAGGCAGCAGGATGAGGCGCTTGGCCTGACGGGGGAGCGGGATCAAACCGAACGTGGCGTCTTCAGCGCCGACGTTCTTCGGTTTCTTCTTGGATTTCCCATCGCCATCGCTCGCTGCATCCTTCGGTAGCTCTTCGTTCAGGCGAAGAAGCACGTAGAGCTTGCCGTTCTCGAAGTGCGGGAACGGATGGCGCGCATTGATGATCTGGGGAGAAAGATAGGGAACGACGTGATCTTCCAGGTACGAACGCAAGAAATCGCGCTGTTCGTCCGACAGGTCCTTCACCTGCAGATTGCGGATGCCGTATTCCTCGAGCTGGTCTTGGATCGAGAGGAAGATGCGCTCCTGCTCGGGATAGAGCTCGTGACAACGCTGGTAGATGGCGTTCAGCTGTTCTTCCGGCGTCATGAGCGTCTTGTTGTCGCGGATCTCCTTCTTGATGAGCGAAAGGTCGGTCAAGCTTCCGACGCGTACCATGAAGAACTCTTGCAGGTTGCTCGAGAAGATGGAGACGAACGTGAGACGCTCGAGCAGCGGGACGTTAGCATCCTCGCCCTGATCGAGCACGCGTTTATTGAAATTGAGCCAAGAGAGCTCGCGATTCTGCATATAGGGGAGGCGCTTGAGCCCCTTCTTGGGAGATGATGAGCCTTCATCCTTCTTAGCTACCATGATTGATCCGAAACCCCTTCGTTGGCGATTATGGTCGGCCGCTGCAAGAGCGACGAAAACGTACGCATGCGCACTTTAGATAATTGTACCAATACTTGGAGGTTCTTCTTATTCGTTTTTAACTAATTATCAGGCGCTCTTTCATAGCATGCGTTCGATGAGGAATCCTTCGCGCACCCCATGTTTTGCGATGCGCATCCGCTGGCCTCCGGTCCGGTCGAAGACGAGCTTGATCAAGACGCAGCCAGGAATGAAGGTATGAATGCGATCGGGGATGGTCTGAAGCGCGCAGCGCATGAAGCCTGCAGGGTCCTCACGATAGGAGAGCAGCAGGTCATCGACTTGATCGGGCGTGAGTGTGTTGGAGCGCTTACCAGCGCGGAAGATGTCTCCGTACACCTTCGCGGCACTGCGGATCGCGCCTCCGATGCCGACGAGCTCCTTATTTCGGTAGGCTTTCTTCGGCAGCTCGGCGAAGAGCTCGTCGAACGCCGATTCGATGCGCTCGATCTCTTTCTTCGTGGGCAGGATACCCTCCACGTACATGCTGAACGAGGAGAGCGAACCTTGAGGCAGGCTCGTGCTCGCGCTCTCGAGCCCCGCTGCGAGCGCGGTGAGCTCGGTCGAACCACCACCGATGTCGACCATGGTCGCGTCGTTGATCGGTCCATCGAGCTTGGCACCTACCAAGCCGAGATGGGCTTCTTCTTCGTTCGAGAGGATGGTGATGGGAAGTTCACAGGCTTTCTCGATGGCTGCCTGTGCTTCAGCGCTGTTCAGGCAGTTGCGCAGAACAGCAGTAGCGAACACCTCGATCCTCTCGCAATCGAAATAGCTCGCGCGCTCGCGCTGCTCTCTGATCGTGCGTGCGGCCTTCTTAATGCCCTTATCGCTGATCTTGCCATCTTTCACATAGGAAGAGATGCCCGCCATCACCTTGTAATTCAACAAGGTGGAAAGGTGTTTCTTGGTGATCGATCCTTCGGTCACGTCTTCGACCTGATAGACGCACAATCTGATGGTGTTCGACCCGAAGTCGATCACAGCGAAGCGACTCATGAACAGCTCCTTGAGGTTCGGACGTACGCGACTATTATCCATGCCGAGCGCGCTTCTTCACTAAATTTTTACGATTCATTCCGTGTTTGGTCTCTTTGCAGGTCGAGGAACGAAAAAAGTATTATGCTGGTAGAGCAAGGAGCCTGCTCGCTTGCGAAAGCACACGGATCAAGG
This sequence comes from uncultured Eggerthella sp., assembly GCA_937998355.1. Taxonomy (GTDB): domain Bacteria; phylum Actinomycetota; class Coriobacteriia; order Coriobacteriales; family Eggerthellaceae; genus Anaerotardibacter. The sequence continues at coordinate 72,161 of CALLDI010000009.1, forward strand.
GGGAATTCCAGTGTCTATGCTCGCGTCGATCGATACCAAGCAACCGAAGCTCTCGAAAGAGGAGTACAAACCTTTCCACGATGCGCTCGTGGATCGGTTGGTGGTCTTGCAGCAGGAGGCGAAGAAGGCCGGCACAGGTCTGGTCGTGCTCTTCGAAGGATGGAAGGGCGCGGGCAAAGGCAGCCGTATCTCCGATCTTATCTATCACCTCGATGCGCGCGGCGTTTCGGTCCATGTCACGGAGGACTTCGATCCAGAAGAGGCGAAGCGAACGCGGGCGGAAGATTTCGGGGCGACCGGCTATTATCCGACCATGCAGCAGTTCTGGAAGGCGCTCGGGCCGCGCGATGCGATCACCATCTTCGATCGCGGGTGGTATTCTGCGCTCATCGATCATGTGTCGAACGAGATGCACACCGCTCCCGATAAGAAGCGCAAGCGCGTCAAGCGTCGTACGCGTGAAACGGTCGAGGTCGCTATCGAAGAGATAAATGCGTTCGAGCGACAACTGGTCGACGACGGATACATGGTGGTGAAGTTCTTCCTTCACATCACCGAGAAGACCCAGCGCAAGCGCCTCATCAAGCTTCACAACGACCCTGCCACCAGTTGGCGTGTTTCCGATCACGACCTGCGTCAGATGCTCGATTACCCCGAAACGTACAAGCTCTACGAGAAGCTGCTCGAAGCGACGAACCTCGAGAAGACGCCATGGACGCTGCTCGATGCCGAAGACAAGCGTCGCGTGAATCTTGCGGTAGCTGAAACGCTCGTCGATGTGCTCAAGACCGTCACCACGAAGGAGAAGGATATCGCGACCGTTGAAGCCGAGGCGAAGGCGAAGGAGAATTCCTCGCTGCAGGGCGAAGAGAAGCCTTATTTCGATGAACGCAAGCGCAGCCCTGAAGAGAACCATCAGTTGCTCTTGGAGGCTGAAGAGCGTGTGCGCGTTGCTCAGCTCGAGACTCCGCTCACCTCGCGTTTCGAGATCGTGAAGGACTACCCGCGGCTCGAGGACGTGAATCACACCCTGCGTCTCGATCGTGCCGACTACAAGCGCGAACTGAAAGAGCAACAAGAGCTGCTCAATAAGCTCGAGCTGCAGATGTACATCCACCGTATTCCGATGATGATCATGTACGAGGGCTGGGATGCAGCGGGCAAGGGTGGCAGCATCAAACGCGTCGCTCAGGCGCTCGATGCGCGTTCCTGCACCATCTTCACTTCTCCTGCGCCCACGAAGGTCGAGCTCGCGCACCCCTTCCTATGGCGCTACTGGACGCGTCTGCCGAAAGCGGGTCATGTGGGCATCTACGATCGTAGCTGGTATGGCCGCGTGCTGGTCGAGCGTATCGAAGGGTTCGCGAGTCCATTGCAATGGGCGCGCGCTTACGACGAGATCAACGAGTTCGAGCGATCGATGGTGGAGTGGGGCGCCATCCTGCTGAAATTCTGGGTCGATATCTCACCGGAAACGCAGCTCGAACGCTTCGAGGCACGCGAGAACAACCCCGACAAGCGCTGGAAGATCACCGCGGAAGATTGGCGCAACCGCGATCGTTACCCTGAATATTATGCTGCTGTTCAGGATATGTTCCGTTTGACGTCGACACCGCAAGCACCCTGGATTATTCTTGAGAGCGACGATAAGTATTACGCGCGCGTGAAGGCGCTCAAGACCATCAACCGCGCGCTTCAAGAGCGGCTCAGCGAATTCTAGACCGCTCGGTTCCGCGAAGGAGAAAGCAGGCCATGGCTCAAGTGAAATCCGATCCCAAGCCGAAGAAGAAGGGGCGCCGCGCACTCGTTATCGCGATCGTGCTGCTCATCATCGCGCTGTTGGCGGCAGGCGTGCTCGTGTATCGCTATTGGTCGCAGCAGAACGCCTATGAAGAGCTCGAAACGTATGTCGAGGTCGAAGACCCCAATGTCGTGAAGCTTGCGGACCTTACGGCTGATTGGGATGCGTTGCGCGAGATCAACCCTGATATCGTGGGTTGGATCTACGTGCCCGATAGCCAGATCAACTATCCTATCGTGCAAGGTCCCGATAACCAGAAGTACCTCAATACCGCCTTCGACGGTTCGAACGGGTGGTTCTCATCTGCTGGCACCATCTTCATCGATGTGAAGAACGATGCGAACTTCCTCGATCGCAATACTTTCCTCTATGGGCATCATATGCGCGATGGTTCGATGTTCGCGGCGCTCACCGATTGGGAGAACGACGCGGAATTCAATGCGCATCGCGATATCTACATCCTCACGCCGAACGGCAACTATTACGCCAAGACGTTCTCGCTTCTGAAGACGAATGGTTCTGAGCCCATCGTCGTCACGCAGTTCGAATCTGACGAGACCTACCAGGCCTACATCCAAAAGATGCTCAACCGCAGCATGGTCACGCAGGAAGGCGATGTGTTCACGGCTGACCAGATCAAGCAGTCCTTCGCACTGTGCACTTGCGAATACACACAGAACGACGGACGCGATCTGCTCTTCGCCACGGTGGTCGCTACCACGGTCGAGGATGATCCGTACGTGCAATGCGATCCCAATGCTGCGACCGGTCTCGGTAAGGATCAGTCCGTCAGCTTTGGAACCGATGAGTAATGAATTACAATTACTAGTCGTTCGATAATCGAAGAGAACTATTTCACAGACAAGGATGTTTATGACTGATCGAGTTCAGGTTCCCATCACCGACGGAGACACGAAATGGCCCAGCTGGACCAAGCAGGGTGGCGGTACTACGTACGCCGATGCGGGTGTCGATACAGCAGAGGGTGCTCGAGCGGTCGATGCGATTAAAGACGCTGTTCATCGCACGTATCGCAACGAAGTGCGCGGTGATATCGGAGGATTCGGCGGCCTGTTCTCCATCGGGTCGGCGAAGCAGATGGCAGATCCTATTCTCGTTTCAGGAACCGATGGCGTTGGCACGAAGATCCAGCTCGCCAAGCTCGCGAACAAGCACAACACGGTCGGCATCGACCTGGTCGCTATGTGCGTGAACGACATCCTCGCAACGGGGGCCGAGCCGCTGTTCTTCCTTGACTACATCGCGGTCGGCAAGCTCAAGAGCGATGCGGTGGCCGAGATCGTCAGCGGTATCGCGGATGGCTGCGAAATGGCGGGTTGCGCGCTCATCGGTGGCGAGATGGCTGAACATCCTGGTGTCATGGATCCTCATGAATACGACCTTTCGGGCTTCACGGTGGGTATCGTCGATCGCCCTGCCATGATCGGTCCTGATCGCGTGCAAGATGGCGACGTGCTGCTCGGTCTTGCGTCATCGGGTCTCCACTCGAATGGGTATTCGCTCGCGCGCAAGGTCTGCACTGAAGGTAAGACGCTCTATGAGCTCACCATCGCACGTGACGAGCTCGAAGGTGATAGCGTGCTCGATGCGTTGCTCGAACCGACGCGCATCTACGTGAAGTCGATCCGCTCGGTGCTCTTGCAGTGTCCTGGTGCGATCCATTCGCTCGCGCATATCACAGGTGGCGGCATCACCGAGAACCTCGATCGTGCCCTGCCTTCCACGCTCGACGCTGAAGTGCAGGTCGGCACCTGGAACATGCCTCCCATCCTTCCTTGGGTGTGCCGCGCTGCGCATCTGAACGAGACTGAAGCGCTCAAGACGTTCAACATGGGTCTTGGCATGATCTTGGCGGTCGCGCCGCAGAAGGTGGACGAGGTGGCTCAATTGCTCGCAGATGCGGGCGAAGAGGTTTACATCGTCGGCCAAGTCGTTCCTGGAACGGGTAAGGTCGTCTATATCGATAAGGAACAACTTTTCGTCGAGTACACCGACGATGCAGAAGAAGAGTAATCTTTCATCTACCGCACGAAGGAGATCACATGCCTGAAGATAAGCGTCACGAGAGTTCCGATCCCTTGAAGATCGGCGTGCTCATCAGCGGAAGCGGGACGAATCTCCAGGCGCTCATCGACGCGATCGAAGCGGGAACGCTCGATGCGCGCATCGTGCTCGTCATCTCCTCGAAACCCGATGCATATGGCTTGACGCGTGCCAGCGATGTGGGCATTCAAACGCTCTCGCTCAACCCGACGGTCTATCAGAATGCACGTGTCGCGAACTCCATCATCGCTGAAGAACTGCAGCGCGCTGGGGCTGAATACGTCGTGATGGCAGGGTACATGCGCAAGGTCACCGAAGAGATCCTGAACGCCTATCCCGATCGCGTCGTGAACCTTCATCCAGCGCTGCTTCCGTCGTTCGTCGGTGCGCATGCGATCGAAGATGCGTTTCGCGCAGGCGTGAAGGTGACGGGTGTCACGGTCCATTTCGCCAACAAGGAATACGACGAAGGCCCCATCATCGCGCAGCGTGCGGTGAACGTCGAGGAAGAAGATACGCTCGAGACGCTCGAAGCACGCATTCATGAAGTCGAGCACGTGCTGCTTCCGGAAGTCGTTCAGCTCATCGCGGAAGGTCGGGTCAAGGTCGAATCCGACCGTACGGTCTCGATCGAACGCAAATGAGCCTGCATGAAGACCGATTCGAACGCGAACGAACGACCTTGTTCATGTTCAGATGAAGATAACGTCCGCCCCCGAACCCTATAAGTGCTGCCAGAGAAGGAGTTTTACATGGCTGATCCCGTAATCAAACGAGCATTGCTCTCGGTCACCGACAAGACCGGCATCGTCAAGTTCGCGAAAGCGCTCACAGAAGAATTCGGCGTCGAGATCATCTCGACTGGCGGCACGGCTCGTGCGCTCGAAGAAGCAGGCATCGCGGTCACGCCCATCGATGCGGTAACGGAATTTCCCGAGATGATGGACGGTCGCGTCAAGACGCTGCACCCACGCGTGCACGGAGGCTTGCTCGCACGTCGCGATCTCGAGAGCCACATGCAGCAGGCGCGAGAGCATGGCATCCAGATGATCGACATGGTCGTCGTGAATCTCTACGAATTCCAGAAGACGGTCGCGAGCGGCGCCGATTTCGCACAGTGCATCGAGAATATCGACATCGGAGGCCCCTCCATGTTGCGCTCCGCTGCGAAGAACTTCGCTTCGGTCGCGGTGGTCACCGATCCGAATTCCTATGATGCCATCCTCGACGAGATGCGAGCGAACGGCGGCTCGACCACATACCCGACCCGTCTCAAGCTCGCTTATGAGGTCTTCAACACCACCGCGCAGTACGACGGTGCTATCGCGGCATGGCTGACGCAGGAGATCGATCCTGCAGTGGTCTTCCCGGAGATGAAAGCGCTCAACCTCGTGAAGGTCCAGGATCTGCGCTATGGCGAGAATCCCCATCAGAAAGCAGCGTTCTTCCGTGTCACGGATTATCCGAATGCTGCGACCACCTTGGCTTATGCAGAACAGAAGCAGGGCAAGGAACTTTCGTACAACAACTACCTCGACCTTGATGCCGCATGGACGGCTGTGCGAGAGTACGACGATCCTGCTTGCGTCATCGTCAAGCATCTCACCCCATGTGGCGTTGCGGTAGCAGGCGACGCGGTCGAGGCATACGTGCGCGCCTATGAAGCCGATCCTGTCTCAGCTTATGGTGGCGTCATCGCGTTCAATCGCCCTGTGAACGGGGATGTTATCGTCAAGATCTTTGACAATAAGCAATTCGTCGAAGCCATCATCGCTCCTGAATTCTCGCTCGATGCGCTCGAGATGTACACGTTGAAACCCAACACACGCCTGCTCGAGACCGGCGGCGTCAACCCGGCGGGCAAGACGCTCGAATATCGTGCGGTCGAAGGTGGCTTGCTCTGCCAGGAATCCGATGCGGTTCACGAGCAATCCGATGGCTTCACGGTCGCGACCAAGCGCGTTCCGACCCTTGAAGAGATGAAGGACCTCATCTTCGCGTGGAAGGCGGTCAAGTCGGTCAAGTCGAATGCGATCCTCATCGCTAAGGATGAAGTGAACCTGGGTGAAGGCGGCGGTCAGCCCAATCGTGTGAACTCGGCGCGCATCGCGGTCGAGCAAGCAGGGGAGAAGGCACGCGGCGCCGTTGCGGCTTCTGATGCGTTCTTCCCATTCCGCGACGGCCTCGATACGCTCGCTGAAGCAGGTATCACGGCTATCATCCAGCCAGGCGGTTCGATCCGCGACGACGAGGTCATCGAAGCAGCGAACGAGCATGGCATCGCGATGGTCTTCACCGGTCACCGCCACTTCCGCCACTAAACGATTTTGCAGAACAGCGATCGCGGTCTTGCAAATGAGCGATCCTGGCAAAGCGTTCGGCAAATGAGCTTTAACAAAAGAGCCGATGGAGCTATTCCAATCGGCTCTTTTTCTTATTTTGTAGAGTGTTTTGCAGTGAAAAGGCAAAAAAGTGCAGAAGATTTGCGTTCGTATGCACAGTGATATCGGTCCAAAAAATAACGACCTGGGGTTTTGTGTAATCGCGGTTCGTTCATGCGCTGCTTTCACTCGAATTTAGTTGAAATCGCACGGTATTGTGCATACGAACGTAACTTTCTTGCATAAAACAGGCAAAGCGCTGCAAAACGCAAGAAAGTTGGACGGCGAACAGCGGACAGCGAATAGCACACAGCAGACAGTGGATAGTAGACGGGTGAATGGCAGACAACAGATAGTGGAGACTGAACAATGGACAGCAGACGGTGAATAATGAACAGTGAACGCGGTATCTCGCGCTTTTATTCAGCTTCGTTGTGCGCGATCTTCTGCTTCAGTGTCGAGATGACGTGATAATGCTTGCGCAGATTGCTGATATCGAACCCGAGTGCGAAGGCGAACAGCGCGATCATGAAGAGCCCGACAGGGCTGTTCGCAACGGGCATGAACACGAACGCCAGCAAAAGAAGTGGCATCACCAAGAAGATGCTCAGGATGCTCAAGCGTTTGTAGATGCCTTGTCCGATCGAGATGATGGTATAGAGATAGAAGCCCATCGCAGGCAGCGAGAAGACACAGCATAGCGCGAGGATGATGGCCTTCACGACGATCAGCTCGATATCGGTACGTAACGACTTCTTCTCATGCGCGAGCAACTGTTCAGGGCTAAGCGCCGCGCCAAAGGATGAGAAGTCGAAGGGGACTGACCCCGTGAAAGGATTAGATGCGCTGAAGGGATTTTCGCGACCACGCCCACCGAAGGGATCTTGTCCGCTGAAAGGGTTTTGCCCGTTGAACGGATCTTGTCCGTCGCCTGGACGATACGTGTGCTGGTTTCCCTGTGCATCCCACGTGGTCCAAACGAAATCCACGCCTTCGAAAGGCCAGCCCGCGAACGGATTCTGGCCAGAACCACCCGGCGTTGATCCTTCGCTCGGTCTGGTATACGGCTGGTACGAGAAGGGCGCACCATAAGGTGTCCCAGCGGTCGCATATTCCGGATCCCACTTGCGTGAAAGGAGCGTATCGCGCGCTTCATTGATGAGCTTGGTCTTCTCTTCAGCCTTCGCGCGCGCCTGTTCGTCTTGTCCGAACTTATCGGGATGATTCTCGATGACGAGCTTGCGGTGAGCCTTCTTGACCTCGTCGTCAGACGCGCCATCCTGAAGACCGAGTATGTTGAGCGCTTCAGATTTCTTCATGAGACTCACTATACCGAAAAACACCGCATCAGCCGTGCCACCACGCTTTCTCCAATGGGTTTACACGAGCGCGTTACGCACGCGAAAGACAAGTTACATGAACGTTTCACTTTTCTCCGTCCACCAGTTCGCCCCGCTGCTGCTTTGATAAGCTGAAAGCGTCTTCGTGTAGAATAAGTGCATGTGCGGCTCTTGCTGAGCCAGCGCGTTATGCTTACGAATCGATTGGCGATCTCGATCTCAACTAGTGAAACGAAGCGGAGGTGCCATGAAAAAAGCGATCATCATACTCATCATCATCATCGCTGCTGGCTTCCTCGTCGCTAATCTCGATTACATCATGAGCATCATCGACGCGATGCAGGGCGGCGCGCTCATCCCGCTCGTCGTTGCTATCATCATCATGATCGCGCGTCACGTGGTGCAAGCTATGTCCTATAACGAAGCGTTCGGCGCGGTCGGTCACAAGACTGGCCTTTGGCACAACATCGTGCTCATCTTCTCGCTCGTGTTCATCAACACGTTCTGTCTGTTCTCGGGCGCTACTGGTGTTGCGTTCATCATTGACGACGCGCATCGTCGCGGGTGCGATATCGGCACTTCTACCAGCGGTGCGATCCTCTCGCAGATCGGGTATTTCGCGGCCGTCTTCCTCATCTCCATCATCGGTTTCACCACCATGCTCATCGCAGGCACCATGAATGTGGTATTCCTCATCGGCGGCCTCTTGCTCGCAGGCACGCTCGTCGTGTTGCTCAGCTTCTTCTTCATGGGTTATTACAAGCCGGGTTGGCTGGTGAAGGTCTTCCGCGTGGTCGAGAACGTCATCAATAAGGTCATCGGCATCGTGAAGAAGGCGCTCCCGAAGAACTGGGGCAAAGCAACCGCACAATCGTTCATCAATTCAGCGCTCGTGCTCGCACACAACCCGAAAGGCGCGCTCATCACGGTCTTCTACGCTGCGGCGTCAGCGCTGCTGAACATGGCCTGCCTCATCGCGATCGGTGTCGCATTCGGCTTCGATCAGCTCGCACCGCTCATCGCTGCCTTCTCGGTCGCAGCCATCGCGGTCATCCTTAGTCCGACCCCGCAGGGCGTCGGCGTGGTCGAAGCGGCCATCGCAGCTATCCTCACCAGTGCAGGCTGTTCGCTCTCGGTCGCTACGGCCATCGCGCTCGTCTATCGTGGCATCATGTTCTGGATTCCATTCTGCATCGGTGCGCTGCTGCTTTCGCAATCGGGCTTCTTCAAGGACAAGAAGGACAAGACTCTGAAGGGCAAGTACAAGGACACGGGTTGGATCGCGGGTACGCTCGTCATCATCTGCGCGGTCGTGAATCTGGTCATGGCGTTTCTCCCGAACGCGGTCGCCACCTACAGCATGCTCACTCAGTGGATCAACATCGGCAACGTAGTGGGCGGTCCGTTGCTCATCGTCACCAGCGTCATTCTGCTCATATTGGGCGTTGGCCTCATCTTCAGATTCCGCTTGGCCTGGGTGTTCGCCATCACGCTCGTCTTCATGTTGGCTGGCTTCGAGTTCGTCTTCCATGAAACGGTGAAGGTTGCCATCCCGATGGCGCTTCTGGGTCTCTGGCTCTTCTTCAAGCGCGATGCGTTCTGCGAACCGCTCTCGTTCGATCGCGCGAAGCGTCTCAAAGCTGCTGATGAAGCGATGGAGGCGGAAGAGAAGCAGCTTGAAGAGGAGAAGAAGGAACGCGCGCTGAAGCCACCCAACAAGATCGAGCAGGAAGCGCATAAGATCGAACTGTCGGCGAAGAAGCTCAAGAACGACGTCGATAACTTCATCAATAAATAAGGTGCGATTCACACCTTCAACCTGTTGAAAGGGGCCCGCGAGGCCTCTTTTGCTGTATACTAGTTTAGTTTTACAACCACCTCACGGAAAACCGCTAGACAAGGAGCGCATATGGCACGTCCGATGACCATGGCAGAAAAGATCCTCGCAGCTCACGCCGGCCTCGAAGAGGTCGTTCCGGGGCAGCTCATCGAATGCGATCTTGATCTGGTGCTCGCGAACGATATCACGGCACCCATCGCGATCCAGGAATTCAAGAAGGTTGGCGTCGACAAGGTGTTCGATCCCACCAAGATCGCCCTCGTCCCCGATCATTATGCGCCGAACAAGGACATCATGAGCGCCGAACAGGCGAAGGTGGTGCGCGATTTCGCTCGTGAACAGGGCATCACGCACTATTACGAAGTTGGCTGCATGGGCGTCGAACACGCGCTTCTCCCTGAACAAGGCGTCGTGGGCGCAGGCGACCTCATCATCGGTGCGGACAGCCACACCTGCACCTATGGTGCGCTCGGTGCGTTCTCCACGGGCGTCGGCTCCACCGATGCGGGCATCGGTCTTGCAACGGGCAGGGCTTGGTTCAAGGTCCCTGAATCCATCCTCTTCAACGTCGAAGGCACGCTGAACCCCGGCGTTACCGGTAAGGACATCATCCTGCACATCATCGGTCTCATCGGCGTCGATGGTGCGCTCTATCAGGCGATGGAATTCCGCGGCAGTGCCATCGAGAGTCTCAACATGGATGAACGCCTCTCCATCTCCAACATGGCCATCGAAGCGGGCGGCAAGGCGGGCCTCATCCCGGTCGACGATGTCACTCGTGAATACATGAAGGGTCGCACGGAGCGTCCGTTCACGGAATACCACTCCGACCCCGATGCACAGTATGCGCGTGTCATCGACATCAAGGCTGAAGACATCGTGCCCACGGTCGCATTCCCGCACCTTCCTTCCAACACGCGTCCTGCATCCGAAGCGCGCGACGTTACCATCGATCAGGCGGTCATCGGTTCGTGCACCAACGGTCGCATCGAAGACATGCGCCAGGCGGCGGACGTCCTGAAAGGTCGCAAGGTGCATCCGTACGTGCGCTGCATCATCATTCCCGCTACCCAGCAGGTCTATCGTCAGTGCATCGAGGAGGGTCTCATGGACATCTTCCTCGACGCGAACTGCGCGGTCTCGACGCCAACATGCGGCCCGTGCTTGGGCGGCTACATGGGTATCCTCGCTGCGGGCGAGCGTGCTATCGCTACCACCAACCGCAACTTCGTCGGCCGCATGGGCGATCCGACCAGCGAAGTCTATCTCTCTTCGCCCGCGGTCGCTGCAGCCAGCGCCGTTCTGGGACACATCGGTCTTCCGGAAGATCTAGATTAGGAGCATTTCATGAACTACAAGGGAACCGTTCATCGTTATGGCAGGGACGTCGACACCGACGTCATTATCCCTGCACGCTATCTTAACACTTCCGACCCTTCAGAGCTCGCGAAGCACTGCCTTGAAGACCTCGACACCACCTTCGTAGAGAAGGTGCAGCCGGGCGATATCATCGTCGCGGAAGAGAACTTCGGCTGCGGTTCTTCACGTGAACACGCGCCCATCGCCATCAAGGCGGCGGGCATCGACGCGGTCATCGCGAAGAGCTTCGCACGCATCTTCTATCGCAACTCCATTAACACCGGCCTTGCGATCCTCGAATGCCCTGAAGCGGTCGACGTCATCGCCGATGGTCATACCGTTTCGATCGAGACGGCCACGGGCACCATCACGGACGAGACCACGGGCGAATCCTTTACGGCTCAGCCATTCCCGCCCTTCATCGCCGACATCATCGAGCAGGGCGGTCTCATCAATCGCACTCGCAAGGTCCTGGGAAAGAATTAGAGGTTCGACATGGCTCAAACGTATAAGATCTGCCTGCTTCCAGGCGACGGCATCGGTCCCGAGATCATCGCCGAAGGCGTCAAGGTGCTCGACGCGATCGGTAAGAAGTACGGCGTTTCCTTCGAATACACCGAAGCGCTCATCGGTGGTCGTGCTATCGATGAGACGGGCGAACCGCTTCCTGAAGCGACGCTCGCACTGGCTTCCGCATCCGACGCGGTGCTGCTGGCTGCGGTCGGCGGCCCGAAGTGGGATACCACCGATCCATCGAAACCCCGCCCTGAGCAGGGTCTGCTCGCGATCCGTAAGGGCCTCGGTCTCTACGCGAACCTGCGTCCGGTCGTCATCTTCAATGCGCTCGCGGATGCATCGACCTTGAAGCCCGAGGTCATCGACGGGGTCGATTGCGTCATCGTGCGCGAACTGACTGGCGGCCTCTACTTCGGCGAACGTGCTCGCAATCGCGATGTTGAAGGTGCAGGTGTGAACGGCGCTGCAGGTCAGCAGGCTTACGACACGCTGCTCTATTCGGAATACGAGATCGAACGCATCGTTCGTCATGCGTTCGAGACCGCGCGCAAGCGTCGTGGTCGCGTCCACTCCATCGATAAGGCCAACGTCCTCGAGACTTCGCGCATGTGGCGCGAGATCACGCATCGTATCGCCGAAGAGTATCCCGATGTCGAACTCATCGACATGCTGGTGGATAACGCTGCCATGCAGCTCATCAACGATCCGAAGCAGTTCGACGTCATGGTCACGGAGAACATGTTCGGCGATATTCTCTCCGATGAGGCTTCCATGCTCACCGGTTCGCTCGGTATGCTCGCTTCTGCCTCTCTTGGTGATGGCACGGCGCTCTACGAACCGAGTCACGGCAGTGCGCCCGATATCGCAGGCAAGGGCATCGCTAATCCGCTCGCACAGATCCTCTCGGTCGAGATGATGCTGCGCTACAGCTTCAACATGGCAGATGCCGCGGATGATATCGTGGCCGCCGTGAACAAGGTTCTCGACGAAGGTTGGCGCACGGGTGACATCGCGAACGCACAGACCCCGGCAGACAAGATCATCGGTACGCAGGCCATGGGCGACCTGGTCGTCAGCTTGCTCGCGTAGGGCTAGGTGTTCAATGGCGATCCAAGCTCCTAAGGGTACGAACGACCTGCTTCCACGCGAAGCGCGCATCTGGGATCATTTCAAGCACGTCGCATTCGACGTCTTCTCGCTCTATGGCTACGAGCCCATCGAAACGCCCATCTTCGAGCAGACCGAACTGTTCGTGCGCGGCATCGGCGAGGCCACCGACGTGGTCTCGAAGGAGATGTTCGCCACCGTAACAGGGGAGAACCTCAAGACGTTGCTGGGTGGCGGCCACGTGAAGAGCAACAGTCGCTTCAGCTTGCGTCCTGAAGGCACTGCCTCAGTGGTGCGTGCGGTCGCGCAGCATAACCTGGTCTCGCCTGGCGGTCTGCCAGCGAAGCTCATGTATGCAGGCCCGATGTTTCGCGCAGAGAACGTGCAGAAGGGTCGTCAGCGCCAGTTCAACCAGGTCGGCATCGAATGCCTCGGCTCGGACGATCCTTCCATCGACGCCGAAGCCATCATCATGCTGATGCGTTTCTACGATGCGATCGGTCTGGATACGTCGAAGCTGCGTCTGCTCATCAATTCCATGGGATGCGAGAATTGCAGACCGGCTTATCGCGATGCGGTCGCGCAGTTCCTGCTCGATCATGAAGCGGAGCTTTGCGAGGAATGCTGCGGGCGTGCTCACACCAATCCGCTGCGTGCCTTCGATTGCAAGAATGAAGCCTGCATCGAGGTCATGAAGTCGGCTCCGCTCATCACCGATGCGTTCTGCGAAGATTGCCAACAGCATTATGCGCAGGTGAAAGCCTATTTGGATGACGCAGGCATCGCTTATATCGAGGATCCCACGCTCGTGCGCGGTCTCGACTATTACACCCGTACGGTATTCGAGGTGCAGGTGGTCGAGGGCATGGGCGCTCAGAATGCCATCGGTGGCGGCGGACGCTACGACAAGCTCATGGAAGAGATCGGCGGCCAGCCGCAACCAGGTTTCGGTTTCGCGCTCGGTTACGAACGCTGCATGATCGCGCTCGAAGCGCAGGGCGTCACGCTCGGCGACGAGGCGGATCTTGTCTGCTATGTGGCATGCGTCGACGACAGCGTCAGGCCCATCGCGTTCAAGGTGCTTCAGCATTTGCGCGATGCAGGCATCGCATCAGATATGGACCACCTAGGCAAGAGCCTCAAGGCGCAGTTCAAGTCCGCGGGCAAGCAGAACGTTTCCTATACCCTCGTGATCGGTCCCGATGAACTCGCGAACAACACCATCACGTGTCGCGACATGAACGCGCATGACGAAGTGGCGCTCGATTACGCTAAGTTCCTTTCGGCGCTCGAGGAGGCCGCTTCGGCCGAAGAGCCACGAACTTTCGACGATACCATCACAGGTTTATCATAAAGCCCTGCTTTAATAGGGGACTACCGAGTAATGAAGAGCTACGTGCTCTGGAAATAGGACGACAAGGAGAGATTCGAGAAATGAGCGAACTTAACAACAAGTTCAGCATGCACACCAAGACCTGCGGCGAACTTCGCAAGGAAGATATCGGCGAAGACGTCGTTCTGACCGGCTGGGTCTGGCATAACCGCGACCACGGCGGCCTGATCTTCGTCGACCTGCGTGATCGCGATGGCTACACTCAGGTCGTCATCGACCCCGATTGCGTCACGCCTGAAGAATTCCAGACGGCCGAACACCTGGGCCGCGAATGGGTCATCAGGATCGACGGCACGGTTCGTGCGCGTCAAGAAGGCGCCGAGAACCCCGATATGGCCACGGGTCAGATCGAAGTGCTGGCTAAAGGCCTCAAGGTGCTGAACACCTCGCTCACCCCTCCGTTCTCCATCGAAGATGGCATCGAGACTGACGAGACCACCCGTATGAAATGGCGCTATCTCGATCTTCGTCGCCCCGAGATGTATCAGGCGCTCGCGCTGCGCCATACCGTCGCGCAAGCGATGCGCAAGGCATTGAACGAACATGGCTTCCTCGAGGTCGAAACGCCCATCCTGGCGAACTCCACGCCTGAAGGCGCTCGCGATTACATCGTTCCATCTCGCCCGAATCCGGGCACGTTCTATGCACTGCCGCAGTCTCCGCAGCAGTTCAAGCAGATGCTCATGATCGGCGGTATCGAGCGCTATTACCAGATCGCTCGCTGCTTCCGCGACGAAGACCTGCGCGCCGACCGCCAGCCCGAGTTCACCCAGATCGACATCGAGATGAGCTTCGTCGAAGGCGAAGACGTCATGAACATGATGGAGGAAGTCCTGAAAGAGGTGCTCGATGCGGTCGACGTCGAACATGTATTCCCGCTTCAGCGCATGCAGTATTCTGAGGCTATGGATCGTTTCGGTTGCGACCGTCCCGACACGCGCTTCGGCATGGAGCTGGTCGATATTACCGATATCGTGAAGGACTCGGGCTTCAAGGTCTTCTCCAGCGTCGCTCAGTCGGGCGGCATCGTGAAGGCCATCAACGCGAAGGGCGCTGGCGATTGGAGCCGCGGCGACATCGAGAAGCTCGCATCCATCGCAGAAGCGAATGGCGCGAAGGGCATGGCCTGGATCGCGTTCACTTCCGACGGCAAAGAGAAGAGCCCCATCATCAAGTTCTTCTCTGACGAGGAATTCGAAGCGCTCAAGAAGGCGCTCGATGTCGAACCAGGCGACCTCGTGCTCTTCGCAGCAGATACCTATGAAGTGGCCAATGCCGTGCTCGCCGCGCTTCGTCTCCATATGGCTGACGCGCTCGATATCCCGCGTGAAGGACACCAGCTGCTCTGGGTCGTCAACTTCCCTATGTTCCGCTATGACGAGGACGAAGGTAAGTACGCGGCAGAGCATCATCCGTTCACGCACGTGCTCGAAGAGGATCTCGACAAGATCGAATCCGATCCGCTCGCCTGCGGCAGTTATTCGTATGACCTGGTCATGGATGGTTACGAAGTGGGTGGCGGCACGATCCGTATCCATGATGCGGAAGAACAGAAGCGCATCTTGAAGGTGTGCGGTCTTTCCGATGAAGAGATCGAAGAGAAGTTCGGTCACCTCATCCATGCGCTCGAACTCGGTGCGCCTCCTCATGGCGGCATCGCGCTCGGCCTCGACCGCCTCATCATGCTGCTCGGCGATAAGCAGTCCATCCGTGACGTCATCGCCTTCCCGAAGACCTCTTCAGCTTCCGACCCGATGACGGGCGCACCGAATCAGGTCACCGCACGTCAGCTTAAGGAAGTAGGTCTTCGCATCCTGTAAACTTCACGTCGATGAGGAAGCGACATCGCTCCTCATCGGCTCTGTATAAGAAAGATATTCGACCATGACAGAGTCGCAAGCGCCTGAAGACACGAGGATCCCGCTCGATCCTGCGGTCGCGATAGGCGATGATCAACCAGAGAAGAAGATGAGCACTTCCAAGAAGGTGCTGCTCATTCTTGGTGCTATCGTGCTCGCGTTGCTCATCGCGGTCTATGCAGGTGGTGCTGCGTTCTTCTCGTCTCATTTCTATCCGAACACCAGCTTCAACGAAGAGAACATCTCCTATCAAGCAGATGGTGATTTCGTCGCCAAGGTCGAAGCGCTCGTGCCGAATTATGAACTTGCGATAACAGGGGAGAACTACGACCAGACCATCAAGTCCGATCAGATCGACCTGAGCGTCGATGCCGACAAGCTCAAGGCGGACGCCTTCGCGTCGCAGAACATCTGGCTTTGGCCGATCGAGGTATTCGCGCAACACGATGTGAGCGACGTGATCGATGCCACCTTCGACCACGCGAAGGTCGAAGAGCTGCTCACGCCCAGCATCAAGACATACAACAAAGAAGCGACCCCGAGCGTCGATGCTACCATCGCCTATAACGAACTGCTCGATATGCTCGCCATTGAGGACGAGGTGTACGGAAACGAGATCGAACCCGAAGCTTTCTTCGCGAAGATCGATGAATGCCTCGCTGGCATGGAAGATTCGTACGAACTGAACAGTGATGTGTTCGTCCAGCCGCTCATCTTCGCGGATGACGAACGCTTCAAAGAGGCGCTTCCAGCAGCTAACGAACTGATCGGCGGCGAGATCGCGCTCACTATGGCAGAAGGCGCGGTATCGGCTGGTACGGTCAGTAAGGAGATGCTCGTCACCTGGCTCGCGCTCGACCCTGAAACACTCATGCCGACCCTCGACCAAGAGGCGGTGACGACCTGGGCCGACCAGAAGGGCGCGGAGCTGAACACGGTCGGAACTTCACGTACGTTCCAGCGCGGCGATGGTCAGACGGTCACCGTGTCTGGCGGTGTGTATGGATGGAAGGTCAATACAGCCGATCTTGCGAGCACTATCATCGGTAATGTCACCTCGGGTAATTTCGAGGCCATCGATATTCCCTGCGAACAGACGGCTGATGTTTACAACGGTCCGGGTCAGCGTGATTGGGGTGCATACGTCGATATCGACATCTCGGAACAGAAGGTTCGCTACTTCAACGAGAAGAACGAGCAGCTCTTCATCACGGACTGCGTGACAGGCGATGTGACGAAAGGTCGTGGCACGCCTACGGGCTTGTATTATCTGCGTATGAAGAAGAGTCCGGAAGTGCTGACTGGTTTCAATGCGGACGGAACGAAGGACTACGAAAGCCATGTCACCTACTGGCTGCCCTTCATCCGCAACAGCATCGGGCTTCATGATGCGAGCTGGCGTTCCACCTTCGGTGGTTCGATCTATAAGGGCAATGGCTCTCATGGTTGCGTGAACCTGCCGACCGATTCTGCTAAATGGTTCTACGACAATCTCGAGACCAACGTGGCTGTGCTCGTTCATGACTAACGAACCGACCGAACAGCCCTACCGTTTCTTCGGAACCCAGGAAGAAGGCATCCAGGGCTTTCGCTCTGCGCAGTTCGATGATGCGCCCATCGGCGTGTTCGATTCAGGCTTTGGTGGTCTTACCGTCGCGCGAGAGATCATGAAGGCGCTCCCGAACGAGAACATCATCTATTTCGGCGACACGCTGCACTGTCCGTATGGCCCGCGTTCCTTCGAAGAAGTGCGCGGTTTCGTCGATGTTATCGGTACGTGGCTCGTCGAGCGAGGCGTGAAGATGATCGTCATCGCGTGCAATACCGCCACTGCAGCAGGGCTTTCATATGCTCAAACGACCTTCCCAGTGCCTGTGCTCGGTGTCGTCGAGCCAGGCGCGCGTGCAGCCGCCCGTGCGACGCGCAACAGGCGGGTAGGGGTCATCGCCACGAAGGGCACCGTCGAATCGGGCGTCTATACCGATGCGATCCGCGCTGCCGATGCGGGCATCACGGTGTTCTCTACAGCCACGCCGCGCTTCGTCGAGATCGCAGAACTGGGCATTCGCATGGCGAAGGGCCCGATCGAGAATTACACCTCGCTTGCTTCACAGGTCTACATTCGTCCCGAATTCCAGGAGATCGCACAGGATTATCTCGACCCCCTGCGTCGCTGCGAGATCGATACGCTCGTTCTGGGCTGCACTCATTTTCCCTTGCTGAAATCGCTCATCGGAGGCGTGGTCGGAAGAGACGTCGTGCTCATCTCGTCAGCATCCGAGGTCGCGCGTGATTGTGCGGATATGCTCGCACGTCGAGGCATCGCTGCTGATCCGAACAATGTTCCCAGCTACCATTTTTACACGTCAGGCGACGATATCGAGGCGTTTCGTACGTTCGGAACGCGCGTGCTGCGTTTTCCGCTCGAAAACCTCCATCACGTCGTCCTTTAAGGAGCTTCCATGTCGAAACGCGTCATCATCGCCACGAACAATGCTCATAAGGTCACCGAGATTCGCGATACGTTCGCAGGCCTTGGATGGGAATGCCTGAGCCTGAGGGAAGCGGGCATCGATTCGGATCCTGAAGAGACAGGGGAGACGTTCGTCGAGAACGCCCGCATCAAGGCACGTGCAGCTCATGAGTTGTCTGGCTGTGCGGTACTGGCGGACGATTCTGGTCTCATCGTCGATGCGCTCGACGGGGCACCGGGTGTCTATTCATCGCGCTACGCTGGTGAAGATGGCAACGATGCGGCGAATAACGCGTTGCTCCTGAAGAATCTTGAGGGCGTTTCCGAGAAGGATCGTACGGCACATTTTTCCTGTGTGCTCGTCTTCATCGACGAAGATGGCACGGAGACCGTGGCAGAAGGCCGCGTGGATGGCCTCATCGGCTTCGAGGAACAGGGAAGCGAAGGTTTCGGTTACGATCCGCTCTTCTTGCCTGACGACTTCGACAACGAGAAGACCTTCGCCGAGCTCGGCCTCGCAGAAAAGCAGAAGGTCTCACACCGCGCCCGCGCGCTCGCATCACTGCTCGAACAACTTTCATGATCCTGTGGCCCGTCGATAGCGATCAGCTTTCGAGATACTGTGACCTGCTGATATCTAAACAGTTGTCATGATTCCGTGATCCGTTTACGTTTTGGTCTGTCGTATCGATCGGTCGTCGCGTCAGGCTAATTTCGTGTTTTGGGAAGAAAATCGCGTTCTTAGCCGGTTTTTCTTGCCAAAACCGTATTTTTGTTATTGTCGTTCCTTCATCGGGTGGAGCGTTGTCACATATGCCGTGGTAGAGAAGGAATGTGCAAAGCGCACTACGATGAATTTCGGTAAGAACGTGATTTTTTACCAGAATCCTGAAATCAGCCTGAAAAAGAAAAGCCCCCACAGGGAGCTTAGAATTCAGATGGAGCGGGTGACGAGAATCGAACTCGCGTGACCAGCTTGGAAGGCTGGAGTTCTACCATTGAACTACACCCGCAAATAAAAAATGGTCGGGATGACAGGATTCGAACCTGCGACATCCTGCTCCCAAAGCAGGCGCGCTACCAAACTGCGCCACATCCCGACGCGATGCCTAAACATTATAACAAATGGAAATGAGGCTATTGCTCTAATTTGGTGAATGGAAAATCAAAACGCGACATGGGGTTATAGTCATACTTAATAACAATTTTCAAAAGACCCGCTAATACTATTGGAACTTTAGAGGTAAAACAGAAACAATTGAGTCAAGGAAAGTGAACGTGTTATACGAAACCTAGAACGCGTTCGAGGGAAGGAGAATCATGCCACACATCACGGGACACACCCAGACGATCGCGCTCATCGGATCGCCCGTCGAGCACTCGCTCTCGCCGGAAATGCACACCTGCTCTTTCGAAGAGCTTGGTATCGACTGCGTTTATCTTGCATACGACGTTGCACCTGAAGATCTCGAGGCTGCAGCAGCGGGCATGAAAGCGCTCGGCTTCGCTGGCTACAATGTCACGATGCCGCACAAGACCTTCATCCCTCAGTATCTGGACGGTCTTTCGGACGCTGCAGAGCTGATGGGTGCGGTAAACACGGTCGATATCAAGAACGGCAAGGCGATCGGCCACAACACTGACGGTGCAGGTTTCATGCGCAACGTCAAGGAGAATGGTGTCGATGTCATCGGCAAGAAGATCACGCTCGTCGGTGCGGGCGGTGCAGGATCTGCTATCTACACCCAGGCTGCGCTCGACGGTGTCGCTGCTATCGACATCTACAACATGAAGGACAGCTTCTTCGACGCTACCGCAGAGCGCGTCGCGAAGGTCGCCGAGAAGACGGGCTGCACCATGCGTCTCATCGACCTTGACGACAAAGAATCGCTGAAGCAGTCCATCGCTGAATCTGCGCTGTTCGTGAACGCTACGCGCGTCGGCATGGGGGATCTTGCCGATCAGAGCGTCATCCCTGCGGATTACCTGGTCGATGGTATCGCTGTTGCCGACACGGTCTATGAGCCGCGCAAGACCAAGCTCCTGAAGGACGCAGAGGCGAAGGGTCTCAAGGCCATCTCTGGCCTGGGCATGCTGCTGTGGCAGGCTGCCATTGCAGAGGACATCTGGGTCGGTAAGGAGATGCCGACCAAGCTCATCGAAGAGAAGTTCTTCAACTAATCGATTGATTCAAGGGTCACCACGGAAGGGGTTCATATCATGGCAATCAGACTCGCAGTTTTCGGACTGAATCAAGGATCGAAGATCGCACGCGACGCTAAAGCGAGCGACGAGTTCGATCTGGTCGCAGTAGCAGGTTTCGGTCAACAGGCAGAAGATGTCGCAGCAGAGCTCGACGTGCCACTGTACGCAGATTTCAACGATCTGCTGAAAGAGGTGCCGCTCGATGCGGTCGCCATCGCACTGCCCAACGGCCTTCATGTCAGTTCCACGCGTGCTTGCTTGGATGCGGGCATCAAGAACATCTTGCTGGAGAAGCCGATCGCTAACACCGTTGAAGAGGCGGAGGAGATCATCGCAATGTGCAACGAGGCGGGGGCGAAGTTGCTCATCGGTCACCATCGTCGTTCTTCTTCGAAGTACCTGTTCCTGCGCGAGTTCATCGAGTCCGGTCGTTTGGGGGATCTGGTCGGCGTTCAGGCATCGTACGCGATCGCGAAACCGTATTCCTACTACGATGTCGAATGGCACACGAAGAAGGGTGGCGGTCCATTCCTCATCAATGCGATCCACGACATCGACGACCTCAACTACACCACGGGCATGAAGGCGACGCGCGTCTATGCGGCTGCGCGTAACACCATCCGCGGCAACGAGATCGAAGATTCCGCATCCATCGTGATCGAATTCGGCAATGGCGTCACGGCGACCTACTTCATCTCCGACGGCACGCCCGGCCCCTGGAACTACGACCTTGCTGCAGAAGAGAACCACTTCTTCAAGTGGTGCCCGGGCGAGAACTCGCTGCGCTTCTTCGGCACGAAGGGTTCGCTCGGCTTCCCGAACATGGACTTCTACCACTATGCGGATGACGACCATTATGGCTGGGGCGAAGAGTTGATCACGGAGCACTTCGACATCGAGAAGAATGATCCGATGACCGCAGAGCTCGAGCATTTCGCAGACCTCTGCACGGGCCGTGAGACCACGCCGCGCTGTACGGGAGAAGACGGCATCGCGACCCTCAAGGTCATCAATGCGATCCTCGAATCTGCAGAGACCGGCACTCTGGTGGATATCGATTAAGACACTTTCCTTTACTTCAATACAGCGGGAAAAGGCTCCTTCGGGAGTCTTTTCCCGTTTTGGGACTCATTTGCTTTTATGTGAGAAGCACCTTTCTTGAAAGCGTCGTGGAGCATTTGGAGTATGATGGTCAACAGAACAAGGGTCGAACAATGTGATCGCACCCTTCCCGTAGCCCTTCGAAGAGATTAAAGAGCACTCCGTCCGTGAATCTTTCGCACTTAATGTATTTCAAGAAGCTCGCTGAAGTGAAGCATTATACGAAAGCGGCATCTGAACTCTATATCGCACAGCCAACGCTCTCGGTCGCGATCTCGACGCTCGAGAAGGAGCTCGGTACGCGCTTGTTCTATCGTGCGAACAACAAGATCGAGCTCACACCGTGCGGAAAAGAGTTCTACGAATACGTCTCACAAGGACTTCGCTCCATCGAAAAGGGCATCCAGGCGGTTCAGGAATACGAAGGCAAGATCAACGGTACGCTCAACTTGGGCACGCTCTACGCCATGCAAGGCAAGGATTGGTCGCAGGCCATCCAGTCGTTCCATGATGAATGCGGTGCCGATCTTACCATTAACATCACGCAGGGTTTCACGCCCGTGCTCACCAAAGAGCTCGAAGCGGGCAAGCTCGATGTCATATTCGCAGGTAAACCAGAGCCTTCAAAGGATTTCAACAGCGTGTATTGCTGGGCTCAGGAGCTCGCGGTGGCAGTGAACAAGAAGCACCCGCTCGCGAAGAAGTCCTCGGTGAGTTTGAAGGATCTGGCCGATTATCATATCCTGACCTACCACGACAAGAGCCCGGTCTATGAAGAGATGACCAGCGTTCTGTCGCTTTCCGAAGAGCCTCTCGATGTCGAATTCGCCTACAACGACGAGATCACGCTCTCTTCTCTGGTCACTTCCGATTCTCAGGATGTCGCTTTGCTGTGCTATTCGTTCCTGGTCAAGGCATTCGATGAGGTCGCTTTCCTTTCGCTCGAAGAAGCGCCGAAGGAATTCCATAAGGTCTATCTGGTCTCGAAGAAGGAACGCTCACAGCCCAAGGTGGTCTCCGATTTCGTCACGTTCATGACCAATTATCATTTTCCGACCGCCACGGTTCGCCCTTTGGGCAAGTGAACGCCCGCTAGGGTATAATGGTCAAGCTGTGCGCCCATAGCTCAGCTGGATAGAGCAGTGGACTTCTAATCCAAAGGTCGTAGGTTCGAATCCTACTGGGCGCGCCATTTTTTTTGTTGACTGGATACCCCCTGGGGGTATAATGGATCTCAATATACCTAGTTGAATGATAGGATTTGAGGTTCGTATGACATCGTGCAACTGCGATATGCATCACAAGAACACCCCACGAAGCGAAGAGCTGAAGCGCGAGGTCGAGCGCAGGCTGAATCGTGCGATCGGCCAGCTTAATGGTGTGAAGGATATGATCGACGACGATCGCTACTGTGGCGATGTGCTCACGCAGCTCGCAGCAGTAGAGAGCGCGGTGAAGCGCGTCTCGGACCTGGTGCTGAAAGAGCACATGCGCACCTGCGTCATCGAGGAGATCCGCGCGGGCAATGATGAAGTGGTCGATGAGGTCATGCAGCTCATGCGCCGTTTTTCATGATCATTCACTGAAGAGGGAAGCGAATCAACCATGGAACAGACGATCCGACTTGCCATAGATGGCATGCACTGCGCGAACTGCGCAGCGAATATCGAGAAGCATTATCGAGCCGTACCGAGCGTCAAGGACGTCTCGGTCAATCTCGCGAACAACACGGGGCGCGTGACCTTCGACGCTGACGCCGCGACGGTCGACGACATGCTGCGCGTGTTTGATGATCTGTCGTTCACGGCAGAGATCATCCCGGAGGATGCCCCGCTCGTTGACGAAGGTCGTAGAGCGAAGGAGGCTGCGCGCGCGAAGCACGACCTGCGCGTTTTCGCCACTTCGGCTATTCTCACCATCATCATCGTTGCGATCGGCATGATCCCCGGATGGCACATGGCGCTCGGTCATGCGCTCGCCTCGGTATTCACCGGGGCAGACGCTTCGCATATCCAGTCCATGTTCGCAGGCAGCATCGTCTTGCTTGCTCTCACGATTCCTGTTCAATTCGGCTGCGGCATTCGCTTCTACAAGGGCGCGTTCGCCTCGCTCAAGAGCGGCAGCGCGAACATGGACGTGCTCGTGGCGCTCGGTACCTCCATCGCGTTCCTCTTCTCGCTCTGGATCACGTTCCTTCCGGTCATTACGGGGAATTGGAGCGATGCTGAGGTCGCGCTCGGCATCAACGACGGCATGCCCTACTTCGAGACGTGCGCGATGCTCATCACCTTCGTGCTGCTCGGCAAGATCCTGGAAACGCGCGCTAAGGGCGCGACGAACCAGGCGATCGAGTCGCTCATGAATCTCACGCCCCCTACCGCTCGCGTCGTGCGCACGGGAGCAGAGCTCGAGATCCCGCTCGCGCAGGTGATGGCGGGCGATCTGGTGTTGGTCGGTCCTGGCGAGAAGATACCGGTCGACGGCATCATCGTCGAAGGCAGCACCGAGATCGACGAATCGATGCTCACCGGTGAAGCGCTTCCGGTCATGAAGCGTGAAGGCGACGAGGTGACGGGCGGTACGCAGAATACCACGGGCGCGGTGACGCTGCGTGCGCTGCGCGTCGGTACCGATTCCACGCTCGCGCGCATCGTGCGTGCGGTCGAGGATGCACAAGGCTCGAAAGCCCCGGTGCAGCGTCTTGCGGATAAGATCGCATCGATCTTCGTACCGGTCATCCTCATCATCGCAGCTATCACGTTCTGCGTGTGGTTCTTCCTCGTTCCGCCTGCAGGCGCGAACACGCTGCTCACGCAATCGCTCATGCCTGCCATCGCGGTAATCGTGGTGGCGTGCCCTTGCGCGCTCGGACTCGCAACGCCCACGGCGCTCATGGTCGGTATGGGTAAAGGCGCTCAGCTGGGGATCCTCATCAAGGATGGTGAAGTGCTCGAGCGGCTGTGCAAGCTCGATGCGGCGGTATTCGATAAGACGGGCACCCTCACTAAGGGTGAGCCTGAGGTCGTTTCCTGTACCGTAGGCGCCGACGACCTGCGCCTTGCCGCCGCACTCGAAGCGAAGAGCGAGCATCCGCTCGCGCGCGCGGTCATACGCTATGCAGCCGCAGAAGGGATCGCGACCGATGCGCTTCCAGCACCGACGAACTTCAAAGCGCTCGTGGGCGAAGGTGTCGAAGGCGAAGTGGAAGGCCATCAGGTCTTCGTCGGTTCGCGTGTCACGATCGACGGGCATGATGCAGGAGGATTCGTCTTCGAGGACGAGCCGAAGCCCGATGTGCGCGAGGCGATCCGGGCGCTTGAGAATACCTACGAGGTGTCCACGTATCTGGTCACCGGCGATGGCCGCTCTCAGGCTGACGCGGTAGCCACCTCGGTCGGCATCGAACTCACGCATGTTCATGCAGGCGTCAAGCCGCTCGAGAAGGCAGAATGCGTGAACGACGTGAAGATCGAGCTGGCTGAGGCGATGCTCGATCATGCCGAACACGGCGAAGGTGGCGCATCGAAACATGCGCCCGTCGTCGCGTTCGTAGGGGACGGCATCAACGATGCGCCTGCGCTCGCGGCTGCGGATGTCGGCGTCACGATGGCTTCGGGCACCGATGTGGCCCTTGAAGCTGGATCGGTCGTTCTGATGCGCGACCGCTTGATGGACTTCGTCACGAGCCTGCGTCTTTCGAAGGCGACGATGCGCAAGATCAAGCAGAACCTTTTTTGGGCGCTCATCTATAACTGCATCATGATCCCACTGGCGGCTTTCGGTATCCTCGCGCCCGCGCTCGCCGGTGCAGCGATGGCACTCTCGAGCGTCTCGGTGGTCAGCAACTCGCTGCTGCTGAAGCGTTTCAAGTAGCCGATCGAGCGCGAAAGACCATGAACGAACGGCAGGGTAGCGCGATCATCCTGCCGTTTCGCTTGAAAACGACCATTTTCGCCAGAGGTTCATCCCAAACGATTCGAACAGATATACAATGATGTTTTCGTTTGAAACCGATCCAAGGAGCACGAATGTCATACGCGCTTTCGGGCAGGCATTTTCTGAAGCTGCTCGACTTCACGCCCGCAGAGATCGTCGGTCTGGTCGATCTCGCGCAAGACCTCAAAGAGAAGAAGCATGCGGGCATCCCGCATCGCTATCTCGAAGGCAAGAACATGGTCCTCATCTTCGAGAAGACCTCGACTCGCACTCGTTGTTCGTTCGAAGTTGCCGGTCACGACCTTGGCATGGGCGTCACCTATCTCGACCCCAGCGGCTCTCAGATCGGTAATAAGGAATCCATCAAAGACACGGCGCGCGTGCTCGGTCGCATGTTCGATGGCATCGAATATCGTGGCTATGGCCAAGAGATCGTCGAGACGCTCGCTGAATACTCGGGCGTTCCCGTATGGAACGGACTCACCGATGAATTCCATCCCACGCAGATGATCGCCGATCTGCTCACCATCCGCGAGAACTTCGGCGCGTTCAATGGCCTCAACCTCGTGTTCATGGGTGACGCGAAGAACAATGTCGCGAATTCCCTCATGGTGGCCTGTGCGAAGATGGGCATCAATTTCACCGCCTGCGGGCCTCAAGAGTGCATGCCTGATGCAGCTCTCGTTCAGACCTGTCGCGAGATCGCTGCTGAAAACGACTGTGAGATCCGCCTGACATCAGACGTTGAAGAAGGCTGCACGGGCGCCAATATCATTTACACCGATATCTGGGTGTCGATGGGCGAACCGGCGAGCCTCTGGGAAGAGCGGATCAAGCTCCTCTCGCCGTATCAGGTGAACGCGAAGGTCATGAAGATGGCCGCCGATAACGCCATCTTCATGCACTGTCTCCCCGCATTCCACGACACCGATACCGCGGTCGCGAAGGATATCGAACAGCGTTTCGGTCTCACCGAGATGGAAGTGACCGACGAGGTCTTCGAATCGAGCCGCTCACGCGTATTCGACGAAGCCGAGAATCGCATGCATTCGATCAAGGCGATCGTGCTCGCGACGCTCGGTTAGACCACGACCAATCGAAGCAAGGAAGGAACTACCGCATGACCGTACGTGAATCCCTCGAGATCATCGTCGCTGACGCGCTTTCGAGCGCGGTCGAAGATGGAAGCCTTGCGCTCGAGACGATCCCTGAGCCTGCGCTCGAACGCCCCCGTGAAGAAGCGCATGGCGATTGGGCATGCACCGTTGCGATGCGTCTCGCGAAAGAAGCGCGCATGAACCCGCGCCAGATCGCGCAGATCATCCTCGATCATCTTCCCGAGAACACCACTATCGCCACGGCTGAGATCGCAGGTCCTGGCTTCATCAATTTCACGCTGAACCCCGCTTCCTTCCAAGAAGTGGTGCGCGAAGTGCGCACGAAAGGGGGGGACTATGGCAAGTCTGAACTCGCTACTCCTTGCAAGGTGAATCTCGAGTACGTCTCTGCTAATCCTACTGGCCCGATGCACGTTGGCCACGGTCGTTGGGCGGCATTGGGCGATTCGATGGCGCGTGTCATGCGTCATGCAGGCTATAGCGTTGACGAAGAATTCTACGTCAACGACGAAGGTAACCAGATGAACGTCTTCGCCGATTCGCTCGTCGTGCGCTATCTTCAGCTGCTCGGCGAGGATATCGACCTTCCTGAACAGTCCTATGGCGGTGCGTACATGATCGAACTTGCGCAGCGCATCGTCGATGAGGATGGGGATGCATGGCGCGATGTCGATCCCGACGAGCGCAGGAAGGCGTTCCGTGAGCGTGGCTACGCGGCCATGATGGATTCCGTACGAGACACCCTCGCGCTCTTCGGAAACCAGTTCGACACCTACTTTTCCGAGCATTCTCTCTTCATTCCGGGCGAAGACGGCAAGAACAAGGTCGAGCGCGCCTTTGACGCGATGAAGGAACGCGGGTTCATCTACGAGAATGAAGGTGCGACCTACTTCAAGTCCACTGAATTCAGCGACGAGAAGGACCGCGTGCTCATCAAGCAGAATGGCGAGCTCACGTATTTTATGAGTGACGTCGCCTATCATTACGACAAGAAGCAGCGTGGCTACGATCTACTGCTCGACATCTGGGGAGCTGACCACCACGGTTACATCCCGCGTTGCAAGGCGATGATGGCAGCTTGGGGCTATCCGGACGATCTCGAGGTCGTGCTCGGACAGCTCGTGAACCTCTATCGCGATGGCAAGGCAGTGCGCATGTCGAAGCGTACGGGCGAGATGATCACGTTCCGCGAACTGATCGACGAGGTGGGCGTGGATGCAACGCGCTATCTCATGCTCTCGCGCTCATCCGATCAGCCGATCGATTTCGATATCGAGGTCGCGAAGAAGCAGGATGCGACGAATCCGGTCTACTACGTGCAGTATGCGCATGCCCGCATCTGCTCGATCCTGCGCAAGGCGGCCCGCGAACAGGGCATCGAAGATGCTGAGAACCTCACGCCTGCACTGCTTGCTGAAGCGCTCGCGCTCGACGACGCAGCGCTCGAGCTGCTCACCCATGAATCCGAGCTCGCGCTCATGAAGCAGATCGATGGCTTCACCGATCTGGTCGCAGGTGCCGCGCGCGATCGCGCTCCATTCCGCTTGACGCACTATGCACAGGATCTTGCGAGCTTGTTCCATTCGTTCTACACCAACTGCCGCGTCATCGACGAGGATGAAGCGCTGACGAAGGCACGTCTCGCGCTCGTGGATGCTACGCGCATCAATCTTGCGCAAGCGCTCGGCCTGCTCGGGGTTTCCGCGCCTGCCGCGATGTAGCGGAAGAGCCCAACAACAGAGCTCGATCAGGTATGAATACCGTTCAGTCAGCGAAGCAGCCCCACGGGCTGCTTCTTTGTTACAGCCTTGTTAAAGCGCGCGCGGTCGACTTTTCCCGCTCCCGATCTTCTGATTAAATACACTTACCATCAGAATACCGAGGAGGTCACATGAGTTACGTCGATTCTGTCATCGAACAGGTCAAGGAGAAGAACGCGAACGAGCCGGAGTTCATCCAGGCGGTCACCGAGGTTCTCACTTCGCTCAAGCCGGTCATCGATTCCAACCCTGAATATGAGAAAGCAGCACTGCTCGAGCGTTTGGTCGAGCCAGAGCGCGTTATCATGTTCCGCGTTCCCTGGGTAGACGACAAGGGTGAGGTCCACGTCAACCGCGGTTATCGCGTGCAGTACAACAGCTGCATCGGCCCTTACAAGGGTGGCATTCGTCTCCATCCTTCCGTTAATCTCTCCATCATCAAGTTCCTTGGCTTCGAGCAGATCTTCAAGAACTCGCTCACCACGCTTCCTATGGGCGGCGGCAAAGGCGGCTCCGACTTCGACCCGAAGGGCAAGTCCGACAACGAGGTCATGCGCTTCTGCCAGTCCTTCATGACCGAACTCTGCCGTCACATCGGTGCGGATACCGACGTTCCTGCAGGTGACATCGGAACGGGCGCACGCGAGATCGGCTACATGTTCGGTCAGTACAAGCGTATTCGCGACGTCTGGGAAGGCGTTCTGACCGGCAAGGGCCTTTCCTATGGCGGTTCGCTCGCACGTACCGAAGCGACCGGCTATGGTCTCGTGTACTTCGTTCAGGAATACCTCAACTGCCACGACGACAGCTTCGAGGGCAAGACCGTTGCGGTCTCCGGCTCCGGCAACGTCGCCATCTATGCGACCGAGAAGGCTCAGCAGCTGGGCGCTAAGGTCGTCACGCTCTCCGACTCCACGGGTTGGATCTACGATCCTAATGGCATCGACGTCGATCTGGTCAAGCAGATCAAGGAAGTCGAGCGCGGCCGCATCTCCGAGTATGCGAAGCGTCGCGAAGGCGTGGAATATCACGATGGCCGCGGCGTATGGAGCGTCAAGGTCGATATCGCGCTTCCATGCGCGACTCAGAACGAGCTCGATCTCGACGACGCGAAGCAGCTCGTTGCGAACGGCTGCAAGATCGTGGCTGAAGGCGCTAACATGCCCACTACGCTCGACGCGACCGAATACCTCATGGAAAACGGTGTCGTCTTCATGCCAGGTAAGGCTTCCAATGCGGGTGGCGTTGCGACCTCTGGTCTCGAGATGTCTCAGAATTCCGAGCGCCTCTCCTGGACCTTCGAAGAGGTCGATGCGAAGCTTCAGAGCATCATGAAGAGCATCTACCACGCTGCGGACGACGCTGCTAAGGAATACGGCGTTGAAGGCAACTACGTGATGGGCGCGAACATCGCTGGCTTCAAGAAGCTCGCTGATGCGATGATGGCTCAGGGCATCGTCTAGTCGATCAGTCCACGCTTCGAACTTCAAAAGGCCTCTGCATACGCAGGGGCCTTTTCTTTTGTGCTCATTATCGCAGTGCCGTTTATAATGACCATACGGATTGAAAGGTGGCACATGCACAACGTTCATCATCCTAAAATAATAACGGCAGATACGACAACGGTTTTCGGGGCAGATCGTCGTAAGCGATGCGCGTTTCTCGTTGCGCTCTTCGCTGCGTTCATGCTCGTTTGTGGATCGGTCGCTCTCGCTCATGAGCAGGCAACCGAATCTCTTTTCGATGAACCGATAGAAGATATTCCTGCCGAGATCGAAGATCAAGAACAGGATACGAGTGACCTGCTTATCGTTTCACAAGAGAGCATCGCCGATGAAGAACAGCCCGCCGACGAAGAGCAGCTTGAACGCGAAGTGGTCTTCAGCGCTCAAGAGACCGAGCTAGACGACGAGACGATCAGTGCTCAAGCTGACAAGAACGTAACGAGCTCTACTACTACCTGGAGCAACGGTACCTACACTGTTTCAGGCAATATCGAGATCGAAAAGCGCGTGACCGTATCAGGCAATGTCGTCTTGCAGCTCAACGCAGGATCGAGGCTTACCGTGCTCAGTGGCATCAACGTTCCTTCTGGTGCCGCTCTTACCATTCAAGGCGAGGGCGTGCTCTTCGCATATGCGCCTGAGAGCAACGTGAATCACGCGGTCATCGGCGGAAACAGCGCGAAGAAGACCGGTCGTATCATCATCGATTCGGGGCGCATCGAGGTGAATGTCTCTTCTCAGAATTTCGCAGGCGCAGGAATTGGCTCAGGCAACGAAGGTGAAGATGGAGAGGTTGTCATCAATGGCGGTATAGTGAACGTCTCATCGATGTTTCGCGACAGCATGAAAGGTGCCGCGATCGGTGGTGGGCAATACGCTGCCAACATCTCTGTTCAGATATTAGGCGGCACGGTCAATGCGCAAGGCAGTAATAATGCTCCTGCGATCGGTACGGGATTCGGATTCGGTCAAGCCAACATCGTCATCAGCAACGCTAACGTGACCGCGGTCGGATATGGAACGTCGCCAGCTATCGGTGGGCAACAGGCAAGTACGCCGAACGCTTCGTCGGTATCGATCGCGAACAGCACGGTGAAAGCGACCGCTCAAGGAAGCGCACCCGCTATTGGCTATCTCGGACCCGGAACCTTGAGCATCGGAGACTCCTCAGCGAGCAGCCCGAGCACCACGCTCGTTCACGCAAGTTCGATCGATCCAAGATGCATGACCGATACGGAGGCTTGGAAAGGGATCGTTTTCACAGGAGATGATGGTACGGTATACGGGGAATCAGCGCTCGCGAATGACCTGATGCTAGAAGCGAACCAGCAACTGACCATTCCTGGGGGCAGTACCCTCACTATCCCTGCGAACATCACCTTGCAAGACCAAGGATCGATCACTAATGAAGGCACGGTCATCAACGATGGGTCGATCGTCGGCAGTGGAACTTTCGTTAACAATGGAACGCTCATCGATAACGGCATCTTCTTCCCGCAAGAGGTCACCTTCGATACACAGGGAGGGTCGGATGTCCCTGCGCTCACCGTGAACAGAGACAGCCTCATAACGGATTCGATTCCTGATCCAACGCGTGAGGGACATGCTTTTGGCGGTTGGTATCAAGACTCTTCAACGACGATTCCTTGGGATTTCGATACCGATAGGGTAACAAGGCCACTCACGCTCTATGCGAAATGGGATGCGCTCGAAGACCCATCCGAGCCTTCTCAGCCAGAAACTCCTATCGACCCTAAACCTGATGTGCCGAGCGACCCGATCGTGCCCGAAGATCCCGAAAAGCCAGGTGATCCGATCGGTGAACCAGCCGAACCGGATGGCGATCATGCAGACGAACAACTTCCTGCAGATGAAGAGCAAGAAGGCATTGATGAAGACACTACGGATGAAGCGGATTCGGTCAAGCCTGACAGACCTCACGATTCGGTGCCCAAGCTCGGCGATCCTATCCTCGTGTTACCTCTCTTCTTCGGTGTGCTCGGTATCCTTATCGCGTTGAATCTCGACACCTTCATTCGCTCGCGAAAACGTCTGCGTTGGTCAAGGCACCCTAAAGACTGAGCACCGTGAGCGCTTGCGGCACGACCGAAATATCGTATTCGTAGGCAGGGATCGGCTCTCCGTCGATCTGTGCGGGTACGATATCGCTGAAGGTGAGCTTGATATGCTTGCCCTTCTTGAAGTTGATGTGCTTGTCGTTCGTGTGCTTGCCATCTTTAGCGCGCATGAACAGGCGTACCGCCTCGAATTTCGAGAGGGGTGGGGTAGCGTAGCAGACATCGAAGACCCCATCGCTCAGGTCGGCCTGAGGGCAGATGTCGAAGCCTCCGCCATATGTTCGGCCATTCTGAACGGCGAAGGTATAGAACTCGAGCCCCGGGAACTCGATGCCATCGATATGAACATCGGCTTCGATCACGTCAAGGTGGTTCTTGATCTGGTTGAAGCCGCTCTCAAGATAGAGGATCGTTCCGGTCTTGTGCGTGGTTCGACGGCGCTCCATCGTCTCGAGTGCGATGGCTGCATCGACGCCGAACGAGAGCGTTTGGGCGAAGTACGTGTCGTTCACCGCGCCGATGTCGATCGTCTTCTCCTGAAGCTTCGGTAGCTCATCTAGCACGCGCAGCGGATCGAGCGGCAGGTTCAAGCTCCGCGCGAAATCGTTTCCCTGACCAGCAGGCAGCACGCCAAGCTTCGGGCGTTTCTCTTGCGGTAGCTGCATGAGACCATTCACGACTTCATGCACGACGCCATCTCCGCCCAACACGAAGACCGTATCGAAGTGCTCGCCGAGCTCGTGCGCGATGATGACCGCATCGAGTGGATAGGTGGTCTCGATGATCTCGTAATAATGGCCGCGGTTCGTGTTCGTCACGCCTTTGAGCAGCTCGGAGACTTCTTGGAGCGTTTTGCGAGCTTTGCCGCTTTGTGCGGTCGGGTTGACGATCAAGAGTGAATTGCCGAACATAAGAGCCCCTTTCAACGCCTCTTCATGAGGTGCACAGCGACGAGCGTGAACAAGAAAAAGCAGTACGCTACAATTCATACTAGATGAACGAAGCCACGTTTCATCTCGATCTTCCATCGGTAACTGAATTGATACGGAGCATCGCATGACCAACCACAAGGACAACAGCACGAAGAGCGGTTTTGGCGCACTTGAGACGATCGGGCGGATCGATCCTGATCAGGCGACCTATTTCGACTACGAAGCGGCAGATGGAACGCCGGTCTCGCAGTTGATCCGCTATCCAGAGGTTGGTCATGAGACGAATTTCCTGCTGAGAGAGGACGACCCTCATATCTTCCATAGCAGCTATCAGGTCGATAACTTCTACTTCACCGACCGCATCGATGAATTCGCCGTGGTCGATCCAGGCAAGAAGGCGCTCTTCGTCGACGTCGGTCTTTACGATCTGTGCGGCATCGATTTTCTCGATGGTG
The DNA here is from genome assembly GCA_937998355.1 of uncultured Eggerthella sp. Lineage (GTDB taxonomy): Bacteria > Actinomycetota > Coriobacteriia > Coriobacteriales > Eggerthellaceae > Anaerotardibacter. The sequence continues at coordinate 105,384 of CALLDI010000009.1, forward strand.
CGCTCGCTGCTTCCGATGTTCCATGGAGCGACGCTGAAGTGTTCCTCACGCACGCCCACGACGATCACGACGGCAACACGCGCTACTGCCTTGAAAAGGGCGTTCGCCGGGTCTACGTGGGCGCTCTTCCTATGTTCGAGGATTCGATGGTGGACGACTATCTCACGATCAGCGGGCTCGCTCGAGGAGATTACGACGATGCGTACTTCTATGTCGAACGTCTTCTGAAGCGTAATAGCATGTTCGATGGCTTCGAGGACCGTGTGCGCATCGTACGTACAGGAGACACCATCGATGTGGGCGATCATCACTTCGAGGTGATCGAAACACCCGGTCATACGCCCGAACACATCTCGCTCGTCGATCGCGAGCGGGGCATCTTCTTCGCAGGCGATCACATTCTCGATACCGCACCTGGTCTCATGTCCTATTTCGCGGATCTGCATCTGCTGAAGCGTTTTCTGGAAAGCTTCGACCAGCTCAAAGCGCTCGGTCTGAAGAAGATCTATATGTGCCACCACGACCCGATCATCGGCGCCGACGAGGTGAATGCGTTCCTCGACAAGATCGTCGCGAGCTACGATAGGCCCGTCAATAAGATGTTCGATCTCGTCGAAGCAACGCCGCTGACGGCTGAAGCGCTCGCACGAAAGTACTATGCCTATCTGCCAAGTTGGAGCGAGCAACCGCTCATCTTGCTCACACGTCGCGTCTCGATCGCGCTCAGCTACCTCGATTACCTCTACGATATGGGCAGAGTGGAACGACGCGTAGCTGAAGATGGCGCATTCGAGTACTGGGTAGCTTAGATGAGCGAATAAAAAAGGCTGGGGGAGACCAGCCTGGAAGTTCATGGTGGATCGTCGGGGACTCGAACCCCGGACCTTGGGATTAAGAGTCCCCTGCTCTACCAACTAAGCTAACGATCCGTTACAAGTATGTTCTGCGTTTGAGCGCTTAGCTATTTTAGGCTATCGACTGACGTCGTGCAAGCAAAAATACCTTCGCTCGAAACAAAAAAACGCGCTGGGGTGGATGAAGGGACTTGAACCCTCGATCTCCAGAGCCACAATCTGGCGCCTTAGCCAACTAGGCCACACCCACCATATGCGCAGAAAGTATTATAGAGAAAAAAATCAAGCTTGCAAGTTCGACCGAGAAAACATGTGAATCTTGCGCAGCGAACGGGCTAAAGAGCCGCTGGCAGGTTCGATTCGGTAGTATAGAAGTGGAATAGAACGATCTGAAAGGGAAGTGACGTGGCGACATTCGAGCTGATACTGCTGCTTGCTGTCGCGGTGCTCCTTTCTTCCATCCTCGATCAGATCGTCCCTAAAGTCTCGCTGCCGCTCATCCAGATCGGCCTGGGCGTTGTCATCGCAGTGCTCGCGGTCGCACCTATCGAGATCAACGTCGAACCAGAGCTCTTCCTTATCCTCTTCATCGCACCTTTGCTCTTCAGCGACGCGAAGGAATCGAACAAGAAGAACCTTTGGGACAACAAGGTCACCATCCTCTCGTTCGCGATCGGCCTCGTGCTGGTCATCACGCTGTGCGTTGGCTTCACGGTCCATTGGCTCATCCCTTCCATCCCGCTCGCTGCCGCATTCGCGCTCGGTGCAGCGCTTGGACCCACCGATGCGGTCGCGGTGCAATCGCTTCGCAAAGAAGCACAACTGGGCAAGCGTGAAGGCGCGATCTTGCAAGGCGAGGCACTTCTGAACGATGCGTCCGGTGTCGTCTCTTTCCAATTCGCCATCGCTGCTGCCGTCACGGGCGCGTTCTCGCTCGCTGATGCCACTTCGACGTTCTTCATCAGTTTCTTAGGTGGTATCGCATTCGGTATCTTGCTGGCTGCGGTATTCCTCCTCATCTCCTCGAAAGTACGCGATCTGGGGCTCGATAGCACTACGTTCCATGTGCTCTTCGAGGTCTCGATGCCCTTCGTCACGTTCCTCATTTCCGAGATCATCCACGTCAGTGGTATCCTTGCGGTGGTCGCTTGCGGTATCGTCTGGTCGATGTACAACACGCGCAAGATCTCTCCATATCGCTCGAGCTTGAACATCGCGCTCTCGAGCGTGTGGAAGGTGATCGGGTTCACCTTGAACGGCATCGTATTCGTTCTTCTGGGCATGCAGTTGCCTATGGCCACGCAATCGACCTGGAACGATGTCTACATCAACAACTTCGCGCTCATCGGCTACGTGCTGCTCATCACCGTGCTCATCGTCGTGCTTCGCTGGATCTGGGCGCTGCTCATGCTGCTCATCACGCGCAACCCTGAGACCAACAAGCGCGACCGTATCAACAAGAAGACTATGCTCGATGCGCTCGTCACCACGGTCGGTGGTCCGAAGGGCGCCATCACGCTCTCGATCATCTTCTCGATGCCATTCTTGCTCTCCGATGGCTCGGTCTTCCCGCAGCGCTCGCTCATCATCTTCCTCGCGTCCGGCGTCATCCTTTGCACGCTCTTGCTCGCGAATTTCGCGCTTCCTATCCTCGCACCGAAGAACATAGAAGAAGATGAGAAGGAGAATGAGAAATACGTGCTCACGCGCATCGAGATCCTGAGAACGGTCATCGAGCGCCTGCTCGTCGATGCAACGCCGGAGAACGATAACGCTACGAAGATCGTCGTTTCCTCGTACAATAATCGCATCGCCTCGATCCGCGACTCGGTCGATCTTGAGCATCCTTCCTCTATCCAGTTGCGCATTCAGGTGATCAACCACCAAGCGAACACGCTCATCGAAGCGATCGAACAGCATAAGGTCGATGCGTATGAAGGGTTCGCTTACTTGCGCACCCTGCTTCATCAGAAGAATCTGCTCACTCATACCAAGCAGCGATTCATCTCGTTTCATATGCTGCTCATGACCATCGTGCGCTTCTTCCGTCAACTCCAATCGAGCGTGGTGGGCTTCTTGCGCCATGAAGATAAAGAGGAGAGTCTCGCGCAGAAGAACATTCGCATCATCTGCGAGAAGGAGGCGATCCACTACCTTCATTCCCTCGTTGACGATCCGCGCTATCCGAGCGAAATAGTGGCGAAGCTGCTCATCTCGCACGAACGCGTGCTCGCAGTGCTCGATTCGGAGGTGAGCCCAGCAGAGCGTGCGGTCAAGCAGGCGACCACCGACGTCGATTCCATCCAACGCCTTGGTCTGCAGATCGAATCCGAGGTCATCGCCGACTATTACGCATCGGGACACCTGACACGCCAGCAGACCAAAGAGATGCGCGATAATGTGTCGCTCATGATGATCGACCTGGACGACCACATCTAAGCATTCGCCGCAACGAAGACGAACCTCATGGACAACCCGAAGCTCGAAGAAATAAAACAACAGCTCGCCTCCGTGCCGACGCTTCCTGGAGTCTATCTCTGGAAGGACAAGAACGGCACGGTCATCTATGTCGGCAAGGCGAAGCAGCTGCGTGCGCGCATGCGTCAATACGTGAATTACCAGGACACGCGCGAGAAGATCCCGCTGCTCGTCTCTCAGATCGATTCGTTCGAATACATCGTCGTCGAGAACGAGCATGAGAGCCTGGTGCTCGAGAAGAATCTCATCAAGCAGTACTCTCCGTACTTCAACGCAGACTTCAAGGACGACAAGAGCTATCCGTTCATCGCGCTCACCACAGGCGACGTCTTTCCGGCCATCAAGTACACGCGCGAGACGCATAAGCCCCAAACGCGTTACTTCGGTCCCTATACCGACAGTCGTGCCGCGCGAGAGCTCGTTGACATCACACGGCGCATCGTGCCGATCTGCGCCTCTTCTTGTGCGGATTGGCGGCGTCTGAATCGTCGTCTCCAAACCTGCGCCTACGAAGAGCTCGATCTTTCCGAGCGGCCTTGCTTCGATGCTCATGTGGGTCTCGGTCCGGGCGCTTGTTGTGGTGCGATCGATCCGGAGGCCTATCAAGACTTGGTCAAACGCGTGAGTCGTTTCCTCTCAGGTCAGCACAAGGAATTCCTCGACGAACTCGAAGACGATCTTGAGCGCGCCGTGGCCGAACTCAACTTCGAACAGGCTGCCCGTATCAAGAGTCGTATCGACACCATCAATTCGCTCGAGAGCAAGCAGCATGCTGTTTCATCGCTCAATCTGAATTCGGATGTGATCGGCATCTACCGTGAAGAGACCATCGCTGGCATCTCGCTTCTGAACGTGCGCGGCGGCAAGGTCATCAACACCAACGAATTCATCTTCAACAAGGGCAAGGACGTCCCCTTCGAAGACCTCTCGCGCATGTTCTTGCTGCGCTACTATGATCAGACCGAATCGATCCCTCATGAGATCATCATGGAGGAGACCCCGGAAGACGCTGAGGTCATCGAGTCATGGCTCACCGAGAAACTGGCGAGTCCTTATGGCGCGAAAGTATCCTTCGTCGTGCCGAAGAGGGGAGAGCGTGCTGCGCTCCTACAGATGGCGAATACGAACGCGTGCCATGTGCTCATGCGCTACAAAGCGCGCAGCAACTACGATGACGAACGCATCAATGCAGCGTTGCTCCAGCTCGAGAGTGCGCTCGCCCTCGATAAACCGCCCATGCGCATCGAATGCTTCGATATCTCGACCATCCATGGCAAGCATTCGGTCGCCTCGATGGTGGTCTTCGTGAACGGCAAGCCCGACAAGAGTCAGTATCGTCGTTTCAAGATCCGTCTCGAGACCGAAGAGGCGAACGACTTCGCCATGATGAGCGAAGTCTTCGATCGTCGCTATAATGCCGAGAAGATGCAGGATGAACACTTCGCGCAGAAGCCCGACCTCATCATCGTCGATGGCGGCAAACCGCAACTCACGGCGGCACTCAAGCAGCTCGAAGAGCTCGGAGCGGACGATATTCCCGTCGCTGGCCTCGCTAAGCGCGACGAAGAGCTGTTCGTTCCCTGGCAAGAGACGGGCCCTGTGGTGCTTCCTAGTGGCTCTCCCAGTCTCTACCTCGTCAAGCAGGTTCGTGACGAGGCCCATCGGTTCGCGATCACGTTCCATCGTGAACTGCGTCGCAAAGCGATGACCACGTCGATCATCGATGAGGTGCCGGGCATCGGCCCGAAGCGCAAGAAGCAGATCTTGAAGCATTTCGGCTCGTTCTCAGCCTTGAAAGCAGCCAGCCTGGACGAGCTCAAAGCTGCTAGAATTGTTCCTGATGCGGTCGCAGAGGATCTCTATGAGGTCTTGCGACACTACTATCCGAACGAAGACGATCCACAACCAGCACCGGATAAGGATGATTCCCATGGCTGACCAGACCAGCACACCCGACACGAACACCGCACCTGCCATCGATAACGAACCTAATGTCGTCATCATCACGGGTATGAGCGGTGCCGGTCGCACCGAAGCGGTCCACACGTTCGAGGATCTTGGTTATTTCTGCATCGACAACCTTCCGCCCGAGCTCATCATGGGCATCGTCAGCCTAGCCAGCATTCCTGGGCAGAGCGATGGTCCGCGAAAGCTCGCTATCGCATGCCCCATTCGCAGCCAGCAATATTACGATCAGCTGGTCAAAGAACTCGCGAACCTCGACGCTGCGGGCATCAGTTATCGCATCGTCTTCCTGGATGCCACCGACGAGTCGCTCATCGCACGTTACAAAGCGACGCGCAGGCTCCATCCGCTTTGCATGGACAACAATCTTTCCATCGCTCAGGCGGTCGCTCGCGAGCGTGAACTGAATAGGGACCTCACCAAGCTCGCGCATTCCTACATCGACACCTCGAAGATCTCCGTGAAGACCTTGCGCGAGCGGTTACGCGAACTGTATTCGAGGGAAACGAAGCGCGAAGGCTTGAACGTGGTCGTGTATTCCTTCGGTTTCAAGCATGGTGCACCGGTCGATGCTGATATCGTCATCGACGTGCGCTTCTTGCCTAATCCTTTCTACATTCCTGAAATGCGCGCGCTCACGGGCCTCGATGAGCCTGTGCGCGATTTCGTGCTCTGCAACACCGAGACCGAAGCGTTCCTCGCAGCATGGAAGAACCTGCTCGATTGCGTCATGCCCGGATATGTGGCTGAAGGCAAGCATCATCTCGCTATCGCGGTCGGGTGCACGGGCGGTCAGCATCGAAGCGTCGTTCTCGCTGAACAGACCGCCAAGCTGCTGAAAGAGGAAGATTACAACGTCACGGTCTATCATCGCGATATCACGCTCGCCGATACCGAGAAGGCAGCCACCAAATGAGCGGGGAAGCATTCATCCAGGAACCTACGCTCACTACGACCTTTCAAGCGATCGAGAAGACGAGCCATTTCCCCGACGATTATCGCAGCCTGAAAGCGGTCGTCATCGGTGGCGGAACAGGTGCTCCCGTGTCGATTCGCACGCTGCTGAGCATGGGCATCCAAACCTCAGCTGTCGTCGCGATGGCTGATGACGGCGGCTCAACGGGCATTCTGCGCGCAGAGGCGAAGGTCACGCCACCAGGAGATATTCGCAAATGTCTTGCGGCGTTCGCACAAGACCCTGACGATCCCTTCACGAAAGCCTTCAAATATCGCTTCGAATTCGCACGTAATCACACGCTCGGCAACCTCATGCTCTCAGCACTCGAAGAGGCGACAGGGTCATTTCCTGAAGCAGTGAAGATCTGCGGTAAGATGCTCGGATGTCGCGGCCATGTCTATCCCTCTACGCTCAACAATGTCGAGTTGAACGCGCGTACGCTCGATGGTCGTGTGCTGCATGGACAAGCGACCGCATGCAAGTCCGACACTGCGCTCGATCAGGTATGGCTCGAATCTGCAGGTCAACCTGTTCCTTATGTTGAAGCGATCCGCGCTATCTATGATGCCGACTATGTCGTGCTCGGTCCCGGCTCGCTCTTCACCTCGATCATTCCTAACTTGCTCGTGCCTGGTATCCCTGAAGCGATAGAGAACACGAAGGCGAAGACCATCTTCGTGTGCAGCCTCGCCGACCAACAAGGCGAGACTTGGGGGCTCTCCGCGCTCGAGCATGTTGATGCGCTCAGAAGGCACGGTATCGGACGCAACCTCGACTACGTGCTCATCCATAGCGAGGACAAGCTCGCTCCTCGCCAGGCACTGCAGGACAGCTTCGAGGCGGTAGCAGGATCGGGCGCGCTCCAATCCGCGCATCAAGAGAACAAAGAAGGCCGCTCGCTCTCCATGAACATCAGATCGGTCGAGATCACGCACGAGGATATCCAGAAGATCCAGCAAGAAGGTACGGTCGTCCTCATTCGCAACATGGTCGACCCTCAGCGTCCTACCTGGCACGACCCTCGAGCGCTCGCGAGCGCTTTCTCGGACGTGTTCCGTATGAGCAGCGGAGCCTGATGCTATGTCCTTCACTACCGAAGTGAAAGAGGAGCTCTCACGCGTCGCACCTACTTGTTCGCACTGCGAGAATGCCACCCTCGCTGCGCTCATCCGCATCGAGGGCACCTTGCTCATGAAGGGGCAGGGCAAGTACGCCCTCGAGATCGCGACGGATTCCCCTGTGGTCGCGCGCTTCATCATCAAAGCGCTCCACGAAAGCTATCATCTCACTACCGATCTGACGATGCGCCGCAGCGTGCTCCATAAAACGCCGAACTGGCTCATCGAGGTACCCATGCAACCTGGGCTGAACGATGCGCTGCTCAGTCTCGGTATCTTGGGGCAAGAGGGTATCGAGCGCGGCATCGATCCGAGCCTCATCCGCAAGCAATGCTGCGTGGCGGCTTACTTGCGCGGAGTCTTTCTCGGAAGCGGATTCATCTCGAATCCCCGCGGCGATTTCCATTTCGAGCTCAAGGTCGAGACGCAAGCGACCGCAGATGCGATCGTCGAGTTGCTGGCAGAGCGCGGCATCAAAGCGAAAGCGATCCAGCGCAGGAATAGTTATCTCATCTATATCAAGAGCGGGGCGGCTATCTCGTCGTTCCTCGCACTGGTCGGTGCGCATCAGAGTGCGCTCAAGATGGAGAACGAGCGCGTGGTGAAGAGCGTACGTAACGATGTGAATCGTCGCGTGAACGCTGAGATAGCCAATCAAGCGAAAGCTTCAGCCGCCTCGGTCGACCAGATCGTCACGATCCGCTATGTGCTCGATCATCGCGACATCTCATCGCTGCCGCAGGCGCTTCAGGAATACATCAAGCTTCGTATCGCATATCCTGATGCTACGCTCAAAGAGCTCGGCGAAGCAGCCGATCCTCCGCTGTCGAAATCAGCCATCAACCATCGTGTTCGCAGGCTCGATCAGCTCGCTGAAGAGATCGCACGCGGCGAGCATCGTCACTAGCTTCTGCTACGTGTGGTCAATCTTGTGAATCTGGGTAGTTTTCCCTTCTCATTTCAGCCATAGAATGCGCGAAAATGCCTGCTTCTGATATAGTGGTTAGCGTTAGATCATTGGCTTTGCCGCCGCTGCGCGGGGGCATGTGAAGTATGGTAACAGGGCTCGTGAATCATCGTGAGTCCACGAAAGGGGAAACCTATGACAACCAAGGTTGGTATTAACGGATTCGGCCGTATCGGCCGCCTCGTGTTCCGTGCTATGGAAAACGATCCCGAGCTTGAAGTCGTCGCAATCAACGATCTGGGCGATATTCCTACGATGGCCCACCTTTTGAAATATGATTCCATCCACGGCCGTGTGTTCGAAGAGGTCGTCGCGAAAGCCGAAGGCTTCGAAGTGAATGGTCGTCTGGTCAAGGTGCTCTCGGAGCGCGATCCTAAGGATCTGCCGTGGGGCGAACTGGGTGTCGACGTCGTCGTCGAATCCACTGGTCTGTTCACGGATGCCGACAAGGCACGTGCCCATCTCGAAGCGGGCGCCAAGAAGGTCATCATCTCTGCTCCTGCGAAGAACGAGGACATCACCATCGTCATGGGTGTCAACGACGATAAGTACGATCCTGCGACCGACAACATCATCTCGAACGCTTCTTGCACCACGAACTGCCTCGCTCCATTCGCGAAGGTTCTGCTCGATAACTTCGGTATCAAGCGTGGCTTCATGAACACCATTCACTCCTATACCAACGATCAGAAGATCCTCGATCTTCCTCATAAGGACCTGCGTCGTGCTCGTGCTGCTGCGCTGTCCATGATCCCCACCACCACGGGTGCCGCTCGTGCGGTCTCGCTCGTTCTTCCTGAACTGAAGGGCAAGCTCGACGGTTTCGCGACGCGCGTTCCCACTCCCGACGGCTCTATGGTCGATCTTACGGTCGAGCTGGAGAAGAACGTCACCATCGAAGAGGTCAATGCCGCGATGAAGGCAGCCGCTGAAGGCCCGATGAAGGGCATCCTCGAATACATCGACGAACCCATCGTCTCGACCGACATCATCGGCGACTCTCACTCTTCGCTCTTCGACAGCCAGCTCACCATGGTGCTCGGCGGCGAAGGCAACTTCGTGAAGTGCGTTTCTTGGTACGACAACGAATGGGGTTACTCGAATCGCGTGAAGGACCTCGCGAAGATCCTGCTCCCGTAAGCATCTCGACCACCCAGTAACACGAAGGAGAGTATTCATGAAATGCTCTCCTTTTATTTTGAAAGGACGATCATGAGCGATCTCAAGCTTTATACCGATGCGGATGTCGCGGGCAAACGCGTGCTCGTTCGCGTCGATTTCAACGTGCCGCTCAAAGACGGTCACGTCGAAGACGATACGCGCATCCGTGCAGCGCTTCCTACCATCACCTATCTGCTCGATCATGGTGCGAAGGTCATTCTCGCAAGCCACCTCGGTCGCCCCGATGGTACGGGCTATCAGGAGGAATTCTCGCTCGCGCCGGTCGCGGCCTATCTGCAAGAAGTGCTCGGCAAGCCGGTCGCGTTCGCTACCGACACCATCGGCGATTCCGCGAAGGAGACCGTCGCTGCGCTCGAAGATGGACAGGTCGCTCTGCTCGAGAATCTGCGTTTCGATGCGCGCGAGAAGAAGAATGATCCTGAATTCGCTCGCGATCTGGCAGCTCTGGCCGATCTCTACGTGAACGACGCGTTCGGTGCCGCACATCGTGCGCATGCTTCTACCGCAGGCGTGGCAGCGTATCTTCCTGCCTATGCAGGTGCGCTCATGGCTAACGAGGTCGATACGCTCACCTCGATGCTCGACGATCCCAAGCGTCCGTTCGTGGCGATCCTGGGCGGTTCGAAGGTCTCCGACAAGGTCAAGGTCATCGACGCGCTCATCGATAAATGTGACAAGCTCATCATCGGCGGCGGCATGTGCTTCACGTTCCTGAAGGCGCAAGGTCATGCGACGGGTACCTCGCTCATGGAAGAAGATTGGGTCGAACGCGCTGGTCAGATGATCGAGAAGGCGAAGGCGAAGGGTGTTGAACTGCTGCTCCCGCTCGATGTTGTCTGTGCCGAAGAATTCGCGAACGATGCACGCAAGGAAGTCTGCACCGTCGAAGAGATCCCAAGCGATATGATGGGTCTCGACATCGGCCCTGCTACCGCCATCGTCTACTGCGAAGCCATCGAAGACGCGGCCAGCGTGTTCTGGAATGGCCCGATGGGCGTCTTCGAGATGCCGTCGTTCGAAGGGGGTACGCGTGCTGTCGCTGAAGCTGTCGCGAACAATGTCTCGGCCGATACCATCATCGGTGGTGGCGACAGCGTCGCGGCCGTCAATAAGTTCGACCTCGCCGACAAGATGACCTTCATCTCGACCGGGGGTGGCGCTTCGATGGAATTAGTACAAGGGGAGCTTCTACCAGGCGTAGAAGCATTGAAATAAGGGGGAACCATGCGTAAGTACCTTATGGCGGGCAACTGGAAGATGAACAAGACAATCCCAGAAGCCGTCGCGCTCTCGCAGCAACTCTGCAATTACTACAACCGCGATTGGGACAAGGTCGAAGTGGTGCTCTGCGTGCCTGCGATCGACATCAAAGCGGTCCACACCGTGCTCGATTTCGACAAGACCGATATCGAACTCGGTGCTCAGAACGTCCATCAGGAGCCCTCGGGCGCCTACACGGGCGAGATCTCGATTCCGATGATCAAAGAAGCCGGTTGCACTTACTGCATCGTCGGCCATTCCGAGCGTCGTGAATACTTCGCAGAGACCGATGACACGGTCAATCTCAAGGTGAAGGCGCTCGTGCTGAACGATGTCAACGCCATCGTGTGTGTCGGCGAATCGCTCAATGTGCGCGATAATGGTCGTCATCTCGAGTTCGTCACCGCGCAGGTGCGCGCTGCGCTCGCAGGGCTCGATGTGGACGACCTTTCCAAAATCGTCATCGCCTACGAACCCATTTGGGCTATTGGCACTGGCCGCACGGCAACGCCTGAGCAGGCTGAAGAAGTCTGTGCCGCCATCCGCGCAACGCTCGCAGAAGCGTTCACGCATGAAGCTGCCGATGGTGTGCGCATCCTGTACGGCGGCTCCATGAACGTCGGCAATGTCGACTCGCTGCTCTCGATGGAAGACATCGATGGCGGTCTGGTCGGTGGCGCTGCGCTCGACGCGAATTCCTTCAAGCAGCTCATCGAGGCTGCTGCGAACGCTTCTTAAGGAGCACGATACATGACCGAACAACAGAGTGATCTCACGCTTCCTGCGTGCCTCATCATCATGGACGGCTTCGGCCTCACCGATGCAGGCGCAGGTAATGCGATCAGCCTCGCGAACACACCGAATCTCGACCGCCTGTTCGCGACGTGCCCGCATATCGAACTCGACGCATCGGGAAAGCCCGTCGGACTGCCCGATGGTCAAATGGGTAACTCCGAAGTAGGGCATCTTAACATCGGTGCCGGTCGAACGGTTCATCAAGAGCTCTCGCGCATCGACAATGCGTGTGCGGATGGCTCGCTCTTCGAAAACCCCGTGCTCGTCGACACCATGGAAGCGGTCGCGCAACAGGGTAGCACGCTCCATATGATGGGACTGCTCTCCGATGGTGGTGTTCACTCCAACAACGAGCATCTCTATGCGCTGCTCAAGATGGCGAAGCGCTTGCAGGTTCGTAAGATCCGTGTGCACTGCTTCATGGACGGACGCGATGTGCCGCCACGAAGCGGCGTCGAATACCTCGAAGAGCTCGAAGACAAGATCGCGTCCATCTTCGCCGATGCGCCCGATACCGACGTTGCGATCGGCGTCGTTTCGGGTCGCTACTACGCGATGGATCGCGACAATCGCTGGGAACGCGTCGAACAGGCATGGCGTGCGATCTGGCTCGCCGAGAACACTACCGATCGCAACTCGAAGCAGGTCATGGAAGATTCGTACGCCCAAGATGTCACCGACGAATTCATCGTGCCAGTGAACCTGAGCGGCGATGCGGTGAAACCCGGAGATGCATTCATCTTCTTCAACTTCCGTCCCGACCGCGCACGCGAGATCACCCGTGCCATCTGCGACGAGGCTTTCGATCATTTCGAACGTCCCAACTGGGAAAAACCAGGCTTCGTCTGTCTGACCGAATACGATCCCACCATCCCTGCGCCCATCGCATTCCCGAAGGAATGCCCCGATCACGTGCTTGCGGATGTATTGGCAGAAGCGGGTCTTCGCCAGTACCACATCGCTGAGACCGAGAAGTACGCGCATGTCACGTTCTTCTTCAATGGGGGAGCGGAAGAACCTAAGGCGCTCGAAACGCGCACGCTCATCGCTTCACCCAAGGTCGCCACGTACGATCTGAAGCCTGAGATGAGCGAACCAGAGGTCACCGAAGCACTCGTCGCAGCCATCGATAACGATGAATCAGACGTGTATATCGTCAACTTCGCGAATTGCGATATGGTCGGCCATACTGGCGTGATCGACGCTGCTGTGAAGGCGGTCGAAGCGGTCGATCATGGCGTTGGCGAAGTTATCGCTGCCATCGAACGAAAAGGCGGCGTTGCGCTCATCACGGCCGATCACGGCAATGCCGATCGCATGATCGCTGAAGATGGTTCTCCCTTCACGGCGCATACCACCGCGCCCGTACCGTTCATTCTCGTCGATGCCGCAGGTAAGGGCTATGCGCTCAAAGATACACGCGGTATTCTCGCGAACATCTCTCCGACCTTGCTCGAGATGATCGGACTTCCGATACCGGAGGAGATGACCGCCGAATCGCTGCTTGAAAAGTAGCGTAGGGTTTGCCATAATAAGTGTTTTGTACGGCTCAAATCGCATGAGATAAGGGATAGTTTTGTCAGTACTTGCAATCATATTTTCGATCCTGCTCGTTCTTTCGGGCATCGGACTCATCATCTTCATCTTGCTCCATTCGGGCAAGGGAACCGGTGTTTCAGACATGATCGCTTCGAGCGTGTATGGCACCAATCAGGGAACCAGCATCGTCGAGAAGAACCTCGACCGCATCACCATCATCTTGGTTGCGGTCTTCATCATCTCGCTCGTCGTGCTCATGGTCATCTTCCCCCATGGCACCATCAACCCTGGTCAGTAAGCGTATTTCGTCCATCTTCTCTTGAAGTTGTGAGCGATGAAGCTCCCGCCTGCAAGAATTTGAAGATAATCGCTTGCAAGAACGGTAACTTTTGATAAGATAGACAACGCTGTAAAGCACGTCGGAGTGGTGGAACGGCAGACACGCTAGCTTGAGGTGCTAGTGCCCATTTGAACGGGTGTGCGGGTTCAAATCCCGCCTCCGACACCAGTTGAAATGAAAGCTTCCCGAAAGGGAAGCTTTTTTCATATTGAGGAAAGCGTCGAATGACCCAACTGAGCCTACAGAACCAGCAGAACCGCACGAATGCGGTCAAGCGCGTGCTGCTCGGTGTGCTCCTGCTCAATCTGGTGGTAGCCCTTGCGAAGTTCGTGTACGGTACCATCTCGCACTCCGCTGCGATGCAGGCCGATGGCATCCACTCTATTTTCGACTCTGCTGGCAACGTGGTCGGACTGATCGGCATCAGCCTCGCGATGCGACCTGCCGATCGAGGGCACCCGTACGGACACTTCAAGCTCGAAACGTTCGCTTCGCTCGTCATCGGGCTCATGCTCATCTTCGCAGCCTATCAGGTCGGATCGAGCGCGGTCGTATCGCTTGTGAATGGGAGCTTCCATACCGAAGTCACGCCCATTTCATTCATCGTCATGGCAGGAACGCTCGCTGTGAACCTCTTCGTCACCACCTACGAACGCCGCATGGGCAACAAGCTCAAGAGCGACATCCTGAAGGCGGATGCTGCTCACACGCTCTCGGATTGTCTCGTCTCCATCGGTGTCATCATCGGCCTGATCTTGGTAGCCTTCGGTATCGAGATGGCTGACGATATCATGGCACTCGTCGTCATGGTCGCGATCCTCATCACCGCTTTCGACATCTTCAAGAACTCATATGCCACGCTCGCTGATGAAGCCCGCATTCCTGAACAGGATATTCGCGTGTTGGTCGAAGAGGTCGACGGCGTGAAGGAGGCGCACCGCGTACGCACTCGCGGTCTCGAGAGCGAGATATACCTCGATCTTCATATCCTCGTCGACCCAGAGATGACCGTGAAGGCATCGCATCACCTGGTCGACGAGATCGAAGCGATCATATCGGCGCGCTATCCCGAAGTGCAGGACATCCTCATCTACGTCGAACCCGACGACGAAGAGCACCGCCTCAACAAGTAAGACACTCTCATTCCGCCAAGCTCGAATCGACCCGTTTCCCTGTTCGGAGATCTGCATGCAGATCTCCTCATGCGTCGCTGCGTTGCTTCACTTTAGAATATTAATTTAGATGCAACGAGTCGTTCTGCGCTTCGCAGAATAAGAGCATCTCATGCTTGATGGCGAAACCTTGCTACCAAGGGACGAGAACGACTTAGCCAAAGCGAGGGAGAGATCCGCTTCGCGAAGCGAAGTTAGCTCGACCGAAGCGACGCTGGAGTTCGAGCCCTTGGCAGTAAGGGTTCGCTATTCAGATTCGGGTGCCTGATATTCGATGTACGTGCTCACCGTAGGATTCGCCTCGATGTATGCGCGCAACTTCTTGATGTAGCGCTTTGCGAGCTCGCTAAAGTCGTGGGCAGCATGGTGGATGTAACCGACGGTCATCTTCTCGTCCACCTCGAGCGGTATAGCGACGATACCCGCGTTCATCTCGTCCGAGAGCACACCGGTCGAGATCGTATATCCATCGAAGTTGGTCAGCAGGTTGGAGAGCGTGCCGCGGTCGGAATACGTGATCTGCTTCTTGTGGGGAAGGTTGCTCAAAGGTTCTTCGGAGAAGAAGAACGAATTGTTCGAACCTTGCTCGAACGAATAGCGTGTATAGCATTCCAGCTGTTCGGGCTTGAGTGACGTCTCATGAGCGAGCGGATGGTGCTCACCCACGAACACATGAGGCTCAGCCTCGAAGAGCGGGACGAACTCGAGGCCAGCATCGCTGATCGCTTTGGATATGACGCGGTTGTTGAACGTGCTCAGGTACAAGATGCCAAGCTCGCTTCGGTAGCTCTTCACGTCCTCGATGATCTCCGCGGTGCGGGTTTCGCGCAACGTGAACTCGTACTCCTCGGCATCATATTCTTCGACCAAGTCGACGAACGCTTTCACGCCGAAGGCGTAGTGCTGTGACGAAATGGAAAGCTTACCGACCTCGCCAGCGGACTGGCTGCTATAGCGCGATTCGAGCAGATTCACTTGCTCAAGGATCTGGCGCGCATAGCCGACGAATTCCATGCCATCCTTCGTGAGCGTGATACCACGATTGCTGCGATTGAAGATCTCGATCCCAAGCTCCGCCTCAGCATCCTTGATGGCGGTCGAGAGCGCGGGCTGAGACACATAGAGATTCTGACTCGCTGCGTTGATCGAACCACATTCGACCACTTCGGTTATGTAGCGCAGCTGTTGTAAGGTCAGATTCGACTGCATGATATCTCGCATTCTTCGAAGAGCTCGTTAGAAACGTAATTCATTCTACTCCAATCCATCACGAACCAGGCATGTGCGGTTCATGAATGACTCGTTGCCGACCATATTCATCTTCATAAAGCACGAGCAACGCAGCGACGCATGAGCGCGAAGCGCGAACAGGGAATCGGGTCATTCAGGGATCGTGCGTGTCTGGTTCGTGATGGATCCGACCAAATGAAAAGGCCCGGACCTTTCGATCCGAGCCTTTCGTTCGCATGGTGGGCGAAACGGATCAGAATACCGCCAGCACTGCGCCCTGATAGGTGTCGTTGATGTAATCGCGGACCGCATCGCTGTTGAGAACTTCAGCGAGCACCTTGATCTTCTCATTGTCCTGATTGCCATCCTTGACGACGAGGAGATTAGCGTAGGTCTGAGCCGCCAGAGAATCGTTGGACTCCTTGCTAAGCTGCTTGTCCATCAGATCGCCCTCGAGCGCATAGTTCGCGTTGATGCCAGCGATCGCGACATCGTCGATGATGGTCGGAACGGTCGCAGCTTCGACCTCGACGAACTCGAGATTCTTCGGGTTGCTCACGATATCGCGCGGGGTAGCGGTGACGCCCGCGTTCTCATCGAGCTCGATCAGGCCTTCATCCTGAAGCAGCAGTAGTGCGCGAGCCTCGTTGGTCGCGTCGTTAGGAACGGCGACCTTAGCACCATCGGGAATCTCGTCGAGAGAGGAGTACTTGGTGGAGTACAGACCGAACGGCTCATAGTGAACAGCGGTTACGTCGACCAGGTGGGTGCCATTCTCCTCGTTGAAGTTATCGAGGTAGGGCTTGTGCTGGAAGTAGTTCGCATCCACTTCCTCTTCCTCGGTCACCGTGTTCGGCTGAACGTAGTCGGTGAATTCCTTCACTTCGAGTGTGTAACCCTTTTCCTCGAGCGCCGGTGCGACGACGTCGTTCAGGATCTCAGCATGAGGGGTAGGGACCGCTGCGATCGTGATGGTCTTGTCCTCGGAAGATGAGCCTCCGGAAGAGCAGCCGGTGAGTGCCAGCAAAGAGAGTGCGAGCGCTGCGACGATCGCAACGAGCACTGCAGGGAATCGTTTCGCCTTTTCCATTGAATGAATCCTTTCTTTTCGGCGATCTTTCATCCAGTTCGCCGAAACACGAACAACGAAAGATGATCCTTGTCGAATACAACGGTTGTTAGTCTAGTCATATCGCCGCTGGCGAACAATGGGTTTGGTTATCACCAGATTTTGTAACTGGTTATATCGTCGATCGAGCGAGCGAGAACGCACCCTTACCCCCTCTATGCTTTTGGCGTATCATAGTAACGATCCAAGCTAGTTCGATAGATCCCATCTTTTGAGAAAGGTAGACACATGATCGATGTAGAAGCATTGCGCAACGCCCCTATCGCGGTTCTTGGCGGCGGAGCGGTCGGTAAGACCTGTGGCGCGGATTGCGCTCTGGCAGGACAGGAAGTTCGCATCTGCGATCTCGACCCGTTCTTCGAGTCGACCCTTGGCACCGTCGATCGCACGGGCATCATCATCGGTCAGAAGCTTCCAGGCACGCAGACCAAATTCGGTTTCGAGCGCTATGGCAAGGCCTTCTTCTCCCTCGTCACCAATTCGATCGCCGAAGCGGTGAAGGGTGCGAAGCTCATCATCGTCGGCATCCCTTCGGTCGCCCACGAGGTCTTCTTCAGCGCGCTCATCCCATGCCTCGAAGATGGCCAGATCATCCACATCATCCCTGATAATTACGGCACGTTGAAGCTCCGCAAGATGATGCGCGAAGCGGGCTGCACGAAGAACGTCATCATAGGCGGCTGGTCGAGCGCTCCTTATGGCACGCGCGTCGACACCGAAGGCGGCATCATGAACGCCCACGTCAGCCTTGTGTATCGTGCGATCACGCTGCGTGGCGCTTCGCTTCCGATGACCGATCAAGCCGACTTCCTCGAAAGCTCGAAAGCGCTCGGCTGCTTCGATGCGATCACGCAGGGCGAAGGCGTCGTAGGAGGCAACACCGTGCTCGACATCGGCTTCTCCAACGTCAATCCGGTCATCCATGTTCCCGGTACCGTACTGGGCGTTTCGACCATGGAGAACTTCAGCACCGTGCTGCATATGAACAAGCACGACTACAGTATCTACAGCCACAGCTTCTGTCCTTCCATCTCGGAAGTTCAATACCAGTTCTACAACGAGGAGATCGCGCTCGCCGAAGCGATCGGCGTCGGCATCCAGCCCTTCGACAAAGAGGTCTTCTACCAGCGCACCAGCGTGCTCGGTCAGGAATACATGGGCGGAGGGTGCACCGTTCCTTTCGACGAAGAATGGGAAGTGGGTTATGGCACGGGCCCGTTCACGATCCAGAACCGCTATGTCACCGAAGACGTGCCGGTCGGCTGCCATGTCTATCATGAGCTCGGAAAGAAGTTCGGCGTTCCGACGCCCATCATCGACTCGATGATCGTGCTCGGTGGTGTCATGAACAAGACGAATTACTTCGAATCAGGTCTCACGCTCGAAGACCTCGGCATCGGCCATATGGACAAGGATGCGCTGCTCGCATATTTGAACGATGGCACCTATGCATAAGAATTGTCCGTACGATCCTAAGGATGAATCATGACGTGGCGACGCGTTATCACCAACCCACATCAGCTCACCGAGACCTTCGCTCCGCCTGAGCGCTATAGCGCTGGTCACTCGATCGGCATCATCGCGGTCGACCTGGGGTATCCCAAGATGCCCGGCAACGTGGCGAACGCAACTACATTCGATTTTCCAGTGCTTTATAAAAAGGTGACGTTCGAGATCGAACAGCTCTTCGAAGGAGCCGCTGAACTGGAAGATATCGTCGTAGCAGCCGCCAAGGAGCTCGAAGCTGAAGGAGTGCGTGCGATCGTGGGCGCCTGCGGATACTTCGCACACTTCCAAGAGCAGGTTGCTGCTGCGGTAGAGGTGCCGGTATTCCTCTCGAGCCTCTGCCAACTTCCGCTCATCAAGTTGGGATTGAAGCGCGATCAGAAGATCGCGGTGTTCGCAGCGAGCGCCGATAACATCGATGACGGCATCTTGAATGGGGTCGGCGCAGATCTGGCCGATATCATCGTTCAAGATGTGGGCTCCATGGAAAGCTTCGCGCCTATCCGATGGGGAAGAGGCGGCCTGGACAACGGGCAGCTCACGACCGACCTTGCCGAGCTCGCGCAGAAGCTCGTTGCCGCTCGGCCAGAGATCGGTGCGATCCTGCTCGAATGCAGTGATCTACCACCTTATGCGTACGCGATCCAATGCAGTACGGGGCTGCCGGTCTTCGACTTCATCACGCTCATCAACTGGGTCCATTCCAGCGTGGTGCAAACGCCATATTACGGATATTTTTAGACAAGGGCTTGACGGCGGTCTTGATTCTAGTATACTAATCAACCGCTGATGCGATATGCATTCAGCAGTTCTGTTTAAGTGGGCGATTAGCTCAGCGGGAGAGCATCACCTCGACACGGTGGGGGCCACTGGTTCGATCCCAGTATCGCCCACCATTTAAACAGGAACATACGCGGACGTGGCTCAGTTGGTAGAGCATCACCTTGCCAAGGTGAGGGTCGCGGGTTCGAACCCCGTCGTCCGCTCCAGATCTTCGATGACCGGGGCAACCCGGTCATTTATTTTATTCTTCTTGCGCAATCGCTTCTCTTCGGTATAATGATTTCTTGCGCGCGGACGTGGCTCAGTTGGTAGAGCATCACCTTGCCAAGGTGAGGGTCGCGGGTTCGAACCCCGTCGTCCGCTCCAGAGAAACAAGGGCCGTCTTCATGCTCATATGGCGGCTTTTTTGTGGCGACGTGGCCAAGTGGTAAGGCAGAGGCCTGCAAAGCCTTTATCCCCGGTTCGAATCCGGGCGTCGCCTCCAGATCGACCAAAGACCGCTTCGCGGTCTTTTTTTAAAGGATGGCGTTGGCTTGAACCATGATTGACCTTTCGATCTTCGCAACCCCTGAAGCCTGGATCAGCCTTGTCACACTTCTTTTCTTAGAGATCGTGCTCGGCGTGGACAATCTCGTCTTCATCGCTATCACCACCGACCGTCTTCCCCCTGAAAAGCAGCATATCGGCCGCAAGATTGGTTTGCTCGGCGCGCTTCTGATGCGCATCCTCTTCTTGTGCTTCGCATCGTTTCTCGTGCACATGACCCAACCGCTCTTCACGATCCCCTTCATCGAGATCCATGGCGAACCGATGGGCTTTTCCATTCGCGACTTGGTCTTGCTCGTCGGCGGTATTTATCTCATCTACAAGGGTATCGTGGAACTCAGAGGCGTGCTCGACTTGACCGAAGAGAAAGAGGAGCACGAGCCCGATCACAAGCGCACGCGCATCACGCTTCCACAGGCGGTCATCACCATCATGGTAATGGACTTGGTCTTCTCCATCGATTCGGTCATCACCGCGGTGGGCCTTGCGCAGCATCTCATCATCATGATCCTCGCGGTCATCATCGCGGTCGTCCTGATGATGATCTTCATCGATGCTATCTCGCGCTTCATCAACACCCACACCGAGATCAAGATCCTCG
This sequence comes from uncultured Eggerthella sp., assembly GCA_937998355.1. Classification (GTDB taxonomy): domain Bacteria; phylum Actinomycetota; class Coriobacteriia; order Coriobacteriales; family Eggerthellaceae; genus Anaerotardibacter. The sequence continues at coordinate 125,807 of CALLDI010000009.1, forward strand.
CGCTCGTCTTCATCGTCACGATCGGTATCCTGCTCACGCTCGATGGCTTGGGCATCCACTCAGGCGTGGAGCTGCTCGATATGCACGTCGAGAAGCTCATGGTGTACTTCGCGATGGTGTTTTCGGTCATCATCCAGCTCATCCAGATGAAGTACAAGAAGAACTACCAAGCCTGGGTAGCCGAGAAGAACCGCGAAATGGACTCCTCGCAAGATTAGTTCTCGAGATCCTTGAAGTACTTGATGCACTCTTCGGACACGATGTAGCGCGATGCTTTCGGCAAGCAACGAACGGTGAAGGGTGTATGCATGCGCGTCGGTTCACCATCGTACTCCATGTACATTTCAGGTACGGCTTCGATGGTCACTTCGCGCCCACGATACACTTCTAGATTACCCAACTTGTTAGCAAGATTGCCGCTGTGGTCGACCGCCTTCGCCAGAAGCGTTGGCAGCAGTTCGATCGCCGTGTTCGTCTTGATGATGACGATATCGAGCAAGCCGTCTTGCGGAAGGTTCATATCAGAGACCATCAGGTCGAACTGAATGCGCGAGAAGTTCGTGAACACCACGCCGATACCAGCACTTTCGATGCGCTTGCCATCGATGGTGAGCGTGAACTCAGAATGAGGCGGAATAGGGTTTGTGAACGCCGCGTGGAAGTAAGCGATCGGACCGAGCACCTGCTTGTGGTGCGAAGCGAGTCGCATGATGATCTCGTCATAACCGCACCCTGCCATGATCGTGAATCCGACCGACCCTTGTGCGGTCTCGATCTCTCCCAAGTCGAAGTACATCGTCTGGCCCTGATCGGCGACCTTGCAGAGCGCATGCGGCTCGTTAGGAGAGGAAAGATTCATCGCGAGCAAGTTCGCGGTACCAGAAGGGAAGGGCAGGATAGGGATATCGGAATAGCGAAGCGCATAGGCGACCGCAGCGATGGTGCCATCACCGCCGCTCGCGACCACGAAATCGTATTCACGCGCATCTTCGAGCAAGCGTTCGAACGGCGTGATGCCGTTGAACGTACGCAGCGTGATGGTGTCGCCGTCTTCAGCGTAAGAACGAATGAAATCGTAGATAGCACCGGCCCCATGGCCCGATCCGATGTTATGGATGACGAGAACTTTCACCGATGCCCCTTTATGCGCCTTCGTAAACGTCTGCAATGCATTATAGTAGTTCGGTGGTTTAACGAGAACTGGTAATGCGAACGATGTTAAAGAAACTACTCATAGATACCGATGAAGCGCTGCAAGAATTCGCCGAAGCCTGTATGAAGAGCTCTTACATGGCCATCGATACCGAATTCCTCCGCGAGAAGACCTACTATCCTAAGACCTGTCTCGTTCAGATCGGGATCGAGGGCACCATCGCCATCATCGATCCATTCCCCCTGAGTGACCTCAAAGCGCTGGCGCGTCCGCTCACCGATCCTGGCATCCTGAAGATCTTCCACGCCTGCACGCAAGACATGGAGATCGTGCTGCGCGAAACGGGCGTGCTGCCTGCTCCCGTCTTCGATACGCAGATCGCAGCGACCCTGCTCGGCAAGAACCAGCAGGCCTCTTATGCGTTGCTGGTATCGCAGTACTGCGATGTCGAGCTTGCGAAGAAGGATTCCTTCACGGATTGGTCGCGCAGGCCACTATCGCCTTCACAGGTGCAGTATGCTGCCGACGATGTACTCTACCTCCCACGCATTCACGAGAAGATGGTCGAAGCGCTCGAAGAGAAGGGGCGACTCGAATGGCTCACCGACGCCTTCGAAGAGCTGAGTCACCCCGATAAGTACCTCGTCGATCCCTATGAACGTTACAAGAAGCTCAAACGCGTCAATCAGCTCAAACCGCGCCAGATGGCAGCTGCCCGTGAATTCGCTGCCTGGCGTGAACTCAAGGCGCAATCACGCAATATCCCGCGCAAGTGGGTCGTTTCCGACGAACAGATAGTGGAAGCCTGTCGCCGTGAAGCGTGCACGCTCGATGAATTGTTCATGGTGCGTGGGTTACGCGACACGCTGCGCACGAGCGACGCGCGCGAGATCGTCGCCTGCATCAAGAAGGGCCTCAACTGTCCCAAGAATGAACTTCCCTCACTCAAGAACAAGGCGCGCAGCGAAGCGAACGTGGATGCCATCGTGGACGTGATGAGCGGCATCGCGCGCAAATGCGCAAAAGAGAACGACATCGCTCCTCAAACGCTCGCATCCCACGCCGAGCTCACGAAACTCGCGCGCGGACACTACGATGAATGCGAACTGCTGAAAGGGTGGCGCAAACACCTGCTCGGCAACGAACTCCTCGACCTGCTCGCTGGCAAGGTCTCGTTACGAATAGCTGACGGAAATTTGGAGATTGAGCGCTCTTAGACGCGCCCGCACCATTTCACGTTAAAGTAGGACATCATCTGATGTTCTCATCCTCGAGACGATCCGGTTCGGATCATCTCATCGACACAGGAGGAAAGACACCATGTCGTACTTATTGCTCATCTTGGTAACGCTCGCGATCGGCTTCGGCGCGCAAGCTTACGTCCATCGTCAGCTGAACAAGTATTCTCATGTGCCGAATTCGAGCAACCTCACCGGACGCGATGTCGCGGTCGGCATGCTCCAGTACTACGGCATCCAGGGCGTTGAGGTGCGCATGGGCCGCGAAGGCGAGGATTTCTTCAACCCGAAGGACAACTCCATCACACTCGGTCCCGATTCCTATAACGGCCGCTCCATCACCGCCACCGCCACGGCATGTCATGAAGTCGGTCACGCCTGCCAGTTCGCCCAGGACTACAAGCCCATGAAAGTGCGCTCCGCGCTCGTACCTGCGGTCAATCTCGCCTCGAACGCATGGATCTTCATCTTGCTCGCAGGCATTATCTTGAACGTGGTCGGTTTGGTCGACCTCGCCATCATCCTGTACGCGGTCGCTGTGCTCTTTCAGATCGTCACGCTTCCCGTCGAGTTCGATGCCAGCAAGCGTGCCATGGCCTACATGAACTCCACCGGCATCCCTGGCGGGGAACAGGCAGGTGCCTGGAGCGTTCTGCGCGCGTGCGCTTTCACCTACGTCGCAGCCGCGCTCGTTTCCGTTCTGCAGCTGCTCTATCTGCTCTCCGTACGCGATAACTAGGTCCTTCCATGGCGGACCTCGAACCCAGCGTCAAACCGAAAGAGCGTCGTGCGCTCAGCGTTTCCGCAGCGCTCAACATCGCTAAGTCCATCATTTCCGAGCACACGTTCCACATCGTCGGCGAAGTGAGCGAGCTTAACCAGAAACCGGGCTACAAGGCGGTCTATTTCACCATCAAGGACGAGAGCGCTACGCTTCCTTGCCTCATGTGGATGAATCGTTACAAGAGCGCGGGCGTGCCGCTTCGCCTTGGGGCTCGGGTCGAAGTGGTGGGGAAGTTCACCATCTTCGCACCGAAAGGCCGCATGAACTTCGACGTCTCTTCGCTCAAGCTCGCCGGTGAAGGCGATCTGCGCGCTCAGGTGGCTCAACGTGCGCTCATGCTGCGAAACGAAGGATTGATGGACCCCGAACGCAAGCGCCCGCTCGTTTCGCTTCCGACCAAGATCGGCCTGGTCACCTCGCCTCGTGGTGCAGCGGTTCACGATGTGCTGCGCACCCTCAGACGTCGCTATCCGCTCGCGACCGTGCTGCTCGCTGGCGTTCCCGTCGAAGGCAAGCAAGCTGCCCAAGATCTCATTCTCGGCTTGCGTACCGTCATCGAAGCGGGTGCCGAAGAAGTGCTGCTCGTTCGCGGAGGAGGCTCGTTCGAAGACCTGATGCCCTTCAACGATGAGGCGCTCGCACGGTTCATCGCGCAGAGTCCTGTTCCCATCATCACCGGCATCGGCCACGAGCCGGATACCTCCATCGCCGACATGGTGGCCGACTTGCGCGCTTCTACGCCAACGGCAGCTGCCGAGGCGGTCAGCCCCAGCAAGGAAGAGCTCTTCGATCAGCTCGATTCGCTCGCGAGCCGCATGACCTCGGTCTTCCTGCATCGCATCGAACGATCGATCAACTACGTAGCTGCCTACGAATCCCGTCCGGTCTTCCGCGATCCGAACTATCTCTACGCTAACGACCTGCAACTGGTCGATCTTTACCAGACGCGCATCGAGCAGAGCATGCAGCGTTTCGGTACAACGGACGATGCAGCGCTCGAACAGCTGCGCCTGCGTTTCGGAGTCGCGCTCCCACGCGCCCTTCAGGATCGCGCGCACGCATGCGATGATCTCACGCGAAAGCTCTCAGGCGCGCTCGATGCACTGCTCGCACGAGACCAGCACGACCTTTCGCTCAAGACGCTCGCGTTGGACAAGATCGGCAAGACGCTCATCGATCCCTATCGTTCCGCTGCTGCGCTCGTCACCGCGCGCCTGAACGATCTTTCACCGCTCACCGCGCTCGAACGCGGGTGGTCCATCACGAAGGACGAGACGGGTGCGCTCGTCAGATCGGTCGAACAGGTGAAGCCCAACGATCCACTGTCCATCCAGGTCGAAGATGGCACGATCGATTGCACGGTGACCGACACGCAAGAACGACCGCCCTTTCAACGCGCCGATCAGCCTTGATCGAACGCAAGTACCATCCCTAACGAACCGAACCCGAAGGAGTAGATATGGCGACCGAACAGATCAACCTGACCTTCCGCGAAGCGATGACCGAATTGAACGGCATCGTCGAAGCGCTCGAGAGCAACACGCTCGAACTCGAAGAGAGCCTGAAGAAATACGAACGCGGCGTTGCACTGTTGCGCTATCTCAAGACGAGCCTCGCTGATGCGCAACAGAAGGTCGAGGTGTTGATGGGCGAGCTCGACACGTCCGTCGACGACGACCAGACCGACAGCGAACTTTCGAAGGCGTGATCTCGCCTCTCCACACGCTCGAGCGATGAGTTCCATTTCTCTCATGCGCGAACCCGCCCGCCGAATAAGGCAATAGCCCGCGAAGAGCGCATCTGCGCAGGAACGTATAATCTTCTCTAACAACTTTGGAAGGAGTTTCGTTGAAAATCCTCGTCATCAATGCAGGCTCTTCATCGCTCAAGTATCAGCTGGTCGACATCGACACCAACAAAGTCCTCGCGCGCGGTCTGTGCGAACGCGTCGGTTCGCAGGATGCGGTGCGCAAGCACGTCGTCGACGATAACGAGGTCTTGATCGAAGAACCGCTCGCAGACCACACAGAGGCTCTTCAGCTCGTCATCGACTCTTTGCTCGCAGGCGAAGAACCGGTCCTCGAAAGCCTTGACGAGATCAGCGCTATCGGCCACCGCGTGGTCCATGGCGGCGAATACTTCAAACGCTCCGCGATGGTCGACGACGATGTCATCGCCAAGATCGATGAACTGGCAGAACTCGCTCCGCTCCACAACAAAGCAGCGCTCGCGGGCATCCACGCATGCCAAAGGCTCATGCCCGAAACTCCCATGGTCGCCGTGTTCGACACCGCATTCTTCCAGACCATGCCCCCCAAAGCCTACATGTATCCCATTCCTTTCGAATATTACGAGAAGTACGGCATCCGCAAGTACGGCTTCCATGGCACCAGCCATCGTTATCTTTCGGAACGCGCAGCCGATATTCTCGGTGAAGACCTGCGCGATCTACGCATCATCACCTGCCACCTGGGCAACGGTTGCTCCATCGCCGCCATCGACCATGGTGTCCCTATCGACACTTCGATGGGTTTCACGCCACTCGATGGTCTCATGATGGGTACGCGCTCGGGTGCGATCGACCCCGCCATCGTCACATTCCTCATGGATCACGAGGACCTCAGCGCCGAAGAGATGAACGATATCTTGAACAAGGAATCGGGTCTCAAAGGAGTATCGGGCATCAGCAACGACCTGCGCATGGTCCGCGATGCTTCGAACGCGGGCGATGAACGTGCGATCCTCGCATACGAGATGTACTCTTCCATCTGCAAGAAGTACATCGGTCAATATCTCGCGCTCATGTCAGGCGCGGATGCCATCGTTCTTTCTGCGGGCGTAGGCGAGAATTGTCAGAAGATGCGCCGTATGATCTTCTCTGGTTGGCAGCCACTGGGTATCGTGCTCGATCAGGAGAAGAACAAGCAGCGTGGTTTCGAGCGCATCATCTCGACCGATAACTCTGGCGTTGCGATCATCGTCATTCCTACCGACGAAGAATACATGATCGCACGTGATACGTACGAGATCGTGCATGAAGCGTCGCAGATCATCCCCGTATCCGCTGTTCGTAACGAATTCGAGCAGTAGGCCTCACGTATCATTCATCACCAGCCGCTCGATTCGCTGGTGCGGTCATACCGAGCTCCGATCGGTTCCATGTGCCGACAACGGGGCAGAAAAGGAGATCATTCCATGTCAAAAGGCGCCTATGCGATCACCACGCCCATCTATTACGTGAATGCGGCCCCTCATCTGGGAACCGCTTATACCACTATCGCAGCCGATGCGGTCGCTCGCTATCAACGCATGAACGGCCACGATGTCTCGTTCGTGACCGGTATGGACGAGCATGGACAGAAGGTCGCCGATACGGCAGCAGCCCACGATATGGAGCCGCAAGAATGGTGCGATTCCATGGAGCCAGCATTCCGCGACGCGTGGGATATGCTCGATATCACCTATACCGATTTCGTTCGTACCACCGAACCGCGTCACGCGGAATCCGTGAAGAAGTTCTGGAACGACCTCTACGAAAAGGGCTATCTCTACAAAGGCGCCTATGAAGGCTGGTATTGCGTCCATGAAGAGACCTACTATGCTGAATCCGACCTCGAGAAGAATGAAGAAGGCGTATTCGTCTGCCCTGATTGTAAGCGTCCGGTTCAGAAGACCAGCGGGGAAGAGAACTGGTTCTTCAAACTCTCCGACTTCGAAGACAAGCTGCTCGATTTCTACGAGCAGAACCCTGATTTCATCCGCCCCGTCACGCGCAAGAACGAGGTCGTCTCGTTCGTGAAGAGCGGCCTGAAAGATCTCTCCATCTCGCGCTCTACGTTCGACTGGGGTGTTCCGCTGCCCTTCGATGAAGGCCATGTCGCCTACGTTTGGGCTGATGCGCTTTTGGCCTATCTGACCGGTATCGGCTACAGCGATCCAGAACGTCAGGGCGAATTCGAGGCCGCCTGGCCTATGCAGTATCATTTCGTCGGCAAGGACATCATCCGCTTCCACTGCGTCATCTGGCCCGCTATGCTCATGGCAGCGGGCATGCCCATCACGCACACGGTCTTCGGCCATGGTTTCTTGCTCACCAAGGGTGAGAAGATGTCCAAGTCGCGCGGCAATGCGCTCAAGCCTGCCGATCTGGTCAAGGTCTTCGGGGTCGACCCATACCGGTATTACTTCCTCTCGGATGTTCAGTTCGGTCACGATGGCTCGATCTCCATCGAACGCATGGTGCAGGTCTACAATGCTGACCTGGCGAACACTTGGGGAAATCTCGTCTCACGTGTCTTCAACATGACCGACAAGTATTTCGAGGGCAAGGTGCCCACACCTCCTGCAGGTGCCGAGGACAATCCGCTCGCGGAGATCGCTCAAGATCTCTATAAGGAATACGATGAAGCGTTCACGAACGTCGACTTCTCTGCGGCTGCTCAAGCAGTTCAGAAGCTCGCGAGTCGCGTGAACCTCTACGTTGAAGATTCCAAGCCCTGGGATCTTGCGAAGAGCGAAAAGACGGCTGACGAACTGGCAGCGGTCATCTACAACGCGCTCGAAGCGATCCGCATCATCGCACTGTTCATGGCTCCTTTCATGCCGAACACTTCTGACGAGGTCTTCTCGCGCATGAACCTTGGTAGCGTCACCAATGTTACCGATATCGAAGCTGCAAGCGCGTGGGGGCAGCTCGAACCTGGTCTCGAGATCAACACCGGAACGCCGCTCTATCCACGATTGGACGTAGATGCGATCGACTTCTCCCTCGAATAATCCTGCTGATAACCTGCAGTTCTCTTTTGGCGAGAGCGTCCCGATCGCGTCGCTTAGCGATCACGAGCGCGATACGCACTTCTATCAGAAACGCAAGAAAGAGAAATGCCGTTTCGTCGAACCACCGCATCTCTGCGGCCCCGTCGCCGATACGCACGCCCATCTCGATATGCTCTCGGATCCTGCGCTCGCGCTCGCACGAAGCGCTCTCTATGGCGTGCGATTCATCTGCACCATCATGGACGTGCAGGAAGATCGCCGCACCACCTTCGAGAAGCTGCCTGCATGGCTCGAGGGCGCTCGCGAACTCTATAGCCGATACGATCTGGGCGATTTCGATCTGGATGCTCCGAAGGTCCGCATCGGCATCGGTTGCCACCCTCATAACGCCAAACATTATGACGACGCGCTCGAACAGCGTTTGATCGAGGCGCTGCACGACCCGCGCGTCGCGGCGATCGGAGAGGTCGGACTCGACTATCACTACGATCATTCCCCCCGTCCGCAACAGCGCGAAGCCTTCAGGCGCCAGATTCGCCTCGCTCACCAAACCGGTCTTCCGCTCATCCTTCATCTTCGTGAAGCGCACGACGATGGGCTCGCGCTCATGAATGAAGAAGGATTTCCCGAAGCGGGCGTCCTGCTCCATTGCTTCAACCTCGATGAGGAAGTCCTTGCGCCCTGGGTCGAGAAGGGCTGCTACGTGGCCTATGGCGGTCCGCTCACGTTTAAGAACACGCCCGAAGTGCGACAGAGCGCGCTCACGGTCCCGCTCGATCGGCTGCTGACCGAAACGGATTCTCCCTTCATGACCCCTGAACCGCTCCGCGGCATCGAATGCGGGCCAGAATACACCATCTTCACTGCAGCGAAATTGCTCAAGATCCTCGACTGCGCGACCGAAGAAACGCAGCATGAAATGCTCGAGCGTCTCTTCGACAATGCCCGAGCGCTGCTCGATAGGGAAGCGGCACCATGGCAACGTGGCTGATCATATCGGGCTCTCCGTATGCCAAGGGAACGTGTGCAACCATCGCGATGCGCATCGAGACCCTGCTTCGCTATCTCGATCCAGACACGACCGTCAAGCGCATCTCGGTCGCATCGCTCGATGTGCGCGGGTGCATCGGATGCGACGAATGCAAGCAAAGCTATACCTGCATCTACCAAGACGATCAGATCAGCGTCACGGATGCGCTCGATGGAGCGGACGCCGTACTCGTCATCTCTCCCATCTATTTCGCCGGGGTTCCATCGCAGTTCAAGGCCGTGCTCGATCGTCTTCAGCCCTATTATTGGAAGCGCCAGCATCACCTCCGTACGCACGATTCGCTTCCCAAGAAGCGACCATTCTATCTCGCTTTGGTCGGCGAAGGGGGAGATCCGTATGGAGCGGAGCCCGCTGTTCCTTCGGTCGCATCACCCTTTGCGCTCGCTAACTTCGAACTAGCACGAATGCACGCCTTCATCGGTGAGAACGAAGATCGCATCTACGCGAAGCTCGCGCATCAGATCACCCAAGCACATAAGGAGCTCGTATCATGAGCCGCCTCTCGTCTCTCGCTTCCGTCAGCGACACCAAAGCGACGCTCGAACGATTCGGGCTGATGACGAAGAAGGCGCTCGGTCAGCACTTCCTCATCAATGATGGGGTCGTGGCGCGCATCTGCTCGCTCGCGGATCTGACCACAGAAGACAAGGTGGTCGAGATCGGCCCAGGCATCGGCACGCTCACCGAAGCGTTGCTCAAGAGCGCTGGTGAAGTGGTTTCGATCGAACGTGACACCGATCTACCTGCTGTTCTTGCTGAAACATGCGCACCCTGGGAAGATACCTTCACGCTCATCAGCGCTGATGCGCTCGATATCACCGCAGACGACCTGCCGTTCGCTCCGAACAAGCTCGTCGCGAATCTGCCCTATGCGGTCGCAGCGACGCTCGTACTCGATTATTTCGAACGTCTTCCAACGCTCGAGAGCGCAACGGTCATGGTGCAAGCCGAGGTCGCCGATCGCATGAGCGCGACCATCGGCACGAAGAACTATGGTGCTTATACCGTGAAGCTCGCCCTGTTCGCTCACGTTGCAGGACGGTTTTCGGTCGCTGAGAGCAACTTCTTCCCGCCACCACGTGTCAAGAGCGCGGTCATCCGTCTCGATCGCAACGCTGAATCGCTCGATCCCGAGCTTCTGAAAGCGACCATGATCATGGCTGACGCTGCTTTCGAGAATCGCCGGAAGACCATCTCGAATTCTATGAAACGCTATTTCGAACGCACCGATCCTGCACTCGATCCAGCATCCGTACTCCCAGAGCTCTTCGCTCGAGCTGATGTCGACTCGAAGACGAGGGGAGAGGCGCTCGACATCGATGCGTATCTTCGTCTTGGACGTGCGTTTCTCGGTCTTCTCCGATCTTGATCTTTGGCGGCGTTTTGACGCCGCTGGCATGAATTAGCTTTTTGTCCATATTCACACATCTGAGCGCATGCTAAGATAGGTGAGTTGTACTATGCCATTTTGAGGAAGTGTATATGGATTTAGCAAAGCAAGCTCAGATCGTTGACAGCATTCATGATACGTTGACCGATTTCGTTGGCCAGAAGCTTCGCGTTCGCGCCAACATGGGCCGTTCCAAGATCGTCGAAAGCGAGGGCGTGCTCATGCAAGTACACCCCAAGCTCTTCATCATGGAGGTGAAGCGCAAGCGTGGCGCTGCAGCCCGTCAATCCTATCAGTATGTCGACATCCTTACCGGCATGGTGGAGCTCAGCCAGAATGGCGAAGCATTGTTCGGTCCCTTCATCGACGAGATCGAACCAGAAGACGTGCTTGTCCCTGTAGTTGCCGACGCTCAGACTGAAACCGCTCAGACACTGGAGGCACAGCCGCTTCCCGTGCTCTAGTTCATCGGTCGCTGTCATCGCAAGAAGTCAGCGCCGTGTCGCGAAGACACATGTTGCAACGAAAAGATCGCCCTGTATGTTCATCGCATACAGGGCGATCTTCATATCCCATCAGTATATCTTCGAGCGCTCACCACTCTTCAGGTGCACTCATCACAACATGAAGCACTACTCATTCTTCATGCGCGCATACAAGCGATTGTTCGTATCGAGCCAGCTTTCGATCGTGCCGGTATCGAAGCCATCCTCTTCATCGATCACGAGTGCGTACATCTCTTCTTCCTTCAGCGCCTCAGCCATTGCATCGGTGAGCTGGATCTCGCCACCTGCACCAGGAGCGACTTCAGCAAGAAGTTCCATAACACGAGGGGAGAGTAGATAGCGCCCGAATACCGCAAGATTCGACGGAGCGTCTTCACACGCAGGCTTCTCGACGAGCGAAGAGACCTTCCATACGTCTTCAGAGAGCTGTTCGCCGTCGATGACTCCGAAACGATCGACCTGATCTTCCGGCACGGGAAGGACTGCGATCACATTCGCTCCGCCATGCTCGTCAGAGATCTCCTTCATGCGAACGAGCATCTTATTATCTGGCACGAGCACATCGCCGAGCAGTACGAAGAACGGTTCGCCATCGATCTTATCCGCAGCGCAATGGACTGCATGGCCAAGACCGAGCGGCTGTTCCTGATAAACATAGCTGACATTGAGACTACCAGCATGGGCGACCTTATCAGCATAAGAATCTTTGCCACGAGCGCGCAGCTCCGCTTCAAGCTCGGGATCAGGTGTGAAGTGATCTTCGATCGACTTCTTGTCGTGGCTGTTGATGATGATGACCTCGTCAGCACCTGAAGCGAGACCTTCTTCGACCACGTACTGAATAGCGGGCTTATCCACGACCAAGAGCATCTCTTTTGGCTGAGCTTTCGTAGCAGGAAGGAACCGACTTCCAAGACCAGCAGCGGGGATAAGAGCTTTCATGTACTACCTCGTTAAAACATCGATGTATTGCACTGTTGTTATCTTATCAAAACAAGCACTGGGCTGTTGTGGTTACGGACAAGAGGGTAGAGATACCTCGGTCGAAATACGTGAAGAGCATGCTTGCAGTGATAATGCGATTTTTTGCAAGAAATATGCGTTCGTACGCACACTACGAAAAACTTGATGATGCGTGAACAGGACTTTTGTATATCGATATCGTAAACGATAAGCCAGATTTCTCTAAGACAGCTTTGAATCGCATGATTTTGTGCGTACAATCGGCAATTTCAAGCAAAAAATCGCTGCGAGGCTGCAAAAACGAACTTGTAAGTTATCGATTCATGAGTTGATAATTTGAAAATGCCAAGTTGATCGAACTGAATAAAAACGGGGGTACGACCAAAGTAACGCTGTTTTGCGAGCAGCTCGTCTTACCTTAGGACAAAAAGAAACCCGGCACGAAGCCGGGCACTTTTTCGATATGCGGACGAATCCGATTGAAACTGAAATGATTATTCAGCAGTTTCCTCAACAGCTTCTTCGACTGCAGCCTCTTCGGTAGCTTCTTCAGCTGCCGCTTCAGCCTCAGCAGCAGCTGCGGCTTCTTCTTCTGCAGCGGCAGCAGCTTCAGCTTCTGCTTTTTTCTTCGCAGCAGCAGCCTGCTCTTTCTGAGTCTTCTTGCGACGCTTATCCTTTTCCTTGGAAGCAGCAGCCATCTCCTCTTTACGAGCAGCCTTCGCAGCAGCCTTCTTGGAGCCGGTCTTAGCGGGAGCTTTCTTCTCCTTGGGCTTATAAGCGGCGATATCTTCGGGCGTGACGACCGTGTTAGCGAGCTTCATGATGCCAGACTTACGGTTGGCAGCCTGGTTCTTGTGGATGACACCCTTGGTGACAGCACGATCGAGCAGACGGCATGCGTTGAGCGCAGCAGCATAAGCCTCTGCACCGTTCTTAGCCTCTACTGCCTCGTGGACTGCGCGGGTAGCGGTCTTGAGTTCAGAACGAACTGCGCGATTGCGCAGACGTGCTTTTTCATTCGTAATGATTCGCTTCTTTTGACTTTTGATGTTCGCCACGTTTTATCCTCCATTGAATTACAAGTTGTAGACGAAAGCCTTAGAATCGTAACATAACTTCTTTCGCAGGTGTAGTGCTGGTCGATAAATTATTTGCCAAGGCAGCATACCGATGGTCGGATGGGTTAGAATCGTATCTTGCCCTTTTCCGACATAAGAAACGCACGTTCGTTTGATACTATCGTGCGCATCATCATATCGAAGAACGAGAGAGCACATGTCGATCGACCCTAAACATATCCGTAACTTCTCGATCATTGCGCATATCGACCACGGCAAGTCGACGCTTTCGGATCGCATCCTCGAGCTCACTGACACCGTATCGTCACGCGACATGAAAGAACAATTGCTGGATTCGATGGAGATCGAACGCGAGCGCGGCATCACCATCAAGAGCCAAGCGGTGCGCGTCGATTATCGCGCCGAAGATGACGAACTCTATCATTTCAATCTCATCGACACCCCGGGACATGTCGACTTTACCTATGAGGTCTCCCGCTCGCTGGCAGCCTGCGAAGGCGCGGTGCTCGTAGTGGACGCGACCCAAGGCGTGGAGGCGCAGACCGTCGCGAACGCCATGATGGCCATGAACGCGAACTTGGAGATCATCCCGCTCATCAACAAGATTGACCTTCCCGCAGCAGATCCCGAACGCGTGCGCGCCGAGATCGAAGACGTGCTCGCGATCCCTGCAGACGACGCCATCCTGGCCAGCGGCAAGACGGGCGAGGGTATCGCCGACCTGCTCGAATCGATCGTCTACAACATCCCTGCGCCCGTAGGAAAGAGCGAAGCGCCTCTGCGCGCGCTCATCTTCGACTCGTATTTCGATGCCTATCGCGGCGTGGTCGCGCTCGTGCGCATCGTGGATGGCTCGCTCGAGAAGGGTCAAGAGATCCGCATGATGGCGACGAACGCTACCACGCTCGTCGAAGAAGCGGGCGTGCGCAAGCCGGTGGAAGTTCCCGTCGAATCGTTGGGCGTGGGTGAGGTCGGTTACTTGGTCACCGGTCTCAAGGACCCTGCTCAAGTGAAGGTCGGCGACACCATCACCGACGCTGTAGGAGGCTGCGAAGAGCCGCTTCCTGGCTATCGCGATGTGAAGCCGATGGTGTTCACGGGCTTGTTCCCGATCGACGGCGATCAGTACGAACCGTTGAAAGATGCGCTCGAGAAGCTCTCCCTGAACGACCCGGCGCTCATCTACGAGGCAGAGACCTCGCACGCGCTCGGCTTCGGCTTTCGCGTGGGCTTTCTCGGTCTTTTGCATATGGAGGTCATCAAGGAACGACTCGAACGCGAATTCGGGCTCGACCTGCTGGCCACCGCGCCCTCCGTGGAATACCATGTCTATAAGAGCAACGGCGAGATGATCTCGCTCCACTCGCCGCAAGACATGCCCGACGCATCCGAGATCGACCACATCGAAGAGCCGTACTTGAAGGCGAAGATCCTCATCCCGCCCGATTACGTGGGCGCGGTCATGGATCTCACCGTCGCACGTCGCGGTAACTTCATCACGATGAACTATCTGTCCACCACCACGGTCGAGATGCTCTGGGAGATCCCGCTCTCCGAATTGATCATGGACTACTTCGACCAGCTGAAGAGCAGGACGAAGGGATACGCCTCGCTCGACTACGACTTCGACGATTATAAGACCTCGAAGCTCGTGAAGCTCGATATCCTGCTGGCAGGCAAGCCCATCGACGCGCTCTCCTTCATCGTTCACAACGACAAAGCCTACGATCGTGGTCGCGTGCTGGTCGAGAAACTCAAGGGCATCATCCCGCGTCAACAGTTCGAGATCCCCATCCAGGCAGCCGTCGGCTCGCGCGTGCTCTCGCGTCAGACCGTACGTGCGATGCGCAAGGACGTGCTCGCGAAATGCTACGGTGGCGACATCACGCGTAAGCGCAAGCTGCTCGAGAAGCAGAAGCAGGGCAAGAAGCGCATGAAGAGCATCGGTAGCGTGGAAGTGCCGCAGGAAGCCTTCATGGCCATCCTCAAGGTCGACGAATAGGCGCGCATGACCACCTCGAATCTCTACCAAGACCGACGCATCATCCTCGCACCGATGGCAGGCGTCAGCGACGAAGTGTTCCGCGAGATCTGCCTCTCGTATGGCGCGCAGCTCACCTATACCGAGATGGTCTCTGCCAAAGCGCTCAGCTTCGGCAACGTGAAGACGCGCGATCTGCTCGCGCTCGCACCCTCGGAAGACAAGGTGGTCGTGCAGATCTTCGGACATGAACCCCGCACCATGGCTGCAGAAGCGGCCGAACTCGAACAAGAGATGGGCGATCGCATCTTCTCCTTCGATATCAATATGGGATGTCCCGCGCGCAAGATCGCGGGGAAGGGAGACGGCTCTGCGCTCATGCGCGATCCGCGCTTAGCAGGCAAGATCGTCGAAGAGATGGTGCGAACGGTGAAGCTGCCCGTCACCGTGAAGATGCGCCGCGGATTCGAGATGGGGCACGAGACCGCCCCAGAACTGGCACATATCGTACAAGAATCAGGCGCTTCGGCGGTCGCTGTGCACGGGCGATTCGCACAGCAGTTCTACCAAGGAGAAGCCTGCTGGGATACCATCGCGCGCGTGAAGGAGCGCATTTCGATCCCAGTAGTGGGAAACGGCGATATCACTTCGGGCGAGCGGGCTCATGCGATGCTCGAGCAGACCGGATGCGACGCGCTCATGGTAGGACGCGGCGCTGAAGGCAACCCTTGGATATTCGAAGATATCGCGACCTATCTCGAAACGGGCGATGCGATGCCAGTGCCATCCGCAGAACAACGTATCGCGGTCGCGCTCGATCACGCACGCATGCTCGCCGATCGCTATCACGACAACATCGTGAAGATGCGCAAGCACGCGATGTGGTATCTGCGTGGCTTGTACGGCGCATCTACTGCCCGTCGTGCGATCAACGATGCGGTGACCTTCGACGATTTCAAGGCCATCTTCGAAGCGGTGTTGGCCAAGCAGCCCGCAGAAGACGGGACCAACGAGGACGAGGTGCGATCATGAGCCTTCCCGGTGGCGACGTGCTCGAAGGGCAAGAGCCGTATCGGGCGCTCTATCTGCATATCCCATTCTGCAAGAGCAAGTGCGCCTACTGCGATTTCGAAAGCGAAGCGTGCCTACAGGACGATGAGCGCATCGAAAGCTACATCGATGATCTCATCCTTCAGATCCGCCAGGCCTCCCGCGCCGATCTGCTCGGCTCGCTCGAGACGGTCTACATCGGCGGTGGAACGCCGACCCACATCGGCAACAAGCAACTGAGCCGTCTGCTCTACGCGCTCTCGTTATCCACGCATCTCACGCCCGAGATCGAATGCACGCTCGAGGTGAACCCTGAAAGCCTGACCGAAGCGATGGTGAAGGACCTGTTCGCGCTCGGCGTGACACGCCTTTCCATCGGCGTGCAATCTTTCGATGACGATCTTCTGCGGACGCTCGGACGTGCGCACGATGCGCACATGGCAAAAGAAGCGATCGAACGGGCGAAGATCCGCTTCGACGATATCAGCATCGATCTGATGTGTGGGCTCCCTGGTCAAACGATGGAGAGCTTCCTCGATTCGCTCAAGACCGCGCTCGATCTTGACGTTGCTCATATCAGCATCTATCCGCTCATGATCGAAGAAGGAACGCCGCTGAGACGCCTCATGGATGATTCAGCATTCCAGGAGAGCGAGGAGGAGCTTTCAGACTCAGCTGCTGAGATGATGGTGGCGGCCGAGCGCCTGCTCGAAGAACACGGCTATCACCGCTACGAAGTGGCGAGCTACGCGCGTGATGGCCATGAATGCCGCCATAACGAAGCGTACTGGACGGGCAAGCCTTATCTTGGCATCGGCTCCGCTGCAGTGACGATGAAGCAGAACGACCAGGTGCGCATGCGCGTGCGCGAACAAGAAGTGCAAGAGACGCTCGATGCCACCGAAGCGCTGGTCGAGGATCTGATGCTCGGGATGCGCATGAGCAGGGGAGTCGCTCGCGAGCAGGTCGAAGCGGCAAATGCGTTGGTCCCTGGCGCGCTCGCCACGTTCCAGAAACTCGAAGCAGATGGCTACGTGTTCGAAGAGCAGGGGCGATTCAAGCCGACGCAGAAAGGATGGCTCTGGGGAAACGTGCTCTACGGCACGATCCTCGATCTGGCCGATCGTGACGAGCAGTGATCGCGCCCACATCCGCCAGCATTCGATCACGACCATATAAGTAGATAAGCTACCGATAACGTTTTTGTTCTGTGGAGAATTAGCACTCACGTTTCCCGACTGCTAAAATGCCTTGAGTGACGAAGGAGGCCCGTGCTATCAGATAGAAGACAGATCGTGCTCAAGATGCTCATCAACGAGTACATCGCGCATGCGCTTCCCATCGGATCGCGCACGCTGATCGACCGCTATCATCTCGACATCAGCTCAGCCACCGTGCGAAACGAGCTCTCGCATCTCGAGGACGCGGGCTATCTCACCTCGCCGCACACCTCAGCTGGTCGTGTGCCGACCGATTTCGGATACCGCACGTTCGTGAACGATCTGCTCGAGCACCTTCCCGAAGCGCCGAGCCCCTCCCTGCTCGAAGATCTTTATGCAGATGCCGCCGAACTGGACGATCTCCTCGATAAGACCTCGCAGGTGCTGGCGCGCTTCACCAACTGTCTCGCAATGGTGGTGCCGAACACGCTCACCAGCGCCGCTATCATGCGCATCACGCTCGTACCGCTTTCCACGACGCGCCTGCTCGCCATGGTCGTGAGCGAAGATGGCACCGTCTTCAAGCGCACGATCGAAACGAGCGACGAGATCGACACCGAACGCATCGCGACCATCGAGCGCACGCTCAACGAACTCTATGCGGGCTCACCGCTCTCGACCGTGCCCGCGCGCATGGCGAAGAATGAAGATGCGCCCACGCTCGGGTCCTTGAACGAGACCATGCAAGATCCGCTCTTCCTGCTCGTCGAAGAGGAGATATTCGATTGTTGTGCGCACAGTCGCGCGCATCGCCCTCACACGCTCGGCATCTCGCGGCTGCTCGGCCAGCCCGAATTCAGCGATGCCACGCGCGTCTCTCCGCTCATCGAAAAGCTCGAGGACGAGACCATCTTGTTCAACCTTTTCAACGAAGCTACTGAAGGTGACCTGCCGCTCATCCGTATCGGTCACGAGAACGGCAGCGATGAACTCTCAGAGATCTCGGTCGTCGCAACACCTTATTCCAAAGAAGGCGCTCAGGGCATGATCGCCGTCATCGGCCCGACGCGCATGAACTACGAACAAGTCATCAAAGCAGTTCGCGCTGCTCGAACGTTATTGCAAGACTCATAAGGACCAAGAAAGAGATCGATCCGAATGGCTCAAGACCTATACGAAATTCTCGGCGTCGACAAGACCGCGACCGACGATGAGGTAAAGAAGGCGTTTCGCAAGAAAGCGCGCACGCTCCATCCCGACGTGAACAAGGAGCCTGATGCCGAAGAGCGCTTCAAGGAACTCAACGAAGCCTACGATGTTCTGAGCGATCCAGCCAAGCGCAATCATTACGATCGCTTCGGCACGGCACCGGGTTCGAGCGCGGGCGCAGGCTATGTCGACCTCGAAGACCTGTTCGGCGGCGGGTTCGGCATGGGAGATCTGTTCAGTTCCTTCTTCGGCGGAGGAGCGGGTCGCTCTGCCAGCATCAAGCGCGAAGGTCGTGATATGGGCGTTGGCCTGCGCGTCACGCTCGAAGAGGTGGCCGCAGGCGTCAAGAAGGAGATCATCTACGATCGCCTCTCTCCGTGCCCTGAATGCGACGGCACGGGTCTTGGTGAAGATGGGGAAGAGATCACCTGTCCTGAATGTCACGGTCGCGGACGCGTGGTCACGGTCCAGCATACGTTCTTAGGTGATATGCAAGCGGCATCGACCTGTACGAACTGTCAGGGTGCCGGCGTGGTCATCGAGAACCCTTGTCCCGAATGCGACGGTCAGGGCAGGATCCCCGATCGTCAGCGTCTTTCGGTCGACATCCCGGTCGGCATTCACGATGGCCAGCAGCTGCGTCTGAGCGGATATGGCGAAGCGGGCATTCGTGGCGCCGATTCAGGCGATCTTATCGTCACCTGTCGAATCGATCCGCACGAATTCTTCGAGCGTGACGGCGACGATCTGCACGTCACCACCGTCATCTCGATGGTGCAAGCAGCACTGGGCGCCGACATCGAGATCGAAGGCATCTTCGAAGACGAACTGGTGAAGGTCCCCATTCCGAGCGGATGTCAGAATGGCCAGGTGGTGCGCGTGCGTGGATACGGCATGCCGCGCTTCAAGGACGACGTTCGAGGCGACATGCATGTGCACATCGAAGTGTCGATCCCAACGCGCCTTTCGAAGCGCGAACGCGAGCTGCTCGAAGAGCTGGCTGACGAGATGGACGAGAACTTCGCAGAGTCGCGCACGCCGCTCGAGAAGCTGCGCAACGCCTTCAATTCGTAAGAACCCGCCATGTCGCTCCATCACTTATTCTGCGTCAATCCACGCATAGCCGACGAACCCAACGAGCTTTTCAAGCTCGAGTTCGATCCAGCCGATCGCAACCACATCAAGGCGCTGCGCCTGCAGGTGGGGGAGCACCTTGCGGTCGTGGACGGCAACCAGGATTACTTCGAGGTCGAGATCGCCTCGATCGAGGGCGACGACATCTGGGTTCGCATCGCACAACATCTCGAGGCGGCACCCGAAACGACTCCGGTCATGCTCGTCCAAGGCCTTGCGAAGGGCGAGAAGATGGACATCGTTCTCCGTAGCGCTACCGAATTGGGCATCACAGGATTCTATCCCGCCGCCATGAAGCGCAGCGTCGTTCAGCTCGACCAGAAGAAGACGGAGAAGCGTCATGCTCGCTCCTGTCAGATCGCGCGCAGTGCCGCGCTCCAATCGGGAAGGACGACGATCCCTGTCGTCGACAAGACGCGACCCCTCTCGAGCATCATCGATACCTGGAACGAGAAGGACGTCGTAGTGCTCTTCTGGGAAGAAGCGCCGCTCGACGCGAGCATCTCCGCGCTCTTCGATGCTTCGTCTTCCCTGATAGAGAGTGCAGAACGTCTCTGGATCGTCATCGGTCCTGAAGGCGGTATCGCTCCTGAAGAGGTCGAGGCCATGAACGCCAGCGCCGCCACGCTCTTTTCGCTCTCGCTCGGACCGACCATCTTGCGCACCGAGACCGCGGGCATCGTATCGACCGCGCTCGTCCTGAACGAACTGCGCGCTCACAGCAAGGCGCATCGTCGATGAGATTCCACGTCGTCAACCTCGGCTGCAAGATCAACAAAGCAGAATCCGATACTATCGCCGCCAACCTCATCGCCCAAGGTCACGTGCTCGCAAACCTCGCCGACGCAGAGACCATCATCGTGAACACCTGCACGGTCACCGGAGATGCTGAGAAGAAGACGCGCAAGGCGGTGCGCCGCGCGCTGCGCGAGAACGACACCGCGCGCCTGCTCGTGACCGGCTGCGCCGCTGCGATCGATCCTGAGTTCTACCAGCAGCTCGATCCGCGCATCCGCGTGATCGAGAAGGCTGCGTTCGCCTCTTCGGAGAGCGCGCTGCGCGTCGGCGAGGGATTCCCCTTGCGCGTTTCGCTCAAGGTGCAAGACGGCTGTGACCATGCGTGCACCTACTGCATCGTCCACGTCGCACGGGGAAGAGCGTGGTCACGACCCGCCGAAGAGATCATCGCTGAAGCACGCGGTCTTGAAGAAGCGGGCATCCGTGAGATCATGCTCTCGGGCATCGATCTGGGGTCCTATCGTCATGACGGGCAACGCCTCGATAGCCTGCTCGCGCGCTTGCTCGCTGAAACTTCGCAGGTCAGGTTCCGCATCTCGTCGGTCGAACCGTGTTCGCTCACCGACGCCGCCATCGACACGATCGCTCGCGCCCAAGGACGCATCTGCCGCCATCTTCATATCCCGCTCCAATCAGGGTCAAGCAAGGTGCTCGCGGAGATGGGTCGCCCTTACAGCGCTGAACGCTATGCACGTCTCGTCGACGAGCTCTACGCGAAGATCCCCGAACTGTCGCTCTCGACCGACATCATCGCGGGGTTCCCAGGAGAGAGCGATGCAGAATTCGAGGAGACGCTCGCGCTCGCACGCACCGCGCGCTTCTCGAAGATCCACGGATTTCGCTACTCCATGCGCGCAGGCACCCCTGCCGCCGCCCGAAGCGACCAGATCGACCCCGTGCTCAAAGAACAGCGTCTGAAAGCACTGCTCGAAACCGCAGATGAGTTGCGCATGAACGATGCTCGCAGCCGTCTGGGCACGACCGAGGATATCCTCGTCGAACGCCCCGGCATCGGCATGAGCGAATCCTATTACAAAGTGGAGGTTCCCACCGACATCGCACCAGGCAGCCTCGTGCCCCTCACCTTAACAGCCCTCGATCCATCCTGTATGATGAGAGCATGCAAGAAGAACTGACACAAACCATCAACTTGAACGACCCAGCCACGCTCGCATCGCTGCTCGGTCCTCAAGACGAGAATCTCCGTTTCATCCAAGACGCCTTCCAAGCGCGCATCACCGTGCGCGGTACGCAGATCGAAGTGGTCGGATCGCCCATCGAGGTGAAGAATCTCACCACGCTCATCTCCGACATGCTCGCCGATATCAACCAGGGCGTCGAACCCACCACTGAATCGATCAAACGATCGCTCGCACTGCTGCAGGAAGGGCAGTACGCGCCCAAGGAACTCCACGACGATGTGGTGCTCTCATATAAAGGTCGCGTCATCCGCCCCAAGACGCCGATGCAGAAGGAATATCTCGACTACATCCGCAACAAGACCATCACGTTCGGCATCGGGCCTGCGGGCACGGGCAAGACCTATCTCGCCATGGCCATGGCCATCGCAGCGCTCAACCACAAGGAGGTCGGCCGCATCCTGCTCACGCGTCCGGTCGTGGAAGCAGGGGAGAACCTGGGCTTTCTTCCTGGAACGCTCACCGAGAAGATCGATCCTTACATCCGTCCGCTCTACGATGCGCTCTTTGACATGATGGACCCTGTGCGTGCCAACAAGCTCATCGCTGAAGGCGTCATCGAGATCGCGCCGCTCGCGTTCATGCGCGGCCGCACCTTGAACGACAGCTTCATCATCCTCGACGAAGCGCAGAACACCACCCCTCAGCAGATGAAGATGTTCATCACGCGCCTCGGCATGGGATCGAAGATGGTCATCACCGGCGACATAACGCAGACCGACCTGCCCAAGGGCATCTCGGGCCTGCAGACCGTTCGTCAAGTGCTCGACGGCATTCCCGAGATCGGCTTCATCGAATTCCACACGCGCGACGTGGTGCGCAATTCGCTCGTATCGAAGATCATCGCTGCGTACGCGCGCGCTGAAGCGAACAACCTCCGACTGTAAAGGACGCTCGACCGATGGATATCGCTCTTCGCTTCGACCATGCGACCCCCGAACTGGAAGCGCTCCCGCTCGAGGGCCTGATCTCTTTCGTGCTCGAGAAGCTCGAATGTCCCGCTTCCACCAGCGTCTCGGTCACCTTCGTGGACGATGAACGCATCCACCAGCTCAATCGCGATTTTCGCGGCATCGACAAACCTACCGACGTGCTCTCCTTCGAATGCGACAACATCCCCTTCGAAGGCGAATCGCTCGAAGAGGGGCAAGAATACGAGCTCGGCGATGTCATCATTGCGACCGACGTCGCCTATGCCCAGACCGAAGAATTCGGTACGACGCTCGAAGAAGAGGTGAGCCTGCTCATCACGCACGGTCTCTTGCATCTGCGCGGCTACGATCACATCGAAGACGATGAGGCCGAAGTGATGGAGGCGCTCGAGGACGAGCTGCTCGCGGCGTGGAACCTGGCCAAGCCGAGCGCTTCGGGCGTGCGATAGGACGGAAGGTGCGCGTGGCAACGAAGGATCAAGATACCGAATTCAGCTTCATCGCCGCAGTGCGCTGCGCAGTGAAGGGCATTCGTTTCGCCAGCAAAGAGCGCAATTTCCGCATCGACATCGTCTTCGCGCTCTTCACCGTCGTGCTCGGTTTCATCTGCAGCATCTCCGCTACCGAATGGATGATCGTCATAGTATGTTTCGGACTCGTGCTCGGTGGGGAAGCACTGAACTCCGCGCTCGAGACCATCGTCGACCTGGCGAGCCCCGACTATCACGCACTTGCGGGCAAAGCGAAGGATTGCGCTGCCGGAGCGGTGCTGCTCTTCGCCCTCGCTTCGTTCGTGGTCGGGTGCATCATCTTCATACCGAAACTACTCAGCCTCATCTTGGGAGCATAGCCAATGAACGAACGCAGCGATCAGTTCCGAT
Organism: uncultured Eggerthella sp.; assembly: GCA_937998355.1. Classification (GTDB taxonomy): domain Bacteria; phylum Actinomycetota; class Coriobacteriia; order Coriobacteriales; family Eggerthellaceae; genus Anaerotardibacter. The sequence continues at coordinate 149,091 of CALLDI010000009.1, forward strand.
CAGGATTCGTCACATTCCTCGGACGTCCGAACGCAGGCAAATCGACCCTGCTCAACGCCATCATGGACCAGAAGTTCGCGATCACTTCACCCACCGCGCAAACGACGCGTCATCGCTTTCGGGCCATCAAGACCACCGATGCGTATCAGCTCATCATCGTCGATACGCCAGGCGTTCATAAGCCGCACGACACGCTGGGCGAAGAGCTCAACACCACTGCGCTCAAGTCCCTCGAAGGGATCGACGTGGTCGCGTTCCTGCTCGATGCGCACGAGCCCCTAGGCACCGGCGACGAATGGGTCATCGCGCAGCTCAAGGCCGTGAAGAATACCCCGAAGATCCTCGTCATCTCGAAATGCGACCTGGCCACCGATGAAAAGATCGATGCGCAGATCGAACGCGCGAAGCAGCTGCTCGATTGGGATCGCATCATCGTGCTCAGCGCCGTTACGGGAAAGAACGTCGACGAATTCGTCGATGCGGTGGTCTCGTATCTGCCCGAAGGTCCACTGTGGTTCCCAGCCGACATGCAGACCGATCAGCCGCAAGAGGTCATCATCGCGGAATTCATCCGTGAGAAGATTCTTTTCACCGTCTACGATGAGGTACCGCACGCGATCGGCGTGGTGGTCGACGAGATGGATTACAACCGCCGCAAGCATCTCACGCGCATCTACGCCACCATCTACGTGGAGCGCGATTCCCAGAAGGGCATCCTCATCGGCAAGGGCGGCGCCACCATCAAGCACATCGGCACCGAAGCGCGCAGCGATCTCGAGACACTGCTCGGCACGAAGGTCTTCCTCGATCTCCAGGTGAAGGTGAAGAAGAACTGGCGACGCGATCTCAACCAGATCCGCCGCTTCGGCTACGGCGAAGGCGCCTAAAGGCGCATGGCTGCACCGACCCGCACCATCACCGGTCTCGTCCTCAGGCGCACGAAGCTAGGGGAGACCGACGTCATCGCCACCATTCTCGCCGAGGACGGCTCGCAGTATAAAGCCGTCGCGAAAGGTGCGCGCAAACCCACCTCGAGCTTCGCATCGCGTCTCGAGATCTTCGCGGTCGCGACGATCCTGCTCGCACAAGGCAAGAGTCTCGATATAGTCAAAGAAGTGCGCCTCGTCGACGGAAACGATGGCCTGCGCTGCGATCTCCTCCGCTCGAGCGCCGCATCGCCCCTCGTCGAACTGCTGGCGAAAGCGACCTTCCAAGATCAACCCACGCCCCGTCTCTTCGCTCTGGCCACCTCCACGCTCACCGCGATCGGCAGAACGGAAGAAGACCCGCTCGTTCTCACGACAGCAGGACTGCTCAAGACGCTCGCGTTCCTCGGCTTCAAGCCGATCTTCCGGGAATGCGTCGAATGCGGCACGCCTCTCGACCTTGCTGCGACCGACCGCCAGCCTTTCTCGTACTTCGATGGAGGATCGATCTGCCCGCACTGCGCCGCGCGTCACGAAACGACCCTGCTCGATGCCGCCATGCTGCGATGGTGCGATGCGCTGCTCTATTCGACGCTCGACGAGGCCTCCACGTTCCAGGTCCCCGAACGCACGATCCACGATGCGCTGCGATTCATCGATGAGTGGATTCGCATCCATCTCGGCTTCACCCTTCGTTCGCTCACGTTCATCTTCAAGAACATCCTCGTGAACATGCCCCGTTCTTAACCTCCACTCAGCACGACCTCCCGCACGAAACCTTCATAAACGAGAGAAGAAACAGGCGAAACGACCTGCTTTCGTGCGTTCGCGATGCCTTATCACCGCTCGCGCGAATCTTCGCTTGTTCGCCTGGCTCATTACCTCTACAATAGAGCGGCTGCGAAAACAGCGATTGGGTACTTGGTCGATATGCACCACCGCTTGTCAACTCGGTTCCCAATGCCATACGAATGAAAGGTGGAAACATGGCTAACAAGGACAGTATCTCGAAAGAACGCACCGCAGAGCTCATCGCCGAATACGGCAAGAATGCTCAGGATTCTGGCAGCGCAGAGGTTCAGGTCGCGATCCTCACCGAACGCATCCGCAACCTCACCGAGCACCTCAAGTCGCACCCGAAGGATCACCACACCCGCCGTGGCCTGCTCATGCTCGTCGGTAAGCGTCGTCGCCTCTTGGTCTACATCAAGGATCGCGACATCCTCGAGTATCGTGAACTCATCAAGAAACTTGGTATTCGCGACAATATCTAGTCACCATCAGCCCGCTCTTGCGGGCTTTTGTGTATAAGCGGTCGACATCGTAGAGACGGTGTTGCTCGTGCGTTCGACCATTCGGACGCGAAGAAGCTTCATCGCAATCCGGCATGAAGAAAGAGAAAGATTGATTTATGAGAAAGATCACAAGAACATTCGAACTCTACGGAAAAGAGTACTCGATCTCGACGGGCGAGCTCGCTAAGCAAGCATCCGGCGCCGTCGTGGTCACGCAAGGGGACACCACCGTGCTCGTAACGGCGGTCATCTCCGAATCCGAGAAGGACTACGATTTCTTCCCGCTCACCGTAGATTTCATCGAGAAGATGTATGCGGTCGGCCGCATCCCCGGTGGTTACCTGAAGCGCGAAGCGAAGCCTTCCGATCATGGCATCCTCACCGCGCGCATGATCGACCGTCCGATCCGTCCTGGCTTCGCCGATGGCTTCAAGCAGGAAGTCCACATCGTCGCGACTCCGCTCGTGCTCGATGGCGAAGATCTGCCCGACTGCATCTCGGTCATGGGCGCTTCCGCTGCGCTCATGTGCGCTAGCGCTCCCTTCGACGGCCCTGCCGCTTGCGTGCGTATCGGCCGTAACGTCGAGACGGGCGAATTCATCGTCAACCCCACGCTCGAAGAGGACGAGAACTCCGATCTCGAGCTCACCATCGCTGGTACCGCCGACTACATCTCCATGGTCGAAGCGGGCGCGAAGGAGATCACCGAAGAGGACATGCTCGCCGCTATGACCTTTGGCCAGGAAGCCATCAAGGCCTTCTGCCAGGAGCAGAGCGCATTCCTCGCAGAGGTCGCTCCTGAACCACGCGAATGGCCCATCCACGTGGCCGATCCTTCCATCGCAGAGCGCGTCGATGGCTTTTTCGACCAGATGAGCGCTGCGCTCAAGGACGCGGACAAGCAGTCTCGCATGGCCAAGGTCGACGAACTCAAAGCCTCCATCAAGGAGAACGAGTTCACCGAAGAAGAGCGTGCTGCATGGGGCTCCGATATCGCCGCTGCACTGAAGTCGCTCGAGAAGCACGCGATGCGCGCGATGGTCATCGAAACGGGTGAGCGCGCCGACGGTCGTACCTCGACCGAGATCCGTCCGCTCCACATCGTGGCGGGCTATCTGCCGCGCGTTCATGGCTCCGGCCTTTTCCAGCGCGGTCAGACCCAGGCACTCTCCGTCTGTACGCTCGGCATGCTCAACGAATGGCAGCGTCTCGACACCATCTGGCCTGAAGAGGGCAAGCGCTACATGCATCAGTACAACTTCCCGCCGTACTGCACCGGCGAGGTCGGTCGCATGGGCGCCCCGAAGCGCCGCGAGGTCGGTCACGGTGCGCTCGCGGAACGCGCGATCCTGCCCGTGCTTCCCGATGAAGACGAATTCCCCTACGCAATCCGCGTCGTTTCCGAGGTGCTCGAATCCAATGGTTCTTCTTCTATGGCTTCCACCTGCGGTTCCACGCTCGCGCTCATGGATGCTGGCGTGCCCATCAAGGCTCCGGTCGCTGGTATCGCGATGGGCCTCATCAAGGAAGGCGACGATATCGTCATCCTCTCCGACATCCAGGGTCTCGAAGACTTCCTGGGCGACATGGACTTCAAGGTCTGCGGTACTGCGAAGGGCATCACCGCGCTCCAGATGGACAATAAGGCTCGCGGCCTTTCGGTCGACATCCTCGCTCGTGCGCTGAATCAGGCGAAAGAAGGCCGTGCCTTCATCATGAGTGCGATGCTCGAAGCCATCGACGCACCGCGCGCCGAACTTTCGCCTTACGCTCCTCATATCGAGACCATCCACATCCCGGTCGATAAGATCCGCGACGTCATCGGTACGGGCGGCAAGGTCATCCGTGGCCTGCAGGAGGAAACGGGCGCGACCATCGAAGTTCAGGAAGATGGCACCGTTCACATCGCTTCCACCAACGCAGAGAGCGGCGACGCTGCTCGCGAGGCCATCCTCGGCATCGTCAAGGTGCCCGAGGTGGGAGAGATCTACGAAGGCGAGGTCGTCGGCATCAAGGACTTCGGCGCATTCATCCGCCTCACGCCCGGCAAGGACGGCTTGCTCCATATCTCGCGCATGGCCAATGGTCGCGTAGCGAAGGTCGAAGATGTCATGAACATCGGCGACATCGTGAAGGTCGAGGTCATCGAGGTGGGCGACAACGGCAAGATCTCGCTCGACCGCTTGGACAAGCCCGACGTCAAGAGCGAAGGCCCCCGTCCTGGTCAGGGTCACAAGAACAACGGCAATGGCAACGGTAACAACAATCGCAAGCCTCGCCGTCGTCACGACTAAGCTTCATCACCGCTGAAGCATCCTGCGCATAGCGCCATCGAAGCTCCCCGCACGTCGGGGAGCTTTTTCGTCATGCTCGCCCGTAAGAGCCGCACGGAAAGCGCGCATTAGTCTACACTAAGATGCGACAGTAGCCCCCTGACGAGGAAGGTTCTCATGTACACCTACAAGACCACTGGCGTCTGTGCGCGCACCATCGATTTCGACATCGACGACGAAGGTCTCATCGCTGAGGTCGCCTTCAACGGCGGTTGCAGTGGAAATCAGCAGGGCATCTCGAGCCTGGTGAAGGGAAAGCCCGCCGCAGAGATCATCGAAGCGCTCAAGGGCATCGAATGCGGAAAACGCCCGACCAGCTGCCCCGACCAGCTCGCACGCGCGCTCGAAGAGGCGCTCGCACAGGACTAGTGCGCATCGCTCGATATTCATAACGAACCACTGAAAGGCATCATCATGATCAACGTAGCCGTAGCAGGATATTCTGGACGCATGGGATCCGCGGTCGTCGACGCGGTCGCCGCTGCAGACGATATGCAGGTCATATGCGGCATCGATCCGTATATGACCGACCAGCCCTTCGCCGTCTATCGCACCATCGATGAAGCGCTCGCCGAATCGAACTTCGACGTGCTCGTCGATTTCACCCAGCCCGATGTCGTTGCGAAAACGCTCGCGGTCGCGCTTCCCGCCGGCATCGACTGCGTGGTCGGCACGACCGGCATGACCAACGAAACGCTCGGCGAACTGGCCGCTTCCGCGGCCGATGGCACCTGTTTGTTCTACGCCCCCAATTTCACCACCGGCGCTGTGCTCATGATGGAATTCGCGCGCGTCGCGGCACCTTATTTCCCTGAAGCCGAGATCATCGAGTTCCATCACGCGAACAAGAAGGATGCGCCAAGCGGCACTGCGGTGCGCACGGCCGAAATCATCCAAGAATCTCGCGGGCGCGATACGCAGGCCCCAGGCAAGGAGACCGAGAACCCTGGCTGCGAAGGCGCCCGCGGGGCAGAAGTAGCGGGCGTGCCCGTTCACTCCGTGCGCTCGATGGGCTATGTCGCTTCGCAAGAGGTCATCTTCGGTTCGATGGGGCAGACCCTCACACTGCGTCACGATTCCTGGGATCGCACGTCCTACATGCCCGGTGTGCTGCTCGGCATTCGCAACGTCGGCACGCAAAGCGGTCTTATTGTAGGTTTAGAGAACTTTATGTAAGAGTTACCGTGCGCTCGTGAGATAATGAAGCGATGTCGCATCGTCCCAAGAAGCGATACGACATCCCTTTGCTGAAGTTCATCACGATGCAGATTCCCTGTGGTTAGGAGAAACAGATGTCAGCAGCAACAGAGCCTCGTTTTGGCCGCATGATCCCCGCTATGGTCACTCCGTTCGACCAGGATCTTGAACTTGACCTAAAACAAGCTCGTGCGCTCGCTCGGCGTTTGGTCAACGGGGGAGCCGATGCGCTCATCATCAACGGCACCACCGGTGAAAGCCCCACGGTCTTCTACCCGCAGAAGATGCAGCTCTTCGAGGCGGTCGTCTCGGAGATCGCTGGTCAGGTTCCCGTTATCGCCAATGTCGGCGATAATTGCACGGCTGACACGGTCGATTTCGCACGAGATGTGCAGAAGCTCGGTGTAGACGGCTTCATGCTCGTGGTCCCGTACTACAACAAGCCTCCACAAGAAGGTCTCTACCAGCACTTCAAGACCATCGCGCAAAGCGTCGATCTTCCGTGCATCCTCTACAATATCCCTGGCCGCTGCGTCATCAACATGACCGCAGAGACCACGCTTCGCCTCGCCAACGATGTCGATAACATCGTCGCCATCAAGGAAGCATCCGGTAACCTCGAACAGGTGGCCGAGATCATCGACAATGCTCCTGAAGGTTTCGATGTCTATTCTGGCGACGACGCGCTCACCTACGATCTCATGAAGCTCGGCGGTGCTGGCGTCATCTCCACCATCGGCAATGTTGCTCCTGCGCGCATGAAGGAGATCGTCGATCTCTGCGCGAAGGGCGATTTCGAGGCAGCAGCGAAGGCGAACGCGGCCTTGCTGCCGCTCATGGACGAGCTCTTCATCACCTCGAACCCCATCATGGTGAAGGAAGCATTGAACCTGCTCGGCTTCCCGGTCGGTGGTGTTCGTTTGCCGCTCGTCAACGCGACCGCCGAACAGTCGGCAGAACTTGCAGAAGTGATGCGCCAAGTAGGCGTTCTAGAATAATCGTACAACACAATGAACAGGCTCTTCACTGAAACGAAAAGAGGGGAGCGCTGTTAGGAAAAGAGAGGTAATGGCGCAACAGAAGACAGAATCGAAGAATCAGAAGAAACGCAACAATGAAACTGTCAAGCACGTTCAGCTTGAACGAAAGCGCCCCAAGCTTTCAAAGGTAAACGGCTCGAACAAGAGCAACAACCAGAACAATAAGAAGAACAATAACCGTCGCCCCAAGCAGGGACAGCAGAAGCGCGACCCGAAGGCCACGCTGCGCATCATCCCCTTGGGTGGCCTCGATGCTATCGGCAAGAACATGACCGTGTTCGAATGCAAGAACGACATGGTGCTCGACGACGCGGGTCTCATGTTCCCCGACGACGACCACCCCGGCATCGATCTCATCTTGCCGGACTACACCTACGTGCTCGAAAACGCCGACAAGCTGCGTGGCATCATCATCACGCACGGGCACGAAGATCACACCGGTGCGCTTCCTTACTTGCTGAAGGACCTGGGACGACAGGTGCCCATCTATGCGACGAAGCTCACGCTCGGTCTCATCGAAGGAAAGCTCAAGGAACACAAGATCAAGAATGCGAAGCTGTGCGAGATCAAGCCTGGCCAGACCATCGATCTGGGCTGCATCAAAGCCGAATTCTTCTCAGTGAACCACTCCATCCCCGATGCAGTGGGCGTCTTCTATCGCTCGCCTGCAGGCAATGTCCTGCATACGGGCGACTTCAAGCTCGATCAATCACCTATCGATGGCGTTCAGACCGACTTCGCGGCGCTCGCGCGCTTCTCGAAAGAGGGCGTCGATCTGATGCTCTCCGACTCGACCAACGCCATGAATCCTAACTTCACGCCTTCCGAAGCTGAAGTGGGCAAGGCGCTCGATCAGATCATCTCCGGTGCGAAAGGCCGTGTCATCGTCGCTTCCTTCGCTTCTCACATTCATCGCATGCAGCAGATCTGCGATGCTGCGGTGAAGAACGGGCGCAAGGTTGCCGTAACGGGTCGCTCCATGGTGCAGAACACCGATATCGCTCGTCGCCTTGGCTATCTGAACATCTCGGACAAAGACATCATCGATGCCTACGACCTGAAGGGCATGCCGCCCGATAGTTACGTGGTCATGTGCACAGGTTCTCAGGGCGAGCCGCTCTCTGCGCTCGCGCGCATCGCGAGCGGCAACCATAAGACCATCTCCATCGAAGAAGGCGATACGGTCATCATCTCTGCCACACCCGTACCCGGCAATGAGAAGGCGGTCACGCGCGTCGTGAATGCGCTCGCCAAGATCGGAGCGGATGTCTACGATAAATCTCGTGCTTGCGTGCACGTTTCAGGCCATGCGGGCGCTGAAGAGCTCAAGCTCGTGCTCTCCATCGTACGCCCTGAAGCATTCCTGCCCGTTCATGGCGAAGCAACGCACCTGCGCGCGCATGCCAATCTCGCACAGGCCACTGGCGTTGCACGAGAGAACATCTATATCCTCGAGAACGGCGAATCGGTCGAACTCTCACCCAGCGGCATCAAGATCGGCGAACCGGTCGCGAGCGGCATCGTGCTGGTGGATGGCCTGAGCGTGGGCGACACTTCAGAGATGGTCCTACATGAACGCTCGAGCCTCGGCGCGCAAGGCGTCGCCAGTATCGCCTGCGCCGTCAACAAGCAGAAGCGCACGCTCGTATCTCCGGTCGTGGTCGAGATGCACGGTATTCCCGGCGGAGATGATCCCGAACTGGTGAAAGCGGTCTCGAATGCGGTCGCCAGTGCCATCAAGCGATCGCTCTCGAAACAAGAGTCATGGAATGAGACGAGGAAGGTCGCACGCAGTGCACTGCTCTCGGTCCTGTGGGAGCGCACGAACCAACGCCCGCTCGTCATCGTGAATATCCTCGAGCTTTAGTTTATAATGCGGTGAAAACCTTACACACACTTCAAACGCACTAAGGAAAGGTTTTATGGCGCGACAGCAAAACGATCGGTCACGCTCCGCTTCTCAGAAGAGGAGCAAAGGCCAAACGCAGAAGCGTTCCACGTCGAAAGGCGCAGTGAAGGGTAAGCCTGGTAACTACCAGAAGGCTGCCCCTGCGCATCAGACGCAACTTCTCGATCCTAGAACGAAGCACGACATCATCGGTGTCGTGCTCGCTATTCTGGCCATCGCACTGTTCATCACAGCACTGCTGCCCGCAGACGGCATGGTCACGTCGCTTCTCGGTGCGGGCCTACATAGTGCGTTCGGCATCGGCGCTTACATCCTTCCATTCTTCCTGCTCGCAGTTGCCATCACATACCTGGTCAGATTCGATGCCGGTCTCGTGCCTGCTCGTACCGCATTAGGATCGCTCATCATCTTCCTTACCTTGCTCACGCTGCTCTCGACGCTCATCCCACAAGCGGAAAGCGATCCCAACATCGTCTTCAATGCCGCCTATCTCCAACACTACGGCGGCTATTGCGGCGGTGCCTTCGCCTGGATCTTCCTGCGCCTGTTCGGATTCACCGTCTCGCTCATCTTCATCGTAGGACTCTTCATCGTCGGCACCCTCATCATCGGATTCTCCATCTCGGCCGCCCTCGAACGCATCCGCGAAGAACGTCTCGCACGTGAAGAAGAGGAGGAGAGCGGCGAAGCGCTGTTCGCTCGCATGAATCTTGCTCATACGCAGGACCAACGCCCGCTCGCGCGCAGAAGAATCTCGAAGCATGCGGTCGATCCTCGACAGATGCAGTTGCCCGAAAACGCACCTGCTGTCGCGCCCGCTGCACGCAAGATCGATGCCGAACAGACGCTCTTGCTCGATCAAGAGCCCAAAGAACCCCAGGCGCTCACACGCAAGCTCGGCCCGCGCAAGCGCAAGCTCGACAATGTCCCTAAAGTCGAGATCAGCGAGCAGCAGACCACGACCATCGATGCTGAGAAAGTGGTCGAACAGGTCAACGCCGAGGTGAAGTCCGAGCAGAAGCAGCAAGCTTCTCCGCAACCGAAGAAGAAGCGCCCCAAGACCCCCAGCGCAATCCCGCAGCCCATGGATGGCTTCCAGCTACCCGATTTCAACCTGCTCAACACGAGCTCTGCGGAGAGCATGAAGTCCGAGACCGATGCCTCGCTCAAGATGGTCGCGCAGAACCTCGAGGATACGCTTCACGATTTCGGGGTGGACGCCGATGTGGTCGGCTGGGTCGCTGGGCCCACCGTCACGCTCTTCAAGGTCGACCTGCCCTCCGGCGTGCGCGTCAACCGCGTCTCGAACCTCACCGACGATATCGCGCTGGCGCTCGCGTCTCCCGGCGTGCGTATCTTCGCGCCCATCCCCGGCACGAACTACGTTGGCATCGAGGTACCTAACCAAGTGCGTCAGACCGTGTTCTTGGGCGACGTGCTCAAAGGCACCACAGGCGGTCCGCTCGAGATCGCGATCGGCAAGGATGTCGAAGGTGAATGCATCGTCTCCGACCTTGCCACCATGCCGCACCTGCTCATCGGCGGTACCACCGGCTCTGGTAAGTCGGTCTCCATCAACGCTATGATCATGTCGATCCTCATGCGTGCCACGCCCGCTGAAGTGCGATTCATCATGATCGACCCCAAACGCGTCGAATTCACGCCCTATAACGGCATCCCTCATCTCTATGTGCCAGTCGTCACCGAATCACGCGAAGCTGCGAGCGCGCTTTCGTGGGCGGTCGCCGAGATGGAACGTCGCCTTAAGATCTTCTCCAGTATCGGAGCGCGCAACATCGGCCAATACAACGCGAAAGCTCAAGAGAGCGCGAAAGCCTACGAGAAGGATCCCGAGAACACCGACCTGCTCGATGAATTACCCTACATCGTCATCATCATCGACGAGCTTGCTGACCTCATGATGAACGTCGGCAAGGAAGTGGAATTCTCCATCTCACGTTTGGCACAGCTCGCTCGTGCAGCGGGTATCCATCTTATCGTGGCAACGCAGCGCCCCTCAACCAACGTCGTGACTGGCCTCATCAAGGCCAATATCACCAACCGCATCGCGTTCAACGTGGCATCGGGCATCGATTCGCGCGTCGTCCTCGATACGCCGGGCGCAGAGAATCTCATCGGTCTGGGCGACCTCTTGCTCTCTAAGCCCGAACTCGCGAAACCCCAGCGCATCCAAGGGTGTTTCGTTTCCGAGGACGAGATCGCAGCAGTGGTCGAACACTTGAAGCAACAAGGAGAGCCGGAATACCACCACGACATCTTGAAGACCAACCTCATCACGCTCGGCGATTCCGCACCCGACGGAAGCGGCGGCGGGGGAGCGGTCTCTGAAGACCCGCTGCTTTGGGAAGCCGCCGAGATCGTCTGCTCGAGCGGTATGGGTTCCACTTCCAATCTTCAAAGACGATTGAGCGTTGGTTATTCCCGCGCAGGTCGTATAATGGATTTACTCGAAGCAAAAGGAATTGTTGGTCCGCCCAATGGCTCCAAGCCTCGTGAGGTGCTCGTCGATGCGGTCGAACTTGAGACCATCCGCGCCTTCGAGGAGAATGATTAAGGAACACCGGGAGGGTTACCGTGAACCACATCAGCTTTGGTAGCGTGCTCAAAGAAGCGCGCATCTCAAAAGGCTACGAGCTCACCACCGTGTCTCGTCGCCTACGCATTCGCCCCGACATCCTCGAAGCGATCGAGAACAGTGACTTCGAACGCATACCTCCTCGTGGATATTCTCGCAACATGATCAACGCCTATGCGCGCTTCCTCGGCCTCAATGCCAACGATGTCACGCGCATGTACCTTGACGAAAGCTACGCCAACCAGATCGGTCGCGCACATCAGAATGCGATCGAGAATCGCTATCTGCATCGCAACACGTCACAAGCGACCTCACGACCTGGCAAACGACAACCCACTAACCAGTTCAAAGCGGTCTCATCGACCCGCCAACGTGTCGATGACGGTACGACAGGAGCGAACGGTAGACGCATTTATTCCGATACTCCTGACGACTTCGATCGCACGCAGTCCGCTCGCGCACGAGCGCAAGCCCGGCAAAACCGCAGCGAAGACCCCCAGCTTCATCCCGCACGCAGAGAAGCGATCCCTGATGGGAAGTACGTGAACCTCTACGCGAATCCTTCACGCGGTATGGGGCAAGCACCTCGCAGCCGCTTGCCGCTCATCATCGGCGGCGTCATCGTCGTCATCATCCTCATCGCCATCATCGCTTCCATCGTCTCTTGTTCGAGCAAGCAAGAAGATGTTCAAAATATCCCTGTAACAGGCATCGAGAACACCGAAGAAGGGGAAGGTAACGACACCGCACAACCCGCTGCCGTCGCACCGACCGATTTCACGCTTTCTTATGAGGTGCCTGCTGGCAAGAGCGCCTACATCGAGGTCATCGTCGATGGTTCGACGAAAGAAGCGGGCGATGTGACCGGCCAAGCATCCCAGACCTACACCAGTTCGGGCAACATCAAATTCGTCACTTCGAATCCCGAGAACGTGGTCTTGAAGGTTGACGGCGAAGAGAAGACGCTCGAAGCGAATAGTCGCGGCGTTGCGAGCGAGACCTTCAATTTCAACGAGATACTGAACAAGTGGTATGCCGACCATCCTGAAGTTCAAAGACCCGGAAGTTCGACCAACCCCACTACACCGACTTCGACCAGCAATGACTCGAACGGTTCATCGACTTCTTCGAACGATGCGACCACATCCAATACCTCGAACTCATCGTCGAGCAGCTCTTCGGGATCTTCTCGTACGAGCGATTGATATTCCATTGACGACTCTCTCGAACCGAAAGGAAACCCATGGCAAAAGATTCAAGCTTCGATGTAGTCTCTCAAGTCGACATTCAAGAGGTCGATAACGCATTCGGCCAAGCGAAGAAAGAGATCGTCCAACGCTACGATCTGAAGGATTCAGGCGCCCAGATATCACTCGATAAAGCGAACAAGACGCTCACCATCAACGCTCCCAGCGATTTCGTCGCTAAGCAGGTCATCGACATCATCTCCTCGAAACTGGTGAAGCGCGGCATCGACCTCGGTGCAGTGAACTGGGGAAAGGTCGAGGCTGCTTCTGGTGGCACGGTCAAACAGACCGCAACGATCGTTGACGGAATCGACAAAGAGACCGCTGGCAAGATCAACAAGGACATCAAAGCTACCAAGCTCAAGGTGAAGGTCACGATCGAAGGCGATAAGCTTCGCGTGTCTGGCCCTAAGCTCGATACGCTCCAAGAGGTCATCGCGTTCTTAAAAGAGCAAGACTACGGTCAACCGCTCCAATTCACCAACTACCGCTAGTGGAAGCATCGATGATGAAACAGGTCGCGTTCATCACGCTCGGTTGCGCGAAGAACGAAGTCGACACCGCCCACATGACCGCTCGTCTCACAGAGGCTGGTTACCAAGTGATCGATTGGGATGATCATCTAGAAACTCTCGAACATGATCCTGCTGCTGCGCTCGATGCCATCATCATCAACACATGCTCATTCCTGCAGGCTTCGATCGAAGAGAGCCTTGACGTGATCTTCGATATCGCTGATCTTCCCGCTGTGTCGCAGGGAAGGACCAAGCTCATCGTCGCAGGCTGCATGCCTAGTCGCTTCGGAATGGACCTGCAAGAAGAACTCCAAGAAGCGCAGCTCTTCATTCCTTGCAAAGATGAATGCAGCATCGTTGACAAGCTCGATGAACTGCTCGGCATCGTGCGCTCCGCATCACCATGCGAAGCTCCTACCGCAAACGATCACAGCTCGCTTCAACGCATCGACCCTGGCCCGAGCGCCTATGTGAAGATATCCGACGGCTGTGACCGATTCTGTTCGTTCTGCGCCATTCCTTACATTCGTGGTCGCTATCACAGCTTCTCCTTCGAGACCATTCGAAATGAAGTCGAAGGGCTCGTCGATCAGGGCGTGAAGGAGATCGTGCTCATCGCGCAAGATACGGCGATCTGGGGAAACGACCTAGAACCGAAACGATCGCTCGCATGGCTGCTCGATCGCATAGCGAGCACATTCCCCGATACCTGGTTCCGCGTTCTCTATATTCAACCCGAATACGTCGATGAAGCGCTACTACGAACCTTCGCGGCGCATGATAATATCTGCAACTATCTTGACATTCCCTTCCAACATGTCGATGAAAGTCTGCTCAAGTCGATGAATCGTAAAGGATCGTACGAAGCATTCATGCAGCTCATCGACCTTATTCACCGTATCCTTCCGAGCGTAGCGCTGCGCACCACGCTCATCGTTGGTTATCCGGGAGAGACCGATCAGCAATTCGATGATCTGTGCGATTTCGTCTCCGAGATCGATTTCGACTATGTCGGCGTTTTCGCGTTCTCACCCGAAGAAGGGACGCGCGCAGCCAAGCTTCCTGACCAGATCGATGAGGAGACGAAGCAAGACCGCCTCAGGATCATTCGCGATCTAGCCGACACCGTCTCTCAGAGTCGCTTGACCCGTTTTGTCGACCAGGAAGTCGAGGTTCTTGCACTAGGCTATGAAGAGGACGGTCAACTTATCGGACGAAGCCAATACCAAGCACCCGATGTCGATGGCGTCACCTATTTGGATAGCGGTGAACCGGGGCAGTTCGTGCCGGTCATCATCGAAGATACGCTCTATTACGAAATGGAGGGAACACGTGCAAGATAGTGCTCCTTCGCAGAACAAGCCAGCGACCACATTGTGGACACCCGCGAACATCGTCACCCTCGTTCGCATCTTGCTCGTCCCTGTCTTCTTCGTCGCGTTCGTAAGTCCGTGGCCCGACTGGTTCCCCGACTGGAGCGAAGCCGAGTTGCTCAAGCCTTGGCTCGCAGCCCTGCTCTTCGTCGTGCTCGCTTGCACCGACGCGCTCGATGGCTATCTTGCGCGCAGCAGGGGAGAGGTGACGAATTTCGGCAAGTTCATGGATCCACTCGCCGACAAGATCTTGGTGGCAGCAGCCCTGCTCGCACTGTGTGAACTGCAAGTCCTTCCTGCCTGGGTCGCACTCGTCATCCTCGTACGTGAGTTCATCGTCTCAGGCCTGCGCATGCTCGCTGCTTCAGAAGGCGTGGTCATCGCTGCGAGCTGGTACGGCAAGGCGAAGACGGTCTTCCAGATCATCGCCATCGTCATGTTCATCATCAAGGATTCTCATCCCTTCATCAGCGACCCTACCGTCGAGACCACGTTCTACATCATCTCATGGATCTTCATGATCATCGCGCTCATCCTCACGGTCGTATCCATGCTCGACTATCTTGCGAAATGCCGCAGCATCTTGCGTTTCTCGCATGCGGATGGAGCAAGCGATACACAGGAGGAACAAAGCGATCGAGCGGGAACGAACGATGAAACGATCGAATCGCGCGCACAGCGCGTCATCTCCCTCGCGATCGATAAGAACGCACTTCTTGCCACTGCTGAAAGCTGTACGGGGGGCCTCATCGCTGGAGCGCTTACTTCCGTTGCGGGCAGCTCTGCGGTCGTGCAAGGCGGGATCGTCAGCTATTCCAACGATGTCAAACGAAGCGAGCTCGGCGTCTCCGAGAGCGATCTTGAGTCTCATGGGGCAGTGAGCGAACCAGTCGCGCTCCAGATGGCTAAAGGTGCACGAGAAGCGCTCTCGACCACCATCGCCGTATCAGTGACGGGGGTCGCTGGACCAGGAGGGGGAAGCGCAGAGAAGCCAGTCGGTACGGTATGGTTCGGCATCGATTCGCCTCATGGCGCGCAAGCAGAGGTGCGTCATTTCTCAGGAGACAGGGCCGCAGTGCGCGCGCAAACCGTATCGCATGCACTCGCACTTCTCGACGATGCGCTTCATACACTTTGATACTCATTCATATGTAGATTTCAAATTTTCATAAGATCGCGTTCTGGAAAACGTGAGATGAAGTTCAAAGAAACATAAGGTTCTCTTTCTATTATTTCAAATAGAGATATTGAAATCGAACAGGTGTTCGGTTATCTTGTAAGTATCAGCTCATGTTCTGATAAGGAGAACCAATGATCAAGGACAAAGAATCCAGCCTTAAAATCACCACAGACGAGATCGAGCGTAAGTTCGGCAAAGGTTCGATCATGCGCCTCGGCGAAAGCACTGCGCTCCAGATCGAAGCCATTCCCACAGGCGCATTGCCGCTCGATATCGCCCTTGGCATTGGTGGAGTACCTCGCGGAAGGATCGTCGAGATCTACGGTCCCGAATCCAGCGGTAAGACCACCGTCGCATTGCATATCATCGCCGAAGCTCAAGCAGCGGGCGGCATCGTCGCCTTCATCGATGCTGAACATGCGCTCGATCCCGTATATGCTGCACGTCTCGGCGTGGACGTGGATGAATTGCTCATCGCGCAACCTGACACAGGCGAACAAGCGCTCGAGATCTGCGATCTGCTCGTTCGCAGCGGTTCGATCGACTGCGTTGTCATCGACTCGGTCGCAGCCCTCGTCCCACGTGCTGAGATCGAAGGCGAGATGGGCGACACCACGGTGGGCCTACAAGCGCGCCTCATGAGCCAAGCACTGCGCAAGCTCACTGGTTCGCTCTCGAAGTCTAATACCACCTGTATCTTCATCAATCAGCTGCGCGAGAAGATCGGCGTGATGTTCGGCAGTCCTGAAACCACGACGGGTGGACGTGCCTTGAAATTCTACTCCTCGGTCCGTATCGATATCCGCCGCATCGAATCCATGAAGAAGGATGGCGAATTCATCGGCAATCGCGTACGCGCGAAGATCGTGAAGAACAAGGTCGCACCTCCTTTCAGGCAAGCAGAATTCGACCTCATGTACGGAGAAGGTATCTCGCGCGAAGGTTGTGTGCTCGATATGGGTGTTGAAGCCGGTGTCGTCAGCAAGAGCGGTTCTTGGTTCAACTACGGCGAAGAACGTCTTGGCCAAGGACGCGATGCGGCGAAACGTGCATTGAAAGAGAATCCGGACCTGCGCGACGAGATCGAGAACAAGGTTCGCGAATACTTCGAACTTCCTACTATCGATCGCAATGGCGCAGAGAACAGCGTTGACGCTTCTCAGGCAACGACCGATACGGAAGCCCCGGCGAACGCCTCCTAAAGGTTCGAACGATGTACATCGATGCAGAATCTCTCAAACGACGATTCACCATTCCTACCGAGGAGCCCACACACGACTCCTCGGTAGGCGTTCGCAGGTCTTCGAGCGCAGTTACTGCTACTGAAAGCGACTACGATAACGATCCCGAATCCGCATTCAGGAAGATAGAGCGATTGCTCTCCGTGCGCGACCGCTCTATCACCGAGATCAGAAACCGGCTTCAGCGCGATCGATTCACCGAACGCGCTATCTCAGAAGCGCTCGAACGTGCGATCCGCTGCGGTTATCTTGATGACGCTCGATTCGCCGATGGGTTCATACGTTCGCGCTTGCGCGCTTCGAAGGGAATCAACGGTATCGTACGCGATCTCAAGAATCACCATATCGACGCCTATGCTATACCTGGCTTTCCTGACAGCTTTCTCGAAGAACAGGGGAGTCAGCTTGATAACGCGGTCAGGCTTCTTCAGCGAAAGCCCCCGCGCGCGAAGAATAAGCAGCAAGCGGCATATGCGAAGCTCATTCGCAGTGGATTCTCCTCTTCGGTCGCTAGTGCTGCAGTGAAACAGTGGATCGCAGAGCAAGCCTAAAGCGTGCATTTTGCGTGAGTTCTCCGAGATTGCAGGCGCTCGACCTAGGCAAAACGAGCGTATTCCTCTATCATTTTCAGTGCTTGAGTTTTCGCGCCGCAAGGCGCTTGCTATAGAACATATATCCTCATTGTTATGTACGCATGCCTTTGCGCGCACTCTTGCCTGGTCGTTTCTGGGCATTTTTTATGCCGAAATACCAGCGTAAAGCCACTTACTAGGAAGGAAGAATTGTGATCGAGGTTATCGTCGTAGCCGCAATAGCAATCATCGTTGGCTTCCTCATCGGTTATTTCTTGATGCTCAAGGTTCAGAAAGGCCGCTCCAAAGCTGCCGCTAGGGAAGCACAAGAGATCGTTTCTGATGCGCAAAAGGAAGCAGAGAGCCTTCGCCGCGAAGCAATGGTCGAAGCGAAGGACGAAGCGCTCAAGATCAAGCAGGATGTTGAAGCAGAGAGCAAAGAACGTCTCAAAGAGATCCGCTCGACCGAAAATCGCCTGAATCAACGCGAGCAGAATCTTGATAAGCGCAGTGAATTCATGGACAAGCGCGAACATCAGATCTCTTCGCTGCAGGGTCAGCTCGACCGCAAGCAGCACGATCTCGACGTTTCCCAAAAGAAGATCAACGCCCGTCTCGAGCAGATCGCTGGTCTGTCGAGCGATGAAGCGAAGGTAGAGCTGTTGGAAGGCTTGAAGGACGAAGTCGTTCACGAGTCAGCCACCATCATCCGCGATGCCGAGATGCGCACGCGTGCTGAAGCGGACAAGAAAGCGCGTGAGATCTTGAGTCTTGCCATCCAGCGCATCGCAGCGGATTACACCACCCAGATCACCGTCTCGACCATCCATATCCCCTCGGACGACCTGAAGGGCCGCATCATCGGTCGAGAAGGCCGCAACATCCGCTCATTCGAACAGATCACGGGCACCAACCTCATCATCGACGATACGCCTGAGTGCGTAACGGTCTCATCGCACGATCCCGTGCGCCGCGAGATCGCCAGCGTCACCATGCAGAATCTCATCGCCGATGGCCGTATTCACCCTGCACGCATCGAAGAGATGTACAACAAGGCGAAGAAGTACGTCTATCAGCAGATCAAGGAAGCGGCTGCGCAGGCAACGTTCGACACCGGCATCCACGACCTGCATCCCGAACTCGAGAAGACGCTCGGTCGTTTGCGTTATCGCACCTCTTACGGACAGAACGTCCTCACGCATTCGCTCGAGGTCGCATATCTGTGCGGCATCATGGCTTCCGAACTCGGTCTCGATCCGGTCCCCGCACGCCGTGCGGGCCTTCTGCACGACCTCGGAAAAGCCATCGACCATGAGGTCGAAGGCTCTCACGCGGTCATCGGTGCCGATCTTGCGCGTCGTTACGGTGAAGACGCTGCTATCGTCCATGCGATCGAAGCGCATCACAACGACATCGAACCTACCAGCGTCATCGACGTGCTCGTCCAGGCTGCTGACGCGGTCTCTGCTGCGCGTCCCGGTGCTCGCAAGGAAAACCTCGAGTCCTACATCAAGCGTCTCGAGAAGCTCGAAGAGATCGCGAACTCCTACGAAGGCGTGGAACAGACCCACGCTATCCAGGCAGGTCGCGAAGTACGCGTCATCGTCACACCGGACAAGGTCGACGAATCGCGTGCCACCGTCCTTGCTCACGATATCGCTCAGCAGATTCAAAGCGAGACCAAGTATCCCGGTCAAGTGAAGGTCGTCGTCATTCGCGAAACACGCGCGGTCGACTTCGCGAAATAGCACGATCGATCGCATCGGCGCGCTCATGGCCACGAACGACCTCTCGTCATTCATCGAAGACATCACAGGCGAAAGCTATCTCCGAGTTCAAGAGAATCTCGGGGATGGCTTCGTTCGTTTACGCGCTAAAGAGGCACAACGTCGTCAAGCCAAACAAGACATCACTTGCTTCGAAGACGTCGTGCTGGAATTGCTCAGGAACGCCCGCGATGCTGGAGCGCGCGCGATCTTCGTCGCGAGCTGGAAAGAGCAGGGGAGACGCTATCTTACCGCGCTCGATGACGGAGATGGCATTCCCGAACATCTTCACGAGACCATCTTCGAACCATTCGTCACATCGAAGCTCGACACCTTCCATGAAGATAGATGGGGCGTGCACGGACGCGGTATGGCGCTCTATTCCATCAAAGAGAACGTCGACGAGGCTTGCGTGCAATACTCCAAGCGCGATGCAGGAACATCGCTCGCAGTTCACGCGCTCACGACCGATCTTCCAGAACGCATCGATCAGTCGACCTTGCCCTATATCCATATCAATGACCTGAACGAGCAGATCATGCGAGGTCCGCGCAATATCGCACGCGTCGTCATGGAGTTCGCGCTCGATTCGCAAGGTTCGGTCGATATCTTCTTGGGAAGTCCTGTCGAGATCGCAGCCACGCTGCTCCACTACCATCGCGATGATGTGGATTCATCCTCGACCAGCGATCCTGATACCATCCTGAATTACCTCAAGTACATCTACGATCCAGAGCTCTTCAGCGAACGCGCAGCCGAACTGGGGCTCCCGCTTTCCTCGCGTAGCGCACGGCGCATCCTCGATGGTCAGATCGAACCGCTCTCTCCTTTCATCGAACGTCTCAGCTTTGAGCAACAAGGCAAGACCTCGACTCCCTATGCCCAGAACGATCCTGCTGGCGAAGAGGGAAATGATGCGACCGCGAAGCTCTACAGCGAACAGCGCAAGCTCAAGATCGCACCGGACGACCTAGTGACTTTCCAGCAAGCGATCGAGCAGGCGTTCGCCGAACTGGCCGAACATTACTACCTAGAGCGCTTCGACGAGCTGAAGGTTCGTGCAGGGTCGGACAAGATCACCATCTCCATTCCGTTCAAGATGCAACATTGATCGGATTGCGTTCTGCGCCTCTCGCCAGTTTGCAGAAACACAGGCGAATCGGTAAAATACCGTAAGAATAGCACCACGAAATGAACATTAACCGCACCATACACTTGAAAGAAAAACGATGCCTGAAACGAAACAACCAGACGCTTCATCTCAGCCCGCAGACAATCATTGCCTCAAGGTGTCTTCGAAGTCTTCACCTGCATCGGTCGCAGGTGCGGTCGCAGGCATGATCAAAGACGGCGTTCCGGTCGAGATCCAATCGGTCGGCGCAGGAGCGGTCAATCAAGCAGTGAAGGCGATCGCTATCTCACGCGGTTTCCTTTCTCCGGTCGGCATCGACATCGTTTGCATTCCTTCGTTCGCCGATATCGTCATCGATGGGGAGTACCGCACGGCGATCAGGTTCAGCGTCGAACCCCGTTAACTCCACGAAGAAGGCTTTCATGGCTCCTCGTTCGGCCTCTACTCTCGAAAATCGAACATTTCACGTCATCACCTTCGGTTGTCAGATGAACAAACACGATTCTGAGCGGATCGTCGGTATGCTCGAATCAGCAGGGGGCATTCACGTAGATACTGTCGAGGACTCCGAGATCGTCATCTTCATGACCTGTTGCGTGCGAGCAGCAGCTGAAACACGGCTGAAGGGGCACGTCTCATCTCTCAAGAACATCCCGCTCCCAAACGCGTCCGATCTCGAGCAGCGCATCATCGCGATCGGCGGCTGCATCGGCCAGAACGAAGCGAGCGGCCTCATCGATGAACTACCCCATGTCAGCGTGGTTTTCGGCACGTTCAATCTCTCAAGCGTGCCATCGCTCATCACCGACGCTATCGAATCCCACACCTCAGCAGTCGAGGTGCTCGACGCAGCTGATGAATTTCCTACCTGTCTTCCGCAATCGCGCGAGGTGCCTTGGTCAGCATGGCTTCCGATCTCGATCGGATGCGATAATTTCTGCACGTACTGTATCGTTCCTTACGTTCGTGGCAGAGAGAGGTCGCGCACGATCGAAGACGTGCAAGATGAAGCTTGTTCGCTTGTCGCGCAAGGCGTTAAGGAGATCACGCTGCTTGGCCAGAACGTCAACTCCTATGGACGCGACCTGTATGGTTCGCCGCGCTTCGCTGACCTGCTCAAAGTGGTATCGGATACTGGCATCGAACGTCTGCGTTTCGCGACCTCTCATCCTAAGGACATCACGGACGAGGTCATCGCTTCTTTCGGCGATCTTCCTAATGTCATGCCGGCGCTTCATCTTCCTGTCCAATCAGGCTCCGACCGTATCTTGAAGGAGATGAATCGTCGCTACACACGCCAACATTACCTCGAGACCATCGAAAAGCTTCGAGCAGCCTGTCCTGACATCGCGCTTTCGACCGATATCATCATCGGATTTCCCGGCGAGACCGAAGAGGACTTTCAAGCGACCTACGATCTGGTCGAGCAAGTAGGCTATCACCAGGTCTTCACGTTCCTCTATTCTCCGCGTGAAGGCACGCCAGCAGCGAAGCTTCCGCGCACGACACCCCAGGAAGAGATCCAGCATCGATTCGATCGCCTCGTCGATCTAGTTCAGCGAAAAGCCTTCGAGGCGAATCAACGCGACCGCGGATGCCGCACGAACATCATCATCGAAGGGCTCTCGAAACGCGATAGCTCCATCCTCGCTGGTAAAAGCCCGAAGAATCAGACGGTCCATGCTCCCATCCCCGATGGGGCCTCGATCGAGGGATTGATCGGTTCCACGCGCGAGGTCGAGATCGACGAGGCGAAGACCTGGTATCTCAAAGGCCATCTCGTGTAGCGCTATCATGACCGACCAGGCACCACAACATTCATCATCAAGAACCACGCTCGACGCGTTCGAGCGACCCATCATCGCCATCGTCGGCCCGACCGCTTCCGGAAAGTCAAGCCTTGCGCAATCCGTTGCGCTCGAACTTGATGGGGAAGTGGTGTCAGCCGACTCGATGCAAGTCTATCGAGGCATGGATATCGGAACGGCGAAGGTAGCAGCTACAGAGCAGAAGGTCCCGCATCATCTGATCGACATCGTCGATCCGGGACAAGCTTATTCGGCTCAATTGTTCCAGGATCAAGCACGAGCTGCGTTCATCGACATCTATGATCGCGGTAAGGTGCCGATCCTGTGCGGCGGTACGGGCTTCTACGTACAAGCAGCCCTTGAAGACATGCGTTTTCCTGAAGGAGAGCAAGAAGACAATCCTGTGCGCGATTCGCTCGAAGCCTTCCGGCTCGCGCATGGCAATGAAGCGCTCTGGAATCTTCTCAGCGAGCGCGATCCCGCGTCAGCTGCGCTCATCCATCACAACAACTTCGTGCGCGTCATCCGTGCGCTCGAAATGCATGAAGAGGGAATATCGTATGCAGACCAGGTCGAGAACATCAGAACGCTTCCCGAAGCGGTCTGGTCGCTTCGCTTCTTCTTGCAAGTCGACCCCCTCGTGCTCGCGCAGCGCATAAACGAGCGCGTCGACGTCATGCGCGCTGCTGGTCTCGTCGCCGAAGTTGAGACGCTTGTCGAGCAAGGATTCGAAGAAGCGCTCACTGCACCCAAGGCGATCGGATACAAGGAGATCATCGCCGCGAAAAAGGGAGAGGTCTCGCTCGAACGCGCCTTCGATCAGATCAAGACCGCCACGCGTCGTTACGCCAAGCGTCAACGCAGCTGGTTTCGCCGCGACGATCGATTGAACATCCTCGATGCGGATCATCTTTCTGAAGAAGAGATGACCGCGCTCATCTGCGATCGATATCGCGAAGCGCTCGCAGCCCGCATGCGCTAGAATACCACCAGGAAACCTACAGAAAAGAGACCGATCATTTGGCAAAGCTCCACGCAAAGAAGCTCCCGCAAGATTTTGCAGAACGCGCGGTCCTCGTCGGCGTGAAGCGCCCGCAACAACAATGGACGACCGAGTCTTCGCTCGAAGAGCTCGCCCGGCTCGCCGATACCGCTGGAGCAGAAGTGGTAGCGAGCACCATCCAGAAGCTCGACACCCTCAACCCCCGCACCTTCATCGGCTCAGGCAAGGTCGAAGAGGTCGCGCAGCTGTGTCGATCGTACGCTGCTGATGTGGTGATCTTCGACGACGAGCTCACCCCCTCGCAGCAATCGAATCTCGAAAAGCTCATCGGAAAAGACATCAAGATCATCGATCGCACCGCGCTGATCCTCGACATCTTCGCGCTTCATGCGACCAGCAGAGAAGGACGTTTGCAGGTGCGACTCGCGCAGAACGAATACTTGCTCCCACGCCTGCGCGGCATGTGGGCTCACCTTGCTTCCAACCGCATGGGTGGCGGCGTTGGTTCGCGCTTCGGCGAAGGCGAAAGCCAGCTCGAGGTCGACCGCCGTATGATCCGTAAGCGCATCACATCGATCAAGCGGGAACTCGCCGATATCGCGAAGACCCGATCGCTCCAACGCAAGCAGCGCTATCGCTCGGGCATATACAAGGTCGCGCTCGCAGGGTACACCAATGCGGGCAAATCGAGCTTGCTGAACACCATCACCGGTGCTGAAGTGCTCAGCTACGACAAGCTCTTCGCAACGCTCGATTCCACCACGCGCAAGCTTACCATTCCCGATGGACGCGAATTGACGCTGACCGATACGGTCGGTTTCATCCAGAAACTACCGACTACCCTGGTCGAAGCGTTCAAATCCACGCTCGACGAGATCAGTGGCGCCGACCTGATCCTACATGTGGTCGACGTATCGGATGAGAATTTCAGAGAACAGATCGATACGGTGAATGAAGTACTGGAGCAGATCGATGCTGAGAAGATATCGCGCATCGAGGTGTTCAATAAGATCGATCTGCTCGACCCCGAACAGCTTGCCGCTTACCAGATGCGGTTTCCCCATGCGGTCTTCACATCGACCGTAACAGAAGAGGGGATAGACGAACTGATCAAACGCATCGGCATCGCAGCAGAAGCCCATCAGGTACTGATGGAAGTGCTGATCCCCTATACCAAAGGAGACTTGGTCTCATTCGCACACAAACGTTGTTCGATCCTGTCGGAAGAATACACCGAAGAGGGAACGCGTTTGGACCTGCGCGTATCCCCCGAATTCGCCGCGCAATTCGAGCCCTATCGGCTCACAGCTGAATAGGCTCTGCTCGAACCCTACCAACCCACGTTCGAATGGATATCGTTCGAACTGTTACGGACTGAGAGCAGGGTCGATCGATCTTGTGGCTTCTCAGCGTACGTCCTAATAGACCTTGCGCATGACCGCGACCACTTTGCCCACGATCGCACAATCTTTGACGATGATGGGTTCCATCGAGGAATTCTCGGGCTGAAGGCGAATATGGTCGCTCTCTTTATAGAAGCGTTTCACGGTCGCACCATCTTCGATGAGCGCGACGATGATCTCTCCATTACGGGCGACCTGCTGCTCTTTGACGACAACATAATCGCCATCGTTAATGCCTGCTTCGATCATGGAATCGCCGCGGACCGACAGGATGAATGACGCAGCATCTCCCACCAATTCAGTAGGGAGCGTGAGCGTGTTCTCGATGTTCTGTTCAGCGAGAATGGGTTCTCCTGCTGCAACACGACCGACCACGGGCAGTGAGACGATATTCTCGTACGCTGCAGAACCATGCACCTGATGTTCTTCCTTATGAGGTAGCGCGATTGAGCGCGACTTCAAAGAATCGCGAACGATGAACCCTTTCTCTTCGAGCGTGCGCAGATGCACGTGCACAGTGGAAGGAGAGGAGAGGTCGACCGCTTCGCAGATCTCGCGCACGGTAGGACCGAACCCCTTTTGATCGATATACGTCTCGATGAAATCGAAGATCTGCTGCTGACGTTTCGTGAGTGTGCTCATGTGAGTCTCCCCTATACAAACATTTGTTCGTTTTTTCATTGACAAGAACGTTTGTTCGATTTAAAGTATACACGAACAAAGGTTCTATGCAAGAGAAAGAAGCGAATCATGGCATACCAGCAGCAGAAATTTCATACCGAAGGATCGAGCGCGCTCAAGAGCGAAGGGGTTGAATTCGATGTCTTCGTCAAACCGCAGTTCATATCAGAGCGGTGCGATACGCACATCATCGATATCACGAACGCTTATGGCACACGTCGCGCATCGGCCGAAGATCATGCGCACGATGGTCATAAGGCTCTTCGCACGCGTTTCATGGATACCATCAAGCAGAATCGTTTGCTCGGAGACTTATTCACCAGCCGAAAGCACAATTCCTACCGCCGTGAAGACCTCATCATCTTCGCGAAGGGTTTCTCCGTAACGGGCGTTGCAGCATTCTTCATGATCCTCTTCGGGGCATAAGAGAACGACCCTTCACGCCTTTGCTGGTCAAGGTTCTTGACGACATATTCTCACCTACAAGATATTGTGGTACCGTATAAGAACGGACGAACAAAGGAGTGTCATGCGGTGCCCATCTTGTGGTTATGCCGAATCAAAGGTCGTCGATTCACGACCTGCTGACGATGGAGCTTCCATCAGGCGCAGGCGCGAATGCCTTGAATGCGGCAATCGTTTCACCACCTACGAACGCCTTGGCGATAATCCTTTAGTCATCACTAAGAGCGACGATTCCTCTGAAGCATTCAGTCGCGATAAGCTATTCCGCGGTATCCTCATCGCATGCGCCAAACGCCCGATCACGCCAGAGCAGATCTCCGATATCGTTGACAAGATCGAACGCGAGCTTCGTCTGAACGTGCGAAACGAGATCACCTCCAAAGAACTCGGCGATCTGACGCTTTCATATCTCGCGGACCTTGACGAAGTGGCCTATATCCGCTTCGCGAGCGTTTATAAAGATTTTCAGAACATCGAAGAGTTCAGCGACGCGCTTCATGCTATCCATAAATAGCGTTTTCCGCATGGTCAAAAAAATGACCCTCTCAGATCGATTCTAAGGGCTTGTAACGATAATGAACGATAATTTACCCGTAAAATTCACTAAAACGGCCTTAGAAGCCGTCACACCGTCTCGTGGGAGAAAAGGCGATGCTGGATACGATCTAACGAGCATCGAAGACGTTCTCTTGCAGCCATTCGAACGAAAATTGATCAGAACAGGCATCGCGATCGAGCTTCCGCCCGGACATGCTGGGCTCGTCGTGCCACGTAGTGGCAACGCGATCAACAAAGGGCTGTCGCTCGTCAATACGCCTGGACTCATCGATTCGAATTACCGTGGAGAACTGAAAGCGATCGCGATCAATCTTGATCCAGCCGAACCGATCGAGATCCATCAAGGAGACCGGATCGCACAGCTCGTTATCATCGAAGTCGACGATGTGGATTTCGTCGAAACAGAAACGCTGAGCGATACCGATCGAGGGAGTGGCGGATTCGGGTCAAGCGGATCGTAGTCCCCCGTATATCTCTATATAAATACGATAATATATCTTATGTAACCTTAAATCAATATTCTATACTCCCTGTTCACTAGAGGGACGAACGACCAGCATTCCTCACAATACGACCTACTGTGCTGAAGCTTGCTGCTTGCCGGTCGATCCAAAATAACGTTTGTAGAACAGCACGAAACAAATAACGCATACGATGATGGAGAGCACCTCGGCAACAGGGACTGCGAACCAAACTCCTTCGACACCCCACCACTGCGAGAACAAGAGCAAGCACACCAACACGAACAGGAAGCTTCGCAACGTAGATATGGTCGCGGAGACCGCACCATTCGAGAGCGCCGTGAACATATTAGATGTCATGAGACTGATTCCCGCGAACAGGAATCCCGTAGCGAAGATGGTCAGACCATGACTTGCCATCTCGAAGAGTTCCGTACCAGGAGCGGCGAAGATCCCGACGAGCAGATGATTGCCGAGCATGCTCACGGCATACACGAGGATGGAACCTACCGCAACGAAGAGATAGGCATCCTTCACGATACGGCGCAAACGTGTCCTCTTTTGAGCTCCGTAGTTATAGCTGATGATAGGCGCGATGCCGCTCGCGAAACCATAGAACCCAGCCGTGAACAGGAACTCGAGGTATAGGATGACCGTGATGGCAGCGACTCCCTGTTCACCTGCCAACCTGATCATGATCAGGTTATATGACAGCGTGATGACCATCGCTGCGAGATTGGAGATCATCTCTGAGATACCGTTAGTGCAGCTCTTCAAGATCATGCCGAAACGCATGACCGGGCGCGCGAAGTGGAGGCTATGCGCCCTGTTCAGAAAATAGATGACAGCCACTACGACCGGAATGCACGTCGCAAGGCCCGTAGCGATCGCAGCACCCTTGATACCGAGACCGAAGACCACGATGAGCAGGTAATCGCCCACCATGTTGAACACACCTGAACACAACGTCACGATAAGACCGAGCTTCGGCGTACCCGCGGTGATGAAATAGCTGCTGAACATGAGCTCGAGCACCCAAGGCGCCAAGAATGGCAAGATGAACCAGCAATATTCCTCGCAGAGCGGGAGCAGGATATCGGTCGCGCCAAGAAAGCGCAACAACGGCGCCATGAAGACGATGAGCGCCACCATGAGCACGAGCCCGAGCAAGAAGCCGAACAACACGAGCGCGCTGAGATTCTCGTGCGCCTCCTGCTCCTTCCCTTCTCCGATATTCTTCGCGATGACCGCCGAGCCACCAGCACCCAACATCACGCCGAAGCCCATCACGCACGAGAAGACCGGATTGACGATATTGAGCGCAGAGAGCGCATTCACTGAAACGAACTGCGCGACGAACACGCCATCCACCATCGTATAGATGGAGGTGAACAGCATCATGCAAACGGTCGGCAGCGCGTATTTCAGCAGGCCGAAAGCGCCGAAATTCTGTGAGATCTTGTTCTCAGCCATCGCCTGATCAAATTGGATCTAAGCTTCTGCCTGCTCGATCTCTTTATACGTGTCGTAGAGATGTGGCATGGCCCGCTTGATCGAACAAGGTTTGAACGTATCAGCATCCACGAGACAATGCGTGGTCGACCCTGTGATGCGCGGCTTCGTCGTTTCAGGGTCGTCGCCTTTGAGGAAGATGCGATAGCTGTACGTGGTTCGCACAGGGGTGGTCTTCGAGATGCGCGTATAGATGGTCGCGCTCTCTCCGAAACGAAACGGTGTTCCGTACGAGATCTCCGCGTTGATGACCGGACACAAGAAACCCTGCTCCTCGATCCAAGGATATGGAATGCCCACCTCATCGAGCAAACGGCAACGCGCCACATCGAACCAACTGAAGTAGTTCGAATGATAGACGACGCCCATCTGGTCGGTCTCAGAATAGCGAACTTCCATATCCGTCGTGAACTCCATCGGTGCACTCCCCTTCTTTCAACTCACCTAGTAATACTAACTTATATAATAGAGAGCTGAATGAACGATCGTTTAAGCGAGGGTATTCTTTGAACCAACGAACCACGACGCGCAGGCCTACCAACACCTACAGCCCGCTCACCCCTAAGTTCGCCTTCCAGCTCATGGCGCCGCATACGCTCGCGCCTTCGATCCTCGCCATCCTCTTCTCGATCATCTACACCGCTGTCAGCTTCTCGGGCACGATCAATCTACTGCTCGCGCTCGTGCTCTTCCTCATCTGCACGCTCATGCAAGCGGCCGCGAACACCTTGAACGACTATCTCGACTTCAAGAAGGGCACTGATTCGCTGGAGAACTCTTCGGAGGACGCGTTCGATGCGGTGCTCGTATACAACAACATCAACCCTACCCACGTGCTCGTCTTCGCGATCGCTCAAATGGTGGTTGCAGCGCTGCTCGGCTGCTATATCGTCTCTATTTCTGGCATCATACCGCTCATCATCGGCATCATCGGTGCGATCGTGGTGGTCATCTATTCCGCTGGGCGAACTCCCCTCTCCTACCTGCCCATCGGAGAGATCGCGATCGGCGTGACCATGGGCGGTCTTATTCCTCTGGCCTGCGTTTATGTACTTTCCGGCGTGCTCGACTGGTGGCTGACGCTCATCACGCTTCCGCTCATGATCGGCATCGGCATGATCCTCGCGACGAACAACACGTGCGATATCGAGAAGGACATCGAAGCACATCGCCACACGCTCGCGGTCACGCTCGGACGCAGCAATGCGGTGAGCCTCTATAAGCTCGTCATCCTCATCTGGCCAGCGCTCATGCTCGTCCTCGAACTGATCTTCTTCACGCCTGGCATCGTCTTCGGTGTGCTCATGGTCTGTGCTGCATTCCCTATCTTGCGCGCCATCATGCTCAATCCGCTCGTTCAAGCTTCACGTGATGCAGCGATGGCGCAGATCATCAGTCTCAACATCGTCTTCGCGGCGTTCTATTGCTTATCGATCGCGATGGCGCCATCGATCGCATTCATCATCTAACAGCAAGAATACCCTTCGCGAAAAGAGCATTCTTGCTGCATCATCGTTGACTAATGACCACGCAGCGCACGCTCAGGAGCGCGCCAGATGACGGAGCGCTTCCCCTTAAGCTGAGTAAGATCAGCGAAACGGCGCAATTCATCGAGACTCATCGGTTGGAATTCGGGGGTCAAACCGGTCAAGGATGCAAGATATCCGAGTATGTCTTGCGGTTCCAAATGAAGCTCTTCGATCAGATATGCCAGAGATGCATCCGCGTTGCGCTTCGAAAGCTTGCGCCCGCTCTCATCGATGAAGATCGGAACATGTCCATACTCAGGCCGCTCATATCCGAGCGATTCCTGCAAGAAGAGCTGCTTGGGCGTCGAGGCGAGAAGGTCGACCCCGCGCACGACCGAATTCACGCCTGCCGCTGCATCATCGACCACGACCGCGAGCTGGTAAGCGAACACGCCATCGCTGCGCCGCACGATGAAATCCCCCGAACTTTCTGCGAGATCGTATGAGCACGACCCTTGGAACGCATCGTCGAACACCTGAACCGGTGCGTCTGCCACATCGAGACGCAGCGCAGGATCGCGCACGAGCGCCCGCGCCGCACGCTCATCGTCGCTCAGCTGCTTACAGGTGTTCTGGTAGATGTACTCCTCCCCCACATGCGGAGCACGCGCGCTGTGAAGGTCGGCACGAGAACAGAAGCACGGATAGATGAGACCCGCTTCCTCAAGCTTAGCCAGTGCCGCACGATACGCCTCTTGACGATCAGCCGCGCTTTGATGAACGGGCTCCCCTACCCATTCGAACCCGAACCACGCAAGATCGTGCATCACCCCATCGATGAACCGTTGCTTCGAGCGATCGGGGTCGAGGTCTTCGATACGCAGGATCATCTTATCCGCAACAAGGGCGGCGACGAGGCTCGCGAAGATATTGCCCACATGAAAACGCCCCGAGGGGCTGGGCGCGAAGCGACCGAGCGCATCAGGGCGTTCTTGTTGTTCAGGGACGAGCGTGGTCATGAGCGCACCGCCTCTTGCACCGAGTAGAATTACCAGGATCTATTTGCGCAGGTCGGTCACATGCTTGGTCTTACCGAAACTGCGCTCGATCCCGCCTGGCTCGATCAGCTTCACATCAGAAGAGACGAGCATCGAATCCTTGAGCGTTGCTTGGATATGCTTGCGGAACTTGTCCATCTCTTCGAACGAATCGCTGAAAGCCTCAGGTAGCAGCTCGACCATGATGGTCATGTGATCGAGGCCGGTCTCGTTGTCCACTTCGATGCGATAATGCGGGCTCACGCCTTCGATGCCCGCTAAGATGTCTTCGACCTGGGAAGGGAAGACGTTCGTACCACGGATGATGAGCATGTCATCGGTACGCGTGCGCACCTTCTTCATGCGCGCATGCGTACGTCCGCACGCGCACGGCTCGGTGATGACGTAGCTCAAGTCGTGCGTACGGTAACGCAGTACCGGGAACGCTTGCTTGTCGAGCGGTGTGAGCACGAGCTCGCCTGGAACGCCCTCGGGTAGCGGTTCGCCCGTCTTCGGATCGACCACCTCCCAGAGGAAATGATCCTCTGCGATATGCTGCATATCGCGCGACGCCAAGCATTCGCCCGAAACACCTGGGCCCATCACCTCGGTAAGGCCATAGTTATCGGTGCACGTGATGTGCATGCGCTTCTCGATCTCTTCCTTGAGCGCGGGCGGACACGGCTCGCCTCCGAAAAGACCGATGCGCAAGCTCGAATTCGCCCAATCGAAGCCATGCTTCTCACCGTATTCGCACATATGCATCGCGTAAGACGGCGTCGAGATGAGCACCGTGGTCTTATAGTCGTTGATCATCATGAGATGACGCTCGGTATTGCCCGAACCTGCGGGCACCACCATGCAGCCCAGATGCTCGCACCCATAATGCAGACCGAAACCACCGGTGAACATGCCATAGCCGAATGCCATCTGCACGCGGTCGGAAGGAACGACACCCGCCATCTGCGCAAGACGCGCGATGCAGTCGCGCCAGATATCGAGGTCGTGCTCGTTGTATCCGACCACGATCGGCTTGCCGGTCGTTCCCGAGGACGCATGAAGACGCACCACGTCATCGAGCGGGATCGCGAAGAGCCCGTAAGGATAGGTATCGCGCAATACGGTCTTATCCGTGAAGGGTAACTTGCGCACATCCTCGAGCGTCTGGATATCCCCTGGTACGACACCAAGTTCGTTCATCTTCTCGCGATACCACGGCACGCGCTCGTAGGTCCAGGCGACCTGGTCTTTGAGCTTCTCGAGCTGAAGCGCGCGAATCTCTTCGCGCGACATGGTCTCGATCGCGGGCTGGAACATCGGTGTCTTCACTGCATCACTCATGGATTCTCGATTCTTTCTGCGAATGGTCTACGAAGAGAAATCAACCTGCGAGACCAGCTCGACCGGTTGATTGACTAACGCTCGTTCTGCTTTTTCGACATCCTGAACGCCGATCGCGATATAGGTGGAAATGAGCGAATAGCTGTACTTCACATTCATATCCTGTTTCGCGATGACATCGAAGACGCGTGCGAGCTCTCCAGGAACATCGTTGAGCTTCAAGCAGAGCACGTCGGTCTGCTTGACCGCAACGCCCGCACTTTCCAGAACATCGAGCGCACGCGCCGGCTTGTCGACGACGAAGCGCGCGATGCCGTAATCACCCGTATCAGAGAGCGCATACCCTTTCACACTGATGTCGTTCTCCACGAGCGTATCCAATATACGCTTCAAGTGTCCGACCTTGCTCTCGATGAAGACGCTTAACTGCGATACCGCCATGTCACTCTCCTTGCGTATAGGCTGCACCCAGATGGAATGCTTCGATGTTGATGTCGATGGTCTTGGGAGGAACATTCTGACGAATGACCTCTTCCCAGATACTGAAGTCGAAGGGCAAGCTCGGGGCGAGCGCGCCGAGCAGCACGACGTTCGCGCATTTCGCGGTTCCCGCCTCGCGTGCAAGCTGGCCTGCCGGGATGAGCGTCGCACCCAATTCGACCAGGCGCTCGCGCGCATGAGCGGGCATGCTCGCGCGACCCGTCAGGACCGGCAAGGGCTTGATCTCTTCATCGTTCACGACCATCACGCCATCTTCTTTTAAGAACGCGAGATTGCGCAGCGCCTCCGTGGTCTCGAACGAGACGATGTTGTCGGCGCATCCTTCGTCGCAGACCATGGTCGCCACGTCATCACCGAAACGCACGACGGTCGTGACCGCGCCGCCGCGCTGCGCCATGCCGTGGATCTCGGAGACCTTACAGCACTTCCCTGCTGCGCTCGCGACGCGCGCGAGCAGATCGGCTGCAGTGATGGTGCCCTGGCCGCCGACGCCGCACAGTAAGATGGTATACGTTTGAGGCTGAGTCATGTTCACGCTCCTCTTATGCTCGCTCGATCGCGCCGAACGCGCAGTATTGCTCGCACTGGCCGCATCCGTTACACATATCGGTATCGATCGAAGTTAAGCCACTTTCTTCATGAGAGAAGATGGCCGGGCAACCAAGCGAGACACACACGCCACACCCCGAACATTTCTCATTGACGAAATAGGGCGTCTTCTTGCTCTTGTCGAGCAGCACACACGGCCCTTTGAAGACGATGACGTCGAGTTCGTCACGCGAGACGGCCTCCTTGATCGTCGAACGGACCGCTTTCATGTCGAAGGGATCGACCTCGCTCACATGCGGCACGCCGATGGCCTTCAGGATGGCCGGAAGATCGAGCTCGGTGCTCTCTCTGTTCTGCAACGTGACCCCGTTGAACGGATTGCCCTGCTGGCCGGTCATCGCGGTCGTGCGATTATCGAGGATGCAGATCGTGCCAGCACCCTTGTTGTAGACGGTATTGATGAGGCTCGAAAGACCTGAATGTGCGAACGTCGAATCACCGATGATACCGACGACGGGACGATGTTCCGTACCCGCCAGCGCAAGCTCGAAACCGTGAGCCATGGAGACCGAAGCACCCATGTCGAGCGTGGTGTCCATCGCCGAGAGCGGAGGAAGCGCACCGAGCGTGTAACAACCGATATCGCCAGTCACGATAGCCTTCTGACGTGAAAGCTCCTTGAAGACGAGACGATGCGGACATCCCGCACAGAGCGCAGGCGGACGGTTCGGAACATCATCAGGCGTCTCGCGATGCGCAGGAAGCGGACGCCCGAGCGCGCGCAAGATGTCTTCAGGATGAATCTCTCCATCAGGCGGAAGCGGAACCGCGAATTCATCGAGAGAGATACCGCAGGCGCGTACAGCATCCGAAAGATAGGTCGAAGCCTCTTCGACCACGTAGAGCTTATCGACGCTCGATTCGAAATCGGCGAGCGCACGAGCTGGCAACGGCCAGGTGACGCCGAGCTTGAAGACCGATACGTCTGGACAAGCTTCCTTGATATGATCGTAGACTGCGCCAGCGCAGATGATGCCCACCGAAGGATCGCCCTGTTCGACGACGTTGAACGGACAGGTCTCGACCCATTCCTTGAGCGTCTCGACGCGCTTCGCGACCACCTTGCGACGAGGCTTTGCGAATGCGGGCATCATGACCCATTTGGAAGGATCGGTCTCATAAGGCTTGATCGGCACGGAGATGCGATCGCCCACTTCGACAGGGGTCTTCGTGTGAGAGATGCGAACGGTCGAGCGCATCATGAAAGGAACATCGAACTGCTCTGAGAGCGGATAAGCAGCCTTCGCGAAATCGAACGCTTCCTGAGAATCGCTCGGTTCGAGGATCGGCACGAGCGATGCCATGGCGTAATAACGACTGTCCTGTTCGTTCTGCGACGAGAACATGCCCGGGTCATCGGCTGCGAGCAGCAGCAGACCGCCATTCACTCCCGTATATGAGGCGGTGAAGAGCGGATCAGCGCAAACGTTCACGCCGACATGCTTCATCGTGACGAGCACGCGCGCACCCGCCGCGGATGCACCCATGGCCACCTCGAGCGCCACCTTCTCGTTCGGGCACCACTCAGCGTACACATCGGGAAGGGTCGCGAACGTCTCCATGGTCTCCGTCGAAGGAGTTCCCGGATAAGCGGTGCCGATATGACATCCCGCCTCCCATGCGCCGCGCGCGATCGCTTCATTACCTGATAAGAATTCCATGCACTATCCTTTATCGCTTATTCGAAACGCCCCTGATCAGGGAGAACTTCAGATTCGACCGATCACTCGGAGAAACGGATGACGAAGCATCCGACCTGCAACAAGTCACCGTTGTGGAGCACCGCGTTCTTGACGGCCTTGTTGTTGACCCAGACGCCATTGAAAGAATCGCGATCGGTGATGGTCCACTCTCCACCGATGCGCTCCATCTCGGCATGAACGCGAGAGACGGTCATATCGTTGAGCATGATGCCGCATTTGGGTGAGCGACCGATCTCGACGAAATCGGAATCGAGCTTGAAGACCAAGCCTTCCTGCTTGCCATAGCAAACGCGCAGCGTCGCGTAAGCCTCATCGTCGGTAGATGCGTTCGCACCTTCTGGCTCGACCGAGATCGCACCGAACTCTTCAGTGGCATCTTGAAAATGGTAACCGCAGACCGAACAGCGATCGCCATCGTTGTTGGCTTCATTCATGCATACAGGACAGGTGGTCATGATATCTCTCTATCTTCTACTCGCGCCTCAGCGTGTCGCATCCGCGCCATAGATGATCGGCATCGTGCCGATCACTTCGCTCTCAGCTTCGTTACGGCCGTTCGGCGTTGCGCCGGTGAGTCGCTCCCACCAAATGCCGATGCCCTCGAAGAAATTCGGGCCCGCGCAGTCTTCAGCAGCGACCAGATCGACCGTCTGGATGATCTCGTTATTCTGGTAATAGTTTACCGTACCGACCTTGTCTCCTGCGCGTACGCTCGAGGTAATATCATCGAAAATGACCTCTTGACTCACATTTCCCTCAAAACGGAACACTTCTACAGTCTGCTCGGGATCGGCGATGGTCGCCTTGAAGGTCTTGTCGGACCACCCTTTATGGCTCACGTTCGCCACGACAGGCGCGTTCACCGTACCTGATGCGGTCGTGAAGCTGACGGTTTCCTCCGAGGTCGCGAGCGGAACGTTCACGGTGTTGTCATACACCCAATTCCACAATTCCTCGCAATCGGCGAAGCGCTGCGCCTCGGAGGTAGAATCGAGCACGATCGCATAGAGCATCTCGCCATCACGCTCGCATGCGCCCGCGAAGCACTCCCCTGCCATCTCGGTATAACCGGTCTTGATGCCGCACGCACCTTCATACGAACCGAGCAACAAGTCGGTCGACTCGAGCTGGAGATCGACCCATTCTTCACCGCGCTTGACCGGGATGGTGGTCTTCGACGTGGAGACGACGGAGCGGAAGAGTTCGTTCTGCATCGCGGCGCGCGACATCGTCGATACGTTCTGAGCGCTGCAATGCATATCACCGCTGAACTGGTCGTAATCCAATCCGTGCGGGTTGCTGAACCGCGCATCGTTCATGCCCAGCGCGAGCGCCTTCTTGTTCATCGCATAGACGAACGCATCGTAGCCGTTCTGCGGCATCTCCTCTTGAGAAATGCTCGAATCCTTCTTGAGCTCTTCGAGGATGGTAGGACCGAGCGACTCGGCAATAGCCTGAGCTGCGTCATTACCTGAACAGATCATGAGCGCCTTGAGCGCGGACTCCAAACTGAGCGTATCGCCCGCGCGCAGCATCGCAGAGGATTCGCCGATGCTGGCAGCCTCCTGACTGACGTTGATCTCGGTCTGGGAAGGATCGCCACCATAATCGAGTGCGACGAGCGCGGTCATGATCTTCGTGATGGAAGCGATATGAACCTGCTCGTAGGCATTGCGCGCGTAGTAGATGGTCCCCTCGCTCGAGACGAGATAGGCGTGCTCGCATGCGATGTTGGGTGCTTGCGAAGCGGTGAATCCTTGCTGCTCGACCGTCTGGCCGAGCACGACATCGGAATTGCGGACCTCGGCCTGCGCGAGACCAGGCTGTAAGCTCAAGCTGAGGAGAAACGCAAATACGCAAGCGATGATGCCTGCGTATTTGGAGCATGTCTTGGTTTGTTCGGTGCGTTTAGTCGACCACATATACATCTTCTGGTTTGCAGACCTCGAAACCTTCTGCAGCGAGCTTCACGTCGAGCGCAGGCTCCGCGACCTTCAGGATGTCGATGGCATGGTCGCCCACGATGAAGCAGTGCGCGTACTCTACATCGATGTCCTTATCGTCGAGGTAGTTGAACAGACGTGCGAGCGAACCGGGAACGTTGGGCACCTTCACCGCGACGACGTCGACGAGCTTCGCCTGGTAGCCTTGCTCTTGCAGGAGCTTGCAAGCCTTCTCGGGCGTGTCGCAAAAGATGCGCAGGATGCCGAAATCCTTCGTGTCAGCCAAGAACATGGCCTGCATATTGATGCCTGCGTCTGCGATGCTGCGCACAGCAGATGCGAGCCTACCCTCTTTGTTCTCGAGGAATACCGTTAATTGCGAGATCATTATTTGAGTCCTTCCCTCAGGTCGATGATGCGCTTCGCCTTGCCTTCGGAACGTTCGATGGTCTTCGGTTCGACGATCTTCACCTCGACTGCGATCTGGAGATTATCCTTCAATGCCTTTTCGAGATCCTTTTTGAGCTTCTGCAAACGTGCGACCTCATCGAAGGGGAAATCGGGCACGGTCTCGACCTGTAGTTCGACATGATCGAGCGCACCGCGCGTCGTGAGGATGAGCTGATACTGCGAGACGATCTCGGGGAACGAGACGATCTCTTCCTCGATCTGGGATGGGAATACGTTCACACCGCGCAGGATCATCATGTCGTCGGTACGACCCGTGATGCGATCCATACGACGGAACGTGCGGCCGCATTTGCACTGACCTGTGACGATGCGCGAGATATCGCGCGTGCGGTAGCGGATGAGCGGCGAGCACTGCTTGGACAGCGTAGTGAACACGACCTCGCCCCATTCACCATCAGGAACAGGCTCGAGCGTTTGCGGGTCGACGATCTCGATGATGAAATGGTCTTCGCAGACATGCAGGCCGTTCTGCTGGTCGCATTCGCACGCAACGCCCGGCCCCATGACCTCAGAGAGCCCATAGATGTCGAAGACCTGGATGCCGAGCTTGTCCTGGATCTCTGCGCGCATCGATTCGGAGCATGGCTCCGCGCCGAGGATGCCTGCATGGATCTTGAATTCACGCGGATCGTAGCCTTCGTCGTACGCGACTTCAGCGATGTTGAGCGCATAGGATGGCGTGCATGCCAGTACATCGACGCCGAAATCATGCATCAGGCGCACCTGGCGCTTGGTGTTACCGCTCGACATAGGCAGAACGGTAAGACCGCCACGCTCGCCGCCCTGATGAGCACCGAGACCGCCCGTGAACAGACCATAGCCATACGCGACCTGGAGCACGGAATCCGGACCGCAATCCGCTGCGTACAAGAAACGTGCGAAGCAATCGCCCCACACCTCGAGATCCTTCTCGGTGTAGCCGACCACGGTCGCCGTTCCCGTCGTGCCAGAAGAACAATGGATGCGCGTGACCTCGCTCTGGGGCACCGCGAACATCTTGAACGGGTAAGCATCGCGCAGATCCTGCTTCGTGGTGAACGGCAGCTTCTGCAAGTCGTCGAGGCTCTTGATGTCCGCAGGGCTGACCCCTGCCTCATCGAACGCCTCTTTATAGAAAGGGATGCGGTCATAGACATAACCGGCGAGCTTTTGAAGACGCTCGAGCTGGAGCGCTTCGAGCTCCGCGCGCGGCATCGTCTCTAATTCGGGCTGATAATACACGTGCTGATCCTTTCGCTATTCGCTCGTAGAAGGCTGAGCGGACCCCTGAACCACGACCTTGTTCTTCGGGTTGTAGTTGGAGTTGAATTCCTTCTCTTGGATTATATTTCCATTCCGGTCCTTGACCGTGCGAACGATCGTGATCGAACGACCATCGGTGCCGGAAGACTCGACGAATTCTTTACCAACGGGATAGTCGGGATCTTGACGAACGATCGTGCGATATGGCTCGCCTTCTTGCCACTCGCCATACGTCGTCGTCACTTCATACCCCGGATCCACTCCGTACAGTGTAGCCGTTACCGAGGAGTTCGTGTAAGACATCACCAGTAAAACATCAGATTCCGTATCGTTTCGCCATATGAGGTCCATATCGGGATATGCGATGGCGGCATCGCGACCTTCTGGGTAACTAGCGATGTAGAGCGAATGATTGTAACGCCGCTCGATCGGATAACCCGCATCGTAGACCGCATTGAAGACCGTGGTAGCCACCTGGCAGATCCCGCCTCCGATCGCATCGGAATATTCACCGCCGATGATGGCGCCGGCATCCTGATAACCCTTATCGGGGGTCGTCTCGCCCGAGAGCGCGAGAAACGACCAGGTCTCCCCCGCTTTGCAGATCGAGTCGTCGAGCGCATCGGCAGCCACATGGATGTTGTTGTTGCGTGCCTCGGCACCCGAAGCGTATTGCGTGGTGAACGAGCTGATCTTCACGACGAGACCATAGTCGCACGCCTCGTCGAAGCTCATCGTATCAGGAACTTCCACTGCTGAGATCTCGATGAGCGGAGCTGCGGTCCTTTCGTTCGCGGTGAAGAACGTATCATTGAGATTCGCGATCGCACCGCTCACTTGTGGAACGGTTCCGGTCGCATTCGTCGTGACGACGATCTGGCCATCTTGATCGCTGAACTGCACGGTATGATCCGAACCGCCATAGCTGAAACCGAAGCCTTGGATGATGACCTGATCGGCACGCGAATCATCGAAGAGCGGCTTGAGCACGTAGCCTGTTCCCTCTTCGCGCACTTCAGTGGTGATCCATTGCGCCAATTGGGTACGGTCGGCGAACCACTGCTCGCCCTCGTACTGGAACGCGATGCCTGGTGCGATGGAATTGTCGATCTGGGTCGCGCAGAGCTGAGCGCCCTCACGATCGATCCGCACCACGACATCATGCATATCGATGACGAAGCGAGATTCTCCTTCAGCGTGCAACAGACCATCGTTGAGCTTCTCTACGAGCCATTCTTCAGAGACCTCATAACCATCATGACCGTCGGTGACGTGCGCGGACCCCTCGTTCATCTCGACGTTGAAATCGACCATCTTCGTCCCGAGCGCCGCGATGATCTCATCGCGCAGTTCGGCGAGCGTGGTCGCATTGAACGTACACGCAGGCTCGATATCCACACCAGAGAGCTGAGCATTCAAGCGCCCGAACAATCCCCCGTTGTCACGACCGACCTGGTATGCCTCCTGTGCATACGCAACAGGATCGAACGTAGCCCCTAGCACTTGCGCATCGATGGTCCAACGATCGCGATGAGAAAGCGATTCCTCGTAGCTGATCTGCTCCTCGAGCGTATCGCGCTTCTCGCGATCGCTCTGCGCTTGCTGAGCTACTTCTTCGCTCGCACAGAGCACGACGTCATTGCCGTTGATGCGCGGTTCGTACTCTTGTGCGATGAGCGCGGTCGCCTCATCGACCGTCTTGCCCGACAGGTCGATATTGCCCACGCTCACACCCTGATAGATGCGATTCATATTCGCGATCGCATCGATACCACCTGCAAGGCCGATCGCTATAACGACGACGATGGCCACTGCAGCGACCTTGCTCTTAGACCAGACCCATGCGCACGCGGCACCAAAATGCGAAGCTACCGTGCGCACGCGTGACGAAGCAGGCTTCGAGGATGCCTGCTTCCGAGTAGGGTCTTTGAGCACGTCGGTAGGGATACCGCTGGTCGCAAGAAGTTCATCGTTGGTCGTGCGACGACCCGATCGATCGGTGGTACCGCGACCCCGTGCTGTGCGCTCGCCTCCACCATAAGAAGAACGAGCATTGTTCGCAGCCGCCGAACGAGAGGATGATCGCGCTTGGACGCGCTCTCCTCCCCCCTGAGGCCTGCTCGATGTTCGAGCTGAGCGCACTGTGGACGGATCGGTTCGACCAGTGGTTCGACCAGTGCGAGAAGACGTGGTGGAGCGGTCCGGGCGCTGCGCGCGCCTTGAAGTGGTCTGATCGGCTCGCGAGGATGCATCACCGCCATATGCTGAAACGCGCGTTCGCCTGACCGTCTCACGATCGAGACGCGAAGCAGCGCGCTCGGACGATGCACGACCTGAAGGGCGCGGGCGATCGCGATCGCTCGATGACTCGCGACGACGATTCGATGAAGCATGGCTTCCTGAGCGGTTCGTGCGACCAGATCCAGCTCCCGATCGAGGAGCGAAACGATCATCGCGCGGATCGCGAGAGCCCCTAGACATGAGGGTCCTCCGTGCGGGCGAGCCGCCTCGCGCGCGAGACGCCCTTAAGAGCGGTGATGATGTAATACGACGTGGTGAAGATGCTCAAGATGAGGCCAGCGTAGACGAACCAGAAGCCCCATGAATACGACCCCGATGAGAAACCGGGCAGCCACGAGAAGTCGCATATCCCAAGACCCGTGAAGAGCGGGAAGTTCAACAAGATGCCTGCGAAACCGATATAGAGCAAGGTCGTAGCGACCTTGCCAGGATAGATGACCGCGACGCGCACCTGGTAATGCCGCAAGATGTAGCCGCCACCGACCAGCAGGATGAGATCGCGGATCAAGACGAACAGGATGATCCAGAGCGGCAAGCGTCCGACGAAGAAGAGACCAGCCACGCCAGCGATCATGAGCAGACGATCGACCGCCGGGTCGAGCAACTGCCCGAGACGCGTGACCTGATTGGTCTTGCGCGCGATCTGCCCATCGACCCAATCGGTCGATGCAGCTATGGCGAAGAGCAAGGTCGCAGCTAGATTGAGATCGTGGAAGAGCAGCACGAGGAAGATCGGGATCATGAGCAGACGAATGAACGAGATGAAGTTAGGAAGCGTGAAGATCTTGTTGGATACTTCATCGGTGTTCTGAGCTTCCATTTCCCTCCCCTTGTTCAAAAACCAGATCGGGCCCGTAGGCCCGATCGTTCTCGTGTTATCGATTCGCTCGCTAGCCTATGCTTCAGGCTTATCAGAAGCTTGTTCTTGCTTCGCTTTCTCACGAGCAGCTTTCGCCTCAAGCGCAGCCTTAATTCTAGCAGCTTTTTCGGCTTCCTTACGTGCCATCTCTGCTTTTTCCTCTTCGGTCGGCTCGGGTTTCGTCGTGACCGAAACGACCTTCTCCACCGCAGGTTTGCGATAGTCGGGCATCATGGTCAAGCAGTTCTGCGGGCACTCACGAACGCACGTGCGACACTGGATACAATCGAAGGGATTGATCGTCCAGGATTCTGCCTGCTTATCGACTTCGATGCAGCCGGTAGGACAGCGCTTGGCACACACCCCGCACAGCGTGCATTCCACGATATCGTTCTCGATATGACCTTTGAGGTCTTCCACGGGAGGCTTGCTCTCGTAAGGGTAGCGGATGGTCTCAGGCTTCTTGAAGAGCGACTTGAGCGTCATCCTTCCTAGTTTGAAATATCCCATTGTCCTACCTTTCCGTGCAGCTGATACAAGGATCGATAGTAAGCACGATCATATTGACGTCGGCAAGATCGCAGCCCTTCAGCGCCATGGTCATACCAGCGATGTTCTGCGTGGTTGGCGTTCTGATGCGCATGCGCTCGAGGTTCTTCGTTCCGTTGCCAGAGCAGTAGTAATACACTTCACCGCGCGGCTGTTCGAGGATATTGCAGGCTTCGCTGCCAGCAGCAGGAGCGCCCTTCACGGGAACGTAGAAATCGCCACCAGGGATCTTGTCGATGAACTCGTTGATGATGTCGATCGACTGGAGCACCTCTTCAGCGCGAACCTTCACGCGACCGTAGCAATCGCCCTCGGTCGAGAGGATCGAATGGAATTCCGCCAAGTCGCCATAAGCGCCGAAGCCCAAACGGCGAACGTCGTTATCGAGATTGCTCGCACGAGCGAACGGACCGACCATGCCGTAGCTGATCGCGTCCTCGGGCGAGATGTAGCCAACGCCAACCAGGCGATTCTTGACCGAAGTGTCCTTCAAGAACGCATTGCAGATCTGCTTGTATTCATCCTTGATGCTCTCGAGCTTATCCTTAATGGCTTGCAGCATCGGTGCATCGATATCCTTCGTCACACCGCCGATGAGCGTATAGGAAAGGATGACGCGACCGCCTGCCACCGCCTCGAAGATGTCGAGGATGCGCTCTCGCAAACGCCAGCAATGCATGAAGAGGCTCTCGAAGCCGAATGCATCAGCCGCAAGACCCATCCACAGCAGATGCGAATGCAAGCGTGAAAGTTCGTGCATGATCGCGCGCAAGTATTCAGCACGCGGTGGAACTTCGACGTCCATCAGGCGCTCAACGGTCTGTGCATACCCATAGCTATGACCGAACGCGCAGATGCCGCAGATGCGCTCTGCGACATAGATGAACTGATGGATATCGCGCGTCTCGACGAGCTTCTCGAGGCCGCGGTGGATGAAGCCGATCTGAGGGAGCACGTCGACGACGGTCTCGTCTTCGACGACGAGGTCGAGGTGCAATGGTTCGGGCAGAACGGGATGTTGAGGACCAAAAGGAATGACTTGTGCTTTACCCATGATCTACTCCCCTTCCTCTTTCGTTTCCGCATCAGCGCTCGCAGGAGCATCGGCTGCAGGTTCTGCAGGCTTCTCCGCTTTCGTAGCGGGAGCTTTCTCGGATGCGCCTTCGTCGCTCTTCGCAGCGGCTTCCTTCGCCTCTTTAGCCGCCTTAGCAGCCTTCGCTGCTTTCGCCTTCGCGATCTTAGCAGCCTTCTCGCGTGCCGCGAGCTGTTCAGGAGAGACGATGGTCATAGGCGCTTCGACCCCTTCAGGGAAACGGTAGAACGCACCTTCGAAGTCGATCAAGTTACCGACGATGTTGACGCCGTACAGGTCGTGCGCTTCGTTCTCGTTCACGAACACC
This sequence comes from uncultured Eggerthella sp., assembly GCA_937998355.1. Taxonomy (GTDB): domain Bacteria; phylum Actinomycetota; class Coriobacteriia; order Coriobacteriales; family Eggerthellaceae; genus Anaerotardibacter. Next base: position 192,729 of record CALLDI010000009.1, read on the forward strand.
GCGATGAACAGCGGCGTGAGCGACGGAATCTCTGTCTCGCCCTTGACCACGCCTGTGATGCGACGATTGATGACCTCGTTGTCCTTGACGAAGGTGTAATACAACCAGATGGAGTCGTCCTCTTTCGTGAGCGCCATCATCTGCGTGAGCTGATAACCCTGCTCCTTGTATTCGGTAGCAGCGTCCACCAATTCGTCTATCTCGATAGGGACGAAGCTTTCGATGAATTCCATCTTCAGGCCCCTTTCTTCTTCTCTGCTTTGAGCTTCTTGGATTTCTCCTCCAAGATGCCGATGCCTTCTACCACCGCATCGATGATGGCTTCAGGACGGATCGCACAGCCCGGTGCGTACACATCGACTGGGATCGCCTTATCGACACCGCCGATGATGTTGTAGCAATCCTTGAAGATACCTGCCGTGCATGCGCATACGCCGCATGCGATGACCACCTTCGGTTCCACCATCTGGTCGTAGATCTCTTGCACGACGCTGATATTGCGCTCGTTGATGCCGCCCGTGATGAGGAAGATATCCGCATGCTTGGGATTGCCCGTGTTCACGATGCCGAAGCGCTCGACATCGTAGAGCGGCGTGAGCGCTGCCAATACTTCGATATCGCATCCATTGCAACTCGAACCGTCGTAATGAATGACCCAAGGAGATTTAGAAACAGAAGACATGTTTCCTCCTTACAAGAACGCAAGTACGATGATGTTGATGCCACCCAGGATCAACGTGATGATCCACGTGGACTTCAGCACCATCTGCCATTTGACGCGAGCGAAATTGTTGTCGATCCAGATCTCGAGCAAGTAGATGAGGATGAAAGCCGCGATCGCGATCGCGATCGAGATCGGGTCGCCCCAAATGAAGAACATGACGATCCAACCCATGTACAAGATATTCTCGCACCAGTGCATGATCTCGATCTGAGCCAGCGTCTTGCCCGACATTTCGGTAGTTACACCTTTTACCAGTTCTTGATGTGCATGATGTGAATATGAGAGGTCGAACGGAGATTTCCTCAATTTAATCGTAAGTATGTAGAGCATGCCGAAGAAGATACCCCACAAACTGAAGATGATCGGCGAATCAAGGAAGGGCAGCACGGAAAGATCGAAGCTTCCCGTTGCCATGAAGAAACCGACCGCGAGCAAGAGCACCATCGGCTCATAGGCCATGATCTGCAGCGTTTCGCGATGCGCACCTGCCTCCGAGAACGGAGAGCGCGATGCATAAGCCGCCATGACGAACATGAGCTCTGCCAGCGTGATGACGAAGATGCACAGCAGCAGGTTGCCACCGGAGAAGAAGATGCCTCCGGCGAGGAACGTGAACACGAGCGCACAGACGACATAGGTACCGATCGTGCCGTTCACGGCCACATTGTCCTTGTCGATGAGCTTGCGCACATCGTAGAAAGGCTGCAGCAGAGGCGGCCCTACCCTGCCTTGCATGCGCGCGCTGACGATGCGGTCGATGCCAGCGAGCAAACAACCGAACACGGTCGCGACGATCGCGAAGATGACCGAGGCGCCAAGGGTGATGAGGATCGAGATGAACGTTTCCATGAGCTGCCTCCTTTCTTACAGCAACGCAGTAAGGTTGACCACCGTTGAGACGATCGCCCAAATGAACGCGATGAGGATGAGTATGTAGCAGATGATGGTGCCGATGGGCGTGAGCTTCGCCTCACCGAACCAATCGTCCAGATACCAATTGCGCACCGTAGCCTCTTGTGGCTGCGAGAGCGAATTGAGGAAGACGCGCGATTCGTTATCGACCGACACGCCTGACAGATAGACACTGGCTTTCTTAGCCTTGGTCTTCTTGCGCAATACGCCGAACATCATGATGACCATGAACAGCACGATGATGGTGGATAGATAGAGGTTCTCATCGCGGATCGGCTGGATGCTCATGCCAAGAATGGAGCTGATATAGGGTTCGACCAGGTAGTTCGAGATGAGCGGAATGAGCGCGCACGCGAGCACCGCGAGCACGACCATGACCGCATCGGCGAACCATTCGCTCTTATGGACCGTGATCTCGACGTTGTCCGGCTCGCCCGCGATGGCGGAGAGCTTGCCGAGCCATTTAGCCCAGAACATGAACGTAGCGGCGGAACCGAATGCCAACATGAGGATGAGCGCGATCTGACGCGTGCCGATGAGCGTGACGAGCGTAGCCCACTTCGCGATGAGCATGCCGAAGGGCGCGATGAACATGATCATGATGCCCAACATCATGAGGCGCGCAAGACGTGGCATACGCTCGAAGAGCGAGTCCATGTCTTCGAGGTTACGCGAACCGATATGGTGCTCTGCCGTACCGACGCACAGGAAGAGCAGGCTCTTCGCGATCGCATGGAAGATGACCAGGAAGATGGCTGCCCAGATCGCTTCTGCCGTGCCGACGCCCGCGCAAGCCGTGATGAGGCCGAGGTTCGCGATGGTCGAATACGCGAGCACGCGCTTCGCGTTCACCTGCGAGATAGCGAGGAACGAACAGAAGAGGAACGTAAGGCCGCCCACCAAGATGACGAAGATGGAAGGACCGAACGAAACCGCATAGATAGGCGCGCACTTGATGAGCATGAAGACGCCCGCCTTCACCATGGTTGATGAATGCAAGAGCGCACTGGTAGGTGTCGGAGCGACCATCGCACCTAGAAGCCACGTATGGAATGGCATCTGCGCTGCTTTGGTCATGCCTGCCAAGCTCAAGCACGTGAGCGGGAAGACGACCAGCGCAGGCGCGAGCGAGCCGATGACGATGAAGTCGAGGAAATCGACCGTGTTGAACTGGAGCACGAGATAGAACAGTGCCGCCAGGAATGCGATGCCGCCGACCATGTTCATGACGATCTGGCGAAAAGCGTTCGCGATCGCTTCTTCAGTGCGGGTATAACCGATCAGGAGGAACGAACAGACCGTTGTGATCTCCCAACCCGCGTAGAGCCAAACCATGTTGTTGCAGAAGATGATGGCATACATGGCCGCAAGGAAGATGAACATGAGCGCGAAGAAGCGCGGGCGACGATCCGCCTCATGCTTGTGCTCGCGCTGGAAATCTTCCATGTATCCGATGGAGTAGATGCAGATGCCCGCACCGACCAAGCCGATGATGAGCGTCATGATGAGGGAGAGCGAGTCGACGTATAGGCCACGCAAGCACGTGAGGTCATGCGCGAAGCCGAACTCGAACACGAGCGTGCCGATGAGCTGGATCGCAGCGAGCCCCAAGACCCAATACCTGCGGTACTTGACGCTATAGAAGATGACGATGGCGCCCACGATGACGCTGATCGCGATCGAGCACCAGTCGACGATCGGGATCGGCGCATCCGCTGAACCGACCGTGCCAGTGAGCATGAAGTACGTTCCCGTGGTTCCGATATTCATCGCTACGAACGCGATGGACGCACCCATGATGATGATGCTCGCGACCCAAACGATCACGTTTCTGACCTTGTTCTGCCTGAAGATCAGCAGCAAGGCGGCGACCACAAGTGGAAAGAGGATCAGAAATCCAATCATCTCCATGCTTGTTCCCCCTTTTGTAGGAGCTGATAGAAAAGCGACTAATTCAGTCTCATTTCTTCACTGTATTACTTTGCATTCAGGTAGGGCCTCACGCATCGTTATGGAGATGATATGCTCGGTAAGTGGGCTGGCGAACCGATCGCCCGAGCGAAGGTTTCACGAGGTGATGAAGACGGGACGGTGCTGGTAGGCACAGGTCACCGCAACGTGTGAGCCCGCACGATCGACCACTGCACGAAGCGTTTCGACCGGCAAACGATAGGTATTGTTGTTCTCCGAAATATGAAGCGCGACCACGGTCTCGAGCTCATCACAAAGCAGTGCTTCGAGCACTTCAGCCGCCTGATCGTTGCTCAAGTGCCCTCGATCGGAACCGACACGTTCCTTGAGCATGCGCGGATACGGACCGTTCTTCAGCATCATCACATCGTGATTGCTCTCAAGGCCCAAGATGCGCACACCGCGCAACCCCGCGAGCGCCTCAGATAAGACGATGCCCGTATCGGTGATGAAGCCGAGCGCATCGCTACCGCATTCGACGCGAAGACCGAACGATGCCTCCACATCATGGGAGGTAGGCAGCGCGATGGCATCGATCGCCCCGACCGAGATACGCTCCCCCGCCTCGATGAAGTGAATTGCGTTCACCTCGGCAGCCTTCCGCAGCTCTTTGCTCGCTCGTAGCGTGCGCTCATCCATGAAGAGCGGCACTTCGATGCCTTTTGCGTTCAGACCGCGCAAGATCACTCCCAGATTCTTCACATGATCGGAATGAGCGTGCGTTATGAAGATACCCTTGAGGCCCGCAAGGTCGAAACCGCCCTGTTCACTGAATCCGAACACATCGCGCTTGCAGATGCCCGCATCGATGAGAAGACCTTCACCCGAGATGCGATCCCAGACCACTGAAGCGTTGCCTTTGCTCCCGCTTCCGAGCACGAGCAGCGCAAGACGACGCTCACGGGTATCATCCCTGAGCGTAGATTCACCCATGCGCAACGCACTGGATTCACGATCGATCGATAGACGTTGTTGATGATGACGACGCGCCTCGATCTCGGCGCGCGTAAAGGAGCGATCCTCTTGATCGTGCGAGGTCATGATCTATTTGTGATAGTAACGATGAAGCTCGTACTTTGGTTCACAACACACGTTCATGCCGAGCTTCTTATAGAACCGTTCGTCCGCCTCAGAGATGATGACCGTGAAGAATGCATCGCAGCCGCGCAGACGATCCACGCAATCGAGCACCTTCTTCGCAGTCGGATTCGTAGCCGAGCTGATAGCCAACGCGATGATGGTCTCGTCGGAATGAAGGCGCGGATTGTTCGAATTCAGAACGCTCGTCTTCAACGTGCAGATCGGCTCGATAGCCTCATCAGAGATGACGTCCGCATCAGGCTCAACACCCGCCATAGCCTTGAGTGCATTGATGAGCGTACATGCAGCAGCCCCGAGATTCGTAGAGGTCTTACCCGTTACCACGCTTCCGTCAGGAAGCATGATCGCACCTACGGGCGCACCCGTGGTCTCTTCTTTGAGCAGAGCAGCGCTTCGGGCTTTCAGATCGTTCACGCTCACGCCCGCTTGATTCATGAGCAGCTCGCACTTGTCGATCTGATTCTGTCCCATACCAGTACGCTTCACGTCAGTTGCTGTCTGGAAATAGCGACGCACGATCTCCATGCGCGCTGCATCCATGCACGCGTCGTCGTCGCTGATCGCAAAGCCCGCCATGTTCACGCCCATATCGGTCGGCGACTGATAGGGACAGCTTCCCGAGATGCGATCCATCATGGCTTTCAACACAGGGAATATCTCGACGTCGCGATTGTAGTTCACCGTGACCTCGTCGTAAGCTTCCAAGTGGAACGGGTCAATGATGTTCGCATCGTTCAGATCGAGCGTCGCCGCTTCGTAGGCGATGTTCACTGGATGGCTGAGCGGAAGATTCCAAACCGGGAAGGTCTCATACTTCGCATATCCTGCTTTCACGCCACGTTTATTCTCGTGATAGAGCTGCGAAAGACAAGTAGCCATCTTACCCGAACCTGGACCGGGTGCAGTGACCACCACGAGCGGACGTGTGGTCTCGACATATTCGTTCTTACCGTATCCCTCATCGCTGACGATGCGTTCGATATCGTTCGGATAACCAGGAATAGGATAGTGAAGATACGACGTGATCCCGAGAGAATCGAGACGATGACGGAAAGCGTCTGCCGCTGTTTGACCAGCATATTGAGTGATAACGACCGAACCCACGTAGAAACCCATGCCACGCAGGATATCCATGAGACGGAGCAGGTCTTCGTCGTAGGTGATGCCCAGGTCGCCACGAACCTTGTTCTGCTCGATATCGTTCGCATTGATGGCGAAGATGATCTCGACATCATCCATGATGCTCTTGAGCATCGAGACCTTCGCGTCGGGCTTGAAGCCAGGGAGCACGCGCGAGGCATGAAGATCGTCGAAGAGCTTTCCGCCGAACTCGAGATAGAGCTTGCCACCGAACTGAGCGATACGATTCTGGATGTGCTCTGCTTGCATTGAGATGTATTTATCGTTATCGAAACCAATGCGCATGAGCATGACCCGCTTTCTCGAACAAGAGCGTTAGACCAAGAAACCATTATCGTAGGTGTTGAATGCTGTATTAATAGTAGTTGAACATCTCCAAAAGAAAAGGTCTTGAACTCTAAAAAAATCCATTCGATAATGCTTAGTGCACCAAAAAGACCTCTCAGTGCATCCTCCCTTTTTTCGAACCATTTGGGGGCTCGTGTCTCGACCGAGAACATATACGCGCATCAACAAGATCCACTATACCAAGCTCATCTTCAGATCATGCTTGCTCATCGCTGCTATCGCGCTCTTCGCCATCGATCAGCATTGGTTTCCTCTTACCGACGGGCACGTGGAATTGGCAGGTTTCATCTTCCTCGCCGTCGTGTGGATCGCATTCATCCCTGAGATGATCCGCCGCTTCTTCCCGAACGAGCATGAGAGCGCCGGCTGTCAGAAGCAATTCTCCAAGAACTACCAGCCACGTCCGCAAACAACGCTCTCTGAAACGATCGCACGCATGCTTGGTCGCACGCAAGAAGAGATACAGAAGAAGGATTTTCGAGATGTGGTCATCATCGCTGTGTTCTGGATCGCGCTCAACGCGATCATCGGCGTGCTCTACTTCATCCACCTCATCGACGCGGGCATCCTCATCATCGTCTCGATGTTCTATGCAGTAGCCGACATCATCTGCATTCTGTTCTGGTGTCCTTTCCAAACGATCGTCATGAAGAACACCTGCTGCGCACAGTGCCGCATCTACAACTGGGACTACGCCATGATGTTCACGCCACTCGTTTTCATCGGCGGCTTCTGGGCACTCTCGCTGTTCTTCTGCGGATTCGCGCTGCTCATCAAATGGGAAGTGGACTACTACCGCTACCCCACTCGTTTCGCTGAAGAGACGAACGCCTACCTTTCCTGCGAAGGCTGCAACGAACGTCTCTGCTCGCACAAAGCTTCCGTGCAACGCCTCCTCAAAGCGAAGACGAGCGCCTTCATCGAAGCACGCACGAAAGCGACCTCCGAACTCGAAGAACGCTCGAAATGAATGAACCTCGTGGATACGGAGTGGGGGTATGATCCGCTTGCGCAGCCGCGGTTGGTCGCTGCTCTTCGTCAACCGTAAGCGAGCAGCTGTAGGAGCATGCCCTCGCTCCGTATCCGCGCGCTTCTACCGTTCGATGTCTTTTCGTGCGTGCTCCTTGACGAAGATCTCAGGTTTGATATTATATCGAGGTTGCTTTTTTGAGCATTCGGGACGTGGCGCAGTTTGGTAGCGCACTTGACTGGGGGTCAAGGGGTCGCAGGTTCAAATCCTGTCGTCCCGACCAGGAACTTCAAAAGGTCCGGCGGTCGTAAGACTGCTGGACCTTTTTCTTTTTATGCAGCTGCGCGTTTTGCGTTCGCGACCCATGCGCCATTGTTGCCAACATAATACTTGTTGCCATCGACCCATGAATTGGTCGCCATCACGCCATCGGCCTTCACCCAGTACTTGCCCGAGATCCAAG
>CALLDI010000010.1 GCA_937998355.1 uncultured Eggerthella sp.
AAAACTGGATGCAACTGGAATGACGGGACGGCAGAACCGAAGCCATCGAGTGGGAATAAGCACGAGTGAAGTCTCATCGACAGCAGTTATTTAATCTTTGAGATTAATACAATGCCTTAGTATCGAAAGGTTATATATGGAGCCAGTCTCAAGCTATAGGATAATGGAATCTCAATTAAATGGAATATCCAGGTGCATAGACAAGTACACTAGCCAACCATCAATAGTAAATATATGCGAAACTCAGAAGGAAGCCCTCGAAGCATCTGACCGAGAAACTCTTTTATACACCTGCAAAGAAATCCTGGATTGGTATGAAAAGAATATTGCCGAAATACGCAATAACCCTTTTGTTAATGACGCGGATATCCATGAACAAAATATAGACCGACTTCGAGCAATAATAGAAGCAATTGAAAAGAACAGCGACTGGTTTGCCAAAGCCAGCAAAAAACATCCTGGTGCAGCCAACACTAAAAAAAGGATGTTGTTCATTAGTCATTCAACCTATGATTCTGAATATGTAGCATATCTAGTTGATCTCTTACGCAAGCTTGGATTTACAGAAAGTAATTTATTTTGCTCCTCGTATCCAGGGTACGGAATTCCTTTGGGGGAGAATATCTACTCCTTTTTGAAATCGTGCTTTACGGAATATGAGTTATTTGTTTTGTTCGTTATTTCAAAAGATCATTACTATACTAGCCCAGCATCATTAAATGAAATGGGTGCCGCATGGGTACAAGGTGCAAAATCTATTCCTCTGCTTTTGCCAAGTATGACACCATCGATGCTACAAGGCGTCATCTCATCAGATTCAATGGCGATTGTAATCGACTCAGATCAAGCCAAGAATCAACTAAACGCTCTCAAAAACGAATTAATTATATATTTTGGCTTGAATGACATTGGCGAAAGCGCGTGGGAACGGGATCGTGATTCCTTCCTCGAAAACTGCAAGGCAATCAATCCAATTAGCCTTGATGAAATCGAAACTATAAAAAGAGCTGATGAAGATACTTATCTGGATGAATTGATTAACGATGCTGTTTCACTCGAGAGGTCATTATATCGCGCCCTTCTGAGAGCGAAACAAAACGACAACAAACCGCTTCAAACATGGATAAAGAACGAGCTGAACGGATATGCCGAGGACGATGATATCCCCGAATATAGAAAAATAACGAGTTTAGATTTTCAATACAGTGGACTCAACCTAAGGATGCAAGTTAATAAAGTTCCCCTTCCTGCTGGACTCATTCGAGATGAGCTTATGGATAGTCTTTCGCACATTGAATATAGAAACGGAATCCGCGAAATAGAAACATTTTCTGAGGCTGGAGAAATAGTCTATATCGATAGAACTTTTTTAGCTGGAGAGATATCAAAGAATTCCGGAGGAGCAATTCAGTGTATATCGATTTCGCAATTACTTCCGGCATCGTTTTTCCATTCGATGACTGCAGCAATTAAAGAGCACTTGATAGAAGCGCTGATGCCCTAAGACCAATAAATATGCGCTGACTCCAAATAACGTCCATTCCTCTTGCTCTCTAACCCAATACCACCAGTAGGAACGTTTCCTCGCAAAATGCAAGAGAGAGAACTATTCGATTCTTTCAGACGCAATCGCTTGCGGTTTGATTACTGCACAACCGTTAATACAACGCTCCGACGCAAGGCGATACGCTGTTCTGTTTTCCGATGATCTGCTTGGAAATGTGCCTGCTTAGCATTGCGCCATATCTTTGCTAAAGAGCGCCGTACGCTCGTTCCTTTAAAAGACAAATCGAGGGACTGAATTGTAACGTACAAGCCTTCTGTGCAGCATGCCCTCGGCCTTTCCTTATTCGATGCACGTTCACACGGAACCGCTTAAACCTTCGCAAGAGCCGAGATAATTTTCCGATTTCTTATACATCGGAAACCTCCATCTATGCCCTCCAAAAACAAACAGGAGATTAAACCGTTGGTCGGTACTAAATTTATCTGATTATCGCTTTGCGCGGAGTTGTGTATCCATCCATGGGACATCTTCTTGCCTTTTCCTTATGTAGAATTGATTGCACGAAAATGCGACTAATCGCATACGTGAGGAAGGTTTGCGAATGAACTGGACAAACATTAACTCCATAAACGATGTCGACTCTCTCATGAAAACAGTCGGGCATTTTCACGACTGGTATCTAGCCGGATTCACATTCGATCCTTTGGCCAGGGCGGAAGATGACGACTTGAATCTCGCCAGATTCGTCATAGACATCGACTCACTCATCGTCACACTCAGATACGACAGCAAAGATAAAATGGGGCGCTGGCCGGAGCTAGAGATGAAGTTCGATGGCATTTACGTATTCAGATTCTTCGATGCGAACTGCTGCGACCCCTATTATGAGTGTAACCTCGTAGAATCCGATAAGGGTTGGGTGTTCTGCAATGATGAAACTCTGACACAAAATGAGCTTGCTGATCCCGCGAACATCAAGGCAAGAATACTTGTAGTGAGCGACGCAATCAGCTGGCGGCCGAATCGGTCCCTTCTTGAGAAGATGAAAGACTAGCCGTATGTTCATTTTCAGAAGTAATGCCAGTTTAGAGTTATTAGATCAATTTGCCACCATATATCTGAGCGAGCAAACAATGCTATAGGGCTCACGTAAAGGAGAATCAGATGTTCACAATAGATATGGCTATCGCGATGGCTGAAGTGATAGCAGAAATGAAAGACGGAGAAGTGTCATCCATCGCTCGGGTTGCGCATAACTTGTTCGGTGATGGGTACGAAAAAGTGCTGCCTGGTGATAAAGACGGATTCGGCTATGGAGGAATGTTCCTTCTTATGGATCTCACTCTCTATGAATGTGCGAAGCAAGGTGTTTATCTGGATTACAGCACTCACAACGGCAAGAAAGAAGGACTGCCGTTCAATCTAACCTTCGTGAAGCAAACCTCCGATCAAATTGGCACGCCTGCAAATGATGTGAGTATCTGTATCCTTCACCATCCGTTAAGAGATTGCACTCAATGGTCTGAGATGAAGCTCGAGGACTACGCGCTTGAAAGAGCGATCGTCGCATTCAACGGGAACCTGAAAAAAGCAAAGAGTAGGTACTGGGAGAACGACAACGGAAGTGGGTTTACGATCGACTGTAAGAAAGTTGGCAACGACTGCTACGTAACCGTTCTCATTGACGGTGCTTACAAGAAACCATTCGAAGCTTTGCTTTCAGGGTTTGGCGAGCCAATAACCTACTCGCTACCTCTTTGTGACGCAATGGAAGAGTGGACGTTCATCCTCTATAAAGATTCACTCGATCTTGATGAGGTCATGGAGGGCTTTCGTAAGGTATCAGACAGCGAATACATCAGCATCCATGACGAAGAGGAGCGCGACGAGTTTTTCTCACGTTTCCACAGTTCATAAATCACTATTCAATACGACCAATATCACAGTAAGAAAACGTATTCGTTGTTGGAGGATAGGCTGGGGGCGAAGCGGTGGTTGAGGGCGGTGAAGTGTTTGAGGTCCTCGAGGTCTTCTATGTGGTTCTGAGCCATGAAGCGGACCATTTCGCCGCGGGCCATCTTGGCGAGCGTTCCCTTTTGCACTACTTTGCCATCGACGATCTCACCGAATACGATCTTGAGGAACCTATCCCCTTCGCGAAGGTTGTCGCTGATGCACTTGGAATACTCCGTCGATGCCAGGTCGACCACGGTCCGATCCTGCCCCATCACCGCATCGTAGAGCGACGAACCCCAGAACTCATACAGGTTGGATGCCTTCCCCACCGCAAGCTTCGCTTGCATCTCGAGACGATAGGGCGTCACGCCATCAAACGGCCGCAACACGCCATAGAAGCCTGAAAGAATGCGCAGGTGATCCTGCAAGTAGTCATACGCGTCGTCATCGAGCACAGCAGCGCCCATGTACTGGTACTGTATCCCCTCATACGAGAGGAGTGCCGGCACCAGATCGCGCTGCAGATCCATCACCTGAAGACGCTCGTAATTGACCTCAGCGAGCCGTTCACTGCAACCCCAAAGCTTCTTGCATTCCTCGAATGTCAGCCCACGCAGGCGGTCGAGCAGAACTTCGGTTCGCCCCAGAAAAGCTGGCAACTCCGACCATGGCAACACCGTCTTGGTCGTCATCTTCTTGGCGGGAGAGATGATGATCCTCACAACAGCTCCAGCATATCTTCCGGATTTGACGCGGCTTTCACCTTCCCCTTCGCTGAGATGATGGTACCGTCCTCATCGATGAGATAGGTGGTGCGCACGATGCCCATGTATGTCTTTCCGTAGTTCCTCTTCTCTTGCCACGCGCCGTATTCCTCGATGACGCGATGGTCGGGATCCGAAAGCAGTGTGAACGGCAGGTTGAACTTCTCCTGAAAACGCTTGTGGGAGGCCACCGAATCCTTGCTCACCCCCAGCACCACGGCATCCTTCTCCTGAATCTGCGGGTAGAGCTCCGCGAAACCGCAGGCCTGCTTGGTGCAGCCGGCCGTGTTGTCCTTGGGATAGAAATATAGGATGACCTTCTTGCCGCGATAATCCGAGAGCGAATGCTCCACGCCATCTTGATCGGGCAGGGTGAAATCCGGGGCTTTCGTACCGACTTCCAGCATGTTTCCTCCTTGAGAACACGCTCAGGCGCGCGCTTCGGTCTTGGCTGTTGCATCCATTATAAGAGGAGCGACAACAGACTCGGCAGCTTGCAACCTGAATGTAATAGTGAACATCGTTCTGGCCTTCCAACTGATCGCCACACGATTTGCCTGAAAGGCTGAGTTCGCTGCAGGACGCTCGAAAAGCGCACGGCTAGGCGATCCGCCAACGCGGCTACACAATTCGACAAAAAGGCAACAAGGTTGAGAAATGGGCGTGGCGGAAATGGGCGCAAACCTATAATCCTTGATGAAAGGTAATTTCCTGGTGTCAGATGACGCCGGGACAGGCATGAACGATCGAGGGTGACGCTCCAATGACTTCTCAAGACCACACGACGTACGAACCGAACAAAACGCAAGCGACCGTGCGTGGCGAGCTCGATGCTGCAACGCGCCAGCTCTTCACGGAGAACCCAGTCCTCTCCCAGATGAGCGAACACCGCAGCATACGCGCGTACACTGACGAGCCGATCACCGAGACCGAACTGCAAGCTATCATCGCAGCGGTGGAGGAAGGGCCCGATTGGTGCAACTTCCAACACGTCTCGATCGTCGCCATCGATGACCCGGCGCAGCGCCAACGTGCTTACGAGCTGTGCGGCAACCAGGATCACGTGCTCGAAGCACCCGTCTTCCTCATGTTCTGCGCGGACTTCTATCGCACGTGGCTTGCATGCGACTGCGACCAAGAAGCATTCGATCAGGTGACCCGCGTGGCCGACAACATCATCGTCGGATCGGTCGAAGTGGGCATCGCGCTCGGCTCCGCCACCGTGGCCGCCGAGGCGCTCGGCCTCGGCACCTGCTGCGTGGGCTCAGCCCGCGAACGAGAACCCGAAATGCGAGAACTTCTCCAACTTCCGCGCTACGTGTTCCCGGTCTGCGGCTTCTGCATCGGCCACGCCGCGGAAACGCCCGACCTGAAACCGCGCCTTCCCGAACGCGCCGTGTTCTTCCGTGATCACTACGATGCCGACCTAAAACCTGTGATCGAGGAGTACGACGAAGCCTATCGCCAGTATCTGGCAACCCGCTCGTCGAACCAAAAGGACGGCAGCTGGACGCAGGAAGTGGCGAGCTACTACACCATCCCCTACACCCGCTACGAAGACATCCCCGAGATGCTTCTCCACCAAGGCTTCGGGTTCGAGAAATAGCAGCTAACGCAAGCCGTTCGATATGATCGGCACGCTAAATCGCAGGTTACCACTATTGGCTATGAACTAGTCCGAACTGCCCATCGGTCTGCCCCGCAGGCGAAGCGACCGACTAGCGTAGCCTTGCGCAGCTCGATCCTAGAGTGAAGCGCCGCAGGGTGTGGTGGATTCGTCGAGCAGGCAGCGGTCGTTCGTGACGGTCTCGTAGTAGCGATAACCGCCGCAGAAGTTGTAGGCGGTGAAGCCGTAGCCCGCCAGGATGCGACAGGCGATATAGCTGCGCAGACCGCTTTGGCAGATCACGTAGACCGGCTTGCTCTTGTCGAGTTCGTCCAAGCGATCGCGCAGTTCATCCACAGGAATGTTCACGAATCCATCGATATGGCCGCCGGCAAACTCCGCAGGCGTGCGCACGTCAAGCAGCGTGATGTCGCTTTCCTGCAGCAACCCCTCCAGGTCGTCCAGATACCACTGCTTGAGGATACCGCGATCGATATTCTCGATCATGAAGCCCGCCATGTTGACCGGATCCTTCGCCGACGAATACGGCGGCGCATACGCCAGATCGAGCTGCTGCAGCTCGGTCGCCTTCATGCCGCACTGGATGGCCGTCGCTAACACGTCGATTCGCTTATCGACGCCATCGTAGCCCACGATCTGTCCACCGATCAGGCGATACGTACCGCGTTCGAAGATGACCTTCATGATCATCGACTTGCCACCCGGATAATACCCCGCGTGATTCATGGGCGAGAGAATGACCTTGTCAACATCGAGCCCCGCCTTGCGTGCGTTGGTCTCGTTGACGCCGGTGTTCGCCGCCGTGAGGTCGAACACCTTGATGACGCTGCTGCCGAGCGAGCCCAGATAGCGACTATCGCCGCCACAGATGTTGTCGGCCGCGATCCTGCCCTGGCGGTTCGCCGGCCCTGCCAGCGAGATGAGACTATCGAGCCCGGTCACACGGTGCTTCACCTGTACCGCGTCGCCCACCGCGTACACGTCGGGCGCGGAAGTTTCCATGCGCTCGTTCACGATGATGCTGTCCTTGATGCCCAGCTCCAGCCCCGCCGCCTTCGCGAGCGGCGTGTCAGGCGTGACGCCGATGGCGAGCACTACCAGGTCGGCCTGTAGCGCGGGCTCATCCTTCAAGAGCACGCGCACCCCACCGTCGATCTCCTCGAAGCCTTCCACGGTGTGACCGAGCGCCAGACCGATGCCATGCTTGCGCACCTCGGCATGGATGAACGCCGCCATGTCGGGATCGAAGGGGTTCATCAGCTGCTTGGGGCGCTGCACGATGGTGACCTCGATGCCCAGCTCGCGCATATTCTCGGCGAGCTCGAGGCCGATGAAGCCGCCGCCCGCGATCACGACCGAGCGCGGCTGATGCGCATCGATGTAGCCCTTCAAGCGGAACGTGTCTTCCACGGTTCGCAGCGTGAACACATGCTCGAGCCCCACGCCCGGCACCTTCGGCTGCGTCGGCTTCGCGCCTGGTGAGAGCAGCAGTTTGTCGTAGTGCTCCTCGAATTGCTCGCCCGTCTCCAGGTTCTTCACCGTGACGGTCTTGCGATCGGGGTGGATGCTCGTGACCTCGTGATGCACCTTCATGTCGATGCGGAAGCGCGAGAAGAAGCTCTCCGGTGTCTGCAGCGTGAGCGCCTCGGGCTCGGTGATGACGCCGCCGATGAAGTACGGCAGGCCACAATTGGCATACGAGATGTAGCCCGATCGCTCGAACACCACGATCTCCGCCTGCTCGTCCAACCTGCGAATACGCGCTGCCGCGGTAGCTCCGCCCGCAACGCCGCCTACGATGATGACCTTCATTACGATTCCACCTTCCCAGTATAGCTAGCGATGCCGCCGATGTTCTTCACGTGCTCATACCCCGCGCGCTGCAGCTGATCGACCGCCTGAGCACTGCGGGCACCGCTGTGGCAATACACGAACAGCGGCGTTTCCTTGTTCGGCGCCACGGTGGCGATGCGACCGAGATCTTGCAGAGGAACGTTCACGCTGCCAGGGATGTGCCCCTGCGCGGATTCCTGCGGCGTGCGCACATCGACCAGCACCGCGCCTTCGGTCTCGTGATATTCATCCAGGCCCTCATCGATGCTGGGGCCACGCAAGAAGTCGAACAAACCCATGGGCGTTCCTCGCTTTCGTTCAAAACGTCATTCTCTCGTTCACTATTCTAAGGGTTTTTAGGAGGTTTTCAGGAGGCGATGCGCGCTCCTACCATCTGCTCTTCAGGACGAGGGCGGCGAACGCCCAGATGAGCGACATGCCCGCCGCGATGCCGAGCACAGCGATGAGCGTCATGACCGCGAAATTCTGAAAGAGCGCCCAGCTGCCTGCCGCAGCGCACGCCATGGTGAAATAGAGCAGGCGACCTGGGATGAGCGTGATGACCGCCACGTAGAAGAAGATGGACGCCGGCACCCTGAACCAGATGCCCATGCCGACCGAGAAGATCGCACCCACGACGGACGCGATGAACGTGGAGAGGAACGGCGTGCCGGGGACCAGCGCGTTCACCGCTAGATAGATGACCCACACGCCCAGTCCACCGATGGCGAGCGCCGGGATCTCGCGCTTCTTCACGTTGTAGAACATGGCGAACCCGAGCGTCGCCACCAGCGCGGCGACCAGCTGCACGGGCAGCGACATTTGCAGCGTGTCGGGCGTGTCCACCATGCCCGCCGAGAGCAACCACAGCGCAGCGATATAGCCCACCGCCAGCACCGTCGACGCGATGAGCGCCTGCACCAGCCCTACGATGCCCGTGATCACATCGCCCGAGAGCATGTCGCGCGCGGAGTTCGTGAGCGCGATGCCGGGGATGAGGATCATGATGGTGCCCACGATGGTCATGCCCATGTTCAGTTCCGGCACCACCTTCGCCACCCCCGCGATGCCGAGGCCGGAGACGAACGCCGCCAGGAACAGAAAGACGTTCTCGTTCACCAGATGTGGCTTGATGTATTCGAGCATGAGGCAGATGATGACCGCGAACAGGGCAGACACGACACCATCGAGCAACGTGCCGCCGAAGAACACGGCGAACCCCGCGGTGGAGAGCACCGCGCCCACGTAGAGCATGAAGTTCGGCAGCGGACGCTTCGTTACCGCGTCGCGCCGGCGTTGCATCTCCGGCGCGCTCAACTTGCCCGCGCAGTATTCGACGCTCAGCTGGTGGAGGTCTTCGAGCTTCTCGAAATCGGTGTTCACCCCGCGCGCGAACCGGCGGTTCTCGCTGTAGACACGGCCGTCGGGCGTGGTCATGGACGCGATGATGAGCGACGAGAGCGCGAAGATGTCCGCCTTTTCAGCGCCGGCGGCGAACACCATCTTCTGCACCTCTTCTTCGACGAGGCTCACGTCGGCGCCGGCCGCGAGCATGCTCTCGCCCACGTCCAGGATGGTGGAGAGCGTCTCTTCGTAGTGCGTCGGGTTCATCTGTTTCGTCGAGAGTTCCATACCTTCGATTTTCGCGCAGAAGGCCACAGGAGGGGCGGCTGATGCGAAACTGGTACGATTTCGTTGTCGTTTCCGCGCGAATTCCTGCGGCGAACATGGTACGGTAGAGCGCATGAACGAACCAACGAACAGCATCAACGGATCAGCGAGCGAACGCGCGCTCAGCAGGCGCGGGTTCGTGGGACTCGCGGCGGCAGGCGCGCTCTCGGCAGCGTCGCTGTCGCTATTCGGCTGCACCCCCGCGCAAGAAGGCAGCTTGGATTCCGGCGCGCTGGCGAAGGACCTTTCCTCGACGAGCGTCGCGGCCATCGGCAACGAGCTGTACGTTTCGGCGCTGATGGCGGGGCTCTCCATCGAACAGAAGGTCGCGCAGCTCTTCGTGGTCACGCCTGAAGCGCTGGTGGGCGCGAACGTCGCCAAGGCGGCCGCAGAAGACGATGCGGCAGACGGCGAAAGCGACGCGAGTTCTGCCAGCAACAACACAGGCGCGAACGAAGACGTGGCCGATGTGACCGCTCTCACCCCCGAACTCACGCAGGCCATCCAGGCGCTGCCCGTTGGCGGCATCACGTTCTTCCGCGAGAATCTTCTCGATCCTGCTCAGGCGACTGCCCTGCTCGCGGACCTGAAACGCACGGTCAGCAAAGCTTGCGGCATCCCCCCGCTACTGTCCATCGACGAAGAAGGTGGCACGGTCTCACGCATCGGCGGTAACGAACCGTTCGGCGTGGAGAACGTGGGCAACATGGCCGACATCGGCGCGACGGGCGATCCGGCGCGCGCGAAAGAGGTGGCGGCGCGCATCGCCGAATACCTCGAGCCGATCGGGTTCGACACCGACTTCGCACCCGTCTGCGACGTGAACTCGAACCCAGAAAGCGACGTGATGGCCAAGCGCGCGTTCGCTGCCGACGCAGAAACCGTCGGGCGCATGGTAGCAGCGCAGGTGGAAGGATTCGAGGAGGCGGACATGATCTGCTGCCTCAAGCACTTCCCTGGCCTGGGCGCCGCGCCCACCGACAGCCACGATTCACGCATCTCGATCGACGCCACGCTCTCGCAGCTGGCCGACTGCGAGCTCATCCCGTTCCGCGCGGGCATCGAGGCGGGCGCGCCCATGGTGATGATGGGACATCTTTCGCTACCGAGCATCACCGACAACGACATCCCCGCCAGCCTTTCGAGCGCGATCGTGCAGGATGTCCTGCGCGACCAGCTCGAATTCAATGGCGTCATCATCACCGACGCGCTCGAGATGAGCGCCATCGCGAACTTCTACAGTTCCGGCGAAGCGGCGGTGAGCGCCCTGCAAGCGGGGTGTGACCTACTGCTGATGCCGCTCGATCTGCAAGCTGCCTACGACGCAGTGCTCGAGGCCGTGAACACCGGCGCGCTGCCCGCCGAGCGCTTTAACGAATCGGTGAAGCGCGTGCTGCGCATGAAGATCGCCTACGGATTGGCCTAGGCGATCAGTCCACCATGAATCCGTTCGCCTGATACCGTCTTTCCGCTCACGCACCACACAAGCGTTCGCCCCCGCCGCCGCGCGGTAGGGTAAGGATGAACGAAACAGGGCTGCACACCTGCGTGCGGCCCTTCCTATTGCCCCGAATGCTTGGAGATGACGCGATGACGACCACCGAACGCAAAGGATTTCTCGAAAAAGGACAACTGATCATGATCGTGGTGCTGCTGGCTGGCGCGGCGCTCACGGTCATCAACCAGACCAGCATCTCGCCGATGCTGCCCGTCATCATGGACGAGCTGGCGATCTCGTCGCCCACCGCGCAGTGGCTGGTCTCCGGCTTCGCGCTGGTGATGGCCCTGGTCATCCCCGTCACCGCCTACCTCATGAAGCGTTTCACCACGCGCGCGGTCTTCTTCGCGTCGATCGGGCTGTTCATCCTCGGTTGCGTGCTCTGCTTCATCGCGCCGAACTTCCCCGTCCTCATGATCGGCCGCGTCTGCCAAGCTGCGTGCGCCGGCATGCTGATGCCGCTCGCCACCAACATCATGCTGCTGGTGTTCCCGCCGGAGCGCCGCGGTTTCGCGATGGGTATCTACTCGCTCATCACGAGCCTGATGCCCGCGCTCGGCCCCTCGGTCGCGGGCGGTCTGGCCGACACCGTCGGCTGGCGCCCGGTCTACGTGATCATGCTCGCGCTAGCTGCCGCGCTCACCATCTTCGCGGCATTCGCGCTGAAGAACTACGGCGAATCCGAGCGCATCTCGCTCGACGTTCCCTCGGTCATCCTCTCCGCGCTCGGCCTGGTCGCGCTGCTCTACGGCATCAGCTCGATCGGCGACGAGGGCCTCACGCCGTTCACGGGCGGCCTGATCGCAGTGGGCGTCGCCATCATCGCGCTGTTCACGTTCCGCCAAACGCGCCTTTCCGAGCCGATGCTGAACATGGTGGTGTTCAGGTACCGGCGCTTCGTGATCGGCCTGGTCATCGTCATGATCGTCATGCTCGTGTGCATGGCGCCGTCGGTCACCGTGCCGCTCGTGATCCAGCAGGGCCTGGGCGAATCGGCCACCGTGACCGGCCTCATGAACATCCCGGCGGCCGTGTTCGGCGCCATCACCGCGCTCACCGCTGGGCGCCTGTTCGACCGCATGGGCGGCCGTCCACTGGCCATCGTCGGCTCGATCATCCTGTTGGTCGCTTACGCTGGCTGTTCAGTGATGATGCCCGAATACGGCGTCGTGTGGCTGGCCGTATGCATGGTTTTCTCGAACGTGGGCATGATGTTCGTGAACACCCCGCTGAACACCTGGGCGCTGGGCTTCCTGCCCGATGAGCTGATCCCGCACGGCAACGCGATGTCGAACACGCTGCGCCAGGTGTGCATGTCCATCTCGACGACGCTGTTCGTGACCGTGATGGCCGTCGCTACTACCGCCTCGGGCGCCGCGACGCCGCAAGCGGCCGTGATCGATGGCGCGCGCTTCTCGTTCATCTGCGAGGCGGTGCTGTGCGTCGTGGTCATGATCTTGATCCTCACCTTCGTCAAACCGGGCGAAAAGGCCGAGATCGAGACCAAGTCGGTCGATCCGGTCAACTCCAAGGCCAGCGATTTCATGCGCATCCAGGTGCCGTTCCTCACCGAGAATTCCTCGATCCGCGAGGCTATGACGCTGTTCAACAACGAAGGCGTGACCGACATGCCCGTCATCGACGAGAAGGGACACGTGATCGCGTTCCTTTCCTCGAGCGACATCATGAAACAGCTGGTCGAGCGCCAGATCATGGCGCCCGACCTGAATGGCTGGGCGGCCGTCGTCGAGAACGAGACGATGCATGGCAGGCTTGCCGAGATCATCGATCGCAACGTGATGGGCATAGCCACGAAGAACGTCGTAACCGTGGATGCGGACGATTCGTTCCAAGACGTGTGCGCCATCCTCGCGCAGAAGCGCTTCAAGAAGGTACCCGTCATCCAAGATGGCAAGCTCGCGGGCACGATCAACCGCGACGACGTGGTGCATCACATCATGAAGGTGCTCGCCGACACCGGCATGTGATCGCGCGCGGATCAGCTTCGCTAATTCGACCCACAAGAAAAGGCTGCCCGTTCATACGAGCAGCCTTTTTCGTGCGATCAGGTATGCGCAGTGAGGTGAGGAGACCGGGCGACTAGCGCAGTGCGCCGGAGGAGCTGAAGGTGTATCGCTTGCCATCGATGGTGCGCGTACCCGTTGCCATCGCACCGCTCTCCGTCAGGTAGTAGGTCTTGCCCTTATCCTGCAACCAGCCCGTCGTCATAGCTCCGGAGCCTTTCAAGTGATACCACGTGCCGCCGAGCTTCTTCCAGCCAGTCTGCATGGCACCCGAACTATTCAGGTAGTACCACACGTTATCGACGAGCACCCAACCGGTCTTCATCTTGCCGTTCTCGGGATTCAGATAGTACCACTTACCGCCGACCTTGGCCCAGCCGGTGCTCATCGCACCGGAGCTCTTCAGGTGATACCACGTGCCGCCGAGCTTCTTCCAGCCGGTCTGCATGGCGCCCGAAGCGTTCAGGTAATACCACACGTTATCGACCTGAGCCCAGCCCGTAGCCATCTTGCCGGTGGTCGGATCGAGATAGTACCATTTGCCCTTGTCCTTGACCCAACCAGTCTTGAATACGCCCGATGACGTGCTGTAATACCACGCGCCATCCTTCTTCAACCAACCATTGGCCTTGGTCATGGCTCCGCTCGAATCGAAGAAGTACGACTTGCCATCGATCGTCTGCCAGCCGGTCTTCATCGCGCCGCTCTCCAGGTCGAAGTAGTAGCGCTTCGAGCCGATATCCTTCCAACCTGTTTGCATCGCGCCAGAACTCGGATCGAGATAATACCATTTGCTCTTGATCTGCTGCCAACCGTAGCGCAGCGAACCATCGGAATTGAAGTAATACCACACGCCATCGATCTTCTGCCAATCGAGCGCTTTGTATCCTTGGTTGCCGATGAACACGCGATCACCATCGTGCGTTGCCCAACGATTCGTGAGCGGAGTCGTCGAGCCTCCACTGTTCGCTTCACCAAAGTAATACAGGTTACCGTCGGAGCCTTTGTGCCAGCCCGTCACCTTATAGGGCAGGCCATCCTTGTACATGACCGCATACGGATCGGCACTGCGCAGCTGCAGCGTCGTGGTGTCGTCGCTCTCCACATTGGTCTTCACGCCCGAGGATGTAAGGTCTGCGACGAACGCACCATGTCCCCAGGTCGCCGCATCAGCTGCGTGGAAATGGCGCGCGCCCTTCTCGTTCAGCACTGCGATGGTCTCCCAAGGCATGAGCGAATACTTCCCCGTCTGGACCACCACGGCGCGGTCTTCACCTTGCGCGGCTTTCAGGATAGTGCGCAGATAATCTGGGGTGTTCGAGCCAGAACGTCCATGATGAGCCATCTTCAGAAAGTCGATCTTGCCGAGCGTCGCCTTCAGACGGTCCTCATCGCCCACACCGCGCGCGTCGCCATCGGTGTAGTTGTTCATGTCGCCCGCGAGGAACGCCGTACGCCCATTCGCGGCGGTCACCTTCACGCCATACGAGTAATAGTTCGCATCGGGGACCTTCGTGGTAAGAAAGGTCTCGTCGTAGTTCACGATCTCGATAGTAGCGCTGCCGAGCTTGAACACGGGGTTGCCCGTACGTGCGTCAGCCTCAGCAGAACCATCGTCCGCAGCCGTATGAAGAGCGGTGGGATCGATGGGCTCGACCGGATCCGGATCAGGATCTGGATCAGGGTCTGGATCTGGGTCAGGATCTGAATCAGGATCTGGATCAGGGTCTGGATCGGGGTCGGGGTCAGGGTCCGGGTCTGGATCTGGGTCCGGATCGGGGTCGGGGTCAGGATCTGGATCGGGGTCGACCCAGTTGGGATCAAGATGCTGGATGAAGCGTGCGCCGTATTCCTGTTGCGCCCACTCCGCTGCCGCTAGCAAACGATCGTAAACGAACAGGTTGTCCCACAGATTGGAGTAGCTCGTGATGAGACTATCGTCATACACGGGCGAATAGATGACTTTCGGATGAAATTCGTGGATGATCTGAGATGCAGAGCCGATATGGTCGCTATGCGGATGCGTGCCGATGTAGAAATCGAGGTTGTCCTGCGTCACGCCGATCTTCTTCATGTAGGCGATCACCTGGGCCTCTTTGCCCTGCCCCTCCGTTGTTCCCGGACGCACAGGGTAGCGGAAACTCGAGCCATCGGGCGAAAGCGAGTCTTCAGCTGAATCGACCACACCGAAATGCCCGTCGCATTCCACCACGATGGCATCCATGTCGTCGAAGGGCAGTACGTGGATGCGGACATTTCCCTTGCTCAATGCCGGAAGTTCAGCGGCGATCGCATTTTGAGGAAGGCAGATCAAGAGCGCTGCGACCACGACCGACACAGCGGCGGCGAAACAAGCATTTTGTAACTTCTTCAGGAAGCCCAAGATCCATCCCTTCTTCTCGAGCGTGCAGGTGCGAGCTTTAGCGCGAACGAAACCGAGCGAAAGCTAGATTCACCAGTTTACAAAACGAGGGCGACCGCGCAAGCGACTCACGGTTTCAGCAGAATCGTTCCTGCCGATACGGGAACCGAGTGGGATGGTGAAGCGATGATTCCGATTCCGCGGCGCGCGACGCGACAGCGAGCATCCGAGCTGGGCGCGAGCGAATCTCGCGCGAAACTGCGAGCGAATCGCGAGCGAAGCTACGTGCGGACGTCGGGCAGAGCGCGCTTCGTTAGTATAGGCGCGCAGCCCACAGTTTCGCCACATCCATTTCGAAGAATGGGGGCGTTTTCCAGTTGAACGTGTTTATGCGATTATGGGCCACTGAAAAGGGCGGATGCGGATGAAGCGATGATGCGTGTTGGGCCCAGCGAACCGCCGTTCAGCCCGCGCGCTTCGCAGGATGAACGCCGCAGGATCACTCGCGCTTCTGCTCGCGCTCCTCGTGGCGCGCTTCGCGCTGTTCGTAGCGCACTTCGCGCTCCTCATGCTGCAGCTCTCGCTGCCCGTGCCGCATCTCACGCCGCTCGTGCTGCTGACCGATATCGGAGGCCACCGCCACGTCGAAGGGCTCGTTCCAGCATTCGCAGGCTGGCAGCCCCGGGATGGACGCCGCGCTGAACACCGGGTCGAGCCCCGCATTCCGCTGCCGCGTGTAATCCTTCAGGCACAGGATCGCCCACTTCCCCAGCGCCAGGATGGCGATGAGGTTGATGATGCACATGATGCCCATCAGGATGTCGGCCGTGTTCCACGCCAAGTCGAAGCTACCCAGGCAGCCTGCGAAGATGATGGCCAGGCAGATGATGCGGAACCAGAACAGGATGCGGTGCTTCTCGCCGCCGGTGATGAACTTCAGGTTCGACTCCGCGTAGAAGTAGTTGCCGATCAGGCTCGTGTAGGCGAAGAGGAACACCGCCAGCGTGACGAATGCGATGCCCACGTCGCCCGCGAAGTGATGCACCGCCGCCTGGATGAGCGGCATGCCGTTCAGCGCCGCGGCCGTGGCGGGGTCCTGCACCATGAACACCAGCACCAGCATGGCCGAGCACGTGCAGATGAACATCGTATCGATGTAGACCGAAAGCGTCTGGACCAGGCCTTGCTTGGCTGGATGCGAGACCGACGCCGTCGCCGCCGCGTTCGGTGCCGAGCCCATGCCCGCCTCGTTCGAGAACAGGCCGCGTTTGATGCCGTAGAGCACCGCCGAGCCCGCGAACCCGCCGAAGATGGCCTGGAAATCAAAGGCGGAGGCGAACATGAGGCCGAACGCTTCGGGCAGCAGCGTGAAGTGGCTGATCGTGACCCACACGCCCAAGCCGATGTAGGCCAGCGCCATGACGGGCACCACGATGGAGTTGATGACCGAGATGCGCTTCTGGCCGCCGAAGATAACGAACGCGGTCGCCAGCACCAGCACCACGCCCATCACCACCGCCGCGCCGTTCGTGGCGTAGTCGGGCATGTAGTATTCCAGCGATGACGTGGCGTTATACGCCTGCAGCTGGTTGAAGCCGACCACGTAACAGGCGATAAGCGAGACCGCGAAGCAGATGCCCATCCAGCGTTTGCCCAGGCCCTGCTGGATGTAGTAAGCCGGGCCGCCGCGGAATTCGCCCTTGCCTTCCTTCACCTTCCAGATCTGCGCGAGCGTCGATTCGATGAACGCCGACGCACCACCGACTATGGCCATCATCCACATCCAGAAGAGCGCGCCCGGGCCGCCGGTGGCCAGCGCCGTCGCGATTCCCGCGATGTTCGCCGTGCCGACGCGCGAGCCGGTGGAGACCATCATCGCCTGGAACGACGAGATGGCGCGGCCGCCCTTGTTCACGCGCTTCTCGAAGAGCTGCACCACCATGTCCTTCAGGTAGCGGATCTGCACGAAGCGCGTGCGGATGGTGAAGTAGAGGCCCGTGAACACCAGGAGCGCCACCAGGATGTAGGTGTACATGAAGTTGTCGATGTCGCTGGTCATGAGCACCAGAAAGCTATTGACGCTGCCGCCTTCCATCGGGGCACCTCCTTTCGTTCACCGCAGTCCGTCTTTTTGTTGCATGCGTACATTTTACGGGGTCACAAGCGATGGACGGCGAAGGCGCGACAGCTGAAAACGTTTCGTTATCCACGGCTAAAACGTATGCGGGATGATAGGCGCCGATGCACGATGATGAGGCGTGCCACGCGGAAGCGCGCAGTGCGACTTACGCTTTCGTCATCTTCCGCCGCTACCCTCACGCGCGTGGTATGCTCCAGTCGCTCGGCTGCGCACCGCTCGCACCGCAGCCGAGAGCGAGCACCAACCGGCTGACCTGCGACCGATCGATCGAGCAGGCCGAACGCCATGACGGCGCGCTCGCACCGACCGACCAGCGAAGGAGGCGAACCATGGGCACTATCCGAACGTTCCTCGCGAACTACAGCGGGAACTTCCAGATCACACTAATGCTGTGGCCCGTGGTCTCCGCTATGCTCACGCTGCCGATCCTGGCCTACCTCTACCACCGCGACGGCCGCCTGCGCGCGGGGTCGGTGCTAATCGTCTACCTGGCCGTGCTCTATCTGCTCGGGCTCGGTTGCTTCACGCTCTGGCCGCTGCCTTCGGGCGACGAGGGCCTCGGCATCACCTACGGCGTGGCAGCGAACTTCGATCCGCTCGCGTTCGTGGGCGACATCGCGAAGGACGGCTGGAAGGCCGTCTTCCAGCTGCTGTTCAACGTGGTGCTGTTCTTGCCGCTCGGATTCATCGCGGGGCGTTTCCTGCGCATGCGGCTCGTGCCGACGCTGCTGTTGTCGCTCGCGGTGTCCACGCTCGTCGAGATCGCGCAGCTCACGGGGCTGTTCGGCATCTATCCGTACGCGTATCGTTGCTGCGATGTCGACGACCTCGCGACGAACGTGCTGGGCGGCATGCTGGGGTGGCTGCTGGCTTCCGCGTTCGCGCGCGTGGTCCCGCAGAAGCTGGAGGCGGTGAAGATCACGAAGCACCCCGGCATCGTGCGGCGCTGCGTGGCGCTGTGGATCGACCTGACGTTGGTCGCGCTGGTGAACGGGCTGTTCTGGCTGATCGTCTCGCTGCCGTTCTACCTGACAGGCATCGAGATCGCGCTGCCGGGAGCGAGCGCCGAGCAGACGCAGCAGTGGCTCGGTGATGCGACGTTCGTACTGTTGTTCTTGGTGGTGGAAGTGGTGATTCCCTGGTGTCATGACGGAAGCACACCCGGAGGGTCGTTCGTCCGCATGACCTGCGAAAGCCACGTGCGTCCGAGCGGTTCGCGGGCGGCTTTCTATGTGGTGCGCACCGCGACCATCGCGCTGCTGCTGTGGATTCCCTGGCTGACGATCCCCGTGCTCGGCATCTTCTACCTCATCAAACGCGAGATGCCCTGCGACTTGGTTCCGTAAAATAGAAGCTCCGGTGTTTCAAGGGGCGCCTAAATCCACTGCGTCTCAAAAGCGTCTAATGCGTCCAATAACACTGCGAGAACCCTCCCCGCCCCTAAGAGCCAGGGAGGCATTCGCCCTTAGTAAAAGCGGGCAGCTTTATTCGACCGTTACAAGAGAGAAGATCTCGACGTCGGTCACTTCTGCGACTAGCGAACGCGGGTCGAGGAACGCGAGTTCCATGAAGAATCCCATGCCTGCAAGGCGAGCGCCCGAGCGCTCGACCAACTTCACCATCGCGACCGCCGTGCCGCCCGTTGCGATCAAGTCGTCGATGATCAGAACCACGTCGTCCTCATCGAACGCATCGGCATGAATCTCGAGCGAGTTCTTGCCGTACTCGAGGTCGTAATCTTCGCTGATGGTCTCACGCGGAAGCTTGCCTGGCTTGCGCGCCGGCACGAACCCCGCGCCCAGCTTATAGGCGACCGCGGTGCCGATCAGGAAGCCACGCGCCTCAGCGCCGATCACCTTCGTCACGCCCAGACCCTCGAAGTGCGCCGCCAGATCGTTCACGATCTGCGCGAACGCCTCAGCATCCGCCAACGCCGGCGTGATGTCCTTGAACACCACCCCCGCCTTTGGATAGTCCGGAATATCCACAATCAGTTTTTCATAACTGTTCATGTATCAGCCTTCACTTAGCACATTCATTTATAGAGGTGTTTGGATCACACTGGCTACGTTACCATTAGCAGCACTTCTTACAGGCTGTGTAACCACGACTTTCTGCTGCGCTGATAGAGAGCGAAGTCGCGCCCTTCATATTGCTGCACGTAGACCTACTGTGATACTTCTTCCCTTTGCCGCTTGAGGCAATATACACCGTAGCTTCATTCGTCGCTGGAGCTTTTTGCGCAGTTGAGCTTTGAGTCGACTTCTTGCTTTCAGAAGCTTTAGCCTTCGCTGCTGCCTCTGCCTTGGCTTTAGCTTCAGCTTCGGCCTTTTCCTTCTCAGCCTTAGCTTTCTCCTCTGCTTCCTTCTTCGCCTTCTCTTCTTCCTCTGCTTTCTTCGCTGCTTCCTCTTCAGCTTTCTTCGCGGCAGTTGCTTCTTCGGCCTTCTTCGTCAATTCGGCATCAAGCTTTATACGGAGATCAACATTGCAATCTTTGCTTCCATCAAAGACGATGGTCACAGGCTCAGCTGTAAAGCAATGATCACTATTCGATGCTTTATTATCCGCAAGAGATACCTTATATGTTCCAGGCTCTAGTTTTGTATCGAATTTCTGGCCAGGAACAGCTGTGTACTTCTTCGATATTGGAGTTTGGCTGTTATCTTGTCTCTCGAACAAAACGACAACATCGCCATCTTCAGCAGTGCTCCACTGGTCAGCCTTGACCGTGAATGAAAGAACGGCAGTCGCTTTTTGGGATGCAGCTTGATTCGAACGTACGTCTGATCCACCTGCGACTGCAGATGAACATCCTCCAAGAAGAACCAGAGCTAACGCTATCACGATAGCAACGAATGCCTTTGTATGCTGCTTACGGAAATCATTTACGCGATCGATGACCGCGGTCGCAGCTTTCTTGCCAGTTTCTTTATTCATATCGCACCTCTTGCCTAGAGCAGGCTGTCTTCATCGAATCAAGACAGCTTTGTTCACAGCTTTAGTTCTACCAGGTAGAACAAGAGGCTATTATAACGAAACTGGTGAATATCGCCTAATTATTTAATTAGAAATATCGAGTTCAGCGAGCGCGAGATCGCCGATGAAGGAGGCGGCGGAAGGTTGAATGAGGCCAGTCTTGATGGCGAGCATAGTGACCGTGAGATCTGCCTTGATGCAGTCGCTTGCAGGTTGTCCAGTTTGGGCGTTCAGACCGCTCGGACAATCGACCGCCAGGATCTTCGTGTTGTGACTCTCGAGCAAATCATCCACGCATTCACCGTCATCACTCACATTCGAAAGCGATGTGTTTGCAGTAGTTCCTTCATGCGCCTCATTCATGGCGCAACGTTCGCAGGCTGCATTCGCGAGCTTTATCCATTCGTTGTAGGGTTCGCGAACCGTGTCATGCGCGAAGCCCGTACCCAAGATCGCGTCGATGATCAGGTCGGCTGAATTCAGAAGCGCAGCAAGATCTTCCGCGCCAGGATCGATCACGACCTCGAACTCGCTCGACGCATCTGCCTTGAGCGCATTGGTGCGCGCGGGTTCAACGATCAGTTCGCTCGCTGGAACCTTCGACACGAGCGTAACGTTATATCCCTGATCGCCAAGCTCCTGCGCAGCGACCCAGCCATCGCCGCCGTTGTTGCCCGAACCACACAAGATCATGATCTTCTTCGCGGTCTTGCGCGCGTCGACCACGCTCGGAATGACCAGTTTGTCGTTGAAGGGTTGCAACGGATCGCCCTCGAACAGCAGATCGTTCGCATAGCTCGCGACCGCCTGCCCCGCGCGCACCATCAGCTCCGCGAGCGGCGTGCCCGATGCCGCGATTTCCTTTTCCCAGACAACCACATCTGCCACGTCCATCACGTTATTCGCTGGATCATTCACTCGTTCGCTCATCGCTCTCCCCTTCTCGGTCGCTTTCATCTCATTGTAGGCAGCGAGCATCTCGCTCGTGCGCGCGCCGCAGAGAAGTTACGAACTTGAATACACGAACACCCGCTGCCGGGCGGGTGTTCGCAAGAAAGGAGATAGAAGAAATGAGTATGTAAGATTCAGGTTGGCGAGCGAGCTGGCGAACAAGATGGTACTTAGGCGGCCGACTCGTCTCGCGCATCCGTGATGAAGATGCCGACACGCAGTTGCTTCCACGGGTCCGCATCGAGATTAACCTGAAGCACGCGCACCTCGAAGACATCGCTATGCCCATAGAAGAGCATGGTCGCGAGCGTCTCGTTCATGCACGCAGAAACATAGCCAAGCTTGAACGAACCGCTGTAAAGCGCGATGGCGTTCGCATCGTGCGGGTTATCGAATTCCGGGCGGAGCTCGATCTGGTCACCGATCTTCATGCCACCGATCGCGAGCGCGCCATCCCAATACTGAAAACCGCTCACGTGGAAGCTGAAAAGTTGTTTCGAAGGTTGATACATCGTGATCGCCCCTTTCCTTGTTCGATCTGATGAAATCATCGTACGAAAAATGGAAGTGCTGGTTTGTCCTTTTTATGGGACAGTTCAATTTGAGGCTGAATCAAGCTATTCTGCCAACAAGAAGACCCATACAAAAAGGAGGGAACATGGACGAAATCCGCGACTCGCGAGCCGGACACACGCGGCGCAACATGAAGGGCGCAGCAGCGTTCAATTCGTTCGTCCCCACCCCGCTGCAAGATATCGAGATCGAATGGACCGACGATCTGGCGCAAGAGCTCGCAGAAACCGAAGCCGCGCTCGCAAAGCTTGCGGCTGCATTCGCTGCTCTCGCTCCCGAGCAACAGGCTGAACTGGTTGAAGCTGCGCTTCGAGCGGAAGCGGAATCTTCCTGGAAGCTCACCGAGGGTCGCGATCTAGGACCGCGTTTCGACGGTTCGCGCGGTGCCTCTTTCAAGTCCAGCATCGCCACCGATATCGCGCTCGGCAGTGATGCTTCAGGTCAGGTCGCTCCCGATGAAGGCGCGCAGGCGAATCGCGAGACCGACGCCGCAAGCGCGACTTCGCAGGCTGGCAGCGCGAGCGAATACCTCTCGCTCATCTGTCTGCCGAGCGAGGACGGCGACGCCCTGTCGGCCGACGCACCCGAACTCGAGCCGATCGAGCTGCAAGAGATCGACGATCTTGCCGCCGCGCTTCGCTATGCACTCGACCCCTTCGACGACCTGCCCGTCAGCCGCCGCTTGCTCGAGAATGCGCACTACCTCATGACGCAAAGCCCGCGCTACGAGAAGCTCTACCCGGGTGAGTTCCGTCGCTCGCCCAATTGGATCGCCGGACCGAAGGCGACGCTCGCGACCGCGCGCTACGTCCCGCCAGCCGACGAGGACATGACCGACGCGTTCAGCGCACTCGAGCACTTCATCCACGAAGCGAGCGATCTGCCCGAACTCGTGCGTATCGCGCTGACGCATTACCAATTCGAGGCGATCCACCCGTTCCTCGACGGCAACGGCCGCATCGGGCGCATCCTCACGCTCGTCATGCTGCGCGACGCGGGCCTGATCTCGGCGCCGATCCTGCCGCTTTCGGACGTGCTACGTGAGCGCGCCGTCACCTATTACGGCTCGATCGATTTCGTCGAACACGAAGGTGAGTACGAGACCTGGGTGAAGTTCTTCCTGCTCGTGTTGCGCGAGGCTGCCGAGCGGGCACTCGAAATATCCGAGACACGCGAAAGGCTAAAGGCAGCCGAGCGATCTACCGCGCATTGAACCCTTTTGCAGCGATTTCGCACTTTTTTGCAAGAGATATGCGTTAGTAAGCACATTTTCGGGCGAACAAAGATGATTTCGCAGGATTCCTGACTATTTCTGCTGCATATTTGCGATCATACGTACGCTTTAGGTGTGTTCAGCAGATATATGTGCGTACGAACGAAAATCTCTTGCAATTTTTGGCACATCGACTGCAAACAAGCTGCAAAACAAACTGCAAAACAGCTTTCACGCACACTAAAGCACGTTTTCTTGCTGAAGATTCTCGTTTTTCATGCGAGAGAGCGCAGGGGAACTAACAAGCGCACGCGTAAGTATTAAATAAGAGCATCGTGAGTATTAAATGAGCGCATCGGGAGTTTTAAATGGGAGTATTAAATGTACGTTACACGCGCCCGTTTGGCCGAAACGGGTCGGCGCGGTACGCGGCAAGATGCTAGACTTTACACGTTTTTGAGAAGTTTCGCGCGTCCGAGAAACGCGCGGAAAACGAGGTCGCACACGCCCGTTTGCAAGCGAGCAGAATGAACGATGCGAATCGCAGCGTTCTGCGAACGTAAGCCCATTTGCGAGCACGCGTTCGCCGCCTGCGATCGTATCGAGCACGCACGCTCCGCACGCACGCGGAAGGCCTCGTCGCATGAGAGAGGAACTCATATGTCTCGCCTTGTCGTGGAGACCCCCGAAGCCCGCGCGCTTCAGCAGGACTCCCTTGCGCAGTTCGCCGCGCAACGCCTCACGTCCCTCCCACCCGAACAATGCCCGGTCGACTTCACGGCGGGCCTCGCGCGCCTGTTCCAGGCGGATTCCTGCGGAAAGTGCACGCCCTGCCGCGTCGGCCTGACCGCCGCGACCGAGCTGCTCGACCGCATCCTCGCAGGTGAAGGGGCCCTCGAAGACCTCGAGATCCTGCGCGCCACCGCGCAGGTCATGTTCGACGCCTCCGATTGCGCGATCGGCTTCACCGCGGGCAAGACGCTGCTGCAGGCGCTCGACGGATTCGCGGCCGACTTCGAATCCCACGCCATGCACGACCGCTGCTCGCATCGCGCGAAGCCCGTCGCCCCGTGCGTGCAGACCTGCCCCGCGCACGTGAACATCCCCGCCTATATCGCGTGCATCCGCGCGGGCAAGCTCGACGACGCGCTGCGCGTCATCCGCAACGATAACCCGCTGCCCACCGTGTGCGGCTACGTCTGCGAGCACCCCTGCGAATTCACCTGCCGTCGCTCCTTCGAGGACGACGCGCTGAACATCTGCGGCCTGAAGCGCTACGCGGCCGACAACGCCAAGTGGAGCGAGCCGCCCGCATGGCTGCCGGCAACAGGCAAGACCGTGGCCGTGATCGGCGGCGGACCTGCGGGTCTTTCCGCCGCGTACTACCTGCAGCTGATGGGCCACGCCGTCACCATCTACGACCAGCGCGCGAAGCTGGGTGGCATGGTGCGCTACGGCATCCCTGACTACCGCCTGCCACAGGACAAGCTGGACGCGGACATCGACTTCATCCTGCGCACGGGCGTGCAGGCGAAGGTCGATTGCGCTATCGGCACTGACATCACGTTCGACGAGATCGCCGACGCGCACGATGCGGTGTACGTGGCCATCGGCGCGCATACCGACAAGAAGCTGGGCCTGGACGGCGAGAACGCGCCGGGCGTCATCTCCGCGATCGACTTCCTACGCGCCGCGGGCGACGGCCTGCCGATCGACCTGGCCGGCAAGCGCGTGTGCATCGTGGGCGGCGGCAACGTGGCCATGGACTGCACGCGCACGGCGAAGCGCCTGGGCGCGGCCAGCGTCGAGTGCGTCTACCGTCGTCGCATCGCCGACATGACCGCGCTTCCCGAAGAGATCGAGGAAGCGCAGGCTGAAGGCTGCCAGATCACGCAGCTCGAGGCGCCCGCGGGCATCAAGCTCGACGCAAGCGGCGCGGTGTGCGGGCTCATCACGCAACCGCAGATCATCGGCGCGGTCGGGCGCGACGGACGCCCCGCCCCTTACGCAGCCGACACCGATCCGCGCACCATTCCGTGCGACGTGATCCTGGTCGCGATCGGTCAGGACATCGATTCGGGCGCATTCGCGCACGTGGTCGAGACGAACCGCGGCTGCATCATCGCACAGGAGGACGGCTCGATCGCGGGCGCTCCCACGCCGCTGTTCGCTGGTGGCGACGCGGTGTCCGGCCCCGCCACCGTCATCAAGGCGATCGCCGCGGGCAAGGTGGCGGCCGCCAACATCGACGAGGCGCTGGGCTTTCATCACGACGTGTTCGACGCCGTGGACGTGCCGGCCGCGCGTCCCGCTATCGGCCCGAGCGGCCGCGTGAACCTGAAGGACGTGGCGTTCGCCGAGGCCGCCCAGACCTTCGACATCGCGAAGCTGGGCATGACCTGCCAAGAAGCATCGCAAGAATCAGCGCGCTGTCTGCGCTGCGACCACTATGGCTTCGCCGCCACCGCGAACGAGGAGGTACCGGCATGGTAGAGACGATGACCGCGGCCGAGGTGAAGGCCGCTGCGAATCCCGCAGGCGCGACCGAGCGCCTGGTGAATATCACGATCGACGGACAGAAGCTTTCCGTGGCCGAAGATGCCACGATCCTGCGCGCCGCCGCTGAAGCCGGCATCAAGATCCCGACGCTGTGCTATTTCGCGGACCTGAACGACATCGGCGCGTGCCGCGTGTGCGTGGTGGAGGTCGAGGGCGAAGATTGCCTGGCTGCCGCCTGCAACACCATCGTACGCGACGGGATGAGCATCCAGACGAACAACGAGCGCGTGCGCGACTCCCGCGTGACCGCGCTGAAGCTGCTGCTCTCGCAGCACGACCTGAAATGCCACGAATGCGTGCGCAACTATACCTGCAAGTTCCAGGCGCTGCTGTTCGAATACGGGCTCGTGCGCGGCAACGAACAGGGCCAGGTGGTCGAGGCGACCCCGAACCCGTACGGCTCTCACCTGGCGCGCGGGGCGCGTGCGGCATGGCCAGCACCCGCTATCATCCAGCGCAACACGAACCGCTGCGTGAAGTGCGGTCGCTGCGTGGCTGCTTGCGACAAGCTCGAGAACGTGGGCGTGTGGGGCTTCGTCGGCTCGGGCGCGAACGCGAACGTGGGCGTGCGCAATGGCGGCACGCCGCGCGAGGCCGGCTGCATCGCGTGCGGCCAGTGCATCACGCATTGTCCGACCGCGGCGCTCACCGAACGCGACGACATCGCGGCGCTGCAGGCCGCCATCGCCGACCCCGAGGTGACCACGGTCGTACAGATCGCGCCGGCCACGCGCACCGCGTGGGGCGTGGGCCTGGGCGCGGCCGAAGGCGAGCTGACCGTCGAGCACATGGTAGCCGCGCTGCGCGCGATGGGCATCGACTACGTGTTCGACACGTCGCTGGCCGCCGACCTCACCATCATGGAGGAAGGCACTGAACTGCTGCATGGCCTGGGAAAACAACAACCTGACGAGAACGGCGTCACGTGGCCGATGTTCACCAGCTGCTGCCCGGCGTGGGTGACGCGCGCGAAGGGTGCGCACCCCGACGTGGTGAGCCACCTCTCTACCGCGAAAAGCCCGATGATGATGCTGGGCGCGGTCATCAAGACGTGGTTCGCGCAAGAACACCAGCTCGATCCCTCGAAGATCTTCTCGGTGGCGCTCATGCCGTGCACCGCGAAGAAGAGCGAGGTCAAGCTGCCGATGGAGTCGAACCCCGGCATCCCCGACATGGACGGATCGCTCACCACGCGCGAACTCATCCGCATGGTGCGCGCCTCCGGCATCGACGTGAAGAGCCTCGAGCCGCTGCCGCTCGACAACCCGCTCGACACCTTCACGGGCGCGGGCGTGATCTTCGGCACGACCGGCGGCGTGATGGAAGCGGCGCTGCGCACAGCGTACTTCGTCGCGACCGGTGAACTGCCGCCACCCGATGGCTTCGAGTTCAAGGCGTGCGAGCATGGCGCGTGGACCGAGGCGACCTTCGACATGAAGGGCACGCAGGTGCGTTGCGCGGTGTCGCACGGCATGGCGAACGGCGAGGCGCTGCTGGACTCGATCCGCGCTGGCCAGGTGGAATACGACTTCGTCGAGATCATGGCCTGCCCGGGCGGGTGCGCGGGCGGCGGTGGCCAGCCCATCGACAGCAGCGAGAGCGAACGCGGCATGGCGCGCGGGCAGATCCTGCGCGGACTGGACCGAAACGCGCTGCCGCTGCGTTATTCGCACGAGAATCCGCAGGTCCAGATGCTGTATGCCGACTTCTTCGGCGAGCCGTGCTCCGAGAAGGCGCACCACCTGCTGCATACCGAGCACGTGGCCGCGCACTAGCAGACGCACGGGCGATCGCGCGATCGCGCCGGTCGCAGAACGGCGGCCACGCGCGGCCGTTCGACCCCTTGATAGAGCAAGACGAACGACGAAGACCGAACACGAGAGAAGGACGAATCCATGACCAACGAAGCGACCCTGACCACCCGACCGAAGCGCGCGCTCGCGCTGTTCGCCGCCCTCGCGGCAGTGGCGCTGGCTCTGTGCTTCACGCTGGCAGGCTGCGCGTCTAGCAGCAACGACCAGCAAGCCGACCTTTCCGAATACACCAGCGAAGCCGACGCGCTGCGCATCGGCTCGATGAAGGGCCCGACCTCGATCGGTCTGGCCAGCATGATGGACCAAGAGCAGGGGCAGTTCACCGTGGTGGGAGCCGCCGACGAACTCACGCCGCTGCTGCTGCAAGACCAGATCGACATCGCGCTCGTGCCCGCGAACGTGGCCGCCGTGCTCTACGCGCGCACCGAAGGTCAGATCCAGGTGATCGACGTCAACACGCTGGGCGTGCTCTACGGCATCTCGCTGGACGAGGGCATCAACAACGTCGAGGACCTGCGCGGACGCACCGTCTACATGACCGGCAAAGGCACCGTGCCCGAGTACACGTTCATGGCGCTGCTGGCGGCGGCGAACATCTCGACCGACGAGGTGACCGTCGAGTTCTGCTCCGAGCCGACCGAAGTGGTCGCGCAGATCTCGCAGCACGCTGACGCCGTGGGCATCCTGCCGCAGCCGTACGCCACCGCGTGCACGCTGAAGAACGAGAACCTGCACACCGTGCTCGACCTGACCGAGGCGTGGGCGCAGATGACCGGCGGCCAGAAGGGCGACGTGGTGACCGGCGTGACCGTGGCGAAGACCTCCACCATCGAGGAGAAGGAAGGCGCCGTGAAGCTGTTCCTGCAGCGCCATGCCGCATCCGCCGAGGTCGCGCAGACCGACCCGTCCGCCATCGTTGCGAAGGTGGTCGAGCTGGGCATCATCGAGAACGAGACGCTGGCTGAAAAGGCCATCCCGAACTGCAACGTGGTCTGCTACACCGGCGAAGAGATGAAGAATGCACTGGCTGGCTACCTGCAGGCGCTGTTCGACCAGAACGCCGAGGCGCTGGGTGGATCGCTGCCGGGCGACGACTTCTACTTCATGCCCGAGAACTAGCGCTGACAAAAGCGTGCTATCGTGAACCTGTGCGTCGCTTGACGGTGATGTGCAGGTTCTTTTCTACATGAGGCAGAATGCGATGATGCTGAACAACGAACATACCGAGCGCGAAGGCCGCGACCATGCGCGCGATGATCGTTCGTGCGTCGTGAGCGCATGCTCTTCCCAAGACGCGAGCGCTCGTCCTTCTCAGGTTGCAAGCTCTACCTTCTCGCGTGGCGTGAACGCGCTGAAATACGGCGGCGCGATCGTCTTCTGGGTCATGCTGTGGGCGGCCATCGCACTCTTGGTGGGCAACCCGATCTTGGTCGCAGGACCAGGTGAAACGATCGAGACGTTCTTCGGTAGCTTCACGCAACCCGCCTTCTGGAGCGCCGTTGCGCAAACGACCGTGCGCATCGTGTGCGTCGGCCTTACGAGCGCCCTTGTCGCGACCGTGCTCGGCTTCGTCGCCGCACACTTCTCGTGGGTGCGCGTGCTGCTCGCGCCCGCCATGCAAGTGATGAAGAGCGCGCCCGTGGCTTGCATCATCGTGATCGTGCTGGTGGCAGCCGGCGCGGTGGGAGCGCTCGTTTCCATCGTGGCGTTCGTCACGATCCCGCCGTTCTACGTGGCGGCTCTCGAAGCGCAAGGTGCGCGCAACGACGCGACCGAGCGCGTCCTGC
The DNA here is from genome assembly GCA_937998355.1 of uncultured Eggerthella sp. Lineage (GTDB taxonomy): Bacteria > Actinomycetota > Coriobacteriia > Coriobacteriales > Eggerthellaceae > Anaerotardibacter. The sequence goes on from CALLDI010000010.1 coordinate 29,256, forward strand.
GCCTCGCAGGCCTGAGCGCGCCGCGCGTGTTCCTGGCCTCGACCTGGCCTTCCATGCTGCCGTTCTTCAGCGCCGCGGCGAAGACCGCGATCGGCCTTTCGTGGAAAGCGGGCATCACCGCCGAGCTGCTGTGCATCCCGCTGGGGTCGATCGGCGCGGCCGTGTATGGCGCGAAGCTCACGCTCGACACGCCCGCGCTGCTGATGTGGACCATCGTCGTCATGCTGCTGGGCTGGGTGAATGAGAAGCTCGCCGTTGCGCTGCTGGACGCCACCCGCAAAGCCCCTGCTTGGGCTGCACGTTCGCGGTCGGCGAAGAGTGAGCTGGGCATGGATGGAACAGTCGGCTATAGCGCGCCATCCGTAGAAGATGCCTCAAACACCCGCACCACGTCGGTCGGCCAATCAAGCGCGTTAGAGCTTGACGGAATTCGCTTCAGCTATGGTGACAAGCTCGTGCTTGACGACCTCTGTCTGTGCGTGAACGCTAGTGAGCGCATCTGCCTGATGGCGCCGACCGGCACGGGCAAGACGACGCTCATCTCGCTCTTGACCGCCCAACGCGAACCGCACGCAGGCAGCATTTCCTCCCCTGCCCACTTAGGGATCGTTCTGCAACAGAACACTCTCATCGAAAGCCTGAGCGCACTCCAGAACGTGCTGCTCACCTGCGGAAATGATGATCTCGCGAATCGCACGGTCTCGATCGAGAGCGAACTCGAAGCACTCCTTCCAGAAGGCAGCCTTCACAAACCCGCATCCGAACTTTCAGGCGGCACACGTCGGCTCACCGAGATCGCACGCGCGCTGCTCGGCTCGAGCCACGCCATCATCCTCGATGAGCCGTTCACTGGACTCGATGCGGATGCGAACGAGCGCGCCTGTACATTCATCCTGAAGCACCTGAATGGCCGGCCGCTCCTGTTCACCACACATCATCCCGAAGATGCCGCGCGTCTTGAAGCCCAGGTCATCGTGCTCGAGAACGGCTGCACGACCAGCTTGTCCGATTAGCTAGCTGCTGCCCTCTATCACTGGCTTTCACCGGCGCACCACGCCAGCTCATCACGTCAGCACGCCATGCCAGCTCATTCGCCGCTCTACTCCGCCAGCGAGAACTTCAGGTAGACCGGGTTGTGGTCCGAGTAGGCGAAGTCCAGATCGAGCGTCCGCTGCTCGATGCAGGTGACGTTGTCGGAATAGATGAAGGCGTCCATGACCCAGCGGTCGTTCGTGCCATCGTACGGCCGACCGGCATCGCGGCAGGTCGCAGCCGAATCGAAGATGCCGGCGTCCAGCTCAGCCTTCGCCGCAACCGTGAAGCCCTCGGGCACGCTCGCGAAGTCGAACGGCTTCGCCCAGCTGGCTTCCGTGTCGGTCACGTTGCGGTAGACCTCGTTCGACACGCCGATCATGTCGTGGTTGAAATCGCCGCCTGCGATCACATAATTGCCCGCAGCGCGCTCGGCCTGCATGTCCTCGAACAGCATCGCGCGCTGACCTTCCAGTACTTCCTCATCGGCGCCATAGGCCGACAGGTGCACGTTGAATATGACCAGTTCTTTGCCATTCGAGACCTGCACGCGCGAGATCGAGTAGCAGCGATCAAGGTCGAGGAACTTGCTGAAGCTCTCCGAGATGGGCAGGCTGCGACGGATCGAATCGCTCAGCTGATAGCGCGCGAAGGTGGCCATGCCTGCCTTGTTCTTGCCGTGCGGCGCGTAGAGCGGCCAGGCAAGGAACGCCGAGTCGTAATTCTGCGCGAAGACCGAGCACATGATGGGATAATCGTCGCGGAGCAGGGTGTATTCATCCACGCCGCACGAGCGCGTGCCATCCACGTCGACTTCCTGGAAGAGCACGAAATCCGGGTCGAGCTGGGCGATGGCCTCAGCCGATCCGTTCACGTTGTCGGTCACGTATTGCGCGCTCGGAGCGACCGAGCCCGTGCCGCCATCCATGAAGAAGTCGAAGTCGGGGCCGTATGCGCCGAACCCGAGGTTAGCGCTGACGATGGTGAATTCCTGCGTGCCAGAGTCGCTGTCGCTTTCAAGATCCGCGTCGGTCAGCTTGATCTGAGCTGCGACCTGGCCGTTCTCGGGCGGCTTGGTCGCGAGCGCGATATTGTCGTCCAGGCGATAATACGTCGCCATCACGTAGATGACGTAGACCACCACGACGAGCGCGAGGGCTCCGACCACGCAACCTGCTATCTTCAGCGCTCTTTTCACCATTCGCTCCCCTTTTCTGCCCGACGGATCGACCGCATCCGGGCTGTTCGCTCGCCAACCGCGCGCGACCGCATCCAGGCTATTCGCTCGCCGACCACGCGCGCCCGCGTCCAGGCTGTTCGCTCGCCAACCACGCGCAAACTCACATGCATGCCGCGCGGCGCAGTTCTCTCGACTCGATTATACCGTGCGCGAGGGTTGTCCGTTTCGTTACGAAATGTTCAAGAGACGGCATCAATCGCGAGTTCGTGCGGCCGCGAGCATGCTGCGCTTCTATCATCGTGGCATCGATTCTTACCGACTTACGAGCAAGGAGGCAACGATGGATTTCAAAGAGAAGATCAAAGAAGCTGCTGAAGATGTGAAGGAAGGCTTCGAAAAGGGTGCCGACAAAGTGGGCGACGCCGCCGGCAAGGCGAAGGACAAGATCGCGGAGGGCGCTCATGTTGCTGCTGATCGCGCCAAAGAGGCTGGTCAGATAGTGGGCGACAAGGCAAAAGAAGCCGCAACCGCTGTCGGCGATCGCGCGAGCGAAGCGAAGGACGCCGTCTCCGACAAGATCGACGACCTGAAGAAGTAGCGCGGCCTGACCGGGCTGCTCGCACGACCAGGCTATACGCGGCCGAAGTACGCGATCGGGCGCTCTGCTCGGCTGGCCAAGCTGCATGCGCAACCGACCCACGCAGTCGATCGCGCGAATCGATCGAACAAGCTGAACGGCAGGTCGCACAGCTACGCGTTCAGATGCTCAGCGTGGCCAAGCGAATCACGAGACCGAACGGTTCAGTGAACCGTTCGGTCTCGTTCTTTTATAAGCGCTTGCAGTAAATCTCGTAAAAATTGCAAGGGATTTGCGTTCATACGCACGCGGACGATCGCTTTTCATATCAAAACGATGCAGAAACGGTCTTTTAGAACTCGGGTGTACGTACGATCGTAAACTTCAAGCAGATCGTATTACATAACGGAGATTCGTGTGCACTTTTAAGCTTCTATGTGCGTACGAACGCATTTCTCCTGCAGAAAACACCAATTTCGCTGCAAAACGCGCTCCGTCCCACGAAAAAAGAGTGAAGACGAGCACGGCCTTTAGTCTCACACAGAAGAAGCGAAGGCGAGCATGCCGCTCGGCCTACTGTCTCATGAACGCCGCGTTCGACCTATTAACTTATGAAAAGAGATCGCGGAGATGCGAACACCCTTGAAAAGAGATCACGGCGATGCGAACACCCTTGAAAAGAGAACGCGGAGAAGCGACACCTATGAAAAGAGATCGCGAAATGCACGCTACCTACGAGAAGAGATCGCGCAGGTAGCCATAGCCTTCTGCCTCCAGCTGGTCGACAGGGATGAACCGCAGCGCCGAGCCGTTGATGCAGTAGCGCTGCCCGCCCAGCTCAGCAGGACCATCCGGGAATACATGGCCGAGGTGACTGTCGGCAGCCGTGCTACGAACCTCCACGCGCGGCATGCCAGGGATCGACCCGTCCACCGCCTCCGCGACGACGCTTTGCGCGATCGGACGCGAGAACGACGGCCAGCCACAGCCCGCATCGAACTTGTCGCGCGAGGAGAAGAGCGGCTCGCCCGAGACCACGTCTACGTAGATGCCGTCCTCGAACTGCTGATCGTAGGGATGCGTGTGCGCACGATCGGTGGCCGCATGCTGCGTGACCTCGAACGCTTCCGATGAAAGTTGCGCACGGATCGCATCATCGTCCGGGCGCGCATAACCTTCGCGCGCGATGGCGAAGTCGGCCGCATGCTCGGCCACGAAGGCATCCGCATCCGCCAAGTTCACGTGGCAATACCCCAGCGGATTCTGCCCGAGATAATCCTGATGATACGCCTCGGCAGGATAGAAATTCTGCAGCTGACCTGCCTCGATGCGCGGGTTCTTCCCTGCCGTGCGCGCAAGGTTCACGAGCGCTGAGACCACCGCCGCCTCATCCGCCGGATCGGTCCAATAGATGCCCGTGCGATACTGCGTTCCCACGTCGTTTCCTTGGCGATTGAGCGCGAACGGATCGACGGTGCGCAGGTAGGCCGCCAGCAGAAGCGGCAGCGGCAACACGTCAGCATCGAAAACAACGCGCACGGTCTCGGCCGCACCCGTCGCGCCCGAGCACACCTGCTCGTAGGTCGGATCGGGCACGCTGCTGTTCGCGTAACCAACCTCGGTCTCGAGCACGCCAGGAATGCGCTTCAAGTACGCCTCGGTCCCCCAGAAGCACCCACCGGCAAGATAGATCTCGTGCTTGTTCATGACCGCCGCCTTTCGCGCCTGTTCATCGTCGCCTCCTCATCGTTCCCTTACTATATCGGTGCACCGTGAATCCCTCGTGAACGCCAGTAAACGACTAAGAAACGGACCGCTCACGCGAAAAATAGGTATAGTGAAAGAAGGTCGGTCGCATACGTCCGAAAGAGCTCTCGAACGCGCGCGATAAGAACGCATGCGAGCATGCGAACACACAAACGGAACCGAGGATTGCGGACGAGCGCGCGAACGCGCGTGCAAGAATGACCACCAAAACACGAACAACGAACCACGACCAGGAACAACGCATGGACAAGTTCTTCAAGATATCGGCACGCGGATCGTCGGTCCGCACCGAAGTGCTGGGTGGCCTGACCACCTTCCTCGCGATGGCCTACATCGTCGCCGTGAACCCGACCATCCTGGCGGCCGCCGGCGTGCCCTTCGCCGCCGCGCTCACCGCCACCTGTCTGGCCTCCGCCATCGCCACGTTCGCCATGGGCTTCTTCGCGAACCGCCCGATCGCGCTGGCATCCGGCATGGGCATCAACGCCGTCGTGGCCTACGGCATGTGCGGCTCGCTCGGCATCGACTGGCGCGTCGCCATGGCCGTCGTGCTGTTGGAAGGCGTGGTCATCTTAGGCCTCGTGCTAGGTGGCCTGCGCAAAGCGGTGATGGACGCGATCCCGCTCGACCTGCGCCAAGCCATCGGCATCGGCATTGGCCTTCTGGTCACGTTCATCGGCTTGAAGGGCGCCGGGCTCATCATGCCCGACGATTCCACGCTCGTCGCGCTGGGCACGCTCACCGAGCCGTCGTCGATCATCGCCATCGTCTCGATCGCGATCGCCATCATCCTCACTATCCTGAAGACCCCGGGCGGCCTGCTCATCTCGATCGTGGTGGCCGTCATCCTCGGCATCCCCTGCGGCGTGACGCCGCTGCCCACCGAATGGAACTTCGGGCTCGACTTCGCTGCGTTCGCCGCGCCGTTCCAGGAAGTGGACGGCACCCTGGCAATCTTCCAGGTCTTCCTGCAGCCCGCGCTGCTGCTGTTCGTATTCAGCCTGCTCATGAGCGATTTCTTCGACACGCTGGGTACCGCGGTCGCCATCGCGAAGGAAGGCGATTTCATCGACGAGAAGGGCGACGTGAAGGACATCAAGCCGATCCTGACCGTGGACTCGAGCGCCGCCATCATCGGCGGTTTCTTCGGCGCGAGCTCGATCACGTGCTTCCTGGAATCCGCCTCGGGCGTGGCCGCTGGCGCGCGCACGGGCCTGTCGAACATGGTGGTGGGCGCGCTGTTCCTGGTGTGCGCGTTCTTCGCGCCGATCTTCGGCATGGTGTCGGGTTCCGCCACGTGCGGCGCGCTGGTGGTGGTCGGCTTCCTGATCATGTCGGAAGTGGGCGCCATCTCGTGGAAGATCCCCGAGCTGGCGTTCCCGTCGTTCCTCATCATCGTCGGGATCCCGTTCACCTACTCCATCACCAACGGCATCGGGCTCGGGTTCATCGCGTACGTCATCTTGATGGTGGCTTGCCGCCGAACGCGCGAAGTGAAGCCGCTCATGTGGGCGGCGGCTGGCGCGTTCCTGCTGATGTTCCTGCTGGTGTAGCGCGACCTAGTTGTACTTATAGAAGCCTTCACCTGCGTTGATGCCGGTCTTGCCTTCGTCGATGCGCTGCTTGAGCATGGCCGCGATGCGCGCGGCGATGCTGCCCTCTTCCTGCGCCGCGGGGCTGGCCGCCACGATGTTGTACGCGGTCGTGAGGCCCACGATATCCAGGATGCGGAACGGGCCGAGCGGCGCGCCGGTGCCCAGCATCCACGCCTTGTCGATGGTCTCGACGTCGGCCACGTCGTTGGCCAGCAGCGCCTCAGCGGAATTCAGGAACGGCACGAGCATGCTGTTCAGCAGGTAGCCCGGCTGCTCCTTCTTGAGCTCGAGCGGGATCATGCCGATGGCCTTCGCGAATTCCACGACCGCCTGGTACGACTCGGGCGACGTCTGCGCAGTGCCCATCACTTCGGCGGTGTTGTTCTTCCAGATGTTGTTCGCGAAATGCAGCGCGAGGAACTTATCGGGGCGCCCTGTGAAGCCAGCCATGGCGCTGGGCAGCAGCGTCGAGGAGTTCGTACACAGGATGGTCTGCGCGGGCAGAACGTCCTGCAGCGAGGTGTAGAACGCGTCCTTCTCGTCGATGACCTCGGCGATCGCTTCGATGACCAGGTCGGCGTCGGCGAATGCCTCGTTCAGATCGGTCGTGAGCACGAGGCTGTCGAAGGCGGTGTCGACCTGGGCGATCAGCTGGTCGAGCTCGCTTGCCGGGGTGTCGGGCGACGCCGCGAGGCCACGGCAGTAGGCGGCAGGGTCGGTCTTCATCGCTTCGAGCGTTTGCTTGTAGATGCCACGCAGGCGCTCGAGCTTTGGCTGCGCGCGGTCGATGGATGCGGGCGTGCGCAGCCACATCTTCACCTGGAAGCCTTTGAAGGCGCTCTGCAGCGCGATCTGGCTTCCCAGCACGCCGCCACCAGCTACGGTCACGTTCTTGATCATGGGTATATCCTTTCGGTCGGGGCGCCGTGCGGCGCCTGGATGTTCACGCATCATCTTCGCGCAAGTTGACGGGGCGTGCGCGAAAAGTTACCAAGACGAAACATCCGCCGCCGTTCACCGTGCGAACGCGACTGAGGCAGGTGCACACGAAGTGCGCCGTTGCATGCGGAAAGCCGGTCGCGAGCCTCCCGGTCGCAAGAGCCGCCAATCTAACAGCCTCGTATCAGGCCCGTTTTCACCGGCCGCTTCGCGTATCATGGAAGCAACGAAAGAACGCGCGGCCTGGCCGCAGGTCGCGTTCGACCGCGCGATGAAGCCATCGCGCCGCCCGCACATCACGAGGAGGTGAAGGCCATGAACCGAGTCGCGCTAGCAGCAGTGAAGGCGATCACGAAACTGCGCCCGAACATCAAGGATCGCTACAAACAACAACGCGCCGCCGAAGATTTGAGCGCCAAGCTCATGATCGCGAACCCGCGCTGCCGCATCGACGATGCCACCGTCGCCGCGCTGGATGGATACCCCATCCCCATCCGCATCTTCACGCCGCTCGACGTGGACTTCTCGCTGAAGGCCGGCCTTCACGTGAACGAGGACGTGAAGGGCACGATCCTGTTCTTCCACGGCGGCGGCTGGGCCAACGGGGATGTCGATTTCTACGCCGACACCTGCTCGAAGATGGCCATCAAGCTGGAACGACGCGTGGTTTCGGTGGACTACCGCCGCTCGCCCGAGCACCCCTTCCCCGCCGCGCCCAGCGACTGCTACGAGGTCGCGCGCCAGCTGTTCGCGGGCGCGATCCTGCCCGATGTCGACCCGGAGCACATCGTGCTGTTCGGCGATTCCGCGGGCGGGAACCTGGCGGCCGTCGTCTCGCTGATGGCGCGCGACACCGGTGAATTCACGCCGCGCACGCAGGTGCTGCTCTACCCGCTCACGTACAGCGATCATTCTGAGACCACCATCTTCGATTCGGTGCGCGCCAATGGCGACGATTACATCCTCACGCGCGCGGACATCGAAAGCTATATCAGCATGTACCTCTCCGAACCCGCCGATTACGAAAACCCCTACTTCGCGCCGTTGCTGGAGGTTGACCTGTCGCGCCAGCCGCGCACGCTGGTCGTCACCGCGGAATATTGCCCGCTGCGCGACGAGGGCGAGGTGTACGCCGCGCGACTCGAGGCCGACGGCAACGAGGTCGAATGCGTGCGCGTGCTCGACGCGGTGCATGGGTACTTCCTCTATCCATCCGTGTTCGGCTTCGTGCGCGATACCTATCGCATCATCGAGGCGTTCCTGGACGGCGAGCCGCTGCCCGCAGATAACGATGGCGCGTGGATGACGCTGCTCGAGCCGGGCGAGGGCCGCGCGACTGGCTCCGCGGTCGGGACCGAAGCCGAGGACGCTGGCCGTATCGCGAGTTCGTCGACCGCCCACGCGGGCGACTCCGCAGCCGAGACCGAAGCCGAGGGCGACACGAGGTCGCGCTCTTCCGAACCCAGCCCACGCAAGGGCTCCGAACGTTAGGCGCCAACGATGCCGCGCTCCGATTGGTACCGACTCGACAACGTGGGCAAGTTCTACGCTTCGCAGGCTGGACGCCGAGGTCAAACGGTGTTCCGCTTCTCGGCAACCCTGTCGGATCCCGTCGCGCCGAAAGCGCTGCAGATCGCGCTCGATCGCACGGTCGAGCGCTTCCCCGGCTTCAACGTGAAGCTGCGCAGCGGCATGTTCTGGCACTACCTCGAGCCGTCGGGCGAGCTGCCGGAAGTGCGCGAAGAAGCGCTCCCCATCTGCGCGAACCTACATTCGGGCCTCGATAGCGTGCTGTTCCGCGTGAGCTATTTCGGCACGCGCATCAACCTCGAGGTGTCGCACATGATCTCGGACGGGCGCGGCACGCTGGAGTTCTTCCGCACGCTGCTGGGCTACTACGTGAAGCGCCGCTACGGCGCCGAGGTCGACCTGCCCGCCGACACCGTCGTGCCGAGCCTCCACACCGAAGACAGCTACACCGCCAATTTCGAGCGAGAGAAGGCCGGGGCGACCGCGAAGCAGAAGGTCTACCACCTGACCGGCTGGAAGAACACCGCCGAGCCGAACTTCTTCGAGTACCACCTCTCCGCCAGCGCCGTGCACCGCGTGGCGAAGGAGATGGGCGTGAGCGTGACGTGCCTGGTCATCGCCGCAGTCATCGTGGCGATCCGCGCCATCATGCCCGCATCGCAGCGCGACCGCGCCATCCGCATGGACATCCCGGTCGACCTGCGCGACACGTTCGGCTCCGAGACGCTGCGCAACTTCTTCGGCCTGGCGTTCGTCAGCTACACGCCGGGGCAACGCGACGAATCGCTGGCCGACATCGCGCACGAGGTGCAGCGCCAGGTCTCGCGCGCCACGCAGCCCGATTCGCTGAAGCGCCGCATGAACCAGATGCTGAAGATCGAGAAGAACCCGCTCATTCGCGCCGCACCGCTGTTCCTGAAGGACGGCGGCCTCATGATCGGCAATTGGATGGCCGCGCAGGAGGTCACCACCACGGTTTCGAGCATCGGGCGCATCACGCTCGACCCCGCGGTCGAACCGTACGTGGAGCAGATCAACGTCAGCACCTCAACGCACGGCCTGAACTTCCTGTTCTGCACGTTCAAGGACGTGCTCGCCATCTCCATCTCGAGCATCTTCGTAACCCACGATGTGGTGCGCGCGTTCGTAGGAGTCTTCACTGAGCTGGGGATACACGGCACGATGAGCGTGAACAAGAGCGCCGATCAGGTCGACTCCGAGCTGCGCCAGGCGCGCTTCGAGCACCTCTCGAAGAGCATCGCCACCGCTCGCAAAGCGAAACGGCCTGCTAAGGAGGGTTCGCGATGAAGCGCTGTTCGACTTGCCAGCTCGATTTCACGGGCGATCTCGATCGTTGCCCGCTCTGCAGCAATGCGCTCGAAGGCACCGCCTCGCCTGCGGTCTTTCCCGAGAACGAGCTCGCGCGCCCGAAGAAGATCGCGAAGCGCTGCCTGATCGGCCTCACGCTGGCCGGCTTGGTGCTCGTGGCGCTGGCAGGATTCGCGACCGACTCGTCCCCGCTCGCTATCGTCGCGGGCGAGGCAGCGGTGCTGGTCAGTTACATCTTCATCCGCAACGTGGTCGTGCACTCTCCCAGCTTCCTGCGCATGGTGCAGCGCTACTTCCTCGTGCTGATCGCACTCGCGCTGCTGTGCCTGCTCGCGACCGGCGACACTGCCGTTGCGACCTACCTCGTGCCGCTGGTCTCGTTCATCGCGCTCGCTACGAACGGCGTGCTGGTGATCCTGTTCCGCAACACGTTCGTGCAAGGCTACGCGAAGTACCTCATCTACGAGCTGGCGCTTGGGCTCGTGCCGCTCGTGCTGATGGCGTTCGGCTTCGTGACCTGGCCTGTTCCCACCATCATCACCGCGCTAGCCGCCGCGCTGCTGCTCGTGCTCATGCTGGCGCTCACCCGCAAGCAACTCGCTTCCGAGATGAGCAAGCTCTTCCACGCCTAACCTCTTCGCCCTGTCGGGCTTCTCCGTCTTGCCCAAGTTCACATACCCCTTCTCGCTTCTGAATGGGGTCGACTTTTGATCGCGCCAGCTTTCTTCGCACTACGACCGTATTTCAGTTGCACTCGCTTCGTTGTTAGCACTACAACCGCAATTTCGCAGCGCTTTTGCAGCGAAAGCAGGCAAAATTGCAAGAAGTTTGCGCTTGTAAGCACAAAATGAGCCAAATGAGACCCGATGGGCGCTTGAGTGATCCGATCGCAAATTTCTGATCAGGGATTTTGCAATAGCAGCAACCGTAGAGAGCCTGCTTAGAGGATCAGAGACTCAAAACGAGGTCTTTTTCGTGCGTACAACCGCAAACTTCTTGCAGTTTTCACCCGAATCGCTGCAAAACAAGGCCTTCGAAGGTTTTCAGCGAGTCGATATCGAAAGCGACCACGAAAACACGAACATCTAATCTTCGAATGCGGGTGAATCGAGCTCGTCGACGAACCATTTGGCCGAATCGCTCAGATCCGCCATCGTGAAGCCTGATACCTTATCGCAGGTGGTCTTGAAGAAGGCCGACGTCTCATCCTTATTCGAGAGATTCCAGCAGATGTAGCTCACATCCAGATCGTCCATCAGCTCGACCCACGCCTCAGCCGACTGGTAGTCGATCGCGCCGTTGCCGCTCGAGTCGCAAATGCCGAACTCGGTCACGAACACGGGCGTTCCGGCTTCGACCGCGGTCTTGAGCTTGTTGCGCAGGTCTTGCTGGTGCGTCGCTGCGTAGAAATGCAGCGTATACATGACATTATCGAACGCGAGCGGATCGGCCGTCGCGTCATTCACATCCTGCGACCAGGTAGGCGTGCCCACCACCACGACTGCATCGGGGTCATTCGCGCGAATGATCGGGATGATGACCTCGGCATACGCCTTGATCTGCACCCAGGTGGTGGAGCCATTCGGCTCGTTGCAGATCTCGTAGATCACATTATTCTTGTTCGCGAACTGCGCTGACATCTTGTCGAAGAATGCCTTCGCGTCCTCGATGTGCACGTTCGGATCGAGGTCAGCGAGCACGTGCCAATCGACCACCGCGTAGAGATCAGCCGCCTCAGCGTAGTTGACGCCGTCGATGACCAGCTGTTCGAGCGCCGCCTTATCGCCGCCCGTACAGTAGCCGCCGTACTCGGCCGTGTAAAGCGCAAGGCGCACCACGTTCACGCCCCAATCTTGGCGAAGCTGGGTGAAGAAATCTTGGTTAACGTACTGCGGGAACCATGCGAGCCCGTGGGTGCTAACGCCGCGCAGCTGCACGGGCGCACCCGACTCGGATGAAAGCTGTGCGCCGATGACCTGCAGCTTCCCAGAATTCGACGGGGTCGCGATGCCGCCTTCAGGAATGCCTGCCGGTGTGCTTTGCGCGCTTTGCGAGTCTTGCGCAGGATCGCTCGAGGATGAAGCGCTGCCGCCTGAAGAGCATGCGGTCAGCACGAGCGCACACGCGACCGCGCACACTACGAGCGCGATCTTGCATGCCGCACGGTGCGCGGCGAAGGTTTGTTTAACGTCCATTTTCAATCCTCTTTCAACTCGTCAACGAATCTCATTACACCATGTGGCACGGCGAATCTCGCACTAGAGTGGGAATCGGAAAGCAAATCGTAACGCTCGCAATGAGCGCGCGGGAACGCCGCCAAGAACGTTGGCTCGAACGAGATCGTGAACGAGGCTGCTTACGCGGTCGCGATCGCGATCAGAAGCGAAGCTGCGAACGGGGCGCGAGCGCGAGCGCGAACGAACGAGTCCGCGAACGCGATCGGGCGCGAGCGTTACGTGAGAAGGAAAGAAGGAGCGAAAATGAACCGCCACTCACAACTCGAGGGAGAAGACATCAAGTACGACTCCATCGAACAGGAAACCCGCCATGTCAACGAACAGGCGTACAAGGACGCGAGCGTGAACAAGAATGTGGAAGGCCACCGCATCAGCCACGCCGAGAAGGGCGCGCGCGATGAAGAGAACATCGCCGACCACGAGATCGCCGAGACCGTGAACACCACGTTGCGTGACGAATAACAGAGGGGATGCATCATGAAGGATCAAGAATTGCTCGACAAGATCATCGAGAAGCAGAATAAGATCATCCCCGTGCTCGACGGCGACACCGTCACCACGCCCTCGAAGCTCTACAAAGCCGAAGAGGCAGCGAAGGAGTGGGCGGCCATCATCGAGCATGAGGCAGGCCCCGACAAGGAGGCGCGTCGCTGGCCGGTGAAGCACTTCGCGAAGGAACTGCACGAGAACATCACGCTGTTCGACAAGCAGACGCGCGAGTACATCCAGGAGTATTGCGAGCTCGTGGGCAAGTTGCCCTACGACGCCGACGAAACGCTGTAGCGCCCGCGACCCCTCGGGTCACGAAACGGGCACAGAATGCGTGCGCCCGAGGCAGTGCCCGCCGACTCCTGTATCATTGACAGGGAGAAGTTCGCCCCCGCGAACCTCTCCCTTTTTTCATGCAAGCCCGCGCGCGGCAGAAGGCTGGCTTTCGCGAGGGGTCGAGGGATCCAATGTCCCCGCCCTTTCAGCAGGTCGACCTTCGCCGATCTTCAGCCTCGGCCGCGCGCCTCTTCATCGTGAAGAATCGAATCGTCAGGAGTTCCCATGCGCGTGTTGGTAGTGAATGCAGGAAGCTCATCGCTCAAGAGCCAGCTCATCGAGACGGACGGCAAGGTGACGCTCATGAAGTGCCTGGCCGAGAAGGTCGGCACGCCAGACGCGTACATGAACGTGTCGTTCGCGCCCGATTTCCAGAAGACCACCTACAACGTGGCCGACATGAGCGTGCAGGAATGCCTGGCCAAGCTGCTCGACGTGCTGGTCGACGACCCCGAGTCCCCCATCAGCGGACTCGAGCAGATCGACGCGATCGGCAACCGCATCGTGGCGGGCGGCGAATACTTCACGAAGTCGGTCATCATCGACGACGGCGTGCGCGAGAAGCTCGAGATCTGCGAGGAGCTGGCGCCGCTGCACAACCCGCCGGCCGACGCATGCATCGACCTGATGCGCGAAGCCATGCCCTCAACGCCGCAGGTCGCGGTGTTCGATACGGCGTTCCACGCCACCATGCCGCCGAAGGCCTACATGTACCCGCTGCCGCGCGAGTATTACGAGAAGTACCGCATCCGCCGCTACGGCGCGCACGGCACGAGCCACCGCTACGCCGCGCAACAGGCCGCGAACCTGCTCGGGCGTCCGCTGCGCGACCTGGGACTCATCACGTGCCACCTGGGCAACGGCGGTTCGATCACGGCGGTGAACCACGGCAAGTCGATCGACACCTCGATGGGCTTCACGCCGCTGGAGGGCCTGATGATGGGCACGCGTTCGGGCTCGATCGACCCAGCTATCGTCACGTACCTGATGCGCCGCGAGCATAAATCGTTCGATGAGATGGACGCGATCCTGAACAAGCAGAGCGGCATCCTGGGCGTGTCGGGCGTTTCTGCCGACATGCGCGATGTGCTGGCCGCCGCGGCCGAGGGCAACGAGCTCGCGGACCTGGCCATCGAGATGTACGTCTACCGCATCCAGAAGGCGATCGGCGGCTATTACGCCGCCATGACGCGCACCGACGCGGTCGTGATGACCGCGGGCATCGGCGAGAACTCCGCTGAACTGCGCGAACGCATCTTCAAGGGCCTGGCGCACATGGGCATGATCCTCGACCACGATCGCAACGACGTGACCGGCCAGATCGGCGTGAATCGCATCATCTCGATCGACGACAGCCCCATCAAGATCTGCGTCGTCACCACCGACGAAGAGATGCGCATCGCCCGCGAGACCGACAGCCTGGTCAGCCAGCTGCACGCGTAGGCTGCTAGCGCCAGGCGAAGTTCTCTGTGCCGGCACCCAGCTCGAAGTGGAGCTGCACGATGCCGATGTCGACCGACGAATACGCGCCACCCTTCGACACCAGGTCAACGTAGGGTTTTCCCTCAGGTGAAGTCGCAGCCGTCAGGATGATCTCGAAGCTCTGCTGGTTCATGGCGGTGGGCGCGAGCAGCGCCGCCCTCACCCCGCGCGCGAACCACTCCGGGATCGGACTCGCCTCTTCGGACCCTTCGGGATCCGAGTCAGCTGCTCGCGAGCTTTCGGGATCATCATCGCTACCGAACGAGAGATCGACATCCTGGAACGACACGACATCGCTCGCATCCTTGCTCTTGTGCGGAGCACCTTGCGTCGCGCCGTGGCCGAGCGCGATCACCAGAACGAGCTTGTCACCTGCGTCGACGACCTTGCGCACGAAGCGCTTCTTGAACGTGAGCGCCACCCAGCACGTATTCAGTCCGCGCTCCTGCGCGAACAGGACCAGACGCTCGCCGAAGTAGCCGCAGCGCTCTTCGAGATCGGCGGTTGGCGGACCTGCCAGCACCAGATAGTTGCGCACATTCGTAAACTTGCCGTAGCGCGCGAGCATCGAGTCGAACGCTTTCGGTTCATCGAGCACGAGCTTGCAATGCAGCCCGCTCTCCTCGTTGCAGCGGTCGACCATCTCCTGGAGCGCGACCGCGTCAGCTTCCGCGATCGGCTCATCGGTATAGCTGCGCACCGCGTGGCGCGCCTCCATGATCTGCATGATATCCATCAGTTTCTCTCTTCCCAATCGACCGATCCCTCACGGTGATTTCCCTCAACGACCAGCTCAGCGAGCGAAAGCTTCTCGAGTCGTCCCAAGAATGCCTCCCATCCGCTCCCGAGCGTTCGACTCACCAGATCGACGCTCGCGCCCGTCTGTTCGCAGCCGCCGAACACCTTGAACGCGAAGCTTTCCGCCTGGCGCGCCGAAGGCGGCTCTTCGAAGACCTCCATCACATCGGCGAACGTGATCTGCTCGAGCGGCCGCGCAAGGGTGAACCCGCCGCCAGGAGCCGCAGATGAACGCACGAATCCAGCTGCAACGAGCTTGCGCACGATCTTCTTGAGGTAAGAGTCCGACACGCCCAGCACCTCGCTCAACACGGCGCTTCGCACCGGTCGATGTCCCTTCGAAAGCGCCAGCATAAGGATCACGAACGTGCCCTGTTCGACGCCTTTGCTAAGCTTCATCTTTCACCTTTCCTCTCGAACAGCAGCCATCGTTCACAGGCCGCTGCCACGCTCGCCACCGAACGTATACGCCCCCGGCGGCACCGCAGGATCATGCGCCGCGAACGCACCTATGCAGTGCGGGTCCTCCAGTAGATCGTGCACCCAGAGCAGCGCGCGTTCCATGTTCTCCTTATTGTAGACCGGCCCCGGCAGATTCAGCTTCTCCCACGACGCGCGGTCGTATCCCGTGTCTCCCGCGAGAATCGCGAAATGGCTGCCCTCGCGCGCGATATACGCGACCGAACCTGCTGAATGACCAGGTACGATATACGCTACGAGCGACCCATCGCCGTACACATCGCACGAGGCGCCGAACGGCGCGAGCGGGTCGGCGCGCATCTCCAAATGCTCGAACTCGACCCCACGCCAGAACTTCTTGCGGTAACGCGGATCCGCCGTGTCCGCGCGCAGAAGTTCCTCGCGACTCACGAGAATCCGCTTCGCATCCGCCACGCCGTCGATGCCGCTCACGTGGTCGCAGTCGAGATGCGTCATCACCACCGCGTCGAGATCGGCCACCGAGATTCCCATCCGAGCCATTTGACGGTCGACCGCCTCATCCTCTTCCATGACCGGTTCGCTGGCGAACCACAACCCGAACCCCATGTGACGCAGCGGATGCGTGGCATCCTGCGCGCTCCACCCCGCGTCGACGAGCGTCAGATGCCCGCCCGCACGCACCAAGAAGCACTTGACGGGCACCTCGATGCGATTCGAGCGCCGCTGGAAAAGACCCGTGAACGCGAGCGGATTCTTGCGGGTATTGCGATTCGGAACCGCAGGTGACACGAGCGTCGACCCTGTTTGAATGACGATGACCTCAGCCATGATCTCCCCCTCTTCGCCCTGCTCCGACTCCACACTTCGTGCTGCCAGGATTTCGTCTCTTCACCACAGCGCACAGGCTGCGAAGCGTCGAGCCTGATCCTGGGCGAATTTCGGCGAGCTTTCTAGAACTATTCTATATCCATGGATATATTTTAACCATAATAGGAGGCGCACTCTCCTAGTCGTCCTACATGACGACCAACTGTAATCTTGCCTCAGTACCGCTTTGGATCGAATGAGAGAATCGCGCTGAGGATCTTGAGTGGACTAGCGACGTTTGACACAAGCGCCCTGAGCACGCAGAGGGCAGGAGTGACAATCGTGGTCGCATTGGAAACTGGCCGATGGTTCGCGTGACATCGAAGGAGCAGCCATATTCGCTGGCTGATCTGCAAAGTTATAGTTACTGATCGTATGTGCATTCATGCGCGAATCGCCATGCTCGTGCCCATACTGATCGCGCGTGCGAACGCGCTGCCCGCGTGAATGCATCCGCGGGTAGTCGCGACGACCGCCGTGCGCATGCTCGTGCGCATGATCGTGATGATGTCCGTGCACGCGCTCGCGCCGCATGTGCTCGTGTCGATGTTCGCGTACTCCCTCGCGCTGTGCGAGATCGTGATAGATCGCTTTCATGATGAATATCCTTTCGAACCAACCACTCATGGCTGGCGTAAATTTCTCTCTCTGTTCCGTTCGAACAGGTATAGGCTCAACATACACAGGTACTTGTTCTTTTTCAAGCGCGCGAACAATTTCTGCACAACTGCCCCGCAGAGCACCATCGGAGCACAGACCTACCCTTTTGGAACAAAGTTCTCCCCCTTTGAGGCCGATAACGTAGGTAAAACTTCGTTTTCGTGCTAAAAATCGGCGTTCCGTGACAAAAACCCAATATTTCAATAGATAATGGAAGACAAAGAACGCAACGAGAAAGGGATGCACATGCAAACCAACGCACGCACGAACGAACGGACCATGCACGAGGTCGACGAGTTGCTCTCCGACGGCATCAAGTCCACGCCACCCTCGTTCGTCCGCAGCATCCTGAAGGCCGCGTCAGACCCCGAGGTCACCTCGTTCGCTGGCGGCCTGCCCAACCCCATCTCGTTTCCCCAGGAAGAACTGCTGAAATCGATGCAACGCGTCGTGGCCGAGCAGGGCCCGAACGCCTTCCAATACTCCGCAACCGCCGGCATCGACGAGCTGCGCGAATGGGTCGCCAGCCGCTACAACAAGCGCTTCGGCACCGATTACACGGCCGACGACGTGCTCATCACCACTGGCTCGCAGCAGATCCTCGACCTGCTGGGCAAGGTGCTGCTGGACAAGGGCGACGGCGTCATCGTCGAGAACCCCACCTACCTGGCTGCCATCCAGGCGTTCGCGCTGCAACAACCCGTGTTCCGCGGCGTCGAACTCACGAGCGAAGGCTTGAACATCGACGAGCTGAACGCCGCGCTCGATGCGGGCGCGAAGATGATCTACCTCATCCCGAACTTCCAGAACCCGACGGGCCTCACCTACACCGCCGAAAACCGCGAGCAAGTACGCGCGGCGTTGGCCGACCGCAACATCGTCGTGGTGGAGGACGACCCGTACGGTGAACTGCGCTTCGAGGGCGAATCGCTACCCTACATCGGCGCGACCAACCACCCGCACGGCGTGGTGATGGGCTCGTTCTCGAAGACCGTCACGCCGGGCTTCCGCATGGGCTACCTGATCACGAAGGATCACGAGCTGCTGCGCAACATCTCGATCGCGAAAGAGGCCGCTGACCTGCACACCAACGTCTTCGGTCAGTACGTCATCCACGACTACCTCATGCACAACGAGCTGGACGATCACCTCGACAAGATCCGCGAGCTCTACCGTTCGCAGGCGAGCGCGATGGTCGAGGCGATGAAGGAATTCTTCCCCGCCGAGGTCGAGTTCACCATCCCCGAAGGCGGCATGTTCCTCTGGGTCACGCTGCCCGAAGGCATCGACAGCATGAAGATGTTCGACGCCGCGCTCGAGCGCAACGTCGCGTTCGTACCGGGCGCGCCGTTCTACGCTGAGCCCGGCACGCGCTCGACCCTGCGCCTGAACTTCACGAACGCCGACGAAGAGACCATCCGCGACGGCATCAAGCGCCTGGCGGAGACGATCGAGGAGCAGCTCGCGTAGCGATCAGCGGCGCGCGCCTGCTATAATGCTCACAACGAACAAAGCGCATCCCACTTCCAACTGAGCATGTTTTTCGAAGTCGAAGGGTCGCACCCGCACGAAGGAGGTCCCTTCATGGAGGAACACAAGACAGAGCTCGCCTCGCTCGATGTCTACCTGGTGCAACAGATGGACTTCAAGCTGCCGACGGGCACGCGCTCGCGCAAACCGTCCTGGAAGACCAACCCCTTCAACATGAGCTTCACCTCGAGCCTTTCGGGCGCGCCGCTCGCTACCCGCTACAAGGACTATCCTGAATGGCTCGCGTATTTCATGCGCATGGAATGCATCTACCACAATTCTGCATGCATACGTCTGACCAGCAGCGATGGAGATCCTTCCTTCGCCACCGAATTCGCAGCAGCCATCGGACCGCTCGAGCAAGCCGCGGGCAGACGTGCTTCAGGAAGAGACGCCGTCGACCCAGCGCCGACCATCGCACAGATGAGAAAAGGTGTGGGCACGGCGAAGGCCTCGGTCGATCGAACGAACGAAGCTGATGCAGAAACGAACGATCAGGATTCCGATCGAGCAGAAGACGGGCTCGAGACCAGCACCGACCTGGACATCTCGAATCTGGAGGCATGGCTGTTCTACGAGATCAGCCTGCGCCAATGGCAGGTCATCTACAAGTTCACCATCACCACCACCAGCGCGCACCTCAACGACATGGTCATCTCGTCACCGGGGCTGCGCAGCCACCGCAACGACCTCTACAACATCATCCGCGACATGTTCGCCATCTCGGACGACACCGATCGCGTCATCCCGTCGGTGCAGAAGATCCAGCGGGCTGCGATGGCACGCGGGCTCGAACTGTGCCGTACGCTCTACGGTGTCAAGAAGAAGTTCAAGGCCAGCGACCTGCTCACCTTCCCCGAAAGCTGCACCAACGTGTCGTTCTTCATCAGCACGTCGGATGCGAAACAGCTGAAGAATAACCTCGTGCGCGAGACCAGTCGCGCTGAGCGCAAGCGCGATAACGTGCTCGATTTCTTCGGCAAGAAGCGGCGCGAGAATGGCGTATATCGTGATATCGAGCTGTTCCAATTCGGCGGTAGATTCAACACGATCCTGGTCGATTGCGAGCCGATCGGGGTGCTGGGTGGACCGAGCGATATCGCGCATGGCTATCAGATGCAGCTCATGCCCACGCTCTTTCACAGCATGCTGATGTGGGGCTATCTGGGACACATGACCGAAGCGATGCAGCTGATCGA
Organism: uncultured Eggerthella sp.; assembly: GCA_937998355.1. Lineage (GTDB taxonomy): Bacteria > Actinomycetota > Coriobacteriia > Coriobacteriales > Eggerthellaceae > Anaerotardibacter. The sequence continues at coordinate 49,244 of CALLDI010000010.1, forward strand.
GCGCGGCATCCTGGCCGATAGCAGCGCGAAGACCAACTCGCGCATCCGGTATTTCAACTCGCTCATCAACAGCATCGAATATGCCAGCTTCGAGAACGAGACGTTCAAGCGCGGCATCGAGCAGGACAACGAGATCGTCTATTCCAAGATCGAGGAGAAATGGAACATCCAGCGCTCGCTGGTGCAGATGAAGGATTTCGCGTCGTATCTATCGCACTACCTCGACCGCGACTATCAGGACCACGTGCTGAAGGCCGACCGCAAGCAGAACGTGGTGCTGTTCCTGATCGCGCTGTTGGGGCTGTTCGGGCTGATCAGCGTGTGGGACGACTATCTCGACCTCGTGACCAGCCAATACTTCCACGATGCGCTGAACAGCCAGTTCATCGATACGGTGTTCCCGAACATCGAGGCATTGACCATGTTCAGCGTGTGGATGCCTGTCATCGCGCTGATCATCTGCGTCATCGCCATCATCTGCCTGATCCGTTGGCGCCCGAAGTAGGGCGCGGGGCGCAAAGTTACCATTCGAAAAAACATCGCACTTTAGTGTTGTAAAGCGCGCGCAGCTGTGCCATAATCCCTTTCATCGTCATTCATTCAGACGATCAAACCGTTGAAGCGGAAGTCAAAGCGAATGAGCGCGCACAGAGAGTTCGGGGCGCTGGGATCCGAATCGTAAGCAGTTCGCCAAATGGGCCGCGGAGGGCGTACCGAACGGATCGGTCGGCGCAGCGAAGAGAAGCGCGAAGGCCGCTTCGACGCGCGATACGATCGCGTGCGAACCAAGTAGGATACGACGTGCAGGGCATACGTCAGTTGCCGGAGATGTGATAGCATCTCGCGAAGTGCGCAGACTCGTCTGCGAATCAAGGTGGCACCGCGAGCTTTCGAGCCCGTCCTTGACAGGAAACTGTTGGGGACGGGCTTTTTTCGTTCCCACCGCCCGAGGCGCGCATGCGCCGGGCGCTGCGACCGCCTGGCACGCACGAGCGAACCGGGCGAAACGACGGGAGCGACCACCCGCGCCCGGGAAAGGAGCAAGCACATGGTGCCGAGTCTTGAAGAAGTTCAGGCCATCGCGAACGCGGGCGACTACCGTCGCATCCCCGTGCGCCGCGAGATCATGGCCGACTCGCTCACCCCTATCCAAGCCATCGCGAAGCTGCGCGCGGCCTCGCATCACTGCTTTCTGCTAGAAAGCGCCGAACCCGACGAACGCTGGGGGCGCTACACGTTTCTCGGCTTCAAGCCATCGCTCGAGGTGACCTGCACGAACGGCGCGATGCGCATCCGCGAGCACGTCGAGACCGGCCACCAAGAGACCACCGAGCGCCAGGTCGATCACCCCGCCGACACGCTGCGCCAGATACTGGCCGCGCACAAGTCGGCCGTGGTGGAGGGCATGCCGCCGTTCACGGGCGGGCTGGTGGGCTACTTCGCCTACGACTACCTGAAATACGCCGAACCCACGCTGCGCACCAGCAACGAACCGGGAGATTTCCTCGACGTTGACCTGATGCTGTTCGAGAACGTGATCGCGTTCGATTCCTACCGCCAGAAGATCTGCATCATCGGTGGCGTGGACACGAGCGACATCGCAGCTTCGTACGCGGCGGCGGACGAAGAGCTGGCCGCCATCGAAGCGCTGCTGCTGGACGGCCCGCACGCGACCTTCGAGCCGCTGCAGCTGCTCGAACCGCTCGAGGCGGCGGCGTCGCGCGAGGAATACGCCGCGATGGTCGAGACCGCGAAAGACCACATCCGCGAGGGCGACATCTTCCAGGTGGTGCTCTCGAACCCGCGACGCGCGCACGTGAGCGGAAGCCTCTTCGACGCCTACCGCATCCTGCGCTGCGAGAACCCCTCCCCTTACATGTTCTACTTCACCAGCGACGACGTGGAGATCGTCGGCTCGAGCCCCGAGACGCTCGTGCGCCTGGAGCGCGGCGAGCTGTTCACCTACCCGCTGGCCGGAACGCGCCCGCGTGGCGCGACGCCCGAAGAGGACGCCGCCAACGAAGCGGAGCTGCGCGCCAACGAAAAGGAGCTCGCCGAGCACAACATGCTGGTCGACCTGGGGCGCAACGATCTGGGGCGCATCAGCGAGCTGGGCAGCGTGAAGGTCGAGAAGTACCAGGAGATCCTGCGCTTTTCCAAGGTGATGCACATCGGCTCGACCGTGCAGAGCACCATCGCTGCCGACAAGGACGCCCTCGACGCGGTCGACTCGATCCTGCCCGCGGGCACGCTCTCAGGCGCGCCGAAGCTGCGCGCATGCGAGATCATTCGCGAGCTTGAGGGTGGCGATCGCGGCATCTACGGCGGCGCGATCGGATATCTCGATTTCACAGGTGGCCTGGACCTTTGCATCGCCATCCGCCTGGCCTACAAGAAGAACGGCGTCGTGTGCGTGCAGTCGGGCGCAGGGATCGTGGCCGATTCCGACCCCGACGCCGAATTCGACGAATGCTACAACAAGGCGCGCGCGGTGACGCAGGCCATCGAAGAGGCGCAAGGAGGCATCGCATGATCTACCTCGTGGACAATTACGACAGCTTTTCGTACAACCTCTACCAGCTGGTCGGCGCGGCGCGGCCCGATGTGCGCGTGATCCGCAACGACGCGATGAGCGTGGCCGAACTGGCCGCAGCGAAGCCTGAGGCCATCATCCTCTCGCCTGGGCCGGGGCGCCCAGGCGATGCGGGCATCTGCGAAGAAGTGGTGCGCGAGCAGGGCGGACAGGTGCCGATATTGGGCGTGTGCCTGGGGCATCAGGCGATCGTGGAGGCGCTGGGCGGCACGGTCGGATACGCGAAGGAGCTGATGCACGGCAAGTCGAGCCGAATCGAGATCGCGCCCGCATCGCGGTTGCTTGCGAACTTGGGCGATGACGTGCGCGTGGCACGCTACCATTCGCTGGCTGCCGATGCGGACAGCTTACCGGCTTGCCTGGTAGTGACCGCGCGCGATACGGATGGCGAAGTGATGGCCGTCGAGCACGCCACGCAGCCCACCTTCGGCGTGCAGTTCCACCCCGAGTCGATCATGACGCCCACCGGCGCGCAGATGATCGCGAACTTCCTCGTCCTGGCCGACGAGTTCAATGACCGAAAGGATGCATGATGATAAAGGAAGCGATATTCAAGCTGGTCGACAAGCAAGACCTGACCTACGACGAAGCGCACGAGGTCATCACCGAAGTGATGAGCGGCAAGACCACGCCCACGCAGACCGCGGCGTTCCTCGCGGCGCTCTCGACGAAATCGACGCGCGCCGAGACCATCGAGGAGATCGCCGGGTGCGCGAGCGCGATGCGCGAGCTGGCCACCACGGTCGACTACGGCGCGCCCGTCACCGAGATCGTGGGCACCGGCGGCGACAAGGCTGGCACGTTCAACATCTCTACCACCGCGGCGTTCATCGCAGCGGCGGGCGGTGTGAAGGTGGCTAAGCACGGCAATCGCGCTGCGTCGTCGAAATCGGGCACGGCCGACGTGCAGGAAGCGCTGGGCGTGAACATCTCGCAGCCGCCTGAGCTGGCCGTACGGATGCTCGACGAGGTGGGCATGTGCTTCTTCTTCGCGCAGGATTACCACAGCGCCATGAAGTACGTTGGCCCGATCCGCAAGGAGCTGGGCATTCGCACCGTGTTCAACATCCTCGGGCCGCTCACGAATCCGGCCAGCCCCACCTACATGTTGCTGGGCGTGTACGACGGATCGCTGGTCGAGCCGCTCGCGCGCGTGCTGGTGAGCCTGGGCGTGAAGCGTGGCATGGTGGTGTTCGGTGAGGAGACGCTGGACGAGCTGTCGACCTGCTGCGATACGTTCGTGTGCGAATTCGACGCCGACAAGGGCGCCGATGCGTACGCGACCTACACGGTCACGCCCGAGCAGTTTGGGTTCTCGCGCTGCGCGAAGGCCGACCTGGCAGGCGGCACCGCCGAAGAGAACGCGCTGATCACGCGCGGGGTCTTGGACGGCACGCTCGTGGGGCCGAAGCGCGATACGGTGCTGATGAATGCGGGCGCGGTGCTCTACCTGAACGGGCTCGCGGAGAGCCTGGAAGCGGGCGTTGCGCGCGCGGCCGAGCTGGTGGAGAGCGGCGCGGCGCTGGCGACCATGGAAGCCTACATCGCAGCCAGCAACGCGGAAGCCTAGGAGAGACGCATGACCATTCTTGATGAAATAGCGCAGCGAACGCGGGAGCGCATCGCGGCCGAACAGGCGCGCACGCCGCTGGCTGACGTGCGCACAGCCGCCGAAGCACGCGTGGCCGCCGAGCGGGCCGCGGGCACGTTCGGGGCGTTTCCCTTCGAAGCTGCCCTGCGCACGGCGGATTTCGGACTCATCTGCGAGGTGAAGAGGGCCTCGCCTTCCAAAGGCGTGATCGCGGAGGATTTCCACCCACTCGCCATCGCGCGCGACTACGAGACCGCGGGCGCGGACGCCATCTCGTGCTTGACCGAGCCACATTGGTTCCTGGGCTCCGATGAATATCTGGAAGCGATCGCGCACGAGATCGCCACGCCGGTGCTGCGCAAGGATTTCACGATCGACGAATACATGATCTACCAGGCGAAAGCGCTGGGCGCGACAGCCGTGCTGCTGATCTGCGCGATCCTGGACGACGCGCAGTTGGCTGCATACGGCGCGCTCGCTGAAGAGCTGGGGCTCTCGGCCCTGGTCGAGGCGCACGACGCGCGCGAGGTCGAACGAGCGCTGGGCGCGGGCGCACGCATCTTGGGCGTGAACAACCGCAACCTGAAGGATTTCTCGGTCGACCTGGCGAACGCGAACGACCTGCGAGCGAACGTGCCTGATGAGGTGCTGTTCGTGGCAGAGTCGGGCGTGACCTGCCCGGCCGATATCGCCACCATGGCGGCGGCGGGCGCGGATGCGGCGCTGGTGGGCGAAGCGCTGATGCGCAGCGACGCGAAGGCGGACCTCGTCGCCGCGATGCGCGCTGCTGCCAAGGAAGGCAGGCCGGCATGAGTAACACAATAGCGAGGACGCGCACGGACGGAGTCGCGCCGCAGAGTGCGACACGCGCGACATGCGAGACCGCCACGCCTGCCGTGAAATTCTGCGGCATCACCTGCGTCGAAGACGCGCAGGCAGCGAACCGCCTGCAGCCCGACTATGTGGGGCTCGTGTTCTGGCCGCGCAGCAAGCGTGCGGTCGATGCTGATGCCGCACGCGCCATCCGCGCTGCGCTCGATAAGAGCATCGCCGCGGTGGGCGTGTTCGTCGACGAAAAAGCGCACGCCATCGCGCGCCTTGCTGAAGCATGCATCATCCAAGTCGCCCAGTTGCACGGCAACGAGGATGACGCGTTCATCACCGAACTGCGCGCGCTCGTTCCTGAACTGGAAATATGGCAAGCATTCGAGGTCGAGCGCGCCGAAGATATCGCAGCAGCGAACGCTTCTGCAGCCGACCTGGTGCTGCTAGATGGCGGCAAGGGCGAGGGCCGCGCTTTCCCCTGGGAGCTGCTGGATCGCATGGAGCGCCCCTTCGCGCTGGCCGGTGGGCTTTCGCCGCAGAATGTCGGCGCCGCGCTTTCCGCGTGCCAGCCCCTCATCGTGGATGTGTCGAGCGGCATCGAAGCGCCTGTGCGAGACGCGAGCGCTGACACGAACGGAGACGCGCCGATCACGCTCGACACCGCGCGCGCTGCTCCCCGCAAGGATCCCGCAGCCATGGCTGCGTTCATCGAGGCGGTCCGCTCCACCCCCACCGAAGCAGCCGCGACCCACCAACCCCCTACCCCCAAAGGAGGAACCAACGTGACCACTAAGACCAACGCGCCCGCCAAGGGCAGCGCGACCGATACCGCAAGCGCGTCCGACATCGCAAGCGCGCCCGACGCCGCCAGCGCGACGCCGCAAGCCGACGCGCCCCACGAGAACGGACGATTCGGCATTCATGGCGGGCAGTACGTGCCTGAGACGCTGATGAACGCCGTGAACGAGCTCGAAGAAGCCTACTTCCATTACAAGGACGACCCCGAATTCAAGGCCGAACTGACCGCACTGCTGAACGACTACGCGGGCCGCCCGTCGCGGCTCTACTTCGCTGAACGCCTGACCAATGAGCTGGGCGGCGCGAAGATCTACCTGAAGCGCGAGGACCTGAACCACACGGGCGCGCACAAGATCAACAACGTGCTCGGCCAGGCGCTGCTGGCGAAGAAGATGGGCAAGACACGCCTGATCGCCGAGACCGGCGCGGGCCAGCATGGCGTGGCCACCGCCACCGCCGCAGCGCTGCTCGACCTGGAGTGCGAGGTGTTCATGGGCCGCGAGGACACCGAGCGCCAGGCGCTCAACGTCTACAAGATGCGTCTGCTGGGCGCCACCGTTCACCCCGTCGATTCGGGCACCGCGACGCTGAAGGACGCGGTCAGCGAGACCCTGCGCGAGTGGACCAACCGCGTGGACGACACGCACTACTGCCTCGGCTCGACCATGGGCCCGCATCCGTTCCCCGTCATCGTGCGCGATTTCCAGTCGGTCATCTCGGCCGAGATCAAGGAACAATGCCTCGAGCGCGAAGGTCGTCTGCCCGACGTGGTGATGGCCTGCGTGGGCGGCGGGTCGAACGCGATGGGCACGTTCTACAACTTCATCGACGATGCTGAGGTGCGCCTGATCGGCTGCGAAGCGGCAGGGCGCGGCATCAACACGTTCGAGACCGCGGCCACTATCTCGACCGGGTCGCTCGGCATCTTCCATGGCATGAAGAGCTACTTCTGCCAGGACGAATACGGCCAGATCGCGCCCGTCTATTCTATCAGCGCCGGGCTCGATTACCCCGGCATCGGCCCCGAACACGCGATGCTGCACGACACCGGGCGCGCCGAATACGTCGCCGTGACCGACGACGAAGCGGTCGAGGCGTTCGAGCGCCTGAGCCGCCTGGAGGGCATCATTCCCGCCATCGAAAGTTCGCACGCGCTCGCGCATGCCATGAAGATCGCGCCGGACATGGCGCCCGACCAGATCATCGTCGTGACGCTTTCGGGCCGCGGCGACAAGGACTGCGCCGCCATCGCCCGCTACCGAGGAGAGGACATCCATGAGTAACGAATCCATTCGCGCTGCCTTCGCTGACGGCAAGGCGTTCATTCCCTTCATCACCTGCGGAGACCCCGATCTCGAGACCACCTGCGCGCTGGTGCGCGCGTTCGCCGATGCGGGCGCGGCCATCATCGAGCTGGGCATCCCGTTCTCCGATCCGACCGCGGAAGGCCCGGTCATCCAGGATGCCAACATCCGCTCGCTGGCGGCAGGCACCACCACCGACGACGTGTTCGCGCTGGCGCGCCGCTTGCGCGAGGGGGACGCGGATCATACGCCCGTGAAATGCCCGCTCGTCATCATGACGTATGCCAACGTGGTCTTCCATTACGGGACCGAGCGCTTCTGCGAGCGCGCGGCGGCCGCGGGCATCGACGGGCTGATCCTGCCCGACGTTCCGTTCGAGGAGAAGGGCGATTTCGCCGATGCGTGTCGCTCGCACGGGCTCGCGCTCATCTCGATGATCGCGCCCACCTCCGACGAGCGCATCGCCATGATCGCGCGCGAGGCGGAAGGTTTCATCTACCTGGTCAGTTCGCTGGGCGTGACAGGCATGCGCAGTAATTTCACCGCTGACCTGGGCACCATCGTGGAGAAGATCCGTCGCGTGTCGGACGCGCCCATCGCGATCGGGTTCGGCGTGTCGAATGCGCAGCAGGCGCATGACATGGCGGCGCTGGCCGATGGCGCGATCATGGGCAGTGCGATCGTCAAGCAGATCGGCGAGCACGGCACGGATGCGCCCGCGGTGCTGGCCCCGTTCGTGCGCGAGATCGTCCAAGCGATCGAGGAGAACTGACCGCTCGCGTCCTGGCTGGTGAGACTCCCAGCAGCTGACCGCTCGCGTCTTGGTGGACTACAAACAGCTGACCGCTTGCGTCTTGGTGGACTACAAACAGCTGACCGCTTGTGCTCCTGGACGGGTCGAACGCGCTGCAAGACCGCTTTTGCAGCGAAATCGCCAAAAAATGCAAGAGATTTGCGGTTGTATGCACAATCTTGCGATTCCGAAAACCCCGACCTGGGGTTTTCGCATTTTGGGACCTCGAAATCAGCTCGCCATACCCCCAAATCACCTCAAATGACGTGATTTTGTGCGTACGAACGCAAATCTCTTGCAAACAACGGCCAAATCGCTGCAAAATCCGCGTGACGAATGCGAACTCTCACGCAAAAGCAGCAGAAAGATAGTTGGATAGGAAGCGCTTGAAATCGCGGGATGCTTCCTTCTCCATGCCGCGCGGCGTGATGGTGAGACGCACGAACCTGCGAAACTCATCATCCACCAGCGGAAACCATACGCTCCCTTCGTCGAGCGGGCCCCAGCTGTACTCGGGCCAGAACCCGACGCCCATGCCGAGGCACACCATCTTGCGCACGACCGAGGGATTCTCGCTCTCGAAGGCGACATGCGGGTGAAAACCGCGCGACGCACAAAGACGATCGCACTGGGGACGAAGTCCCCGCGAGCCTGCTAGCAGAATGAAGCTTTCCTCGCGCAAGCTGTCGAGGTCGATCGCACGGTGAGACTTCCGGGCACCAGCCTCGGTCTCGAGCAAGTCGCTCGCGCTCGCGGACGACAGCGCGACGCCGATGCGCTCGGCGAAACCCGCGCCCCGCGGTTGCTTCGTCCACGGCTCGGAAGCGATGATGATATCCGCGAAATCGGGGCGATCCTCTTGCGTGACCTTGAACACCACCTCGGGATGATCGACCGAATATTCCGCGATCGCGTCGACCACCAGCACCGATGCCGACTTCATGCAGATGCTGATGGTGGCCTGCTCGTTAGCGGAGAGCGCGCGAAGCGCGCTTTCGATGCCGTCGAGCTCTTGCAGCGGCGCGGCGCAGCGATCGCGTAGATACGCACCTTCGGGAGTCAGGCGGATATTGCGGCCATCGCGTACGAACAGCTGCACGCCCAGCTCATCCTCCAAGCGATGGAGCGCGCGCGTGAGCGCGGGCTGCGCGATGGAGAGCTGCTGCGCGGCGTTCGTGACATGCTCGGTCTCGGCCACCGCCATGAAGTATTTGAGCTTGTTCAGATCCATTCGCGCCCTGCTTTCTTTCCTCGCAAACATCGCTTCTTTTCCAAGCAAAATGATACCTTTACGGTATATATATTCAACATTATTTATATTGTTAATGAATCGATTTCAGCGCGAAAATGAAGTCAGGAAGCAAAGCGAAATCACGCAAAACAGCACCGCACGCATGGTGCGACCATTAAGGCGCGGTCGAGCTTGAAGTGCGCGAGGGGCACCCAGCAAGAATGGCGCGAGCGAAATGCACGAGGTGCGTTCAGCAGAAAGCACGCGGCGCACTCGACAGGAAACACGTGAGCGCGAAATGGCGCGGAACGTACGCACGAAGACGAAAGGAAGCGACCTGACCTATGTTCTTAGCGGAGATCTTGGAAGCGGGAATGCTGGTGTGCTTCGGCCTCTCGTGGCCGATGAACGCGTGGAAAGCCTACAAGGCGCGAACCGCGGCAGGCACCAGTTGGCAGTTCCTCGCGCTGATCTGCCTGGGGTACGGATGCGGTGTGGCGGCGAAGTTCTCGCTCGGCGCCATCAACTGGGTGGTGGGCGTCTACCTGCTGAACTGCGTGTTCCTTGCCATCAACTGGGCGGTCTACTTCCGCAACCGTCGCCTGGATGCTGAACGCTCCGCGAAATTCGCGAAGAGCGCACAGGCCGAAGCGAAGCGAGAGATCGAAAGGGAGACCGAAAGCAAGATCGAAAACGAGCAGGTCATGAGCGCGGAAACAGGAGACTTAGCCGCTGTCTTCACATCGCGCGTGATGAAGCATTCTTGTCGTACGTCCTACCAAGAATGAATCGAGCATCCGTGTACGATTGCGCTGCGAACCAAATTTGAACGTCTTTGAAAAGGGCAGTTTCGCTTCCGGGCGCGCGGCACACTCGCTCCCTAGCGCGCGGCAGCTTCGCTCGGCTCGAGCGCGGGCGTGTATTCGACCACGGTTGCCATGAGCGCGCGCACCACGTCGCTTCGGCTGATGGTGCCCTGCAGCTTGCCTGCCTCCACCACGGGCACCTTCTTGATGCGCTTGCTCGCCAGCAGCGCGCACACGTCGTCGATCGAGGTGGTCTTGCTCACCGAGACGATCTGGCGCGTGGCGATGTCCATCACGTTCGCGGAGAGCGCGTCGGCGAAACGCTCGTCGAAATTGCGCAGGTCACGCAGCATCGCCAGGCTGCTCGCCAGGTTCAGAGCGGGCTCGTCCTGCTTACCGATGGCAGCCAGCACGTCACCATCCGACACGAAACCGACCACGGCATCGTTGGCGTCGACCACGGGAAGTCCGCTGGTCTTGCGCTCGATCAGGCGCTCCATCACCTCGCGCACGGTCGCGGTGGCGAGCACCACGTAGGGCGCCTTCATCACGGATGCTACGGTGATGGGCTCAGCCGGCGCAATTGCCACCTCTTCGACCTGGGTCGGAAGGGGTGCAGCGCCCTCTTCGGCACGCATCGCATGGCGCTTGCGAGCGTAGACGAACGCGACGATGAGGCCGATCAGCGCGATGGCGCTGGCCACGGCCACGGCGCCCGAGAAGCCTTTGGCCTGCGCAGCATTCGCCGCCGCTCCCCCGGCCTGCGCGCTGCCCGCGATGCCGGAAAGGATGCCGATCAGCAGCGAGGGGCCGATGGAAGCCGCGATCTGGATGAACGTGTTGAGGATGGCCACGCCATGCGGGTACTCGTCGGGTGGAAGGGTTTGCAGACCCGCCGTTTGCGCAGGTGAGAAGATGAATCCGAGGCCGCCGTAAACCACGATCGACGCGCCCAGCACGCCTAGCAGCGAGAACGCCGGCGACACCAGGCAGACCGTGATCTGGCCGACCGCGATCAGGCAGAAGCCCGCCGGCAGCAGCGGCCAGCAGCCGTGCTTGTCGTAGATGCGGCCGCTCACCAGCGACGTGCCGGCGTTCACGAGAATGGGAGCGAGCAGCAGCGCGCCGGCCAGGAACGCCGTGGTGCCGAGCGCGCCTTCGAAGTAGAGCGGCAAGAGCACGCTCATGGAGAACGACGTGAGCATCGCCACGATCATGAGCACGCAGATGGGCGCGAACAGCGGGTTCTTCAGCGGCCGCAAGTTCAGCAGCGGGTTGTCGATGCGGAACTGGCGCACCACGAAGCCAGCCAGGATCGCGATGCCCGCCACGAGGAAGCACACGGCAGATGCGGGCGACGCCATGATGCTCGAGAGGCCCTGGACCAGGGAGAACAGACCGAGCGCGGAGAGCACGACCGACAGGACGTCGAGCTTGATGGGGCGCGGTTCGGCGATGTTGCGGATGCAGAACGCGCCCGCGATGCCGAGGATGAAGATGATGACGACCGGCGGCAGGAAGATCGCGCGCCACCCCAGCGACGTGACCATGATACCGCTGACCACGGGCGCGAACGCCGGGCCGAACGTGATCATGCAGCTGCCGATGGCCAGGTAGGTGCCCATCTTCGTCTTGGGCGCGACCGCGAGCACGGTGCTCATCATGGTCGGGATGAAGATGCCGGTGCCGATGGCCTGGACCAGGCGTGCGGCAAGGAACAGCGGCCACGTGGGCGCGAGCAGCGCCGCGGCCAGGCCGAACGCCAGGAAGCCGACCGCCATGAGGAAGAGCGTTCGCAAACGCAGGCGGCGGTTCAAGAACGCCGTGATGGTGACGACGATGGCCGTGACGATCATGTAGCCGGTCACGAGCCACTGCGCCATGTTCGCGTCGATCGAGAATTCGCCCATGATGCTGATGAGCGCGACGTTGACGGTGTTCTCGTTGAACGAGGCGACGAAGGCACTGCCGTAAAGCACGGCGAGCATGGGAATGACGTTTCGGATGTTCATGGTCTCTCCTGCTGGTGGTGCAGATGCGCAGCCGCAGGAGCGTGAGGACGCGAGCAGCCGCACAACTGGACTTACGTTGGAAAACTACTCGTTGCTTGAGGCCGATTGTAAGAAAACATGCGCGCGTGCGGGCGCGACGCTTACGCGAATGGTGGGCACGAAAACAGGAGCGGCGGATGCGGAACGGGTGCCGTTGAAGGTGGCGCGGGTGACGCGTTTTTGGTTAAATGCATCTATGAGAACTGAACGCGACAACGAACGCCGCACCGCGCACGCTGAAGCTGCCTGCGAACGCACTATGGCGCCTGCCGCCCGCGATGCTGCCGCACGCACGAGCGCGAACGAGACCACGAGCTCCCGCGGCACGTTCGCACGCGATGTCGCCGCGCGCGCATCGTCGCATCGTGCGCTGCTGGTGATCGTGGCCATCGCGATCGTCTTCACCGCCTCCACCCTGCGCTCCACCCTCACCTCGATGGGCGCGCTCACCGTGTGGGTGCAGAACGATCTTATGCTCTCATCAGGCGCGATGGGCATGGTCACCACGCTACCGCTGCTCGCGTTCGCCGCCTCGGCCATCTTCATGAACAAGATCTCGGAGCGCTTCGGCAACAGCCGCGCGCTCGCCATCGGCTGCGCCGCCATCGCGGTGGGCATCGTCTGGCGATCGTACGGCGGCGACGCGGGGCTGTTCGGCGGCACCGTCCTTCTGGGCGTAGGCATCTCGGCAGGCAACGTGCTCTTGCCCGCGGTCGTGCGCGAGCGCTTTCCCCTGCGCGTCGGCGTGATGACCGCGCTCTACACCACCACGATGAGCCTGTTCGCCGGAGGCGCAGCGGGCCTTTCATCAGGCCTGATGGAATCGATCGGCGATTGGCGCACGATCCTTGTCGGGGTCGCGCCGCTGGCCGCCATCGGCGCGGTGCTGTGGGTGGTCGTGCGCTGCTTGACCAACCGCGCTGGCGAAGGCGACAAACGCGGCACCGTTCGCCCGCCCGTGAACGCGAGCGACAACTCATCGGCCACCACGAGCGCGAACGAAGGTCGCTCCCGCGCCCCGCGCAAGGGTCTCGGCCTCTTCAGCGCACACATCATGAAAAGTCCGATCACCTGGTGGATCACCGGGTTGTTCGGCGTGCAGTCGATCCTGTTCTACGCCATGGTTGCGTGGCTGCCCTCCATCCTCGGAGCGGCCGGCGTGAGCGCGAGCGCCATCACTACGTGCGTGACGCTCTTTCCGATCGTGGGCATCCCCTGCACGCTCTTCCTCCCGATGATCGCGCAGCGCTTGAAGCGCCAACGCCTGCTGGGCGCCACGATCGGCCTGCTGGTGTTCCTGGGCGTGGCCGCGCTCTTCTTCGTACGCACCGACGAGGCCGCTATCGCGGCGGTCACGCTGGTAGGCTTCGCGCTGGGCGGCCCGTTCTGCCTGTGCATGTTCTACTTCGGCGTGCGCACCGAAGACCCCGACGACGCCGCGAAGCTCTCGAGCTTATCGCAGACCTTCGGCTATCTGATGGCCGCGCTCGGACCCGCGTGCCTCGGCCTGATCGTCGACCTGACGGGTTCGTGGTTCGTGCCGCTTACCATCATGCTGGTGCTGGGCGCGATCCTGACCGTGTGCGGTTGGAAGACCGGCGCGGGCACCATCCCCGCACCCACCGATCAGTAACCCCCGCTTCGTGCACGGCCGCGCTGCGAGCCGCGACACCGCACAGAAACCACACGAACACTGGTGAACTTGAACGTCGCGGCATCCCGCGCACAGAAGTGCGCGAATCGTTCACGAACCCGCAAATGCCCGCAAGAAGCTACAACGTCGCGGAGAGCGGCTCGATCGCCATGATCTCGGCCTCGTTCGCGTCTAGCGAATCCCAGAGATCGATGTTGCGTTGCATGTTCATCCAGTATTGAGGCGTCGTGCCGAACACGCGCGCGAGGCGAAGCGCCATCTCGGCACTGACCGCCCGCCGCTCCCGCACCAGCTCGTTCACGGTCTGGCGCGAGACCTTCAGCAGTTCGGCGAGCTTCGCCACGCTGATGCCGAAATCGGGCATGAATTCTTCGCGGAGCATCTCTCCGGGATGCGTGGGCTTTCGTTCTATGAAGAGCAGCTGGTCTTCCTTCATCGTGCACCTCATCTGTGATAGTCGCATATCTCGACGTCGAACGCATCGTTGCCCTCGAATGTGAAGCAGATGCGCCACTGATCGTTGATGGAAATGGAATACTGGCCGAAGCGGTTTCCCTGCAACCGATGAAGACGATTGCCAGGCGGGACCTTCAGATCCTGCACGCGATAGGCGTTATCGATCATGTCGAGCTTGCGGAGCGCGCGCGGCACGATGTTCGCAGGAAGGGCGTTCGATACGACTTGCGCGAAGAGCGCCTCTGTTTCCTTGTCCGCGAACGACTTGATCAATCTTTCATCCTTTCCGCACCTATTGTAACGCATCACGTGACACTTTACAAGAAGACGGTCTCGTCCTGCGAATCAAGATGCGACCGCCCCTGCGAAAAGCGCCGTACTCGACCCCGCGAAGAGCAACTCGATCACCCCTGCGACCGACCACCGCGCGCAATGCACGCTCGCGGCGCAAGGGTTCACAATCGCTGCGCACGGGAGTACAGTGAGGCAGCTTCGTTCGCCCGACCGCGAGCGAACCGACACCATGGCAGCATTGGATGCACGAACATACCAGACCATCTTGCGAGTGAAGCCGGCGCGCGCGTTCGACGTGGGCGGCCTGCTCATGCGCCTCTACGTCTACATGGTCAACATCGGCGTGGTGACCATGCTCACGCTGGCGGGGTACTCGTTCCTCGTAGCGGGCCTGGTCGCATCCGCCATCGCGCTGTCGACCTTCCTCATATCGCCGCGGCTCGCGAAGCTGATCGACCGCAAGGGCCAGCGCACCGTGATACCGTGGGCGACCTGCATTCCCGTGGTGGGAACGATCGCGATGCTCGTGTGCGTCGTCGTGCACGCGAGCCCTTGGATGCTGCTGCCACTCGCGATCCTGATGGGTGCGCTCGTCTCGCCGCAAGCGCTGGTTCGCGCGCGCTGGACCTACCTGATCCGTACGCACCGCCTCGGCAACGCATCCCCCACGCTCCACGGCGTGTTCTCCTATGAATGCCTCCTCGATGACCTGGGGTTCTTGGTGGCACCACCCCTGGCGATCTTCCTCGCCTCCACCTTCGTGCCCATCGCGGGGCTTTCGGTGGGCATCGTCGCCTACGTGGTGGGCGCCGTGCTGATCACGACCTCGCGAACCACCGAACCCACGGTCGGCTGGACGCCCGATAACGAACCCGAAGAAGCAGAGCTCACGAACGAAACCGCCGCCGAAGGCGAGATCGGCCACGCACCCGAGGCCGCCGCTGAGAGCGACCGCGAACGCAAGCGCAGCATCTTCCATCTTTCGCCTGTCGTGCGTATCCTGTTCGCCATGATGTTCTTCGTCGGCGCGTTCTTCGGCGTGCTCGACGTAGCCACCGTGTCCTTCGCAGAAGGCACGGGCGATGCCAACGTCGCCAGCGGCGCGCTCATGCTGCAGGCCGTCTTCTCGATGGGAGCCGGCTTCCTGTTCGGCATGGTGCGTCTGCAGGTCCGCCTCACCACGCAGCTCGTCGTTCTGGCGGTGTGCCTCAGCGTTTCGTTCGCCACCACCGCGTTCATCGATTCCGTGCTGCTGCTCTACCTGCTCACTTCCCTGCCGGCCATCTTCTATGCGCCGCTGCTCATCATGGTGAACGCGACCTGCGAACGCGCCGTTCCGGGTGCGCGCTTCACCGAAGCGATCGCCTGGGTGAACGCGGGCTGCACGTGCGGGCTCGCGCTCGGACCGACGCTGGGTGGCGTGGTGATCGACAGCTTCGGCGTGCTCGCCACCTTCCAGGTGGGCGGCGTGGTCGTGCTGATGGTCGGCGCGATCGCCCTCGTGTTCAGACGCAGGTTGCGCCACAGCATCCGTTAGAGCTGCGGCGCACCTTCCGTAGCGTATCCGAGATCCGCGAGCGCCAAGCCTCGCAGCGAGCGCGCGAGCACCCCTAGTGGATGCCGGGCCAGACCGCGCCCGGCGCAGGACCCACCACGTCGCGATTCGCGTCTGTGGTCGGGATGACGCCGAATTCCTTCAGCAGCCCGTAGATGTCCGTGTTCTCGATCTCCTTCAATCCCTTCGATAGCAACAGCTTCTCGAGGATGTTCATATTCATGTCGGTGGCGGGCTTGCCGTCGCGCAGCAGCACGGTCGCGTTCAGCAGAACGCGCAGGTCGAAGCAGCTTCCCCACACCTCGGGCACGCCGCGATCGATGTCGAGCAGCGTGTAAACCGCCTCCATGCCGGTGCGCATCGAGTACTCGGTCGTGAAGATGGTGTCGCGCGGCGTCTCGGCGAACTGGCCGATGAACGCGAAGTTCACCGCGCCTTCAGGCACCACCAGCGGGCGGTCGCCTTCAGCGCGCGGCATGAAGAACGCCGTGATGTAGGGCATCATGCACGGGATGGTGTTCGCGCTGTTCGTCGCCAGCTCCTCGATCTGATCCTCGGGAACGCCCAGGTGATAGAGCCATTCCTCGCAGATCTCGATGCCGGTGCAGTCGCGCATCGGCTTCTTGATGTAGTCGCCGGGCACATCGGTGAACAGACTGTAGACCCATACGCACACGGTGCCGGGCTTCTGGTCGCGGAACTGCGGCTGGCGGTTGATGGTCCAGCTGAGCAGCCAGCTCGAGTCCTTCACGGACACGATGCCGCCCGTCACGACGTTGCCCGACAGCGGATCGCGCTTGCAGATCTTCTCGATGTAGGGAATGATCTTGTCGTCGAGCGTGGTGACCGTCGCGCTCTCCCAGTTGCTCTTCGCCGGGTCACCGCAGAATTTCTCGGGGTGGCCGAACGCGGGGTTCTGGACCGCGATGCGCTTCCACAGATCCCAGCCGTCGCCCGCGGTGAGCGTGGGGTCGAACTGCGCGGCTTCGGTCTGGCTGCCGAAGCTCGAATGCGCCACGCAGCTGCCCGGCGTGATGAACACCAGGTCGTTCTCCGTGAGTTTGATCGATTCCTCGGGCGCTTCCTCGATCGCGCCGCCGCCCTGCACGCCGGTCGCGGCATCTTGCGCGGCCTGGCTGTCGTTGCGGCGCAGGACGATCTCGTTCGCCATCTTGCGCGCGATATCCTTCGCGTCGTCGCACGAGAAGTTCACGTCGGTGACATGCGTGTTGAACTGGAAGTCGACGCCGTGTTCCTCGAGGTAGTTCACCATCGGCAGGATCATGGATTCGTACTGGTTGTAGCGCGTGAAGCGCAGCGCGCTGAAGTCGGGCAGGCCACCGAGGTGGTGGATGTAGCGCGTCACGTAGCGCTTCATCTCGAGCGCGGAATGCCAGTTTTCGAACGCGAACATCGTGCGCCAGTACAGCCAGAAGTTCGAGTCGAGCACTTCGTCCGAGAAGTAGTCGGTGATGGGCTTGTCCTGCAGGTCGGCCTCAGGCGTGAAGAAGAGATTCATGATCTCCATGCAGGCCTTGTCCGACAGGTTGAACTTGTTGTCGGTGTGCGCGTCCTGGCCGCGATTCACCGTCGCGCGGCACAGCGAGTAGTTCGGGTCGCGCTTGTTGAGCCAATAATAGTAGTCGAGCACGCTGACGCTGGGGTCTTCGATGGAGGGGATGTCGCGGAACAGATCCCACATGACCTCGAAGTGATTGTCCATCTCGCGGCCGCCGCGCATCGTGTAGCCCAGCTGTGCGTAATCCCAGCCGTCGCAGGCGCCGCCCGCGCGCGGGTCGCGTTCGAGGATGTGGATGTTCTTGCCGGGCATCTGCGCGTCGCGCACCAGGTAGCACGCCGCCGTGAGGCCCGCCAGGCCCGAACCGATGATGTAGGCCTGCTTGTCCTCCACCCCTTCAGGTTTCAGTGGATGGGCGAACGCCTCGTAGTTTCCGCTTGAATAGTACATGATGAACCTCCCCTTCGTAAGATCGCGCCGCCGTGTCGCGGCCGCTGACAGGCTCTTTCCTGTCGCGTTCGCCTGCTCGATCGAGCTGGCTTTTGGGCCGGACAACATCGTTCAACGCGCGCCGATCAAGGGGCATCGTATCATCCGGCGCGCGTGGGCTGGACGTGCACGACCAACGTGTTGAAGGAGCGTTAGCAAGCTGAAACCTCCCACCCGCGCGAACGATATCGATAGAACATCTGTTCGTTTTCGTGCTATAATGAGCGGTATGTCAAACTGGCCGAAAACATATTGCTGCATCGATCTGAAAAGCTTCTACGCCAGCGTCGAATGCGTCGACAAGGGGAAGGATCCGTACACATGGCGCCTGGTGGTGGCGGACAAGTCGCGCACCGAAAAGACCATCTGCCTGGCGGTCTCCCCTGCCCTGAAGGCGCTCGGCGTGCCCGGGCGTTGCCGCCTGTTCGAGGTCCCGAAGCACCCCACGTTCGACATCGCCAAGCCGCGCATGCGCCGCTACATGGAGGTGTCCGCGCAGATCGTGTCCATCTACCTGCGCTTCGTCAGCGCGGCGGACCTGCACGTCTATTCCATCGACGAATGCTTCATCGATCTGACGCCCTACATCACGCTCTATAAGAAGAGCGCGAAGGACCTGGTGAACATGCTGCGCGAGGCGGTATTCGCCGAAACGAGGATCACCGCTACGGCGGGCATCGGGCCGAATCTGTTTCTGGCGAAGGTGGCGCTGGATGTCACCGCTAAGCACGACCACGACAACATCGGCGTGCTGGACGAAGCCAGTTTTCGTGATGTCATCTGGGATCATCGTCCCATCACCGACATCTGGCAGATCGGACGCGGCATCGCGACGCGTCTCGAGAAGTTCGGCATCCGCGACCTGCGCGGCGTGGCGCATGCGGATGCGGATCTGCTGTACAAGGAATTTGGGGTGAACGCGGAATTCTTGATCGACCATGCGTGGGGGCTCGAGCCGTGCACCATCGCCGAGATAAAGGGCTACGAACCGGAAAGCACCTCATTCGGCAACGGGCAGGTGCTGCCGTGCGACTACACCTTCGAAGAGGGACGCATGATCCTGCGCGAGATGGTAGACGAGACCGTGCTCGACCTGGTCGATAAGCGCGTCGTGACCAGCCATATCCACCTGCATGTGGGCTACAAGAAGGCCAGCGATGCAGAGGGCGAAGGCGGGGCAAACGCAGAAGCCAACGTGGGGGCCAGTGCGAAGAGCGCTCGCGCGGGGGCCAGCGCCAGCACGAATCCACGGCGCCCGAAGCCGGGCACCTACGTCAGTGGCAGCAAGAAACTGGGGTTCGCGTCGAATTCGTTCACCAAATTGCTCGCAGAAGTGGACGAGCTCTATTGCGAGAAGGTCGACCCCACGCGCGCGATTCGGCGCATCAATATTGCGTTCGGGCATCTCGAGCCAGAAGAATACGCCACCTACAGCCTGTTCACCGACGTGGCGGCCGAAGAAGAGGAGCGCGCGCGACAAGACGCGTTGCTCGAGATCAAGCACAAGTTCGGGAAGGATGCTGTGATGCGCGGCACCTCCTACAAGGAAAAGGCGCGTGGCATCGAGCGCGCACATCAAGTAGGTGGGCATCATGCGTAGAGAGGAACGTTCGGTCGAGAGCATGAAGGCACGGGATGAACTCTCGGCTGAAAGCACGATGGCCCGGGACGAGCTTTTCACTAGCTCGGATGCCGACTATCAGGCATTCCTCGCTCAGTCGCGTGGTGCGGCCCACCCAGAACGATACACGCTCGGCAAGCCGCATCCCGATCGCGCGCGGCAGTTCAAACCCTTCGCAGCACTGCGTGGCTATGAAGAGCTGGTGGCACGCGCGATGGCAGAAGCGAACGAGCCTCACGATTTCACCGCGCTCGAAGAATCCTGCTGATAGCAGTGCTCGAACGAATGCTACCCAACAGAGAACGAGCCCCGCGAAACCGCAGGGCTCGAATGATCTTATTGGCTGAAGCATCAGTCCAAACTCGCTATCCAAGCTTTCTCACATCAAGACGCCGGCTCTCACGATGAGATCCTCTCTTGATCGGGATGCTCTTACTTGCTCGTATCGGAATCCGTCGTCGCATTCGTGGCTGCTACCGTAGTGCCCATCTTACGCCTGTTCACTACGATGTACGAGATCAGGATGATGATCGCTACCAGTGCGATCCCTCCAGATACCGCCGCAAGGATCGGGAACTCTTCGCCCGTGCTCGCAAGCTGACCATTATGCAAGCCCGTTTCATATGCCTTGATGGTCTTCTCGGCATCTTCCTTATTCACCTTGTCGTTCGCCAGCATCTCGTCGGTCACCTCGAGCTCACCGCGATCGGTGTCGCTGCCCAGGAAGTCGTCGAATTCATCGCTACCGACCTCGATGTTATCAGGCAACGTGGCGATCATGTCGTCCTTGTCGAGGGTCGTATCGCCAGGAAGCGTGGTGGAATCGCCCGGCTTGTTCGCCTCGCCGTTGTCGCCGCCGCTGTTATCCCCGCCGTTACCTGTATCGTCATCCGCTGGCGGGATCGCTTCGTCCGGGACCTCAAGATCATCGGGCAGATACGTCGACTCTGGTGTGTAGAGCACGTTGATGACGTTGTTATCCGGGTCGGTTCCCAAGCGGATCTGCGCCGGATACGTGTCGATCACATACATATCGTCGAGCTTGTATTCATACGCGTCGCCATTGATGAGCTTGTCGAAGCGCTGATTGTCGAACGTCTCGGAGCCCATCTTGTAGAACTGCACGTCATCGGGCGCGAGCGCGTCGTGCCAATTGTCCGCCTCAAGATCGGCGCCCGTCATCACGTAATAGTTGACGGTGTATTCGCTGTTCCAAAGCTTCACGTAGATAAGATCCATCGTGTTCTTCGCTGGGTCGGTGGTCACCGTCAGATCGAGCGGCCATCCGTCGAAGAAGAAGTGTCCGGGCAGGTTGATCGCGTAATCCCATGCGTTCAGCACGTCGCCCTCATGCAACCCCGTGATGACGCGCTTACCGAGCACGCGTCTGTTGCCCTGGTCGAGCTCCATGTCGGGTTCGTCGTCATAGTTCGCGTATTCCAGATAGTTGATGGTGACGGTGCAGTCGTCCGCGGGCGTGGTGCCAAGCGGCTCTTCCGTATCGCCATCCTGTTCGACTACTTCGACCGTATTCGTGGTCACTTCGCCACCATCAGTAGTGGCCTCATCTTGCTGTTCGACGACGAGCGCCGCCTCGTTCTCGGGCGAATTCTCCGCCGATGCCGTCTTCACGCCCGAAAGGCTGAAAGCGCACACGAGACTTGCCGCGACGATGATGGCGGTCAAGATGAGAACCGGAGCATACTTCATGCCCGTTGTTTCTTTGCGTGTCATGTTGGTCTCCTTTTTCATAGCCAAGAGCGAGCAACCTGATTTCATTCTGTGCAGATACTATCAAGCTGACGTGCACAGACCACGTGCAGAACCGATCTGCAACCCTCATACCATCAAAGCGTCACCAAGCAGTTACTCGTCGATTCGCCCGCACGACTCGACGTTTTGCATTCGTTCTTCGATTTTTTGCAAGAGATTTGCAGTCGTACGCACAAAATCGGCGCTCTTAAGACTCTTCCGATAGAGAAGTAACGCCTTAAAATGCGCGACCTGGGTTTTTGCGAGAGATGCTCCGGATCGATCGAACGAAGAATTCGATAATGACCGCATTTTTGTGCTTACAAACACAAATTCGTTGCAATTTTTCGCGATTTCGCTGCAAAACACTGCCCGCGCTCAGGGTTCGATAAGAGAGCGCAGGTAGTCCGTGTATTCCTGCTTCAGCGTTTTCGGCGCAGCGATGCGTACCGTGCCGCCCAGCCCCGCGATCCACCCGAAGAACTGCTGCGACTTGCGCACTTTCACGATCGCTTTCGCGCTCGTATCGTCATGCGGATAGATGTCGGCGCCACTGCCGAAACGGTCCATGATGATCTCGACCTTGTCGCCGTCCACCAGCAGCGTTGCGGTGATCGGCTCGCCCGCGAAGCGCCCGAACATCTCGTATTCGTCGCGCTCGAACGCATGCTGCGCGATCTGGTCGTTCTTCGTCGCGCGCTCGTCCGCGAGCTCGAGCTTGTCGATGCGATCGATGCGAAACTCGGTCAGAGCATCACGCTCGTCGTTCCACGCGGTCAGGTAATAGTAGCCGTCCGCGAATGCGATTCCCACGGGCGTGACCAGGTGCTTCCTGCCATCATGCGTGGGCATCCGCTTGCCGTCGAGCCCGTATCGGTAATACATGAACGCCACCTTCTGGTGTTTGCGCATGGCCTCGTGGAGCATGTCGATGTTGCCGAAGACGCTCTCGTTCTTCGAGGTGATGCGGCCCGACACGTGGATGCGGCGATCGAGCAGCGCGCGCTGGCCGTCGCTGGCGAGCAACTTGAGGTTGGTGATGAGCAGGCGCGATTGTTGTTGGGTAAGGAACTTGCACGATTCGACCGCATCGACTAGGAGCATCAGCTCAGAGAGCGAAAAATCGCGGCGCTCGATGGCGTACTCGACGGGATTGCGCTGGTAGGTCTGGATGTCGATGCCGAATTCGCGCAGCGTTTCGATATCGCGGTAGAGCCCTTTGCGCTCGGCCTGAATGCCATATTCTTCCAGGCGCTCGATGATCTGACGCAGAGAAAGGCCGTGTTCAGCATCCGTTTCTTCTTGCAGGATGCGCATCACGTAGAGCGTCTTGAGCTTTGCTTTCGGGTTGTTCGCCATGAGCTTCGTGCCTTCCTGTGCGATAACGTGTGCAGTACCTATTATAGGACACCGAACGGCGCGATCCACGAGCTGCGATCATGCTACGTTTGCGGATCGCGCGCTGGCCGAGGCTGCGCGTTGGACGAGGTCGTGTGGCGAGCGAGATCCCCGCGCTGCGACGGTGCTCGGTGCCCTATGAATAGGTGTGCACGGATGCTTTGCTTCGCATCCAATCCCGTCATTCATTCTACGGAGCAGGCGCGCCTTGACTGTCCTGTCTATGGGACACGTTCCCATAAGATCGTGCGTAAACTGAAGACCGACGAAGACCAACGATTCGAGATTGCTAGGTGAAGATGAATGAAGACGATGCAGCAAAAGAACAGCAGGTCGATCAGGAGGAACAAGAGCGCGTCGACTACCTTGCCGACGTCCTTCGCGTTTGGGATTGCGATGAAGCGCAGTGGCTGGGCGCAGCGCCGATCGTTCTTCGGTTTGAGAACGAGGATGTTCTCGTCGGGTCGAGCTCCGCGCATCCCGCTGCTCTGCCTCTTGTAGAGGCGTCGTCGGAGGACGCGTGCCTGTGCTGGCGGCGCGACGCGGCCCTCTCGTTCCTGGTCGGGCTGAAGTTGAGCGCTCGCACCGCGCGCGAATGCATCGCGGGGCTATTGCGCATGCACGCAGCTGAAGCGCGCTTCCTAGAATTATGCGACCGGGAACTGGGAGCGGCGCGCTAGCTGATCCCCAGCCACAGGGCGATCTTCGGCACGTAGCCCATCACGAAGATGATGCCGATCAGGATCGGCACGCCGAACATGAGCCAGTAGCGCGACCAGCGCGGGAACTTCACGCCCTCGCCAGTATCGGCCGCTTTCAGGAAGTTGTCCCAGCCCCAGCCGCCACGCGTGACGCAGAAGATGACGTAGAGCAGGCTGCCCAGCGGCAGCAGGTTGTTCGACACGATGAAGTCCTCGATGGACTGGATGTCGCCGATGCCGGGAATCCCAACGCCCGACCACAGGTTGAATCCGAGTGCGCACGGCAGACTGAGCACGGTCACCAGCAGCGCAGTGCGCTTGATGGCCTGGCTGCGCGTGACATTCCACTTCTCCATCGTGAACGAGATGAGGCACTCGAATACCGCGATGATGGTCGAGAGCGCCGCAAAGCTCATGAACACGAAGAAGAGCGTCCCCCACAGCTGCCCGAGCGGCATCTGCTCGAAGACATTGGGCAACGTGACGAACACGAGCGCCGGGCCCTGATCGGGCGCGACAGCGAACGCGAAGCACGCGGGGAAGATGATGAGGCCCGCCACGATGGCCACCGCGGTGTCGAGGCCGCAGATGCGCAGCGCCTCACCGGTGAGCGCGCGCTCGTTGCCGATGCGACTGCCGAAGATCTCCATCGCGCCGATGCCCAGCGACAGCGTGAAGAACGCCTGGCCCATGGCCGCGTACACCACTTCTCCGAAGTGGCCGATGCCGCCGTCGAACATCTTGCCGAAGTCGGGCACCAGGTAGAATTCGAGGCCCTCCATCGCGCCCGGCAGCGAGACCGAACGGATGACCAGCGCCGCCATGACCGCGAGCAAACACAGCATCATCACCTTCGTGACGCGCTCGACGCCCTTCTGCAGGCCGAGGCTGCACACGAGAAATCCGATCACGATGACGACGAGCATCCACGCGATCAGCTCGGTGGGGCTCGCCAGCAGCGCGCCGAACACATTCGCCACGCCTTCCACGTCTTGCCCGACGAACGCACCCGTTGCCATCTTCGCGGTGTAGGCCAACATCCAGCCGCACACCACGGTGTAGAACATCATGAGGATCATGCAGCCGACGTACGACCACCAGCCGAACCAATTCCAACGACCCGACGGTTGCAGGCGCTGGAAGGCTTGCGCGCACGAACGCTGGCTCGCGCGACCGATCGCGAACTCCATGATCATGACAGGCAGACCCAGGATGACCAGGAAGATGAGGTAGAGCAGGATGAACGCCGCGCCGCCGTATTCGCCAGCGATGTAGGGGAAGCGCCAGACGTTGCCCAGGCCGATCGCACAGCCCGCGCTGATGAGGATGAAGCCGAGGCGCGAGGCGAAATGCTCGCGGGGTTTCTTGATCGACGCTTCTTGGTTGGTCTCGTTGGCGGCCATGGGTTCCTCTCGTTTCATCGTGCGCGATGGCGAACGTGCCGATGCACGGCGATGCGCATCCGTACGGCAGACGCACACTCGTCGTCCCGCTCGCGCGGGCGCGGCAAGCGTTCTGCATGTTGTCTTGAACGATATTGCATTTTATCAAGAGTCGCGGCTCCGCTCGCTGCCCTCCGAGCAAGTTGCGGACGAGCGGCGCAACACCAGGCGCACGGTTGCGAACCGGCAACGATTCGATGCTCGGCGCGTTACAGCAAGCTCACGACGCAACATACGCGGGACACGCGGGCATACACTGCCTATGAAATAGGAAAGAGCGAGCCGTGAGGTGAATAGTCCCATGAAAACGACGTATAAGAAGGATCATCATGCGCTGAAGGCGCTGCTCTCGATCGTGATCGCACTGGTCATGGTCGTCTCGTTCGTACCCAGCTCCGCTACCGCATACGCGCAGAACGCTTCGGACGCGGATACGACGGCGCAGACGAACGGCGCGAGCGGAACCGCCGGCTCGCAGCAAGCGAACGGGCAGAGCACGAGCGATGCCATTGGCGGGCAGGCTAGCTCCTCAGGGAGCGGCGAGACCACCAGCACGAACGATTCAGCGGCTGGGGTGAACACTCCGAACGGCACTTCGGCGGATGCGAACACGACGAACGGCTCCGCCGCAGGTGATGCCCCGAACGCGACGAATGCGCAGAGCGATCAGGCAGCCGCCGCGAACTCCGACGCTGCAGCTGAGACCCCTGCTCCCCCGCAAGCGCGCGTGGGCAGCACTGAGTACGCCACCGTAGCCGAAGCGATCGCAGGCGCTCAAGCAGGCGACACCATCACGCTGCTGCAGGACGTCGACATGACCTCGGCCGGCACGCTCACCATCTCCGACATGACGCTCGACCTGAACGGACACGCCATCTCGGCGAAGAACTTCACGCTCATCTTCCAGGGCGATAACGCCGTCATCCGAAACGGCGATTTCGTCGGCTTGGACGGCGCCTCGTACGGGCTCTTCTTCGGCGACAGCATGGAATCGCATAACGCGCTCATCGAGGACGTGAACGTGACCGGCGGCGTGAACGTCTTCAACTCGATCGGCGTAACGCTGCGCAACGTGAACGCCGATGCGAGCGCCACCAATTCGCCTTACTACGCCATCTGGTGCGACGTGAATGCGCAGGTCACCATTGAAAGCGGCACGTTCACCTCGAAGGGCGCCGCGGTGATCGGCCTCACCGATAAAGCCGCGGGCAAGCCCGACAGCGCGCTCACGATCGAAGGCGGTAACTTCTGCACGACGGGATCTTCGCCGCTCGTGCTAGGTGGCGATCGCTTCGCGCCCGTGGTGAGCGGCGGCACGTTCTTCACGAAGGACGTCGCGAACTACCTCGCGCCCGACCATTGCGTGCTCCCCGCTAGCGATGGCTGCTTCAAGGTGGTGGCGGAGAGCAACACGGTGCAGCTCGACAGCGACGATGCGACCGTGCCCGATAGCCTCGAGCTGATCGCGGTCGACACGACGCCCGCTGAAGAGGCGACCATCGATGAGGACGCGAGCGAGCCCGCCATCAAGGCCGAGCTCGACAAGGCGGGCGGCACGGAACACCTCTGGACCACCAACGTGATCCTGCGCAACAAGGTCACGCTCGAGGAGGCGCACGATATCGAGACCTCATTCGTGATCGGCTACCCCACCGGCATCGACGAGGCGAACTATCAGGACTACACGTTCGTGGTCATGCACCTGAAGACCGTGACCGAGGGCGATTCGGTGACCCAGGAGCCCGAGATCCTGGCGAGCGATCAGGTGGTGCCGCAAGCTGACGGACTGCACATCACTTCGTCGCTGAGCCCATTCGCGATCAGCTACGCGCTCACGGAAACGCCTGGTGGATCCGGGGATAGCGACCAGGGAACGACCACGCCTGATAAACCTGCGGTAACACCAGGATCGGGCAGCAGCGATACAGGCGCTGATAGCAGCACTGACACCACGGGCAGCCAGACGAGCACAGGCACGACGAATGCGAACGACGCGACAGGTACGACAGGCACCGATGCGAATAGCGCGGGCGCGAAGGCGAGCGTGAACACCGCGAATGGCTCCACGTCATCGAGCGCGAAGAGCGCTGAGAGCAACGCTTCCCAGGCGAGCGCGAATACCGCCACGGATGACGCCGGCCTCACGACCGTCACCTACGGGCGTGTTCACGTGGGACACCCTTCGGTCGCGTTCCTCGTGAACCCCTTCTGGTACGTGCAGACGCTCAATGAGATCTGGGTCGCAGTGTTCGGCGCTGCACTGCTCGCGATCCTGGCCATCGTGGTCGGCACCGTCGCGTACGTCAGAAGGAGCAAGAGAACGCAGAGCTAAGCCATGACCGCACCGCGAAAAGACACCTGGGTCTTCAATGCCCAAGCCACATCCACGCTGCTCATCGCGGCGTGGTATGTTGTTGGCGTCTTTCTTGCGCTTGCGGCGGTGCAGAATGGCGCAACGAGCGGCGGTGCGGTGAGCGGCGCAGCGACGCAAACAGGCGCAGCGGCGATCGCCTCTCCTCTGTTCGCGAGCGTGAGCACCTTCTACCAGTGGGGCGAGACCTGGGTCATCCCGCTGTTGCTCGGCGTGTTCTACCTGGGAGCGGGCTACCTCTTCCAACGCCACGAGCGCGTCGATTCGTTCGCGTCATGGCGCACGTTCATGAAGCGCAAGACCATCGTGCTGCTGACGCCATTCTTCGCGTTCACCATCCTCACGCTCGCCACCGCGAGCGTGGTCGGCACCGAACCCGAACTCATGCAGGTAGGTATCATCGCTGCGACGCCGGAGCTCACGCTGCCCGCGTTCGTGCATGCGGTGCTCGTCGACCCCGTCGGGCCGGTCGGTTACTTCATCGTGCTGTGGGGCTTCTTCATCATCGCGCGCACCCCGCGCACCAAGCGCGGCATGGGCGTGCTGCTGGTGCTCGCCCTCGCGGCGAAGGTGGTGGCGATCGGGCTTGCGAACGCCGATCTATCAGGAGTGATCCCTTATTACGCGATGCGCATGCTCGACAACTGGATCTGGTTCGTAGCGGGCATCGCACTGCAGTTCTTCGGCTTACAGGAGCGCGTTACGAAACGCTCGAGCGCGAGCGCTGCGGTGGCGGGATTCGTCGTGCTGGGCGCTCTCTTGTTCGCACTGCACTGGACCGGAGCAGCATCGCTCGCCATCCTGACGGCGCTGGGACTGCTCTGCTTCTATTGCGTGTCGGGCGCATGCTTCCTGCGCGGTGACCAGGTGCGATTCTACGGATTCGTGACGCAGTACACCATGGCCATCTGGTTGATGCACCAGATCCTGGCCAAGCTCTGCTTCTGCGCGCTGTTCGCGCTCGGCATCAGCTGGGTCGGGCCCGCAGCGGGCAGCCCGCTTGCGAGCGCGTGGGTGCCCATCTACGCTCTCACCTGCCTGTTCGCGTGCTATGTACTGCCGATCCTGGTGATGAAGGCGCTCTCGCGCGTGTGGAAGCTGGGCTTCATCGTCTACCCCAGCCGCTATCTGCCCGAGAAACTCTAGAGCGAATAGATGCGGTCGCAGAAATTCTGCACCAGCGCCAGGTCGTGGCTGATGAACAGGATCGCCATGCCGTGATCGCTGTAGAGATGCTTGAGCAGGTCCATGATGCGCGCCTGCACGGTCACGTCAAGCGCGCTCGTGGCTTCGTCGCAGATGATCAGCTTCGGGTCGCCAATGATCGCGCGCGCGATGGAGGCGCGCTGGGCTTCGCCGCCCGAAAGCTCGAAGGCGCGCTTGGTGGCGAACGAGCGATCGAGCCCCACTATCTCGAGCGCGCACCCCACTTTTTCCTCGCGCTCCTCGCGCGTGACCTGCGCGAACGCGGGATGGTACGCTGCGCCTTCCCAGATGGCATCGCTGATGGACATATGGTCGGAGAACGACGCTGCAGGGTCTTGGAACACCATCTGCATGTCGAGCCACGCCGTGCGCGCCTGGCGCTGTTCGGCGCGCGAGGGTTTCGGGGTCTTCGAGATGCGCCTTTTTGTGCCTCGACCAGCTACGTCGCCGAAGCGAACGGTCGCGTCGCTGAACGTGACGCTGCCCGCGTCCGCCTGCTCGAGCCGCGCGATGATGCGCGCAAGCGTCGACTTACCGCTGCCGCTCGGGCCGATGATGCCAACGCGCTCCCCTTCATCGAGCGCGAAGGACACCTGATCGAGCACGGGGGTCTCCTGGTCAGGGAAGAACTTCGTGATGTTGCTAACCTCAAGAAGCATGGCGCGCTCCCAACGGCTCGACGTTCACCGCACCCGTCGCGTGCGGGATCGCCGCGATGAGCGAGCGGGTGTAGAGGTCCTGCGAATCGTTCATGATCTGCGCGCTCGTCCTCGTCTCCACGATGCGTCCCTCGTGCATCACGATGATGCGGCTCGCGAACGAGGCCACCAGCTCGATGTCGTGGCTCACCATCAGGATCGCGAGGCCTTCCTGTTCGTTGAGCTCGCGCAACAGCTCGATCACGCGCGCCTGCGCCTGCCCATCGAGCGAACTGGTGGGCTCGTCGGCCAGCAGGAGCTGAGGGGATGCCGCCAGCGCGAAGGCCAGCGCGACCCGCTGGCACATGCCGCCCGAAAGCTCGGAGGGCAACGATGCCAGCACGCGATCGGGGTCCGCGAACCCCATGCGTTCGAGCGCGGTTCGCTGGTGGCTGCGCATCGTCTCGTGCTGCTGCGCGCGTGTCGTTCGTCCATCGCGATGGCCCCCGCCACGCAAGGCCTTCCCAGCTCGGACGTTCGCCGCGCCCTCGTGCGCGCGCATCACCTCGTCGAACTGCGCGCCGATGGTGAACAGCGGATCGAAGGAGCGCTCGGCGTTCTGGAACAGGTACAAGAGCGCGTTGCCCCGCAGACTGCGCATCTCACGCGCGCTCGCCCGCGTGATGTCGCGCCCCGCGAACACGATCGACCCCGCGTCGATGCGCGCCGTGGGCGGCAGCAGATGCGCGACCGCACGCAGAAGCGTGCTCTTGCCCGAGCCGCTCTCGCCCACGATCCCCACGATCTCGCCCGCGCCTACCGCGAGCGATACGTCGTGCACGGCCAGGGCACTGCCGTAAGAAACGTCTAGGTCGGTCACATTCAGTATGTCGCGCTCATCATGCACGTTGGTCTCATTCTCCCTGATCAGCGGCTACTCGATGTCCGCGTCGACCGTGACGAAGTAGTACTCGGATGGCGCCGCGTCCAACCCCGTCACGCCCTGACGCGCGATCACGCACGCGTCGGGATTCGCGAAGAAGATGAACGACGTGTCATCCAACACCTGCTGGGCGATCTGGCGCGCCAGCTGGTCGCGCTCGGCGGTGTCGAGCGTCTGGTTCAGCGTGGCTAGCAGCGCGTCAACCTCGGCGTTCGAATACTTGCCCAGGTTGCTCGATCCATTCGTGGCGAACTGGATGTTCGCGAAGTACGCCTGGTTGCCGGTGGGCGCCATCGCGCACGAGTCGAAGCACATATCGGGGTCGTCAGCCGCGAAGGTCTCGGCGTCCTCGAGGAAGTAGTCGGTCGGGACGATATTCAGCTTGATGCCTGCCGCTGCCAGGTTCGACTGCAGGTCGTCGGCTTCCTGGATGAAGCGTTCGTAGTTCGTGCACGTGTAGAGGTCGAGCGCGACCGACGTGCCGTCGAGCTCGCGCACCCCGTCGCCGTCCGCGTCCACGATGCCCGCCTCATCGAGCAGTCGTTTCGCCTCATCAACGCTGAATTCGCTCACCTCGACGTTCAAGCCCTCCGTGCCCCCGAACGGCAGCGTCTGGCTGTAGACGCCCCAGCTCGGCACCGCAGAATCCTGGCAGATCACGTCCGCGTAATTCTGGCGGTCGATGCACAGCGCGATGGCCGTGCGGATCGCCTCGTTCTGGATGAGCGGGTGGGTCATGTTCATGCGGATGAAGTCCGCGCGCGAGGTGGTGCGCGTGAAGGTCTGGTAGTCGTCGCCCGCAAGCGTCGCGCGCGCCGAGGCCGACGGCATCGCGATCGCGTCGATCTCGCCGTTCTGCATCGCCATCGTGAGCGTGTTGTCGTCGGTGAACGAGGTCAGCGTCACGCGGTCGAGCTTCGGCGTGCCGTCCCAGTAGCTGGTGTTGGGCTCCATGGTGATGTGGTCTTCCGCCACGAAATCGACCTTCTTGTAGGGACCGGTGGCGGGGGTATCGGTCGCGTAATCCACGCCGTCGCCCACGTAATAGACGCACAACAGCGGATCGCAGAGCGCGTTCTCGAAATCGGGAACGGCCTGGTCAGTGACGACCGTGAGCGTCTGGTCGTCAGCCGAGAGGCGCTCGATTGGCAGCGTCTCGGCGCCGCGGCTGTTCTCGGCGTAGGTGCGCTCCCACGCGGCCTTCACCGCCGCCGCGTCGACCGGCTCGCCGTTCGAGAACGTGATGCCGTCCTTGATCTTCACGATCCATGTCTTGCCGTCGGGGCTGGTGGCGGACTCAGCTAGCCACGGTTCGGGCGTGAGGTCGTCGCTCACACGGAACAGGTTCTCGACGATGCCGTAGTACGAGAGGTACCAGCTGTCCCATTCGGAGGCCGGGTCCATGCTCTCGGCGAAGAAATACGTGGTCGAACCCGCTTTCAGCTCCTTCGCGTCGCTCTGGCTGCTGCCCTGCGAGCAGCCGCTCGCGAACAGGGCGCAGAACGCCAGCGCCGCCGCGATGATGAGCGCAGCCGCCGCCTTCGTCGGTACGCTTGTGGCGCGCCATGCGCCTCCCGCGCGGCATACGCTTCCCCTTCGTGTCATGTTCTCCTCCATGTTCCCTCGTTTCCTCTCTCGTTTTCCTTCATCTCACAGCGCCTTCCGATCCCGACCACCCGCGCGCGCAGGTTCCGTCGTCGCTTCGGTCAGGCCCATCCGCCCGACCGCACAGAAGCGTTCGGGTTCCGGCGTCGCTCGTTCGAACTAACTTTGCTTCGCAAAGTGGATTTCGCACTTCGCTTTGGCCAAGTCACCCTCATCACTTCTGTACGATCGGCCGGATCACTCGACTCGATCCTGGACAGTGGAGCGTCGGGGCGCCTTGTCCAAAGCGAGGGAGAAATCCGCTTCGAAGCGTAGCGAAGAAGCTAGCTCGACCGAAGCGACAACGGCGCCCTGGCGCTTCGCTGTCCAGGATCCCCGAAGCCGAAAAGTCGCCTGATGATCGAGCGTTTCTCGACCTCGTGCGTTCGCACATCGAGCGCATCGCGCAGTGTATCGCCGAGCAGGTTGAAGATGACCACCGCCACGAACAGCGCCACCATCGGCACGAGCATGCACCAGATCGCATACTGGAACGTCGGCTGCGCCTCGGCCATCATCGCGCCCCACTCGTTCGTCGGCCGCGCCGGCCCCAACCCGATGAACGAAAGGCCCGCCATGGTCAGGATGATGTCGCTCATCGAGACCGCGGAAAGCACCGCCACCGGCCCGAGCGTCTGCGGCAGCAGGTACTTGCGAATGATCGCGCCCGGTCCTGCGCCGCACATGCGCGCCGCGTCGACGCACGTGGACAACTTGAACGAGATCGCGATGCTGCGCACCAGGCGCGCGTACTGCGTCCAGTAGACCGCCGCGATGGCAATGACCATGTTCATGAGACCCTGCCCCAGAATGCCTGCGATCGCGACCGCCAACACGAAGCTCGGGAACGCCTGAAAAGCAGTGATGACCTTGGTCAACACGAAGTCCACCGCGCCACCGAAGAACCCTGCTGCGAGCCCGACCACCGTGCCGATCACCAGCACTAGCACCACGACCGCGATGCCGAGCGTGACCGATTCCGACCCGCCGGCCAGCGTGCGCGCCAGAACATCGCGACCGAGCGTATCGCTGCCGAGCGCGAAGCCCGCCTCGCCCGGTGCCTTCAGCGAGAGCGCGAGGTTCGTGGCGTTCGGGTCGAAGGGCAGCAGGATCGGAGCTGCCAGCAGCACACCGACGAACACAACCGCGATGCCCAGCATGATGAAGAAGCGCGTGCGCGCGACACCCTTACGCATCGCACTCACCTCGCTTCGCGTTCACAGGTTCGTTCGCCACGCCTGTTTCGGCGCACATCATGCATTCACGGACTACAACTCGCTCGCCGGTCGTCGCCTTCAGCACGCTGCCCCGCTTCGCCGTGCGCGGGTCGATGAAGCGATACGCCCCGTCCACCAGCGCGTTGATGACCAGGTAGAGTACCGCCATAGCCAGCGCATACGCCCCGATGAACGGGTAATCGCGGTGCCCCACCGCCTCGATGGCGGCGAGTCCGACGCCCGGCCAGTTGAAGATGCTCTCGACGATGGCCGAGCCGCCCAGCAGCATGCCGAACGACACGCCCACCAGCGTGAGCAACGGAATGCTCAGGTTGCGCAGCACGTGCACCCACAGGATGCGCGCCTCGGAGATGCCGCGCGCACGAAGGCCGTCCACGTATTCACTGCCAAGCTGCTCGATGGCTTGGCCGCGCACCTGGCGCGCGAACCACGCCGAGAGCGGCAGCGCCATCGCGAGCGTGGGCATGAGGATGCCCGCGAAGTCGCGCGTGGCCATGACCCCGAACAGGTGCAGGCGGACGGAGAGCACGTAGAGCAGCAAGAGCGCGACGAAGAACGACGGCATCGAGTTGAAAAGATACGTGATGAACCGCATGACCTGGTCGAACACGCCGCCCCGGCGCTGCGCGCAGATGAGGCCGAGCGGGATCGCGATGACGAGCGTGAGCAGGATCGACGTGACCGACAACGCGAGCGTGTACGGGATCGCATCGAAGAGCATCTGCGCGACGGGCGCGCCCGTGCGAAACGACGTGCCCAGGTCGCCCTGAAAGAGGCTCGCCACCCAGGCGATATATTGCGCAAGGAAGGGCTGGTCAAGACCGAGTTCGGCGCGTTTCGCGGACAGCTGTTCCTCGGTCGGCACGATACCGACGCTGCTGAACGAGCGGATGGCGGCGTCGGTCGGCGAAAGATACGAGAGCGCGAACGCGATGATGCTGACCAGGAACACGATCACGATCGCACCCGCCAGCGAGCGCGCGACCTTGCGCGCATTCCAGTCCGCGAAGCGCCTGCGCTGGCGCGAAGATCGCGGCGCATGCGATCGCTCGTCAGAGCTCACAAAGCGCGAACCCGCGCATTCGGCGCGAACGCTTCTTTTCGCTCCACCCTCGTTCACTGGGCCTCTCGCCCCCTGGCCACCCGATTCATGTTGCCGCCCTCGCCTGCTGCTTCGATGGCTAGCGAGCCTTCACGGCCTCGACCGCGAACAACGGTGACGTGGCGTAGAAAGCCTGCTCGCCCTCGTTCCAGACGCGGCGAAAGACCGATTCGTCGGCGTTCACCTGGTCGAATCCAAGACGTGGCAACGCCTCGAGGTCCCACGCGGGGCGCTGGTGATACGTATGCGGAAGTTCGCGGGCGATCGCCTCGCAGCGACGCTCTTGCGCGGTGCTCGCGAACGAGCGGTCTCCCCAGTTCAGGATGGAAGGATCGACCTGGTCGCACAGGCGCGCGCGATCGAGCGCCTCGTCGGCAAGGTAGGTGTACCAGTTCGCGTCGAACACGAGCAGCTTGCCGCCGGGTTTCAGCACACGCTGCCATTCAGCGTAGGTCGCGGCCGGATCGCGCATGAGCCAGGTCACGTTGCGCGAGATGACCACGTCATACACGTCGGAGACGAATGGCAGCTTCGCGATGTCGCCGCAGAAGAATTCGACGCGCTCGGGATTGCCAGCGAGCGCCACGTTGTCGCAGGCGCGCGCGAGCATCTGCGTGCTGCTGTCGACCGCGTCGACCTGACAGCCGATCTGGGATAACAGGATCTCGAAGAACCCGGGGCCGCACCCCAGGTCGAGCACCTTGAGCCCCGCGAGCGGCAGATCGTCCACACCAGCGAGCGGAAGATCGTCCGCACTCGCGAGCAGGTCGCCTGCACCCGCGAGGGGCAGATCGCCCGCCCCCGCAAGCGGCAGGTCGTCCGCCCCCGCGCCGAGCTTCTCGATCAGCACTTCGCGCCACGCATCATAGTGAGCATCCTGAAGCTCGTCCCAAATACCGTTGGAGTAAGTACAGGCGCGCTCGTCCCAGTATTCGACGATCTCTTCCTCGAACGACTGCGCTTCCAGCCTCTTTGTGACGGTGGCTTCTTGCATAGCGTTCCCTTCAGTCTTGCGCTCTGGATTTCAGCGCTGATCTATCCAGCATCGCAGTTCCGGCGCTGCTCTATTCAGCACCACAGTTCCGGCGCTGCTCTGTTCAGCACCACAGCATTGCTCTATCTAGTGTTGCCTGCACTGCTTGACCTCGTAGTACCCGTGCTGCTTCATCTGGCATTGCGGTGCTGGTGGACTAGTATTACGAATGACTAAATTGTAATACTAGACTTCTCATGCAGTGTTACCGATTCAATTTACGTAGCATTTTAAGGGGCAGACGGCCGTCGCGTCGCTATTGCAGCGAACACGCAATTTTTTGCAAGAGATTTGCGCTTGTATGCACATTTTTGAGCTTATGATGCACGGAATAGCTTGCATTTCGCATTTTTTGCTTCACATTTTCGCTTGTAAGCACGCTTTTCTTCTTTTTGACCCCTCCGCGTGCGTACGAACGAAAATCTCTTGCAGTTTTTGGCAAAATCGCTGCAAAAATAGGCGCACCAGAAAATAACTCGTTGAATGCGAGCTTCTACAAATAACGGCCCGTGATGCTGGCGGGGTTCGCCGCGATCTCGGCAGGCGTGCCGACCGCGACGATGGTGCCGCCCGCCTCGCCACCACCCGGCCCCAGATCGATCACGTAGTCCGCGTTCGCGATCATGTCCAGGTCGTGCTCGATCACGATGACAGTCGCTCCCTTGTCGATGAGCTGCTGCAACACGTGAAGCAGCTGTGCGACATCGTCAGGATGCAGACCGATGGTAGGCTCGTCGAACACGAAGAGCGCGCCCTCCTGCTTCTTGTGCATCTCGCCCGCCAGCTTCAGACGCTGCGCCTCGCCGCCCGAGAGCGCCGGCGTGGCCTCGCCCAACGTGAGATACCCGAGTCCCAGGTCAGAGAGGGTCACGAGTTTCGTCTGAATGCGCGCGAGCCCTTTGAGAGCACTGGGCGGAATAGTGTCTCGATCAGCCTTCGAAACCGCGCCTGACTTCGCGACCATTCTCGCGCTCGCAGCACCGCGCTTATCCTGCGCGTTATCTGCAGCCGAAGTCAATTCCCCGCACAGCTCGAGCAACTGATCGATGGTGAGCGCGAGCAGCTCGGGAAGCGAGATTCCCTCCGGCCCCTCGCCCTCCGCTCCATACGGCCCCGCGTATGGCAACCGCACGTGATACGCCTGCTCGCCATAGCGCGAACCGCCGCAATCAGGACAGTCGATATCAACATCGGGAAGGAACTGCACGTCGAGCGAGATCTGGCCCGTGCCATCGCAGGTCGGGCAGCGCAGCGAGCCGGTGTTGTACGAGAACGCACCCGCCTTCAGGCCTTCCGCCTTCGCCTCGGGCAGCGCCGCGAACACCTTGCGCAAATCGTCCAGCACGCCCGAATATGTCCCCACCGTCGAGCGCACGTTCGCGCCGATGGGCGTCGCGTCGATCAAGTGCACGCGCTCGATGCCATCTGGCTCGATCGCCTTCACATGCTCGGGGAGCTCTTCACCTGCGAAGATCGCCTTCAACCCCGGGATCAAGCTCTCCAGAATGAGCGTGGTCTTGCCCGACCCCGACACGCCCGTGATGGCCACGAGGCGCCCGAGCGGCACGTCGACCGACAGCGGCTTCACTGTGTGAATCGCGCCGGTCTCGAGGTGCAAGCATCCGCCCGCGAACATGGCCGCCGCGGACGCGCCGGAACGCACGCGCACGTGCTGCGCGCCCGACAGGTACGGCCCGATGCGCGAGCCCGGATCGTGCTCGATCTCGGCCACGGTGCCCTGCGCGATCACGCGCCCGCCGTGGTAGCCTGACCCCGGCCCGATCTCGATCACCCAATCGACCTGCTCCAACACCTGGATGTCGTGGTCGACCACCACGACCGAATTCCCGTCGGCCAGCAGATCGCTCATCACGCCCAGCAGCCCCTCCACGTTCGAAGGATGCAGGCCGATGGACGGCTCGTCGAGCACGTAGAGCACGCCGGTGGTGCGACTGCGCACCGCACGCGCCAACTGCACGCGCTGGCGCTCGCCGTTCGAAAGCGTGGACGACGCGCGATCGAGGCTCAAGTACCCCAGACCCAGCTGCTGCAAACGCTGGATCGGCTCGGCCATCTCGGAGATGATGGAATCCGCCATGGGCTGCATATCCGCAGGTAGCGTGGCAGGCACGCCCGCGATCCACGTCGCCAACTCGTCGAGCGTCAGCTCGGTGGCCTGCGCGAGGTTCAGCCCATCCATCAGCGTCGAGCGCGCCTTCGCGGACAGGCGCGACCCGTGGCAATCGGGGCACACCTCCTCCTTCAGGAAGCGCGCCACGCGCGCGAGCCCCTTGTCGTCCTTCACCTTCGCCAGCGCGTTCTTCACCGTGTTCACGGCGCTGTAATACGTGAAATCGAGCTCGGTCGCGCTGGACTTATCCTTCGGCGTGTAGAGGATGTGCTTCTTCACCATCGGCCCGTGAAGCACGATCTCGCGCTCCTCGTCCGTCAGGTCCTTGTACGGCACGTCGGTGCGCACGCCCATTTCGCTCGCGACCTGCGACATGAGCGACCACATGAGGCTGCGCCACGGCGCCACCGCGCCCTCTTCCAGCGTGAGGTTCGGGTCGACGATGAGCGTGCTCTCGTCCACCTCGCGCACGATGCCGGTGCCGCCGCAGGTCGTACACGCGCCGCCGCTGTTGAACGCCAGGTCCTCGGCGCTCGGGCCGTAGAATTCCACGCCGCACGTCGGGCACACCAGCGGCAGCCCCGCCGCCTTGCGAACGCTCGGCGGCACATGGTGGCCGTTGGGGCATTCGTGACTGCCCAGGCGCGAGAACACGATGCGCAGGAAATTCAGCAGCTCGGTGGAGGTGCCGAACGTGGAGTGGACCCCGGGAACACCAGGGCGCTGGCGCAGCGCGATGGCGGAAGGCACGTGCAGCACCTCGTCCACGCTGGCGCGCGTGGTCTGCCCGATGCGGCGCCGCGTGTAGGTCGAGAGCGCCTCCAGATAGCGGCGGCTGCCCTCGGCGTAGAGCACCCCGAGCGCGAGCGAGCTCTTGCCCGACCCCGACACGCCCGCGATGCCCACCAGGTGGTAAAGCGGCACGTCAACGTCGATGTTCTTCAGGTTGTGAACGCACGCACCGCGCACCTCGATCGCGGTGGGGTTCTTGAATCGCTCGTCAGGCTTCATCGTCGCTTGCTCCATGATCCATGCGCCTTTCGGGTCCACGCAGTATTCATGCTCGGTCTTGGTCCGCCTCTTATTCTCGCACGTTTCGTTCTTCGCGGACAAAATGATGCTCGACCGTCATCATCATTCGTGATATGATTGTTGTACGTACAACAGCTATGCGAAAGAGGGTGAAGGAAATGGCCGATGCGATGGTGACCGCGCGCATGAATCCAGCGAAGAAACAAGCTGGTAATCGCGTGCTCGAAGAACTCGGCTCGAGCGCGTCGCAGGCGATCAACCAGCTCTACGATCATCTCATCGAAGAACGCGCGCTCCCCTTCGAATGCGATCAGAAGGAAATGCCCTCGCCCGAACGCATTGCCGAAGCCCGCGCCTTCATCGGCGCGCTGCCTCGAAAGAATCGTTTCACGGATCTTACGGACGACGAAGCGAAACGCATCCGTGCACGTGAACGATTTGGCGTGAACCTCTGAAAGAGCTGCTATGAAGGTCGTTCTCGATACGAATATCCTTTTGGACTACTTGCTCGATCGCAAGCCTTTCAGCGCACCTGCCCGCACTATCATGGAACTCGGGTATCTGAAAGAGCTCGAACTTTGGATCAGCATGTCGCAGGTGACCGACCTCATCTACTTCATCACCGATGGCGGCAGATCTTCGTTGGCGGAATACGCGCAGCACGTCATGACCGCATTGCGCAAGTTCATCCATCCCTACGCGATCGACGAATCAGACTACGACGCGGTCGCGAAATGTACCTGGACCGACCTCGAAGATGCCTTCATCCACCAAGTCGCGCTGAACACGAGGGCTGATGCCATCATCACGCGTGACAAAGCAGGATTCGATCGATCGAGCATCAAGGTGTTCGATTGCGAAGAACTGCTCGCTCATCTGGAAGAGGAGCACGGGCTCGTTTACGAGATGGTCGAGTTCTAGCTGGGCGGTTAACTCGAGCGCACCTTACTTCGCGTGCTTGCCGCCCGTGCGAGCAGCCGCAGCGGCTTGCGCGGCGGCGTAGCGGCGCGCGACCAGCGCACCTGCACCCGCCAGGATGCACAGCGCCACCAGCACCATCGGCACGGTGTCGCCCATCTTCTCGAGGAACGAGCCATCCCCGTCGCCGCTGCCGCTCTCGTCATCGCCGCCATCGCTACTATCTCCAGGACCATTCGGGTCATCCGGATCTTCCGAGCTGCCAGGATCATCGGGGTTCTCGGGCTCCTTCGGCTTATCCTGCGAGTTCACGAACGCCGCTTCATGCACGACATCCTTTTGCACGCTACCCTCGATCGTTCCGCTGATCGGCGAGACGAACAAGCCGTCTTGGTTCGCATCGGTCTCGGTCACGCGATAGGTGTAGCCCTCAGGGATGCCCATCACTACCAGGTCCTCGTCGTGATGCAGCACGATCTCGTCACCACTGGCGATGTAGCCCGTGCGGTCGCGCCCATAGAAGTAGAACTTCTGCGTGTCAGACAGTTCCTTACCGTCTTTATCCAACACGGTGAACTTGAAGTGGAACAGGCGCGTGTACTGGTCGTCGGTCAGCGTTTTGCCTTCCACGGTCTTGCTGATCGACACGCTACCCGCCGCCGGCGCATTGTCGTCCTGATCGCTCACGATAACGGTATTGATCAGGCTGAACAAGCTGGTGATGTCCATGTCGAGCAGGTCGTCGGCGTTCGCATCGGAATGCTCGGGATCGTTCGGATCGTCATGCGCATGCAGGTTCTGCTGAACGCGCGTACGCAAGTATCCGGTGTCGGTCACGAAGAACGGCTGGATGTTCTTTCCACCATCCGCATCGGACAGACCGTAATCGACCACGGCGTTCTGCCCGTAATGCAGGTTCATGTAGCGCGGAATCTGCGTCGATCCCGTGTCCTCCAGGTACACGTCCTCCCAATCCTTCAAGCCGAACGCACCGGAAGGCTGCGACTGCGCGAACGACGTGATGTCGCGCAGCGTGATGTTCACATCGCCTTCGGAGGCGTACTGCACCATCGTCTGGGTGAGCTTACCAACGCCCGCCGACACGCTCACGCCATCGTCAGCCGTGCCCGCGTCCGCATAGATCGAGTACACGCCCACCTTCACGGGGATGACAGTGTCGTTCAGGTCGCACCCGGCGGGCGCACCCGTCTCTTTCAGGTAATACGTGGCCGCACCCGTTTCGTAGGAAACATTCGGCCACGCGATATCGGCATAACCTTCCACCGACGCGTCATGGCTCTGGCGCGGCTCGAAGATGAGCATGCCATCCGTGCCGTCGACCGTAGCTGTCTTACCTGCGGAAACGCGATTCGTATCGGCCTTCGCATCAGCCTCGGAAGCATAGAGCGCGAACTCGGCACCATTGCGCGCCACGCCATTCTGGTCGATCTTCGTCACGCGCAGCGAGCGCTGTTCGTTCGGGATGTAGAGCACGGTGCGGAAGTTGCGGATGAACTCGGAGATGTCGAGCGCGCTGTAGCCGCGGTTCGGCAGTTCGTTGGTGTAGGGATCGATCGTGCTGACCAAGGCCTCCACCGCATCACCCGGCTCGCCGCCATCGGTGTCCACGGCCTCCATAGCCTTCTTGCCCAGCGCCTCGTAACGCTGCTCGGTACTCATCGCGCGCACGTCAGCCTCGGAAACGCCCAGCGCCTTCGCGAGCGCCGCAGGCTCGATGATGCCGTAGAACATGCGCATGTCGCCATCGGGGTTCGTGAGGATGTAGCGATCGGCGCGGCCGGGCAGGTTCACCAGCGTGCCGTTCAGGCGGCCCGTCTCGCTATCCCAATCAAGATGCCAGCCGGGCGTATGCTGCTGGTCGAGACCTTGGGTCGAGCGGTAGTTCTCCGCCGATTGCATGAGCGCCGCCGTCAGCGTGGCCGCGCGCGTGTTCTGCTTATACTGCGTGTAATCCACGTTCAGGTCGCCCTTGTGAACGGTCTTGAACCCGGTCAGGTTGTCGCCATACATCGGGAACCACGAACGGTCGCTGTCGTAGCTCGTCTGCTTCAACATGGGAACCGCGACCACCAAGCCATACTGCTGCGACTCGATCGGGACGTGTGCGGTGGTGGCGCCACCCAACTCGTCGTCAGGGATCGGTGCGACCTCGCCGCCATCCTCGCCGATCTGACCATAGTAGACCGCGCCGGTATTGCCCGTTACGTAGCTGTTGAAGCTGGCGTACGCGCCCGACTGATAGCGGTTGTTCACGATCAGCATCGTATTGGCCGGATTGAAGCGGATCAGCAGGTCAGTGGGCACCGCCTTGTATCCCGGAGGCGCTTTCGTCTCGCGCAGGATGTAGAGCAATCCCTGGCTGCCGCCGTCATAACGATCGGAGAAGTTGAACGGCTCTTGTTCGCCGTCACGCGAAAGCTCGCCGCTGGTGAACTTGGCCTCGCCGTTCTGGTCGGTCACCACATGAGCGAGCGGCGCACCCACGGTGGACACCTGGTCGAGCGTGACATCAGCCGCGTTCTCGGCGTTCGTGCCATCGGGAACGGTCACTTCGTACAGATCGAATTCAGCGCCAGCCAGCGGATTGCCGTTCTGGTCGACCTTCTTGATCTGCTGATAGAGCGCCGGCTGAAGGTTGAAGCGCACCTGCAGCGACGAATCGTAGTTGCCGCGCTCGAAGTAGAACATCTTGAGCGAATGCGACGTGTTGGAAGCGAAGGTGTTGCCGTTCCAGCGAATGCTCTCGGCCAG
Organism: uncultured Eggerthella sp.; assembly: GCA_937998355.1. Taxonomy (GTDB): domain Bacteria; phylum Actinomycetota; class Coriobacteriia; order Coriobacteriales; family Eggerthellaceae; genus Anaerotardibacter. The sequence continues at coordinate 91,145 of CALLDI010000010.1, forward strand.
ATGCGTGCCATTCTCCGCGTCGGCCGCCTCCACCATGGCCTTGATGGTGGTCTTGCGCGTGGGCGCCGCCTTCACGCTGTTACCCTCTGCATCGGTGGTGAATGCGGTACCCATCTCCACCTCGCCCGTCGCGAAGTTGATGGTGCCATAGAGTTCCGAATGGATGCCGCCCAGGTCGAGCACGAGTACGTCGTCGACGTAGACCCACAGGTCGTCGTCTCCCACGAACTCGAAGGTCATGTCGTTCGTGCCCACCTTGCCGTTGATGGGCTGGCGGAAGTTGGTCTCCATCGACATGCCCAGGTTGTGGTTCACCAGCGGCTTGCCCTCCGCGAGGTTGGATTTAGCGGGCTGCGCCTGCCCGTTGTTGTCGAGCGCACCGTTGGTGGCATAGATGTCGCTCACCAGTTTGCCGTTCTCCACCTTGAACACCTGTTCACCGGTGTTGAATGGAAAGAAGTTGCCGATGCTGCCCGTGCCGTCCGTACGGATGCCCGCAGGCGCGTCGTAGAGGATGAAGCTGTTCGCCGGGATGGTTGAGCCGTCGCGGCCCTGCACCTCGGTGTCGGTGTACTGCGCGAAGTTCTTGCGCATGTTGTAGTAGTAATAGCCCTGGTCATCGAGCTGGAAGAGGCCCTTCACGTCCGTGTGGGTCTCGCTGCGGCCCGGCGTTCTGCCTGCAGCGGCGCTGGTGTCGAAGAGGTAGGCGAGCGACGTGTCGCCATCCCACTGGTTCTGAACCGCGTCGGATACGTTCTTGCCGCCCGCGTTGCCGAAGCACGGCTGGCCGTTGCTCCACTGCGCGTTCACGCGCATGGCCTTGGAGTACAGCGGAGGGTTGCTGTTATAGCCGCCCACCAGGGGCCACACGTCGAAATCGCCCGCGGCTCCGTCGTTATCCACATCGCTGTAGCCGGTCACTTCCATGCTCGTGGTGGAAAGCTGCGGGAAGCCATCGTCGCCGAGCGTGGGCGCCACGATGTTCTGGAATCCCGGGTTCTGCTTCGCGAAATCGCCCATGCCCGAGCCGGAGCCCGCGTTCCAGTAGCCCATGTTGTTGTTCATGCCGTGGCCGAACAGGAGCAGATGATGCGTGTTGATGTTCGGCGCCGCATCGGTGCCGAGCCAGTTGGCAGGCGACGTGGCGTTGTACTGCTCGTCGTTGCCATTAGCGTTCTTGAACGAGGTGTAGTCGAAGAGGTTGACCGTGGTGTTCGCGGGGTTGAGGCCGGTGAAGCGATTCTCGACGAGCACTTCCATCTGCGCTGGGTCGCTCGTGTTGATGCTGGTGGTGACGATCTGGGAATTGTCGAGCGTATCGGGCTGCATCTCGGCCGCCGGCGCGATCATGCCGTAGCCGTCTTGCACTTCATAGGGGTTAGAGCGATCGGTGGTGTCGACCAGCTGATCGAAGGAGGAGTTCGTAGAAGAGGCGCTGCTCGAGCCGTCGCTTGCGGTGTCGCTCGAGTTGTCGCCAGAGTTGTCGCCCGAGGTGCCCGCGCCCTGCCCATTCGTCGTACCCTGCCCGTTGGTGGACGAGGAGCTGCTCGGTGCGCCAGAACCATTCGCAGCGCCCGCGCCCTGCCCATTCGCAGACGAGGAGTCCGAACCTCCTGACACGACGTTGCCATTCGCATCGACATTCTCGATGGTGGTCGTGGTGTTCTTGGGTTCGTCGGCATATGAGAGCGAGGGGGTGCCGGCGGCCGGAAGCGAGAGCGCTATGGCCAGGATGACGGCGACGGAACAGGTGAAGAGCTTGTTCGCTGCCTGCTTGGTGTGTTGGAGTGTTGCGTTCGGAAGCAGTCGTTTCATGGGCGTTCCCTATTCGATTATGCGGCTCTGGGGGCGTGAAGCACAGAATGCCCCCAATCTGTCAATAGTTTAATACTACTTTCCATGCTTGAACAGCGCTTACCCGCAAAAACCTCCCGAGCGGAGACCCGCCTACCGCCCTCGAACAGCTGTTGCGATCCTGCGCCCAGGTGGACGTCGCGATCCCGCGCTCAGGCGGTCATCACGAGCTCGCGATCGGGCAGGCATCGCGGTCCCTCATTCGAGCAGTCGCCACAATCCAGCTCTCGAGCAGTTGTTGCGGTCTCGACCTCAGGCAGGCTAAATGCTATTTTGTGGCAGAAAATTACGCTTTTCGCATCGGCAACCATCGCCCGTTCGGTATCGATAGTCCAAAATACCTGTTCAGCTTTTTTAGATCGATCGGCAACACTCGCATCTCTTGCTTCCGAAGAGTCCAAAGCTGCATTTTCGCTACGAAAAACGGAGATTTGTGCCGGAAATCCCAAATCAGCCTGTCGAGAGCGCTCCTCCCGGCCACGCGCAACGTATATGGGAACACCTTCGACCATACGGGTCGCACCTGAAGGGGCACCCTCGACCATACGGATTGCGTCTGGAGAGACACTCTCAACCGTACGATTCGCATCTGAGAGTGGGATCGAACGCTACCTCAGTGCGCGAAGGCCGCGCGAGCACATCGCCCAGATGGTCACCACGATCCAACACCCGCCCAGGATGAGCGCGCCGATGCCGACGCCCGCCACCTCGACCACCGCCGATGTCGCGAACACCGCCACAGGCGCCGCCACCAGCACGATGGCGTTCTGCGTGCCGAGCGCCGTGCCACGCCGCTCGGGCGGTAGGCCGTCGAAGACGATGAAGCCCATGAGCGCAGAGGCGGGGCCCGCGCAGAAGCCGAGCAGCACCGACACCGCCAGCATGACGGGGAACGGCGGCAGCAGAGCGAGGCCGATCACGCCGACGCCCATGCCCACGAGTGAAGCCATCATCCACGCGCGCTTGCTCAGCTTCAGCGCGAGCGCCGTGTAGACGAGCGAGCCGACCAACAGGCCGCCCGCCATCGCGGAGAGCACGTAGCCCAGGTTCGCAGGCTCAGCGATGGCTGTGAAATGCACGGGCAGCACGAGGCCCTGGAAGCTGCCGAGCACCATGATGATGCCGAGGCCGAGCAGCACCGAGGCGCGCAGGAGGGCGCTCTCTTTGAAGAGCGTCCGCCAGCCGTCGACGAACGAAGCGCGCACGAGCTCGAACACGCCTTTCGGGGTGCGGCGGGCGTCGTCACGCGGGATCGTGCCGAGCGAGCGCGGCAGCGTGATGGTGACGAGCGCGGCCAGACATGAGAGCGCTGCGGTGACCCAGAGGGCGGAGCTGTCGGAGCCGAAGCCGATCAGCAGCGCCGCGAGCGCCGGGCCGATAATGGTGACGAGCGATTCGAGCGACTGGTTGATGCCGAGGTAGCGCTGCAGGTCGACACCATCGTGCTTCACCACTTCGGGCACGAGCGTGTCGCGGGCGGTCATGCCGGGGATGTCGCCGACCGCGCCGAGCAGACCCAGGATGACGAACCAACCGAAGTCGAGACCCCAGACGATGTCGACGATCGGCAGCAGCGCGACGCTGGCCGCGGACACGAAGTCCGAGACGATGGAGACGTCGCGGCGGTTGATGCGATCGAGCAGCGCGCCGCCCACCAGGCCCACCACCATCTGCGGCACCGCACAGATGAGCGCGAGCGTGCCGGCCGCCAGCGCATCACCGGTGCGCGCGAGCAGGATGAGCGGGATGACCACGCCCGCCACCGAATTGCCGAGCAGCGAGAGCGCGCTCGAGGCGGTGAAGCGGATCGTGGCGAAGGGAAGCTTCTTCGGCTTGCGCGGATCGCCCGCGGAGTCGGCACTCGGCGCGCGCGTAATTACGTCTTGCGTGGTCTCGGCGCTCGTCACGCGCGCCGCACTATCGCATTCAGGCTGGTCGATCGTGGTGTTCATAGTGCATCCTCGTTGGTTCGAGCGAGCGCCCCGGACCGTGTTCCGAGGCATTCGAATGGAACGTATAAGATGCAGTTAAAACTATGACGTTACGTCGGAGTCAAGCCGGTTTTGAGAGATTTCACCGTCCAAGACCAGTCAGCTCCCTATCCATTCATCATGCAGCCCGAACGCGAGGCTGACACATGCATGAGGCCTCTTACGCGTTCGCCTTGGCGAGCGCGCGCATGCGGGCAGCGATGGCCTCCTCGATGCGATCGTTCACCTGCTTCTGCGCGGGATTCTGCGTCGCGTTCATCAGGTCGTCGAAGATCTTCCAAGCCGCATCGTCGCCTTCGCTCTTTGAGGGGTCGAAGCAGCTGAGCAGCGGCTCGAGCAACGCGAGTGCCTCTTCGACAAGTGCATCTTGCTCGCGTTCCGTCGCATCCGCGGGCAGCGAAGCGATGCGAGCATCGAGATCCTGCAGTTGTTCGAGCGTGCCGAGACGCTCCGCTTCCTGCGCGAAGTGGGCGAGCCGCTGCGCATCCTCCTCATCGTAGAGATGGCCCGCAAGAACGAGGGCTGCGCGGTCGCTCTCGCTCAGATCGCTCCAGTTCGCCCGCTCGCCGTCGCCATAGAAGAGCTTGAGCGCATGCGCGAAGTTCGCAGGCAGCGCAGGATCGAGGCGCTCTGCGCGAAGTCGCGCGATGGTGCGCCGTTGTTGCTGCAGCGCTTCTATCTTGCGTTCGAGTTCAGCATCGAGCGCCGCGAGCATCGCATCCTCGTTGGATTCGACGGCCACACCGCCCGCATCCATCTGCGCGATGTCGGCGAGCGAGAACCCCAAGGACGAGAGGCGCTTGATGCGCAGCACGCGCGCCACATCGAGCGCGCTGTAGTCGCGATACCCGTTCGCAGAGCGTGGCGGCTCTGGGAGCAGCCCCAGGTCATGATAGTGGCGCAACGTACGCACGCTCACATCCGCCGCCTTGGCGACCTCATTGCTTCGCACCGCTCCCCCTCTCTTGCATGTTCTTTCTCCGCATCATCCCATGGTACCGCATCTCACATTGTCGCCTATCAAAGTGAGGTGCGAAGCTAGGCAGCGAGCAAGATACGGCTCTGCAGTGAAAACTCGATTTTTTGCAGCGAATTTGCGTTCGTATGCACACCTAACTCTTCACGATGAATTCTGAACTGGGGTTTTAAGCTTTCAATGCACAGCAAGCCCTATTCTTCTTCCAAAATAGCCTCGAAATGCTCTTATTTGTGCGTGCGAGCGCAAATTCGTAGCAAAAATCACCCGAAACCCTGCAAAACTGCTTGAAACTCTGCAGAAGCGCTTGAACGGCTGTCAAGAATCGCGATAGAGAAGCGCGCGAAGCTATGAACTCTCCGTAAAGCGCATTCGGGATGCCGCGCGAATCGTTTCAACTACCACAAAGCGAAAGAGGCCGGATCCTTCGATCCAGCCTCTTTCTTCTCCGGACCCGCCTACCAAGCAAAGCGGGGATCATCCCTTCATTCAGACACGAGCAGCCTACGCGTCTTGCTTCGCCGAGCGATTCCTCACGACCACGAGCGCGATGAGCGCGATGATAGCTGCGGCGACCAGCACGCCGAACACCCAAGGAAGGATGCTCGCGACACTGAAGCCATTCGAGTCTTCCTGGCCGATGTTAGCGAGCGGGTTAGCCTCATCGTCGATGTCGACGAGCTCAGCAGGGCCAGCTTCGAGGCCTTCTTCGACGCCTTCGCCTTCAGCGGCCGCACCTTCCTCGTCCGCAGCTTGCTCATCATCTGCCGCCGCATCGTCCGCAGCAGAGCCATCGCCTTCGCTACCCGCAGCAGCCGGCGCATACACGAACGTGAAGACGTTCGCGGCTTCATTCTTCGACAGCGTGCCGGTCATGTTCAGCGCGTTCTGAGGCTCATAACCTTCGATGTACTGATACGCGACGACTGGTTTGTCGCCCACATTGCCCTGGAACGTCTGCGTCTCCAGAAGTTCGTTACCATCGGCATCAACATACTTCACGGTGTAGTTGGTCTGGTCCTTCTTCAAGCCGTATGCGACCACATACTGCGTGTTCTCTTTCACGATGAAGTTCGGAGGCGCAACAGAAGAATCGTCATGACCCGCCAGGCGCACGCCCTTCACGTAATAGCGATCGTCAGGAAGTGCGATGTCGTACTTCGTCCAATCGACCGTGGCGGAATCGCCATAGCCATACGTACCGACGACCACAGAATCTTTGCCGTCGATCTGGCCGTTGCCCGCATAGAGCGTGACCGTGTATTCATACTCGTCCGCATAGGCGTCTTCAGCGACGATCGATGACGCAGCAAAGCCGACCAGCGTTGCCAACACTGCCGCACAGGCGAATGCGAGGATCTTATTGAGGGAGGACTGAGCGCCCTCTACCATGGTGCGCATCATGAGGCATCACGTCCTTTACGGATCTTGCGCAAGGTTACGAGGCAATAAGCGAGGCAGCCCGCTGCTGCCAGAATGCCGATAACATAGGCGGCCAGCATGATCGGGTCGTTCGTCTTGGTGAGTGTGCCACCGGTCATCTCGCCCGTCGCGCTATCTTCAACAGCGAATACGACGTTCAGCGTACCGAGCGTATTCATGTAAGAATTGCCCTGGGTCTCGCCGTCGAGCTCCATCTCAAGCTTCACCGTGCCGACTTCAGCACTGCCGATCTTGCCGAGGAAGAACCACTGACCCGTAGCGCTACCGATCTCTTCGAAGCCGTTAGCGCCATCGCCGCCGACAGTGTCTGAGCTATAGACCACGCTATCGTCGAACAGGAGCTTGTAGGTATATGCGCCGTCTGATGCATTCGAGGCTTCCTCGAGCGTCTTCACCGCTTCGCTGGCCATGTACCAGTCGGTCGCATCGCTGTACTGATTGCGCAGCGAGAACGTCATGGTGAAGCTATCGCCCGGTTGCAAGTTGGAGAGCTTTTCATCGACCGCAGCCTGATCGTAGTTCGAGGACATCTGCTTGTCGGAGCTGTACGTGACCGTCCAGTTCATGCTCTCGGTCTGCGCGTGAGCGGTCCCTGCGAACCCAAGGCCACATGCGCAGGCGAGCGCGCAGGCCGCGATGAACGCACCAAGGGCGCGGGTGATGTTCTGCGTCTTAGTCATTAGGCCACCTCTTCAACGTTGATGCCAGCCTTGGCGGCGTCGATGCCCCAAGCGCTCTTGATAGCGTCGGCTGCATTGTGCGTCTGTACGGAAGCGACCTCGACATCGATGCCGAATTCGCGATCTTCGTACTTATACTTCGTGGTCACGTAGTACACGCCATTATCGGTCGCGGTCTCGATGTATTCAGGTTCGGCTTCACCGAGCACATCAGGGCTGATGCGCAATGTCTTCATGAACGACAAAGACGCGCCAGGATCGATCGGGTTCACGCTGTAGAGCACGACCTGCTCGCCCGACGTATTGGCTTTGGTCGGCTCGGAGCCATCGGCTAACACCCAACCATCGGTCACCCAACCAGGCTCGATGTAGGCAGGATCCAGCGAGGTATCCTTCGTCCAAATGCTGCCGTTAGGCTCGAGCCAATACTTATTGATGGTGATGCGCACATATTCAGGCTGCGAACCTTCGTTCACAGCGGCAAGATCCTCATCGTATTTCTTACCGAACGCGAAACGCTCGCCACCCGTCAGATTCTCGAGTAGCGTACTGCCATCCGCGCGGTCCTGCCCATTTTCCGTGAGCGAAACATCCAGGCTCGAGAGCGTGAGGTTCGCTTCGTAGACGTTGGTCTTCTTGTCGAGCGCGGCCTGCGCAGTGCTGATCATCGTGAATGCAAGAACGACAGCCGTCGCGAGCAAGACGATGATGGGCGCCGAGATCCGAGCTTTACCCTTTTCTGCTTTCATCTTCGATCTGCTCCTTACTACTTCACGTTGGTCCACGCGTAGGCGTACTGGTTGCCGTCCTCGTCATAGGCGACGGGGCTCGTTTGTGCGACGAGCGTCACGTCGAAATCGGCATCCAGCTCAGAGAGCGGCCCCGATACTTCGACGTTCACCTTGAGTTCATCGCTGGTATCCTTGCCCTCGATGGGATAGACGACCGATTTATAGGTCCACATCTCATACCCGAGATCGGCGTTATAAGCCGTGCGATCCCAGTTGGTGGTATTCGACACATACGGATTGACCTTGATGTTCTCGTTTGGCGCCTTGTAGAAGATGAGCACGCGGAACATGATGTCGGTATTGCCCGTATTCTCGATCCAGGCGACCTTATCCTTAGGGTCTTCACCCTTGTTCTCGTGGAATTCCGAACTGAAGCCGAGTTCGACCGCATGCTGGCCCGAAGCGCGCAGCACATCGGTGAAATAGGCGTAGGCCGGAACGGCGCAGATCGCCAGCGCGACTACGATCGATAAGTGCGATCGTAGTGATCCTTTTACTGAGTTTCGTCATGTTCTTCCTCGCTTAGAACTTGAGCTCGTACCTACCGGAGAGAACTTACTTTTCCTGTTCGTATGCGATACCTTCACCAGATTTCGCATAGTGGTTCACGTAGCCTTCGCTGAAGATCTTCTGCGTGTCTTCAGCCTTATTCTTGAACGTTGCCGTAGCGACGATGCCACTCTTATCGCCGTTCTCGTCGAACTTAGGACCGTAGGTCAGGGTGTTGCCATTCGGCTTTTGCTCATCCTCGTAACCGATCCAGAAGCTGACCGGATTCTGCGTGGTGCACACATAAGCGCAACCGGGATAGCCCACGATCTCCTTGATGGTGTAGTAGCCTCGTGGCAGGTTCGTGAGTTCGAGCGTGCCCGAACCATCGTGAGCGACCTTGATGCCGATCGAGCGCTTCGCGTAGACGACCGCGGAACCAGCTGCATCGCTTTCCATGCCCTCGATCTCGAACATGACCGTGTAGCTGGCTTCCTTAGCATTGCCGTTCTCGTCCTTAGTGGTGTAGAGCGGGCCGGTCATGAACTTATCGAGCTTGATGTCGTAGGTGTACGAGCTGCTCATGCCCGTGATCTGGTCGAGAATATCGCCCGCAGGATCGTCATACGTATCGTAGGTGCCGTAGGAGCCGTAGCTCGACTGCGCGGAAATGCCCGTGGAGTTCGCCACTGCGAGCTTGGCTTCGCCCTGGAACACCGCTGCAGCCTTCTCCGCCGCATTCAGCTCCTTCTTAGCAGGTGCTTCGCTCTCTTCAGTGGCCGATGAAGAAGCGCTCTCTTCCTTCTTCGCATCGGTGGCAGTGGAGGAGGATTCGCTCTTCTCGGGTTCCTTCGCAGTGGACTCCGTTGCCGCAGCATCCTTCTTAGGAGTTTCGGCCTTGGTCGTCTCTGCCTTTTCCTCCGCCTTCTCGGACGTGTTGTCGACCGCAACGATGGTGATGGTCGATTCAGCGTCATCCGATTCAGGCGCAGCGAGCGCAGGCATGGCGGTGAGACCGAACGCCAACACTACCGCGATGAAGCACGTGAAGACCTTCGTTTTCGTGATGCCTTGGTTTGCAAGAGCGTGGTGCTTGTTCATCGGAACATCCTTACCGTTCTCTTCTCATACGGCTGGTCGCTTTCGCGGTATGATCTTGCAGGAACGACGTTGCTGTCTTCCGTACAAAGTCATAGCAAAGTCATAGCGACCGCGTATATCTTACCATTTTCCCGGAGCATATTCAATCCTTCAGCAGCCATTATTTGAAAGCGTTTCGTCGATCGCTGTTCGCATACGGCAGCGGGCCACAGCTGCCCTCCCCGCCAGGAGCATCGCACGCCGCACGCCCACGCAAAACACACACGGAACCGCATCTATTCCTGGTGTTTCGCTCGAAAAATGCGTGCGATTCAGGCTATAATTGTCTGACCGAACGACCCGCTCGAGGGGCAGATCGTCCCTCCGAATGACTGATTGGATCCGTGTTCATGGCTGAGATCGTCGCTGAATCCCTGAAAGAGCATCGCACCGGCAAACCCGCCGCGAACAAGCGTGCAGGTGTACCGGGCAAGAGAGGCGAACGCCCGCTCTCCGCGCTGGTGGTCGTGCTGTTCGCCGCGCTCGTGGTGCTCACGCTCATCGGCATCGGCACGCGCATGTTCATCTCGCTCATCGGCATCGCGATCTGCATCGCGTGCCTGTTCCGCCGTGACGTGCGCATCGACTGGTGGGTCTTCCTACCGCTGGTCGTGTACGTGGGCATGAACATGGTGTCCGCCTATGCCACATACGGCTCGATCCTGTACGGATATGGCACGTTGCATCTGATATTCCTCACGCTGTACGCCGCTTCATGTTGCTTGCGCATCGGTGAGGCGAACCTGCTGCGTCTGCTCGCGGTGCTGTGGGCGGCCATCGCGGCGGCCATCGGCGTCGTGGCGTTCGTGTCGCTGGCGTTCATGACCAGCCCGACGCGTCTCGAGTTCGTGATCGGCAGCCCGAACAGCCTGGGCATCTTCCTGGTCCTGAGCTGGTTCGCGCTGCAAAGCTGCCGCATGGCGGACATGGATTCGCGCCTCTTCCGCTTCGTCGAGCGACTCGAACCCGTCATCCTGCTGGCACTGGGCGTCACGCTCTCCATGGGCAGCATCGCTGCATTGCTCATCGGTCTTGTGGTGCTCGGGTTCTCGCGTGGGCGTGCTGAACATTCCGCGAAGGAAGGCGCGCTCTACGTCGCGAAACTGCTGCCGAAGATGCTGCTCTCCGTGGCCATGGGCATCCTCATGTACATGTCGGCCGAACGCGCCGAGGCCCCGATCCTGTGCACCGTCATCCTGGTGTATCTCGTGGTGCTGGTGTTCGTGTGGAAGCGCTTCACGACGTTCCTCGAGAACAATACGAAGATGGCGATCGTGCTGTCGGTGATCGCGCTGTTGTGTATCCCGCTCATCATCTTCATGCGCCCGAGCGCGCTGGCCACGTTCGGCGAGCGCCTTGCCATGATGCAGAACGGCATCGGGTATCTGCTGGTCGATCCCATCACGGGCCTCGGGCCGATGCAATGGCGCGGATACAACCTCATCGATTCGGACATGTACTTCAACACGAACCATATTCATAACGCCTACTTGCACGTGGGTGTCGAATTCGGCCTCATCGCCATGATCGCGCTCATCGTCATCACGGTGCGCGTGTTCGTGAAGCGCTATAAGCAGGCGCAACACGGCGAGGACGCGGCGATGCTGGCGCACATGCTCACCGACACCGGCTTCTTCTACGTGGGCGTGGTAGGCACGTTCATCCTGACCGCGGGCGGATCGGAGACGCCGGCGAAGGTGCTGCCGCGCGTGGCGGCGAAGGTGCTGTTCGCGGCGCTGGCGATCCTGCATTTCGCGATCCTGTGGATGTACCTCGGAATGTTCTAGGCGCGCGGACGCTGCGATTGCGCGGGCGCTAGGGCGGCGAGCTGCGCGCAGCCTATCGCGTGAGCGACGGACGACGATGGAGCGCGGACGCGCGTAGTAGCCCCGACGCGGATGGCGTGCGAAGGGGCCAACGGCAGCGAACATTCTATCGCAACGCGCAACCTATCGCGCGACGAACGACGATGACGCGCAGGCGCGCGCACTGATGAAGGAGGCCTCATGGCTGACGCTCCGACCAACAACGTAACGCACCCGAAGAAGACGCGCGATCGCGTGCTGGTCGCCGTGCTCCTGGTGGGCGCGCTCGCCATCGCGGTCGCGGTGTTCGCGTCCTGGATGTTCGGCAAGGAGAAGATGCCGGATTACGTGGGCTACCCCCTGGAGGGCGCAGAAAAACAGCAGGTCATCGAACAGAACAGCCCGCTCATCGACTATGTATGCCTGACGCCGAGCGCAGATTTCCCGCGTGATCAGCCGATCTCGAAGATCACGATCCACCACATGGCAGCGAATGCCTCGCTCGAGACCGTAGGCGATCGCTTCCTGAGGCGCGACGTGCAGGCGTCCGCGAATTACGGCATCGATTCGAGCGGCAATGTTGCGCTCTATGTTGAGGAAGCTAACCGTTCATGGGCAAGCAAGAATCGCGAGAACGACAATGCGGCGATAACGATCGAAGTCGCGAACGACGAGGTCGGCGACGATTGGCACGTGAGCGATGAAGCGTTCGATAAGCTGGTCGATCTGTGCGTGGATATTTGCGAGCGCAACGGCATCGAGGAGATCGATTACACGGGCGACGCTACGGGCAACCTCACGTTCCATGGCATGTTCGACAGCAACACGATGTGCCCAGGCCCCTACCTCACCAGCCGCATGGATGATCTGGCTGAAGCGATCAACGAACGCCTCGCGCAATGAATTTGTGCACAGAGAAGGTCATTTTTCGCATGAGATTTGCGTTCGTACGCACACTTTTGGACAAAACCGGTCCAAAGTGCGCTCATTTCTAGCTATTTTGCTACAAAACTGCGTTCGTACGCACAATAAGAGCGGTTTCACCGTTAAAGCGTGCATACGAACGCAAATCTCTTGCAATTTTGGCCAAGATCAATGCAAAACATGAGCTATCGCTTGCAGAAAAAGCAACGCGCAGGCAATATGCCTGCGCGCGATGGAAACTATTGGAGCAAAATGGCTGCGCGACAGTGGAAGCCAAGCGCAACGCGGATGCGCGTACGCGCGCAAGGTCGCGCCTGCTAGGGCATCCACTTCTGCAGCATGCGGACCAGGTTCTCGATCTCGAGCGGCTTGGACATGTGATCGTTCATGCCCACGCTGCGCGCATGGCGAATGTCCTCCGCGAACGCATCAGCCGTAAGCGCCACGATCGGGATCTCGCCCAGGTCGGGGCGTTCATCCGCGTGACTGCGGATCGTCTCGGCAGCCTCGTAGCCATTCATGACCGGCATCTGGATATCCATGAGCACGATATCGTAGTAGCCCGGCTCGTGCGCGAGCAGCATATCCACCGCGAGCTTGCCGTTTTCCGCGTGCTCGACCGCAGCGCCCGTCATGCCGATGAGCTCCTTGGCGATCTCGGACGCCATGACGTTGTCTTCGGTCAACAGGACGCGCTTGTCCGTGTACGTAAGATCCTCGAGCATCGCCTTCTCGTCGAGGATGGTCTTCGTCTCGCCCGTGAGCAGCTCTTTCATGACCTGCACGAGGCGCGAACGGAACAGCGGCTTCGAGATGAACGCATCCACGCCCACCTGGCGCGCTTCCTGTTCGATCATGGACCAGTCGTAAGCGGACAGGATGATGATGGGCACGTTGTCGGCCGTGATCTCGCGAATGCGCTTGGCCGCTTCGAGGCCGCTCATCTCCGGCATGCGCCAGTCGAGGATGACCGCATGGAACGCATCGTCGGTGTCGAGCGCCTTCTGAACACGGTCGATGCCCTCCATGCCCGAGAGCGCGAACGCACTGCGCATGCCGATCTCGTCGAGCAAGAGGCACGCGCCTTCGCAGGCGATCTGGTCGTCGTCGACCACTAGCACGCGGATGTCCTTCAGATCGGAAAGATCCTCTTCGGCGCCGTCGCGCAACTTCAGGTGAACCACGACGGTGAACGTGGTGCCCTCGCCTTCCACGGAGTCGACGTCGATCGTGCCGCTCATCAGCGTGACCACGCTCTTCACGATGGCCATGCCAAGGCCAGTGCCTTCGATCTTGGTGGTGCGCGAGTCGTTAGCGCGCGTGAACGGATCGAAGACGGTCTTCATGAATTCCTTGCTCATGCCGCAACCTGTGTCGGTGAACACGAATTCGTAGCAACCGCTGCCCGGGATGTGACTGGGCAGCTCGGTGATGCGCAGGCCGATCTGGCCGCCTTCGGGCGTGAACTTGATGGAGTTGCCCATGATGTTGACGAACACCTGCTGCAGGCGCGTCGGGTCGCCGATGACGTGCTCGTGCTTGATGTCGACCAGGTCGACCTTCAGTTCCTGGTGCTTCGCTGCGATCTGCGGGTTCATCATGGTGATGAGGTTCTCAACGGATTCGGGCAGGTCGAACGGTTCGTCGGAAAGGCCGATGGAGCCGGATTCGATCTTGGCCATGTCGAGCACTTCGTTGATGAGGCCGAGCAGGTGCTTGCTGGCCGACGTGATGTTGCCGAGGCATTCGCGCACGCGCTCGGGGTCGTTGACATGCATGCCCGCGATGGCCGTGAGACCCATGATCGAGTTCATGGGCGTGCGGATGTCGTGGCTCATGGAGTTCAGGAAGTCGCTCTTGGCCTGAGAAGCGTGCTCCGCAGCCTTGAACGCATCTTCGAGCGCGATGCGGCTGGCCAGTTCTTTGGCCTTCGCGTCGGTGACATCCTGAATGGCCAGCAGCACGCTGGTGGGCGTTTCAGCAGAGTCACGCGAAAGGCACAGGATGGAGGCCTGGTACCAGTGCGGCTCTTCTCCGTCGCTGGTATGCCATTCTTCCTGAACGAACGGCGTGCCCGGCAGCAGCGCCTTCTTCACCTCGTCAACGCTGAGGAAGACGATGTCGTCGTTCGATGCGCTGGACGCGCCGATGACGCGTTCGAAATATGCGCGCAGCTCGCTGGTCTTGCCCGTGGTGGGTAGATCGGTGCGCGCGTTGTCGTTCTTCAGGAATTCGTAAGTGCCATGCACCAGGTCGACCGAGAGCAGGCTCGAGAACAGGTTGGTAGAGGCGTCGATGATGCGCGTGGCTTCCTGGCGTTCGAGCAGGAGCTCTTTGTTCTCGCGACGCGATTGCATGGTGATGACCAGGATGATGATGGCAGCTGCGATGATGACGCCACCGACCAGGATGAAGCCGGAAACGTTAGCGCTGGTGACCATCTCGTTCGTGATGGAGGCCGGGAAGGAGCGCACGAGCATCCAGTCGTAATCGGGAAGCTGCGTGATGAACGTGTTGCCCGTTCCTTCGTCGGTGTTGTAGGTGAAGCTGGTGGTGGTGCCGTTCGCGATATCGGCGTTGATCTCGGCGAGGCGCGTTTCATCGAGGCCGCGTTCGACGAGCACTTCATCGATGTTGCGCGCTTCGGGCTTGACCGAACCCGCCTGCGCGATGATGGTACCGTCGGTCTTGCAGAGATACGTCGGCGTTTGCTGGTCGTAGAATTCGGTGGTCATGAGCTCGGTGAGCGAACTTTCGCGGAAGACCGAGGTCATGACGCCCACCACTTCCCCGTTCGAGAAGACGGGCGCGTAGAATGCGACGACGTTCTGACCGTCGAAGATGGCGTTGTCGATGAAGCACATGCCGCTTTCACCAAGGATGCCCTTCTCGTAGTATTCGCGATCGAGCGCGCTGGCGGTGCGACCGTCGCTATTGTAGGCGAGGCCGTCGCGATCGATGAAGAACGTATGGTCGAACTGGGAAAGATCGAGCACATTCACGGCTGTTTCAGGGTCGACCGCGGATCCGGCGAGCGTGTTCTCGTAGACGGCCGCGGCGGTCTGGACGCTTTGCAGCGAGCTGGAGAACACGTCGTTGACGCGGCGTGCGGTCTGGCCGCTCGAGGTTTCGAGGTACTGCGTGTTCTGTTCGACGATGCGCTGCGCATTGACGTTCACGAAGATGACGAGCGCGACGATGACGATCGCGATCGCCCCCAAGATGGCGAAGACGCGATTGCGCGCTTGGTTGTTCGGCTTGGTGTTTTCCATCGGAAGCCCTATCTAGACGGTGGCGATAGTGCGGCATATTATACCTTATTTGGGCTGGTGGCTGCACGGGGGCGACGGGGCGCGCGGGCAATCCCGCAAGATTTCCACGAGTCGCGCGGGTGGCGCGGGCGACAAATGCAGATCGACCAAAAGAAGCGTAAGCCTTCAGCCCGTGCGAACCGAATCGCACACGAGCGCGCTCACTGCGCCGGTGTGGGCACGAGGAAATCTTGGAGCGCGCAGAGCCCGCGGTGGCATCGTTCGAGTACGTGCTGGTGGTGGTTGCCCGGGCCGAGCACGAACTCCGTTCGCGCGCCTGCGGCTTCGAGGCGTTCGGCGGCGTGTTCGTTGCGCTCTTGGACGGTGGCGAGGATGCGCGGCGGCGACTTGCGCTCCTTCGAACCGATCGAGAAGTATGCGAAGCGGCCGTCGAAGGCGTGCGCGGCGGCGCCTTCGATGCACTTTCGTTCGAAATACGCAGGCCAGCCTTCATACCAGAGCGAGCCCGACATCGAGGCCATCGCCTGGAAGAGATCGCTGTTCAGGAAGGCGAACGTGGAGAAGAGACCACCCATCGAGTAGCCCGCGATGGCGCGCGTGCGCGGCGCGAGGCCCTCGGCTTGCTCGATGGCGGGGATGAGACGGTTGGTCAGCGCGTGGAGCGTGGTGAGCGCATCACCCGCGAAATCGGGATCGCCCTTGTAGAGCCCGGGCGCCGGCCAGGGCGAGAGATCCGCGTCCCAATCGGAGACGTAGAAGCTGAATATGTTGAGGTGCAGGTGCTCGGTGAGGCCCGAAAGATCCATCGGATGCGCGTGCATGTTCACGAAGTAGACGCACGGCGCAGTTGCATCGGCCGCATCGCTGGCAGCGGTGTGGTAGCGGTGGTAATCGTTCTCGAGCATCGTCAGTTCTCCAGCTTCATCATGTCGGGCAGGTCGACGAAACCGGCGCGCTCGTAGACGCCGCGACCTGCGGGCGTGGTCTCGAGGTAGATCTTCCCCGCGCCGGCGCGTTTCGCCTGGTCGACCACGTGATCGACTATCGCAGCCGCGATACCCTTGCCGCGATGCGCGGGCCGCGTGTACATATTCATGAGGTAGGCACATCGGCCGCTCGGGTTGTCGGGCGACGGCAGCTCTTCCTGCAGGCAGATCGAACCGCACGCGACCGGCTCGCCATCGAGTTCAGCGAAGCACGCGATATGTCCGGGGCAGGCATCGCAGCTGGCGACCTGATCGGGTTCGTCTCCCCCGCCGAGGGCACGAGCGTCGTGTCTAGCAGGCTGAGAGGGTTCGCTCGGGCGAGCGGGTTCGTCTCCCCCGCCGAGGGTGTGTAGGTAATACGCGCGATTCGCTTCCCGCAGCGCGTCCCAGTCGACATCACCGCGCGCGTCCGCATCAACGAACACCGCGTGCAGCACCTCCATGCGCCACGCGAGCAGCTGGTCGAGATCGGCGAGCGTGGCGCGACGGATCGTGAGCCCCTCCACTGCGATCACGCCCGCTCCACGTGCGGCAGCGCGCGCGTGTCGACCTTGCCGTTCGGCGTGAGCGGTAGGTGATCCATCTTCACGAAATACTCGGGGAGCATGTAAGAGGCCAGGTAGCGGGACATTTCTTCGCGCAAGAGCGCCTCCATCTTCGCATCATCGGTCGGCGGTGCGGCGTTCGCCAGATTCACCTCGCCGTCGTTCACAGGAACATAATACCCCACCAGGTAGGGCATCTGATCCGCGTCAACCTCGGAGCGGACCACGCCCGTCTCGACCTCGGGGCAGGTGCAGAGCACGCTCTCCACCTCGGTCGGCTCGACGCGGCGGCCGTCGATCATGACCTGCGTGTCCTTGCGATGCATGAACGCGATCCGCCCGTCGGGCAGCAGGTAGCCCACATCACCCGAGCGATACGCGCGCGTGCCGTCGGGCAGCGTGACGAAATTCGCCTGCTCGGGCGGGTCGCCCACGTATCCGAGTCCCACGCCGCGACCTGCGATGACGATCTCACCCACTTCCCCGACAGGCATTTCCTCGAGCGCGTCGTTCATGATGCGCGCCTGCACGCCGCGCACGGGGCGACCGACAGGATAGGTGCCATCAGCCAGCGCGGGCGTAGTGTTGCAGCAGCAATAGCTCGCGCAGACCGTGGTCTCGGACGGCCCGTACGTGTTGTACACGTCCACCAGGTCGATCAGGCGATCGACGTAGCGAGCTCGCAGCACGTCTCCGCCGCTGATGAGCAGGCGCAGGCTGAACGGGATCGCGTCAAGCTCGTTCATTTCCTGGAATAGGTAGGGGAAACCGCTGATGAGGCTAACATGTGTGCGGTCGACGAAATCCATGAGCGCCGCGGTGTTCGCTTTGTCGCGCGGCGACGGGATGGCCAGCGTCATGCCCGAGAGCAGAGCGCTGAAGACCTCTTCGACGAAGATGTCGAATGAGCAGACCGAGTATTGCAGCATGGTATCGGCGCTGGTCGGATGGAATTCCGCAGCGAACGCGTCGATGTAGTTGCAGACGTTGGCGTTCGTGACCATCACGCCCTTGGGCTTGCCGGTCGTGCCGGAGGTATAGAGGATGTAAGCGAGGCCGGCTTCGTGGGTCGCCTCGAGCGCAGGGTCGCACGCTGGATCGGGGATAGTGTCGACCACCTGGGCGCGCATCGAATCGAGGGGCCGGTCGTGCACCGGGTCGAGGTTCGTCTGGAGCGCGAGGTCGCGTGCCGGGTCGTGCGCTGGGTCGAGCTCGGTGAGCGCCGCTTCGATCGACAGGATGCCGCGGTCGGTGATAACGTAATCTACCTGCGCGTTCTCCATCATGTAGCGAATGCGCTCGAGCGGGAAATCGAGCTCGACCGGCACGTAGGCCGCGCCGCTCCTGAGCACGCCCAAGATCGCCGCGATCTGTGCGATGCCGTGCTGCATCGCGATGCCGATACGACGAGCAGACGCTGGCAGGCTCGCCGCCACTTCACCGGCTCGACGGTCGAGTTCGGCGCGCATGACCTGCTCGTTCGCATCGATGACAGCAACAGCTTGCGGGTCTTCCTCGACTCGCGCGCGGAAACGTTCGTAGATGGTTTCATTCATGGGTGCGGCTTCAAACCTTGCGCTCGCTTCGGGCTTGGCTGCGACAGCCAAGGCAGTCCCGCGCGCGATCGTTCTCTGATCAGTCGCGGTCATGGGTTTCGTTCCAGTTTTTGCACTTGAAATCCAAGACATGGCTACTCCCCCTCTTCGCTTCCAGGTTGGAATGCTCGCAACGCCGGCATCTTATACCCTGCTAAGCCAAGACCCGCAAAGTCTATAGCTGCCAAGGTCTGTAGTTGCCAAAGTTTATAGCTGCCAAGGTCGATAGTTGCCACGGTCGATGCCAGCCCAGCCAGCCGTTCATGTTCGATTTCTATGCTATCAACAGGCTCTTCATGCGAGGCCATGTGCGCTCGACCGTGACGAACCTTTTTCCGAGCTGTTACCAAGATTTTGATTCACTCATGCCGCCATGGTTTTCAGCGGCAATCCTGCCTGTCGCAACATCGTGAAGGTGGCGTTTTGCAGCGAAATCGCGAAAAATTGCAGCAGATTTTCGGTCGTACGCACAAAACAGGCTGATTTCGAGGCAAAAGCCTCCAAAACCAGGTGCAGCGATGATCGTCAAGCAGTAAAACCCCAGGTCGAGTTTTCTGATCCTGCATTCGCGTGCGTACAAACGCAAATCTCTTGCAAAAAATCGCGTCCTCGCTGCGAAGCGCCCCGATCACTGCTCCGCTGCGAACAGGCTGGACGGGATCGAGAACACATCGCCCGCGCCGTAGAGCTTGCCGAAGATATACTTGTTGCTCGCCGATTCTTCCGAGACCCAAACGCGACCATCGTGGAATTCGATGCCTTCGGTCATGGGCGGCGCTTCGATGTCAGAAACGAGGTTGGTCGAGTCCAAGAAATAGAGCGGCACCGACCTGCCGTCGACGAAGAACGTGTAGGGCGAAATGGCAGTGCTGTTGGCAAACGCGTCGAACGAGAGCGTGCGCTGAGCCGAATCCGTTGCTTCAGCATCAACAGCTGCTGTCGCTTCATCGCCAGACACGGGCGCTGTCGTGGCCGTGCTTTCGGTCAAGCTCGACGCTTCGGCTCCGATAGCCGTCACTGCTTCGTCCTCAGGCATGCCCACCGTCGTTGCCACAGTCGTGATTCGATAAGTGAGCAGGTGCGACGTGCTGAAACCGTACGAGGTCGACAGCACGATATCGCCATTAGGCAGCACGCTCATGCCCTGCACCTTGTCGGGCAACGAATAGGCCGCGCTCGCTTGGCTCGCGAAACCGTAGCGGCCCGCGCTATCGGCAGGATAAGCGAACATCATCCCTGCATTCTCACTCTCATCAGGAGTGATGAGATGGTGATGCTCGGGCGCGGGATAATTCGGAAGCAGATGGAACGTGCCCACGTACAGCGTACCGTTCTCGATGTTCATGAAAGCCGGCGTGAGTTCAAGGTCGACCTGATCGATCGCGGTCACCACATCGCCCGACTCCACATTCGCAAGGTCGGCGGCGTGGAAGACAAGATAGCCGCTATCGCAGGTCAGGAAGGCATATTCGCTCGAGGTGGTGATGCCGGAGCCATGACCTGTGTAGGGCGATCCGTCGGGTAGCTGTGCGAAGAATTTGACCGAGGATCCATCGGCGTTGCGACGGTAGAGCGGGCTCGATCCGTCACCGGATGCGTAACCGCTGAAGAACCAGCAATCAGCTTCGTCATAATAGTCGAGATCCTGACAGATGAAGCCAGCATGAATGCCGGGGATCTCGAATTCCTCGGTCGTGTCGGCGTAGAACGCGCTGTATGTCGCGCGCATATATATGTTGAACCCGACCAGCACCACGACGATGAGGCCGACGATGATCCCGATCACCCACAGCACGATCTTCTTCGCACGCGATGCACGCTTCGGGGTCGCGGCTTGAGTGGCTGGCGCATTCGCATCGTTCGGGCCGAGTGCGTCAGTGTCGAGCGCGTCCATGTCAGACGAGGTCGTGGGTGCTTCCGGGTCGAGTGCGCCAGTGTCGAGCGCATCTTTCGAGTCGTTCTGTTCTTGCATCATGGGGAGTCCTTTGTGAGCGGCAGCCGGACAGCCGGCTGCGCGTGGTTCGTCGCGCGTAATTCGTCGTGCGAGCTTCATCACATGTAGTTCGTCGCGTGTGGTTCATCGTGCGACTTCATCTCATGCGGTTCATCGCGTGTGGTTCATCGTACGTAGTTCGTCGTGTGAGCTTCATCGCGCGGGGCTTGTCGCATGCGATCGAGCTTGGTTCATCTTGCTTGAGCTCGGTTCATTTTGCTTGAGCTTGGTTCATCTTGCTCGGTCTGGCCTATTTTTATCACACCGCGGGCGCGCGTTGTTCGTGCCGCGAGAATTGAAAGCAATCTGACATGAAGCGGTTTCGCAGTGTTTTCGCAGCGTATTAGCGCGCGCGGACGCTCACCGTGGTACGCTTATTCCAGCAGAAGAACGCATACTGAATTCACGAACGCACAGATACACCGAGCTCTCAGTTGCACAGCCGACCTGCGCGCAACTCCGACCGGATCGCGACTCTCTATCGGAGTCTCGCGAAACAGGATTCAGATGAAAAGGCCTTGTCGTTCGCTGCTCGAGATTTCAAACCAGCCGCTACGAAAGGAACTTTCATGAGCGTTTTCGACAACATCGGGCAAGCAGTCGGACAAGCCGTCGGCCAGACCGTCAACAAAGGACTCGACGCCATGAACGACGCGACCAGCAATGCTCTGGTCACGCATGCACCGTTCGTGCAGGGCTTCATTCGCCTGTGCAACAACGGCTGGCAGCAGGGCTGGCACGAACGCAATGGCGGCAACCTCAGCTACCGCATGACCGAAGCTGAAGCTGCGGCGGTGCGGCCGGGCTTCAACGACGCACCAGGTGAGTGGATCGACCTGGGATTTTCAGAGCCGACATTGGGCGGCGAGCTCTTCCTCACCACCGGTGCTGGCGCCTTCATGCAGAACGTCGCCGCCGCACCGAGCGAGAACATCGGCATCGTCGAGTTGAACGCAGAAGGCAACGCATACCGCGTCGTGTGGGGGCTTGTCGGGCGCAAACCAACCTCTGAGCTGCCCACTCACCTCATGAATCACGCGATCCGCATGGCTGCCACGAACGGCGCCTGCCGCGTCATCTATCACGCGCATCCCGTCAACGTCATCGCCATGACGTTCGTCGAGCCGCTCGAGGCGCGCACCTTCTCGCGCGCGCTCTGGAAGGCCATGACCGAATGCGCGATCGTGTTCCCCGAAGGCGTGGGCGTGGTGCCATGGATGGTGCCGGGCGGCGTGGAGATCGGCCGTACGACCAGCGAACAGATGAAGAAGTTCAGCGCAGTCATCTGGGCGCAGCACGGGCTGTTCGCCTCGGGTGCCACGTTCGACGAGACGTTCGGGCTGATGCACTGCATCGAGAAGTCGGCGGACATCTACCGCCGTGCGCGGGCGATGAACGGCGGCAGCGCCGACTTCCTGAACACCATCAGCGATGAGGGGTTGGCGCAGATCGGCGAGGAATTCGGCGTTGACCTCAACAAAGATTTTCTGAGCTGAACACTAAATAACCTGCGCGAGCCTCCTCTACGCTAGTTTTCCTACGCGAGCGTTCCCTGTGTAGCCCTTTCCCGCGCAATCCTTCCCTACGCGAGCGATCCCTATGCGAGCTTTCGCGCACGGGTGTTCCCTACGCGGGCTTTTCTTACGCCAGCTTTTCCAATGCGGGCGATCTTGCATTGAAAACGCCAAAAAATGCTAGATATTTGCGGTCGTACGCACATCAAAGGGCCCGATAAAAAGGCGACCTGGGGTTTTGCGCTCTCGCAACAAAACAAATGCCCTGATTTGAGTCTCAATTGCTCAAATCAGGGCATTTTTGTACGTATGAACGCGGTTTTTAAGCAAGAATCAGCCGAATCGCTGCAGAAGGATTCATGTGAGCATTCGCCGCTGCGAGAGGGAGCCTGCGAAGATGCCGCTGCCATAGAAGTTCTTGCTTGTTCATTGTGCGCCGCGCCACGCATGCGGTTCGTGCTGTGCAGACCACATACGTTGCTCGCCTCAGCGAACCGAGCGTTCGCACTACTCGGCTGGGGCCTCCGCGGGCCAGTTCGGGTTCTTGAAGATCGCGCGCGACACGCCCACCAGATCACCCGCGCCCGCAGCGAGCAGCGCGTCAGCGTCCGCCATCGTACGCACGCCGCCCGTCACGATGACGGGCAGATCGACCACCTGCTTCACCGCCGTGGTCATCTCGGCGAAGTAGCCTGGCTCCTTATGCCCTGGACGCTTGTAATAGCACATGCCGCCCGACACGTTCAGGATGTCGACGTCGGTCTCGGCCGCGATGATGCGCGCCGCCTCCACCGCGTCCTCGATGGTGTTGCCGCCTTCCGTGTAGTCGCAACCGCCGAAGCGCATCGAAATGGGCACGTCAGGGCCAACCGCCGTACGTACCGCGCGCACGACCTCGCAGTGAATGCGCACGCGATTGGCGATCGAGCCACCATATTCGTCGGTGCGATGGTTCGTGAGCGGGCTGAAGAATTCGTTGAGCAGGTAGGCGTGCGCCGCGTGGATCTCGACACCGTCGAAGCCCGCCTGCACCGCGCGCACTGCCGCGTCAGCGAACTGCTGCACGGTCTCGGCGATGTCCGCCTTGCTCATGGCCTGCGTGGGGATGGGGTCGCCTAGGCCCACGGCCGCCTCGCCGATGATCATGCTAGACGGCGACCACGGCACGAGGCGCGTGCACTTGCGCTTCGCCGTGCCGCCCGCATGCGCGAGCTGGATGAACGCGATCTTGCCACCTTCATGGATGAGGTCCGCCAGACGCGAAAGGCCCTCTACCACGTCGGCCGTCGCGAGCGAGATCTGCCCCGGCGACGCCTGGCCACGCGGCGCGACATAGCTGTGCTCGACGTAGATGATGTCGATGGCGGGGTTGGCCGCGCGCGGCGCATAGAAATCCAGCAACTCCTGCCCCACCGTGCCATCGGCCTCCGCCTTGTAACAAGCGGTGGGCGCCTGCACGATCTTGCCGGCCAGGATCTGCTTCATCTTCTCATCGCGAACTTCACTCATGGGGGTCCTTTCTGTCGTGTGGTTCGTTGCGGTCATCGGATAGGACGCGCGACGCATCCGGGTCGTTCAGTGCAGCGGACGCAGGTCGTACCTCGGGCGCAATAGTGTCAACCGGTGAAAGCTGCGCACGGTTCGCACTGAGAGCGCTGGACGCGGGCGACGTTCCGCGCGCCTCTTGCGCGTCGATCGCATCCATGCAGCGCTGCTCATCTTCGGCGGCTACGCGTTCGATCACTTCCTCGACATGGCTCTTGATGCCGAAAAGCGTGCGCTGTGACGAGATCTTCACCGGGCCATCGTGGCCAGCCGCCTCGCGCGCCAGCAGTTCTTGCATGCGCTCCCAGCGCTCTTCCGCTCGCGTCTTCACGCGCGGCACCTCCCGTCGCCATTTCACACGCCTGCGAATGCACGCGTGCAACCACTCTATATATTAGTAGGCGATTACCATGATACCGTTTGTGCGTTCCCGCTTCCACGGCACGCGTCCGCGCGCTATCGTCACCTTGACCCCTCCATGACGCGCGATGCAAGGGGCACGGTCGCTTTTGCGGTCGGGGTGCTCAGGGGCTCAGGCATTCGCTTTCGCGAAAAGCGTCCGCGTGATGCGGAGCCTCTCCGCTCTCATAATGCTCGTCCGCGCAACATCGACGATTCGCATGCGCACAAAAAAACGACCGCCCCGAAGGACGGTCGCTCTCATTCGATCTTTCGACGAAGATTAGTTCGTCTTCGCAGCATTGCGACGACGGCGACGAACCACTGCAGCTGCGATCGCAGCGCCAGCAGCGATCACGATCGCGCCACCCACGATGCCAGCAACGAGCGGATCGATACCGAAGAAGGTCGCGGGCTTCTGAACCG
Source organism: uncultured Eggerthella sp. (assembly GCA_937998355.1). GTDB lineage: Bacteria > Actinomycetota > Coriobacteriia > Coriobacteriales > Eggerthellaceae > Anaerotardibacter. The sequence goes on from CALLDI010000010.1 coordinate 115,513, forward strand.
GCGAAGTGGTGAGAACCTGAGCGGTCTGCATCGGCTCTTCGGTCTCTTCCTCGGTCGCCTCGTCCTCAACCTTGTCGGTGCTCTTCTTGTCCGCGGTCTTCATGGAAGCCTTGGAATCGTTCTTCTTGGAACCAGCGTTGGAGGTGTTGCCCTTGTCGGCCGGCTTTGCAGAAGAACCACCATTGTTGTTGGTGTCGTCAGTGCTGGTGTTGTTGCCACCGTTCTGCTGCTTGAGCAGTTCATCGTAGATGCGCTGAGCCTCTGCAGCGTTCGCGGATGCGGTGTTGTATTCAGCGGAGCGAACGTTGAATTCGTTCTGAGCCTCATCCATCTGAGCCTTGGCGCTCTCGCGCTCTGCAGCGACCGGGGTGACCAAGTCGCGATGATTCTTCACATTAACTGCGAACTCGTTGAGTGCGAAGAACTCGGGGTAATCGGATTCTTCGATCGGGTTAGCGATGACGTCTTCGAGCTCCAGCTTGAGTGCGCGCTCGAGCTTGGTCTCGGCGTAAGAGAGGTCGATGCTCGCGTCATTCCAAACCTGGCGAGCTTCGTCGATCTTGGCCTGGAAGGTCGGGAAGTTCACGGTCTGAGAATTGTAAGCGTCGGTCGCACGATCGTAGATCGCCTTGAGCTTCATGAGCTCGTGGTCGTTACCGCCCGCATTCTCGTAGCGGATCTGTGCAGCTTCTTCAGCGGCGACCGCAGCAGCGAGCTGGTTGTTCTTGTAGTTGTTCCACGTGCTCTGAGCAGCGACCGCAGCATCGTTGAGACCGCGCCAGGTGGTCTCAAGATCGGTCACTTCATTCTGAGCGTCGGTGACAGCCTGGTTGGCTTCAGCCTCTTCAGCCTCAGCGTCGGCAACTGCCTGCTCCCACTTCTCGACCTCAGCCTTGAGATCGGAATTGTCGGGAGCGGTGTAATTGTCGAGCTTCGCCTGAGCATCGTCACGCTCACTAATATAAGTAGCGATCTCACGATCCAGATCCTCGATCTCAGCAGAGGTGGTCTCGACAACACGGTTCTTCTCCGTGACCGCTGCCTGAGCATCGCGAACCGCGACGTTCAGCGGATGGTTCGGATCGTTGAGATCATCGGAACCGCTGCCACCCTGAGCTGCGTTGAGCGCTGCCTCAGCTGCTGCCAATTCCTGCTGAGCTGCGGTCAGAGCCTGTTCGTAGAACTGGATGCTCTGGGCTGCAGACAGGTCAGTAGCAGCATTATCGCGCGCGGTCTGTGCGGACGATTGTGCTGCCACTGCGTTGTCGTAAGCCTGTTGCTTTTCGGCGACCAATTGCTCGGCGGCTTGGATCTCTTCATCGGTCGCTGTCGTTTCGATCGACCCTTGATCCTCGCCTTCGACCGGGGTGCTATCACCACTGCTATCACCGCCGGCTGGAGGCTCCTCAGGTGATATCACCTCACCGGTACCAGGATCAGGATCCGTGCCGCTATCAGGGTTGATAGCTGCTAGCGCATCCTTCGCTTTCTGGAGTTCATCGCCAGTGGTGGTGACATCCTGATTCGCGTTCGCGAGCGCTTGCTCGGCCGCCTGGAGATCGGCCTCAGCCTGAGCGACGGTCTTCTTGTCGCCCGTGAAACCAGGGTTCGGTTGCGCACCATCGTAGTCGCTTTGAGCCGCATTCACTTTCGCACGTGCATCGTCGACAGCCTTCTGCAATTCGCTCAGATCGGCACCGCCGCCATTATTCTTGGCGTCGTTGAGCGCCTTCTCTGCCGCAGTGAGTTGAGCCTGTGCGGCCGACAACTCATCCTTGGCAGCAGACAGCTTGGAGTCCAGAGACGCCTTAGAAGCTTGCGCATTGGCGATCTTGCTCTCGGCAGCAGCCACTGCGGCCTTGAGATCGGCTGTAGCGTCGCCGCCAGCAGCGTTCAAGCGATCCTGAGCCGCCGCCAATTCAGCCTTGGCATTGGTCACCTTGTCAGTAGCGGCAGAAGCCGCCTCCTGAGCGCTGGTCACTTTGTCGCGTGCAGCACGCACCGCATCGGCAGCCTTATTACGCTCTGCATCGGCAGCAAGATAAGCGTCGCGGTAAGCTTCGCTCTGATTCTCTGCCTCGAGAAGCGCTTGCTCTGCCCGTGCTAATTCAGCAGCAGCGGCCTGAAGGTCACTATTACCGGAATTAGTGATGGCATCGTCATAGTTCGCCTTAGCGGTCTCGTAAGCCTCTCGCGCTTGATCCAACGCGACCTGAGCTTTCGCCTGGTTTTCCTTAGCGGTCTCATGTGCCTGGTATGCTTCCTGAACACGTTCCTCAGCTGCGGAAACTTCGGCCTTTGTCGCACTGATGGCATCGTCGAATGCCTTGTTCGCCTCAGACTGTGCCTGGTTGGCGGCTTGGACTGCAGTGTTGTGCGCGGTTGCAGCCTGGTTATAGGAAGCAGTCGCCGAGTCGAGCTCTTTCTGAGCTGCGTCTTTCTTAGCTGCGGCTTCTGCCTTGGTAGAGTTCGCGGAATCGAGAGCTGCCTTAGCTTCTTCGAGGGAAAGGTTCGAAGCCTTGGCATCAGAAGAGAGTGCAACGAGATCTGTGTTACTGCTGTTCAGTAACTGCTCCATTGCGTGTGCTTTTGCGCCGGTAAACGGCATAGCGAGCGTGAATGCCACTGTGAAACAGAGGCATAGTCTTGCGAGACCGCTCAATCTCCTTCTTGCCATGGTTTTCATTTTGTTTCCCTCTTTTTCGACTTTTCGTCGGCTGATCTCCCACCCGCGCTTCCTTCGTTTTGCCTGATCAGGCTGAAGGTTCAGGGCTGGTGGCGAGGATCTTTCGACTCTCGAAACCGTTATATCTGAAGGTGGCTTCGTTGCGGAGCCAGCCTTAAGACCAAGAATGGCGAGTGCAGTGCGTGAGGTCGGATCTAAAGCATTTCGCACTGCCTTTTAGCGATTTCCCCAGATGAGGAAGGCTTTTTGAAGTAGCACACTGGAACACATCCAGAGGTTTTGTAGCTGCTAGAAACCCGAATTTGGGTATAGTAGGCCCAAAACAAGCACATTTTAACGGGTCGGTAACGAGAAATCAACAGGAAATTTAGCAATGAATACACAAAAATCGCAAAATTGTATATAAACCTGTATAGACCAGGTGCTTTTCGGTGGCGATCGAAGGCGATTTCTCCATGATTTTCGGCCTGAGATCTTGATGATCATTGCCCAGTAGCTATCAACCCAGCGCACGCGCTGCCAAGAGGAGCCTACGCTGTGAACACAGTGTGGTCATCTTCGGGCCGATCGTGCGCTGTTTTGGGTGGTTTTGGGCGGTTTTCAGGCGATTCGAGGAGCCTCCGCGCTCGTTTCGAACGTACCGCGGTTCATGCCGCGCCCGTTTCTTCGCTGTACCGCGCTCGTTCGTGTTCGCCGCGGAGCACCTGATGAAACCAAGTTTCCATCGTTCATGACGCTTCTGGGCATAAAAAACGACCACCCTGATGGGTGGTCGTGTTCTAAATGGTGGAGCATAGGGGGATCGAACCCCTGACCTCATGGCTGCCAGCCATGCGCTCTCCCAGCTGAGCTAATGCCCCTTGAAGCTCGATCATTATATCACAGGTACTGGGGTGCCCCGACCTTCAATTTTGATCGATGCATAAAAAGACGAGGTATCGAACACATCGCGAATCGATTCGCCCTCGATAAAGGGCAGGTCAATGAACTCACTGAGCGTAGGAACGAGGTCTGAGCAATCGATGAAATGATCCTTTTCGTTCAGTTCATTCGTATCTTGCGCGCGCCAATAGATGTCGTTAGCGTCAGTCAGATAATAGGTTTCAACCCCGGTTTGCATATAAGCTGAGTGCGTTTCACGCAGATATGCCACCAAATCATCGATAGTGGCCAGTTCCAGAGCTTCTTCGGCTTTTCTTCCCATGAAGTCCCCTTTCGCGATCGTTTCGATTCATAGTAACAAAGAACACAGCAGTGGCACATGATGCCTGAATGCATTTGCGAAAACTTCACGAAGCATCGATGGAGGGGTTGCGGACGCGTTTGAAAAGTCCGAGAGACCCATGAGTGCGCCTTGAGGGGCGATGGACGCGTTTCAAGGTGCGCTGAAAGGGTTCGAGCGATTCTGAGCCGTTCTAAGGCCCCGATCGCATATTTCGAGGGTCCAAGGTGCGTGAAACCCCCTTATTTTCGGGTGTCGGAGAGGCCAAAATCGGCTCCGCGAAAAGGCTGAAATACGAGCGTATGCGCTGACCTGTGGTTTTGGCTCGAAATGGCCGAAAAACGCGCATTTTTCGGATCTCATTTTGAAATATTTTTCAGAATTTCATAATTTTTGCACCCTTTCTGAACTGGTATTTTGGTCATATCTAGCAAATTGTCCGACGGACATATTAAAGATTATGTCCGATTTTTAGCCTCATTTTTTCTTTTGGTGCGATTCTGGCCCAAAAATGGCCAAAAATGGGCGATTTGAAATTTTTTTCGCCATTTTGCGAAAATCGGCAAAATAGTTCACCTTTTGAAACTTTTTTGCGAGAGGCGGTTCGCTTTTTTGTGCTCGGGAGGTGTTACAGATCGAAATTTCGCGATCGATTCTCAAAAATCGGTCAAGCGGATGAAAATCTTGAGGTCTCGAAAAAATTTTTCAAAAATTTCGGCTTTGACGGTCGGAAGGGTGATAGCAGAGACTCGATCACGGCGAAGATGGTGATAGCACCCCTCTCGCGAACGACCGAAACCAGGCGGTGATCGACCTGTCCCCTCACCTTCTTAAAATTCAAAAAAGTGAACTTTATCAGGTATGTTATCAAATGATAGCCAATACTTTCATCGTCATCTTAGACGCATGTGATTCGCCTCGACAGCCTTCAAGGGATCTGCTGCGCAACGAAGGCTCCCAAGATCGCGATCGGTGTCCGTTGGGTCGACACCTGGCTCAAAATGGGACCGAAAGCCACTATTCAGACATTCTTCCGACAAGAATTCGACCTTTCTCAAACGAGATTTCGAGTTGACTCCACTCGAAATCTGGCCGAATCGGAGCACATTCGAAGAAAATGAGGGCTGAAACGACGAAATCGACCCATTTGGTCGATTTCGAACGTGAGACAGGTGGCTCACACAGCATTGGTTTTCATCTGATCGCTCTTGTGGAGTTCGATCGTTGGTCAATAATCGAGCGTTCGGAATCAAAAGATCAGGATCGAATGGTCAGGATCGAGCAGACGAGCGACCGATAGGAGGTCCCTCTCCTATCGATAGTGATCGAAGCGGATCAATTCTTGCGAGACGGATCGCGCCGCTTCGCGCGAAGAATGTCGTAGCGGTGAAGTTCGATAGGGCTTGTGAACGCATATGTTCCCATCGCTTTGTTCGCAACCTCGACCGAGACTGCGTTCGCTTCCTCATCGAGCGAACGCTCATGCGCGGAACTCGGACTTGGTGTATAGCTCGGATCCTCGCGTGCATTCACGAAGAAGACCTCGTGAAGATCCTCGACCTTGATCGGCATCATATCACGATGAGGGCTGAGCAATTCGAGCGTGTCGCCTTCATAGAAACGATTGCGGCAATGGACGATCGTGCGCCATGTTCCATCGTTCAGCGGTTGCGACTCGGTCACCTCGGCGACCCAATCGTAGAGCTGCACGTAGATGTCGTCGTCGAATGACTGCTCGGCGTTGCCATAGAAGAATCCGGTCGAGTATGGGCGATGCGAGATGCGGTCGAGCTCTTGCGCCCAGCGCGCGGGGTCCTCCCCGTCGAGCACGTGGCGATAGGCATTCACGACCGTGGCCACGTAGAACGCCTTCTTCACGCGGCCCTCGATCTTTATCGAGTCGACGCCCGCTGCGACCAGGTCATCCAGGTGCGCGAGCATATTCAGATCCTTGGAATTCATGAGGTACGTGCCGTTCTCGTCCTCTTCGACCGGGAAGTATTCACCCGGGCGCGACTGTTCCTCGAGACGATAGCTCCAGCGACACGGCTGCACGCAATGACCCTGGTTGGCGCTGCGACCGGTAAGGAAATCGCTGATCAGGCAACGTCCTGAAATAGCCATGCACATCGCGCCTTGCACGAACACCTCGAGTTCAAGATCGGGCAATTCGCGTTTGAGCTGGGCTATCTCTGCAAGCGACATCTCGCGTGCCGTGACGATGCGCTTCGCGCCAAGCTGCTGCCACATGCGTGCGGCGGCGGCGTTCGAGACGGATGCCTGCGTGGATACATGGATGTCGACCGAAGGCGCATGTTCGCGCACGGCGGCGAGAACACCCAGGTCGCTGACGATGAACGCATCGACGCCGGCTGCCTCGAGTGCGCGCAAATACGCAGGTAGATCGTCGAAATCGCTATCGTGCAAGTAGGCATTCAGGGTCACGTATACCTTCGCGCCCGCCTCGTGCGCGATGCTCACCGCCTGTGGCATGTCCTCGAGCGAGAAATTCTGCGCGCGCTGACGTAGGCCGAACTTGTCGCAAGCTAGATAGACCGCATCCGCGCCGAAATAGAGCGCGTAACGTAGCTGCTCGAAGCCGCCCGCTGGCGCGAGCAGTTCCGGCTTCTTCGAAGCGTCATGCGTGTTCGTGCTCTTGGTGTTCACGGTGCTCGATTCCCGATATTGTTCGATCTCTATACCAGAATTTCAATATCTAAAGTTCCATACCTATATATTTCTCTACCTATATATTAGTGCGTTGTTGTGAGCAGATTACTGACGCGATTGCGGAATGCAGTGCTTTTGTCGTTCACCTGCGATTTTTTGCAAGAAAATTGCGTTTGTAAGCACAAAATCTCGCATTTTCACGCTATTTCTATCACTCTTTCGCCTGCCGAAGCTCGGCTACCTGCAGCTTGATATGAGACTATATTACGTTATCCCAGTTCAGAAGAGAAAATGCAGCAAATAACCTTGCGGACGAATTTCATGCGCGATCTCTGTGCTCTCAAATGTGCGTACGAACGTAAATCTCATGCGATTTTGGACGAAATCACTGCAAAACTGCTTGAAAAGCGCGGTCGTACGCACATTTAAGAGCGAAACGAGAAACGAAGACAGCGCAGAAAAGAGTTCTACCTAGCTGACGACGGGGCCGCGGACGGAGCGGACCTGCTTGTAGCGATTCAGAAAGTTCAAGCCATCCTTCAAGGAGTCGAGGCTGACGTCGAATTTCTCGCCAGTCGCGCGGCGTTTCACCTCGACAGAGTTGTTCTTGAGGCCGCGCTTGCCCACCACGATCTGCGTCGGCCAGCCGATAAGGTCGGCGTCAGCGAACTTCACGCCCGGGCGCTCGTCGCGGTCGTCGATGACGATCTCAAGATGCGGGAAATTGTCGCGCAGGGTCTGCGCCAGGCGCTGCGCCGTAGGATAGACCTCGTCGTCGCCCACCGTGAGCGGAATGATGCACACGTGAGCTGGGGCAACAGACGGTGGCCAGATGATGCCGTGCTCGTCGTTGTGCTGCTCGACCACCGCGGCGAGCGTGCGGGTGACGCCCACGCCGTAGCAACCCATGAGGAAGGGCTGGTCAGTGCCGTCTTCTGCGGAGAACACCGCGCCGAGCGCCTTGGAATACTTGTCGCCCAGCTGGAAGACCTGCGAGACCTCGATGCCACGCGCGCCATCGAGTTTGGAGCCGCAATTCGGGCAGATGTCGCCTGGCTTCGCGGTCGAGAAGTCGGCGAACAAGTCGACCTTGAAATCTTCGTCCTGAGCTGCGCCAACGTAGTGAAAGCCGGCTTCGTTCGCGCCGACCACCCAGCGCTTCACGTCCTCGAGATTACGGTCGGCCGCGACCATGATGCCCTCGGGCAAACCGACCGGGCCGATCGAGCCCTTCGGCAGACCCGTGGCCTCGAGCTCTTCGTCGGTGAGCAGCTCGAATCCTTCGAACACGCGGGAGACCTTCAGCTCGTTGAGCTCGTGATCGCCCGGGATGAACAGCGCGATGACCTGGCCCTTCGCGTCCTTGCCGACCAGGGCTTTCACCGTGGCGGCCTCGTCGATGCCGAGGAATTCCGCCAGCGCCGCGATGGTGGTGACGCCCGGCGTGGAGATCTTCTCCATGGTGGTGGCGTCGTACTCGATCGGGCGCGTGATGCATTCCGCGACCTCGGTGTTCGCCGCATAATCGCAGTTCGGACAGTAAACGAGCTCGGCCTCGCCCGCGTCGGCGAGCGCCATGAATTCGGTCGTGACCTTGCCGCCGATCTGGCCAGAGTCGGCCTCGACCGGGCGGTAATCGAGCCCGCAACGTTCGCAGATGATGCCGTATGCCTCGCTCATCTGGTCGTATGTTTCCTGGAGCGACTCGGCGTCGGCGTGGAAGCTGTACGCGTCCTTCATGATGAATTCGCGGCTGCGCAACAGGCCGAAGCGTGGGCGAATTTCGTCGCGGTACTTCGTCTGAATCTGGTAGAGCGTGCAGGGCAGCTGGCGATAGCTGCGCAGTTCGTTGCGGACGAGCGCCGTGATGAGCTCCTCGTGCGTGGGGCCAAGGCAAAAGCCGTGGTCGTGGCGGTCGTTCATGCGCATGAGCTCGGGGCCGTAGTCGTCCCAGCGGCCGGACTCGAGCCACAATTCCGCAGGTTGGAGGGCGGGCATGAGGATCTCTTGCGCGCCCGTGGCGTTCATCTCCTCGCGCACGATGGCCTCGACCTTCGAGAGCACGCGCATGCCCAGCGGCAGGAACGCGTAGATGCCGGAGGCGACCTTGCGGATCATGCCGGCGCGCATCAGCAGTTTGTGGGACGCGATCTCGGCATCGGCCGGGTCTTCCTTCAGCGTCGGGGCGTACAAGTTGGACATGTAGAGAATCTCGCTCATGGGGTGTGTTCCTCTCGTGTGCGTGCTGGGATGTTCGAGTCGTCTGTCGATGAAGCCCGTGAACAGGGTGTTCAGCCTGGCTGTTCGGTCGTGTGGCCAAGCCCGTGAACAGGGGTTTCGTCGCACGTGACAACGCTTTCGTTCGACTAGATATTGTAGCAGTTGACGCGCGGTTTCGCGCGTCGTTTCGGTGGGCTCGGCGGTTCGCGAGCGTGGTGCTGGCGCAGGCGTGGTGCTGGCGCGCGGGCAAGTTGCTGATGCTGATACCGAGCTGGCGCGGACCGTGGTCAGCCAGTCGAACACTGTGCGTTAAGGCAGGTTCGCGATCTCGGCGAAGAGCTCGTCGACGATGCGGGCCTCGGGAACCTTGCGAATGACCTGCCCACCTGCGAAGATGACACCCTGGCCGTCGCCGCACGCGACGCCGATATCGGCATCCTTCGCCTCGCCCGGGCCGTTCACCACGCAGCCCATGACCGCCACGCGCAGCGGGCGTGCCACATCCTGCAATCGGGCTTCGACCTGCTTGGCGAGACCGATAAGGTCCACCTGACAGCGGCCGCATGTGGGACAGCTGATGAGCTCGGGGTAACGCAGGCGCAGGCCGAGCGAGCCGAGCAACACCCAAGCCGCCTTCACTTCCTCGACCGGGTCGTCCGTGAGCGAGATGCGCATGCTGTCGCCAATGCCCTCTTCGAGCAGAATGCCCAGGCCGCTGGCGGATTTGATGAGTCCCTGAAAGAGCGTGCCCGCCTCCGTCACACCAATGTGCAGCGGGATGTGCGGCAGCTCGCGCGAGATGATGCGATAGGTCTCGACGGTGGTGGGAACGTCGTGCGCCTTGGCGGAAACCACCAGGTCAGTGAAGCCTTGCGCCTCGCAGAATTCCACGTACTCGCGCGCGGATGCGGCGAGCTTCTGGGGCAGCGTGAGCGTGGCGTCGTCGCGCAGGTGCGCATCGAGCGAGCCGGCGTTCACGCCGATGCGGATGGGAATTCCCGCTTGACGTGCGGCTTCGAGCACTGGAACGGTGGCCTCGAGGCCGCCGATGTTGCCTGGGTTGATGCGCAGTTTGGCCGCGCCGCGACGGGCAGCCTCGATGGCCAGTTCCGCGCTAAAATGGATGTCCGCTACGACGGGCAGTGGCGAGCGCTGGCAGATCTCTTGGAAGAAGTCCAGGTCGGAGGCGTGCGGGATGGCGATGCGGATGATGTCGCAGCCCGCCTGTGCTACGCGCTCGATCTGTGCGAGGTTCTCCTCGACTGCGGAAAGCGGCAGGTTGAGCATGGATTGGACCGCGCACGGCGCTCCCCCGCCGATGGGTACCTGTCCCACATATACGCGGTTGGTGCGGGTGTTGGGGCGGCCCGAATCCGAGGCCGCGTTCGCGGGCTGTGTAGCGGCGACGTGCGGGTCGTACGGCGCGGCATTCACAGGTTGTTTTCCGAGGTCATTCGGCGTTTCATTCATGCGCGCCTACCCCCAATTCCCGAAGATGAAGCGTTGCACATCCTGGTTCACCATGAATATGAAGAACGCGAAGAACAGGCACATGCCCGCCACGCTGAGATAATTCAGCGCGCGGATCGAGATGTTGCGGCGGCGGATCTTCTGGTAGACCTCGATGACGAAGCGGCCGCCGTCGAGCGGCGGGATGGGCAGCATGTTCGCCAGGCCGAGCGACACCGACACGATGGCCGAGAACGACAGCAGGTTGAGAAAGCCCGCTTCAAGCGCGGTTTTCGACATGATCGCGATGCCTACGATGGACGTCGATTGCGAGACGGTCTCGGCGGCGGTGGCAGGGTTGAACAGGCCGATGATAGCTACGGCCACCGTCGCGATGAAGTTGAAGCCAGCTGCGATCGCATCGAGTGGCGAGAGCACGAAATGTTTGATCTCGCCGTTTTGCATCTGCAGGTCGACGCCGACGATCGAGTAGAGGATCACGAAGACGATCATAGCGAACAGCAGGTTCATGAGCGGGCCGGCGAGCAGGATCGTAACACGCTTCCAAAACGGCAGCGTGCGGTATTGCTGGCGTTGCTCGGCGGCGAAGAATGCGTCGAGGTTGGCAATGGGTGCGGGTTCTCCCAGTTCATGGGCAGGAAATTGCTGACCGGCTTCGCTGTACGCCGGCGCCGCGGGCACGCGATAGGTGTTCGTCTTGTCGCGTCGTGTGGGACGCTTGAGGCTGCCCCACTCGCAGAGTTCCTCGAGGGCCTGATAGGCTTCGTCGTCGGTGATACCAAGCGCGAGCGCCACATCCTCCATGTCCGCCGTGCCGTGTTCGTACATATAACCGAGCACGGGTTTCAGGTAGGGGCTGGGCTCGCCGGTGCCCATGCCGCAGACCGCCGCGTAGCCGCCCAGCGGTACGGCCGTGACGCCGAAACGCGTGCCTTTCCAGGTGAAACCGATGCTGGGGCCGGGCAGACCGATCATGAATTCAGTGACGCGAACGCCGAACGCGCGCGCGGCGAGGAAGTGGCCTCCCTCGTGGATGAACACGAGAAAGCCCAGCACGAGCGTGGCGATGAGAATGGTAACGAGAATATCCATGCAGGTAATTATAGAAGTGAGCGCGGCTGGCTCGGCGGGTGGACGGTGAATGCCGCAAGTTTTACAAATTCGCGGGTGAGGGTGCGGGTGCGGGCGTCGAGCTCGAGCAGCTGATCGATGCTGATCGCGGGCTCGACCCAACCCTGTGCGACAGCGTGATCCATGGCCTTCTCGACCAGGGCCGCGATGCCGAGATAGGGAATCTGCTCAGCAAGGAATGCCGCGACTGCGATCTCGTTCGCCGCATTCATGACCGCCGGCAGCGTGCCACCGGTGTTCCCCGCCTCGATGGCGAGCGCAAGGCAGCGGAATGTCTCCAGGTCAGGTGCCTCGAACTGGAGCGAACCGAGCGTGCGGAAGTCGAGCGGCTCGACCGGCGCCGACCAGCGCGCGGGGTAGCTGAGCGCGAACTGGATCGGGATGCGCATGTCGGTGGTGCCAAGGTGGGCCTTCACCGAGCCGTCCGTGAATTCGACCATGGAATGGATGGCGCTCTGCGGTTGTACCACGACCGCGATCTTATCATAGGGCATGCTGAAGAGGTGGTGCGCCTCGATGACCTCGAGGCCTTTGTTCATGAGCGTGGACGAGTCGATCGAGATCTTGCGACCCATGTTCCACGTGGGGTGGCTGAGCGCCTGAGCTGGGGTGATGTGCTGGAGATCGGCGGTGGTCTTGCCGCGGAACGGCCCGCCGGACGCCGTGACCCACAAGCGTGTTACTTCGCGCGGATCCTCACCGAGCAGGCACTGGTAGATGGCACCGTGTTCCGAGTCGATAGGCAGCAGCGTGGTGTGGTTCGAGAGCGGCATGAGCACATCGCCGCCCACCACGAGCGATTCTTTGTTGGCCAGCGCGAGATGCTTGCCTGCCGTGAGCGTGGCATAGCTGGCGCGCATGCCTGCCGCCCCGACCAGGGAATTCACGACCATGTCGACCTCGGGAAGGTTGCAGAGCTCGACGATGGCATCGGCGCCCGCGCGCAGGTCGATGCCTGCTTCTGCGAAGCGCGCGCGCCAGGTGTCGCACAGGTTCTCGTCGGCCAGCACCGCGTGCTTCACGCCGAATTCACGCGCTTGCGCGAGCAGGGCTTCAGCCTGCGTGTTCGCGCTGATAGCCACGACCTCGACGAATTCAGGATGCTGGCGTGCCACATCGAGCGTTTGCGTGCCGATGGAGCCGGTCGAGCCCAGCACCGCGATGCGCTTCGGGCGGCCGAGCGGAGTGGGTACTGTTGAGGAGGTGTTCGGCGTCGCCTGCTGTGGGGCGGATGCCGCTTGACGTGATGATGTTGAGGATTGATCGCTCATGTCTCCCCTGTTCATAGGTTGTTTTCGATGCCGCTAGCGGCGTTCGTGCTACGAGAACAGCAGCCCCGTGCCCGAGAAGACGAACGGGATGCACTGGCCGAAGATGAGCAGCATCGACGAACCGAGCGTGACGAGGAACTGCGAGTCGCAGCGGTCGAGAAGACCGCCGTGACCAGGCATGATGGTGCCAGAATCCTTGAAACCGGAGTTGCGCTTGATGCGGCTCTCGACCAAGTCGCCGATCACGCCGAGGCAGCCGCACACCGCGCCGAAGACGAGCGCCTGCACGATGTTCATCGAGACGCCCGGAATGAGCGGGAACAGGCACCAGAACGCCATCGAGAAGATGAGGCCGGCGAAGAATCCTTCCCAGCTTTTCTTGGGGCTGACCTGCGGTGTCATCTTGTGCTTGCCGATCTTCGAACCGACCAGGTAGGCGAACGCGTCGTTGCCCCACACGCTGCAGAAGATGCCCAAGATGAGCACGCCTCCCCAGAATTCGGGCAGCGACATGCGGATGAGCATGGCAGACGACATGAGCAGGCCTGTGTACGTGGCGCCGAACAGGCTGACCGCCACGTCGGTGATGCGGGCGTGCAGCCAGAAAACGTACCACACCAGTAGCACGATGATGAACAACGCCATGACGATGATAAGGCCATTGATGCCGAACAGCCACATGACCAGCGGAAACGATGCTGATGCGCAAATGCCGAGGAACTCGTTGGGTAGCTTCGCGTCGGAGCGGAGCATGTAGTAGAACTCGCCCGCGCAGATGGCCGAGAGCGCGGCAAGGTAGATGGCCGTGGTGGCGTTCGACGCGATGATGCAGATGACCGTGAGCGCGATGTAGACGACGCCGGTGCGGATGCGAACCTGCAGGTTGGAGGGGTTCTGCAGCTTGCGTGGCGTCTTCGCGAGCGCCTTTTCCTTCAGCACCGTGCGGCGCTTGGGCTTCGGACGCCTCTCGCCATGGCGGTCGGGTTTGAGGATGATCTCCTCACGCGATTCGACGATGTTGCCATCGGCGTCGATGTGCGTGAATGTGCGACGGGTGCGCTCGGTAGGCATGTGCTACACCGCCTCTTTCGCGTTGCGGTCAGCGACATTGATCTGGATGTTCTTGATCGGCAGCATGTGCTACACCGCCCCGAATCGGCGATCGCGCTGCTGAAAATCGAGCAGGGCGCGCAGGAATTCATAACGGTCGAAATCAGGCCAGAGCACGTCCGAGCAATAGAATTCGGTGTAGGCGATCTGCCAGAGCAGGAAATTGCTGACGCGCATCTCGCCCGACGTGCGAATGAGCAGGTCGGGGTCAGGAATGCCGGCGGTGTAGAGACCGCGCTCGAAGTCGGCCTCGGTAGGCAGCGGGACCTCGATCGCCACGCGCGCCGCAGCCTGTGCGGCTTCGTACGCCGCATCACCCGCAGCTGTTGCACGCGTTGCGTCCGCCGCAGCCTGCGCAGCAGCATCCACGGCCTCCTGCATACAGCGCTGCGTAGCACGCAGGATCTCCTGGCGCGAGCCGTAATTCACAGCTACGACCAGGGTCATTCCGTCGTTGTCCTTCGTCTTGTCCCACGCAGCATCGAACGCATCGCGCGTCTCTTGCGGCAGCGCGGACAGGTCGCCGATGGTGCGAACGCGCACGTGTTCTTCGTGTAGCCCATCGACTTCGGCAAGCATGGTCTTCGCGAACAGCTCCATGAGGCCGTTCACCTCGTCCTGCGGGCGCTTCCAGTTCTCGGTCGAGAACGAATAGATGGTGAGATAGTCCACGCCCAGGTCGTTGGCGCAGCGGATGGTCTCGCGCACGGCTTCGATGCCAGCCTTGTGACCCTTCAGGCGGTTGAGCGCGCGCTTCTTCGCCCAGCGGCCGTTGCCATCCATGATGACCGCCACATGCCGTGGCACACGGGTCTGATCGAGCGCGGCAGGATCGAGCCCAGCGGGCGGATCGGGAAAGATGTGATCCAGCGGTTGTCTCATGTGGGGTGCCTTAGCCAGCGAGCCTTGAGCGCGGGGTGCGTCCATCGCGTTAGATGGACATGACCTCGGATTCCTTCTTCTTCAGGATGTCATCGATCTTGCCGATGTAGGAGTCCGTGAGCTTCTGGATCTCGTCTTCGGCGCGGTGCTTCTCGTCTTCGGGGAGGTTGTCGGCCTTCACCATCTTCTCGACAGCCTGGTTGGCGTCGCGGCGCGCGTTGCGCACGGCGATGCGGGCCTCTTCCGCGAATTCCTTGCACTGCTTGGCGAGTTCCTTGCGGCGCTCCTCGGTGAGCTGCGGGAACGGCAGGCGAATGACCGAGCCGTCGTTCGAAGGCGAGACGCCCAGGTCAGCCTTCATGATGGCCTGCTCGATGGCGCCGAGCGAGCTCTTGTCCCACGGCTCGATGACGAGCGTGTGCGCGTCGGGGGTCTTGATGGCGGCCATCTGGTTGACCGGCGTGAGCGTGCCGTAGTATTCGGCCTTCACGCGATCGAGGATCATGGCGTTGGCGCGGCCGGTGCGAACCTGCGAAAGGTTGCTGTTCAGCTGCTCGATGACGCCGTCCATGCGTTTGGTTGCGGTCTCTTTGATGTCGTTTACCATGCTTCCTCCCCTATTCGGCCGCCTGGCGAGCGGCTCGCTGCGGTCGCGCGTGGCGACCTGGTCGAAGCCGCGCGGGTGCGCGGCGATCCGTCGGTCTCTCTATTGTAGCGTGTCGCGGGGCGAAATGTTCGCCGCCGACCCCTATTCCTGCGTGGTGTTGTCCGCCGTGACGGTGGTGCCGATGTTCTCGCCCTTCAGGATGCGCGAGATGTTGCCCGGCACCGTGAGGTCGAACACGAGGATCGGCAGGTCGTTATCCATGCACAGCGACGTGGCCGTGGAGTCCATCACGTGCAGGCCCTTCGCCAGCACGTCGATGTAGCTGATGGTCTCGAAGCGCTTCGCGTCGGGGTGCGTGACGGGGTCCGCGTCGTAGATGCCGTCCACTTTCGTAGCTTTCATCAGGCATTCCGCGTTGATCTCGAGCGCGCGCAGGGCGGCGGTGGTGTCCGTGGTGAAGTACGGGTTGCCCGTGCCGGCCGCGAAGATGACGACGTAACCTTTCTCGAGGTGGTGCGTCGCGCGACGGCGGATGTAGGGCTCCGAGACCTGGCGCATCTCGATCGCGCTCATGACGCGGGTCGGGATGTCGTGGCGCTCGAAGGCGTCTTGGAGCGCGAGGGCGTTCATGCAGGTCGCGAGCATGCCGATGTAGTCGGCGTGGGCGCGGTCCATGCCCTGCGCGGAGCCGGCCAGGCCGCGGAAGATGTTGCCGCCGCCGACCGTGACGGCCAGCTCGATGCCGTCGTCCACGATCTTCTTGATCTGAACAGCCAGTTCCTCGACCACTTTCGGGTCGATGCCGTAGCCTGCCTCGCCCATGAGGGCCTCGCCCGAGAGCTTGAGCAGCACGCGTTTGTACTTGTAATCCGAATCCATGCGGGTCCTTTCTTTAAGGCAGCGAACGCGACGTCGTGCCGGCGGGCGCTTGCGACATCGGCAGATGCTGCTGGCGCGCATTTGCGGCGCTGCTGGCGCTTGCGCGCTTGCGACGATGGCAGCACTCCCGACGAGCACCTCGCGCTTGCGGCACCAGCAGACACTTGCGATGCCGCATCGTGTTTTGCTGGCTCACCTCGCGCGGGCGGCGCTGGAGCGTTCGTAACCTTATTTCTAAGGAAATACTCAAACCATATTACCCCATCACCTGCCCGGTTCGAAGGGCGCGCACGAAATTCCAACCATACGCATAATTCATTTTAAAGCGGCTCCAAGTGATCCAAAAACAGGCTGGACCGACCTAGAACGATTCGGGTGAGTAGAGCCTGCGCGATCGTCTGTTGAGTCTGCACGGTCGTCTGTTGAGATATTTCGCTCAAGAACGCAGAAGCGACCGTTTTGCGGTGAATCGAGAGATTTCTGCATGAAAAACGCGGCTGTACGCACACTTTTTGGATAAGCGGAGACTTATTGGGGCGATATTCGCCAAACCCTGCTTCATGATTCCGATCATACGCACAAATGAAGCGTTTCCGCGCACATATGTGCATACAAACGTAAATCCCTTGCAATTATTGGCGCAATCGCTGCAAATGAACGGTCGGCCGGCAGGCTAGTTGTTGCAAGGTCTCGCAAGGCAAATGCCGCAAGGTCACCAGGCTAGCTGCTGCAAGGTCTCGCCAGACCAATTACGGCACGGTCTCGCCAGGCTAGTTGCTGCAAGGCCGCTGGGCCAGTTGTTGCAGCTGCAGATTCACTGCGACTCCGCGATCAACTCACGCCACATGGTTCAGCCTCGTCGCACGATTCGGCCTCGCCACATGGTTCAGCCCCATCACACGATCAGTCCTCGTCGCATGATTCATCCTCGCCACGTGGTCAACTCTCACCACATGGTTCGCCCTCGTTGCACGGTTCAGCCTCGCCGTGTGATTCGCCCATGTCGCGTACTTCCCCGCTGCTGATGCGCTCATCGAAAAGAAGCAGATCGCGCAGTTCAAGATGCCGCAGCGTGAACCCAGGATCGACATACTGCATGCGCTTCTTCATCTTACGGGCAACCAAATGAGCGAGCTGATTGAATGCGCCACTGTCCATGACCTGCGGCTTCGTGACGCTCAGAACCGAGATGTCGAGCGCGGTCAAAATACTACGCCGCAGCGCATCGCGCACCGTCTTATTGATTCCGGCATGCATGAGATCGCTATCGTATTCGATCGCGAGGTTCGCATCCTCCCAGTACAGGTCACATTTGAAATACTGCGATGAACTTCGCCGCTTGACCGCGTTAGGCATGTCGACTCGATGGTTCATTCGAGGTTGCGCGATACCGTAGCCGCCGAGCGCATAAGGTAGCGAGAGAAGCAACGCGAGGTTCGTCTCCATCGGCGAAGCAGAGGACGGCAAGATATGACGCAGGGCACGACGAGCCTGCTTCACTCCCTTGAAGCCAGATGCGCGCGCGAGAAAGGTTTCCAACTTTTCGGGCGTCGTGAGTGGACGAGTGTTGTATTGCGTGCGATCGCCGAAGGCGGCGTACGTGCCGCACAGTTCGAAACCAAGCGCGATGAGCTGCACGAAGGGGAGTACACCTGCCATCTGCAAAAAGCAGAATTCCGGAGTGCTGACATAAAGCGGTTCCTGGTGAAAATGAGCGTTGGCTCGCTGGCAAGAATAGGGTGGTAGATGCTTGTATGTATGACATGTCGTGAGCTTTCTTCTGGACCGGACCTGCTTGCTCGTCAAGATGACATGCGAATTCTGACGTTCAAGCAGATAGGCTACGCTTTCTCGACGGCTCTCGAGACTTGCAAGTTGCAGCTGAAGACGGGCGGTGGCGTTCCTGCGATCGAGCGACGAACCGAGCAAACGCTGATGTTCAAGAGGATCCGCGGTCGCACCCAACGAACGCCAGTAAGAAAGTGCTGTTGTATGTCCGAGCAGAATCGCCATCCTTCGATCATGGCAGATGAATCTCACGTTTTTCTTAAGAGAATTTGAACTTTATCGTGCGGCGAGGTTACGTTTTCCTCAACTCGAACGCTCTTCCTCTGTCGACGCTCTTATTCTGCCAATGCTCTCGTTCTGTCGATGCTCTTATTCTGCTGACGCTCCTTCATGCGGATTTGCGCGTTCCCCCGCATAAGCAGGCAGGGCTGGTACGGACCAGATGTCGATCTTTGCAGCGAATCGGGAAATTTTTGCAAGAGATTGGCGGTTGTACGCACAGTTTTGCAGGGATCAGGCTGTTTTGATCCCTCTTTCTTCTTGTTGCCGCTACGCAATTGCGGTTGTACGTACGTTTGACGCGGTTTTTGCGTGCAAACGTGCGTACAAACGCAATTCTCTTGCATTTTTTTACGAAATCGCTGCAAACAGACAGAACAAGATAGCCGCGACAAGGCAGAGCGAGACAAGTTATATGATGCGATGCGATATGAAACGAAGTGAAGACAAGCGAAGTGATGCAAAGCAAACGAAGCGAGATGATGCAACGCAAAGCAAGCGAAACAAAGAAGCGAGTAAAGCAAGCCAAAGGGAAAGGACGCAAAACAAAACCCACTGGACGAGAAGTCCAGTGGGTTCACATACATCCGTTCCTCACAAACGGGAATGACCCGAAGGCAAGTACGAATTATACCCTGCTGAGCGCGATTCGAGCGCGGAGCTTCGGAAATCGACAGCAACTACACACGCGCACGGCGTGTGCATGAAGGCTGCAGCCCCGCATACGAATACAGCGCGCGCGAAGGCGGTAGCGCGGGTCGGCGGGCGCATGAAGGCTACAGCAACCGCACGCGAATACAGCGCGCGCGAAGGCGGTAGCACGGGTCGGCGGGCGGCCTTACGAGTCGGAGCCGAGCGTGACCGTGGCAGTCTCCTCCTTGCCATCGCGCAAGTATGTCACCTGCACCTGGTCATTCGGATTATGCGAACGAATCGCGAGCACCAGATCCGACGCGCTGGCAATGGACTCGCCATCGACCTTCACGATGACGTCGCCTTCCTTCAGACCAGCCTTTTCAGCAGCGCCACCAGCGGTGAGCGAATTCACATACGCGCCCTCGGTCGCATCGATACCGAAACGCTGTGCGATCTGGTCATTCATGGTGATCATCGAAACGCCGATCTGCGCGTGCGACGGGGTCTTACCCTGAATGATCTGCTCCGCGATACCGAACGCATAGTCGACCGGGATCGCGAAACCAACGCCTGAGCTGGTGCCACTAGTGGACATGATGAGCGTGTTGATGCCGATCAGCTTGCCTTCCGCGTCGACCAGCGCGCCGCCGGAATTACCCGAATTGATGGCCGCGTCGGTCTGGATCATGTTGGTGTAGATCGCGCCGGATTCCTCATCGGCGTACGAACGATTCACCGCAGAAACGATGCCGGTCGAGACGGACTGCTCCATGCCGAACGGGCTGCCGGCCGCCATGACCCATTCGCCCACGACGAGGTCGGCCGAGTTTCCGATCTCGATAGGCTTGAGCGTGGCGCCATCGACCTTGATGACGGCCAGGTCAGACGAGGGGTCGGTGCCGATGAGCTTGGCTTCGTAGGTTTCGCCTTCCGCTACGACCTCGAGCGCGTCGGCGCCATCGACCACGTGATTGTTCGTGAGGATGTAGCCGTCGGCGGAGAGCACGACGCCGGAGCCGAGCGAGGTCTGCTGGAGCTCGGTCTGGGCCTGAGTGCCGGGGATCGCGCCGAAGGGCGAGAAGCTCTGGCTGGCCGTGTTGGCGTAGACGTTGATGTTCACGACCGAAGGCAGCGTTTTGGCGGCCACGGCGCTGGCGAGCGTCATGTCGTCGCCGTTGGCGTTGATGGTGATGCCGGAGTTGGTCTCCTTGATGGTGTAATCCGAGTTATTGCCGTTGAACAGGGAGAACACACCGAGCGCAAGGGCGCAGGCGACGAGCGCACCGGCGAACGCGAAGCCGAAGGTCTTCCAATTGCGGCGGTCCTTCTTGGGCTTCGGGGCGCCAGGTTGCGGAGCGGGTGCGGCGGAGTTGGCTCCAGGCTGGGTCGCGGCGGCAGATTGCGACGCGGTGCCAGACTGTGCGGTCGCGCTAGATTGAGGCGCGGCGGCAGGGGCGGGTTGCGCAGCGTTCTGCGGCTGAGTCTGCTGTGCAGACGCGGGCTGCGGAGTTGGTTGAACCGGCTGACCAGCAGGTGGCTGGGGCTGCGGCTGAGGTGTTGGCTGAGAAGTTTCCATTGCTAAAAGCCTCCTTGACACTATCTTTCACCAGGCTACTGAAAGAAGATGCGCGCACGAAGTTGGTGCTGGAAATCTCACAACTTTTTTATAGAGCGGTCAACTTTTCGTTACATATCAGGCGCCGTTACATATCGGGCGTGATCGCGGAAGGGGCGCAGCTGCGCATGACCGCGGGAGGGACATGGCTGCGTACGGCTGCGCGTGAGAGCGAGGCTGCATGGGCGTGGAAGAGAATGCGGGTGCGGGGTGACATGGACACGCGCGATCAGTGCGAGATGCTTGCTGAACAGAACGTGCGCGAAACTCGATCTACAGTTTCCGGATTGCCTTATGACCTGCGATCATATGCCGACTTATGATCCGCGACCCTACGCCCGACTTATGATCTGCGATTCTGCGTCCGATCCATGACCCGCGATTCCAGGTAAACTTTGCGACCCATAGCTCTATAGCTGCTTTGTGAACAAGCTCTACTTTATAAGCAGACCAGCGAATAGCTTCGCGCCCAGGTTTTGCAGCGAAAACGCAATTTTCTGCTAAGAAATTACGGTTGTACGCACGTTTGCGCGGTCGTGAAAACTCCTGAACTGCTGTTTTGCATGAATGCTGAACGCGAGAGGTATCGGAGAGGCCGGGGCCGCTCCGAATCGTGTGGTTTTGTGCGTACGAACGTGATTTTCTTGCACAAATCAATGAATCTGCTGCAAAAACAACCTCTGGCATACCGTTGCTTTCGTACTTCCGCTTTCGGCCTTCTGCTTTCATACTGCTGCTTTCGGCCTTCTGCTTTCATACTGCTGCTTCCATACTGCTGTCTTGATAGTGCGGCCTCTTCGGGTATGAAAAATGCCCCGCCGTAGTAGCAGGGCATTCGCTTTGTGATCTTTTGAGACAGGCGTACGGCGCTCGCGCTGTGCGCGTGGCGGACGGGCTAGTCGTTGCTCGTGCTGCTGGACGAGCTATCCTCGCTGCCGCTGGTAGAGCCGTCGCCCTCGGCGTTTTCACCCTCCTCGGGCTCAGGCTCGGGGATCGGCTCGATCAGCGTGAGGCTGGTGAAGTCCATCTGGGTGCCCAGCCATTTCTGGTCGATGAGCGCCAGCACGCCGCCATCCGACAGCGTCTTCAGCGCCTGGCTGACCGCGTCCTGCAGACCCGCGGCCGTATCCGGCGCACCGATGCAGTATTTCGTCTCCTCGGCCAGCAGCGCGACCGGGTAGATGGTCATGCCAGCGGAGTGCGCGACGTACGAACCGATGGTGCTGTCGGTGGCCACGTAGTTCGCCGAACCGCTCTTGAGCTGGTCGAATGCCGCCTGAATGTCGGCGGCGGCTTCAAGATGATCCTGGCCGAGGCGGTTGGTGACCTCGACCGCGCTCATCGAGGCGGCCTGCGCAGCGACGGTGAACACATCGGTGGTGGCGGGCACTTTCGCGCCCTCTTCAGCGGCGAACAGCACGATGGATGACGAGAGGTAAGGCTCCGAGATCCAGCAGTTCTTCGCGTCCGAGCCGACACCCATGACGATGTCGACGTCGTCGGTGGTGAAGGCCTGCTCGGCGTTGGAGCCGACGTCCACGAGTTCGAGTTTGAGGCCCAGTTCATCGGCGAGCGCAGCGGCTACGTCGACGTCGATGCCGACGATAGCGCCCTGGGATTCAGCAGCGTACGGAGCGTTGGAAGCGTCCACGCCGACACGCAGGGTGCCAGGGGTGTGGAGCAGCGAGTTGTCGATCTTCTGCTCGGAGGGCTCGGGCGTGTAGTCGCCGGAACTGCAGCCAGCCAGCAGGCCGATGCAGAGCGCGAGCAACAGGCTGATCGCGAGCGCCGGGAGCGCGTGCAGCTTGGGAGCGCGAGCGGCGGTGATGGCGTTAGCGTATCCGCTGGCCGCGACCGCTTTCGTGCGGGCGTCGCGGGCGGCATCGCGGGTAGCGGCGCGCGAGGCGTTCGCCGCGTGGCGGGTCGAGCGTGCTGCGGCGCGCAGCTTTTCAAAGGTTGCAGAAGCTCTCTTCATGAATGACCTCTCCTGTCTGTTCGTTCATTCGCGGCGACCTGCGGTTTTGCGAGTCGGGCGCGAGCGTTTCTTCTAGCTGACCTAGTCTTTGCCCCCACACTTGCGCACTGGGATTTAGCCGCGCGACACCTCTGCGAGGCGTGCCGCGCTGACGCCGTCCGCTCGCCAGGGCAGCCCTATGCTGCTCGCCGGCGGTGCGTCTTACGTCTAGAATGCGCCATGCTCATTCGGGGTCGGGGCACTTCGCGCGAACGTGCGCAGAGCCGACCGCCGGACTTACGTGGATCCTTTCGACCGCATCTGCCGTGGACTAGGGCGCCGGCCGCGTGGGCGTGGCGTCCGCAACTACAGACCTAAAAGAAACCTCACTAGTATATCAGTAAAGCGTGGGCGTCGTGTGTGCGAAGGGGCGCGAAGGGGCTGACGGGAGGCTCACGGGCGAGCAGGCAGGGAGCTGTGGGAGTCGCGAGAGGCTCGCGGGCGATGGCGAGCGGACAGAAGCGAACCGCGTGATGCTTTGCAGCGATTCGGCTGATCTTTGCAAGAAAACTACGGTTGTACGCACAATTCGGGTCGAATTGGCGCATTTTCAAGCAATTCCTGGCTGTCCTTACTACAAATTATCGCTTGTACGTACAATTTGCTCATTCTCGGAGCATTTTTGTGCGTACAAACGTAAATCTCCTGCAGTTTTTGGCAGAATCGCTGCAAAAGCAGGCGGCGGGCCAAGTAGCGAGGTATGCGGCGAGATGGGTGGCTGACTGGGTGTGAGGTGCGTGGCGAGATGGGTGACTCGGGTGCGAGGTACGCAACAAGGTGGGCGGCGACCGGGCGGCAGGCTGAGCAAAACTAGCCCTTCACCTTAAATTTATATGACGAATACGTAAGAAACCGCATGCGAGAGTGAAAAAGCCTATAATTAAAGCTCCGATAGGACGCGCTGCGCGACGGAGGGTCGAAGCCGAAATGAAGCACTCGTTGCACGGTCGCAGCCAGGAAAAAGGAGTCAGAGTTGTTCGATGATCTGCTATCCACGCTTTCGTTCGTGGATATTTTCAACTTCTGCATCTTCCTCACGTTCACACTTTGCTATGGCTACCAGCTGTTATACGTGCTGGTCGTGCTGATCCGCAAGCCTCCGAAGCAGACCGCGAAGATGAATCACCGCTATGCCGTGGTCATTTCCGCGCGCAATGAGAACGCCGTCATCGGCGACCTGATCCACAGCATCCGCGTGCAGAATTATCCGCAGGAATTGATCGACATCTTCGTCGTGGCGGACAATTGCACGGACAACACCGCCGCCATCGCGCAAGAGGCGGGCGCGATCGTGTTCCCACGCTTCAACACGAAGGAAGTGGGCAAAGGCTACGCGCTCGACTACGGTTTCACCTGCATACGCGAGCATTATTCCGAGAACGAGTACGAGGCGTACTTCATCTTCGACGCCGACAATGTGCTCGACGTGAACTACTTCCGCGAGATGAACAAGGTGTTCGACGGCGGCGCGATCGCGTCGACCAGCTATCGCAACTCCAAGAATTACGGCTCGAACTGGATCTCCGCGGGGTACGCGGTGTGGTTCCTGCGCGAGGCGAAGTACCTCAGCCAGGCGCGCTTAACGCTGAACACCAGCTGCGCGGTATCGGGCACGGGCTTCTTCGTGAGCGCGAAGATCATCGAGGAGATGGGCGGCTGGAAATTCCATCTGCTGACCGAGGATATCGAGTTCTCGACGTATTCCATCCTGCACGGCGAGCGTGTGGCATATTGTCCCACGGCAATGCTGTATGACGAGCAGCCGATCACGTTCCGCGATTCGTGGAATCAGCGTTTCCGCTGGGCAAAGGGCTTTTATCAGGTGTTCGGCAAGTACGGCTGGGGGCTGTTCAAGGGCATCTTCACGAACCCGAAGGGGCATCGTTTCGCGTGCTACGACATGCTGATGACCATCGCGCCGGCGCTGCTTTTGACCATCGTGTCGATCATCTTCAACGTGATCATCTTGATATTGGGCAGCGCGGGGCTCATGTCGACTGGCGTGATGCTGACGTCGTCGCTCAGCTCGATCTTCTTCTGCCTGTTCAACTACACGCTGTTCATGTTCGTGTTCGGCGCGCTGACCACCTTCACCGAGTGGGACAACATCCGTTCCACCAGCGCGAAGAAGATAAAGTACCTGTTCACATTCCCGTTCTTCATGCTCACCTACATCCCTATCGCGCTGGTGGCGCTGGTGAAGAAGGCGGCGTGGAAGCCGATCCAGCACAGCATCTCCGTGGATGTGGAGGAATTCAACCAAGCGCGCGAGAAGGCCGAGCGGATCTAAGGCTTAAGCTGAGACTTTGGGCCGGCCTGCTTTTGGAGCCGAACGCTTTCTTGCCTGAATAGAATTCATCGTGATATAGGTTTTTCGCTCTCGCCTGAAGCCTTCGAGTATTCCCGCATCGAGCATTTGGGAAACACGCCCTCTCGACACGCCGAGCTCCTCTGCCGCCTGTGAAGCAGATACCACTTCCCCATCGACAATGTAATCTTCGCTGGTCTCGAAGAAGATATCGAAGCTTCTCACGTCTGCCGGGAGATCATGCTGTACGAATGCTGGGGGCTGCTTGCCGTCGGCCAGGAGCGCCGCAACATACGTGCTCATAGCGTCCGCCGCCATGAAGAGCGCGTCCTCGATCGTATCGCCGTGCGTGAAACATCCTGGGAGGTCAGGAACTTCGACGCTATAGCCATCCTCATCTGGGGTGAGCACTGCTTGGTAGATGCACTTCATCGTTCGTCCTTTCGGGCAGCTGACCTACAGCCACCCCGCCGCTTTCGCTATGTTGCGATACGTTCCGATCGATAGCTGTTTTTTCGAGGTAGGGACGGTGATCATCTTGCCGTTTTTCGTGAATACCAGGTGGCTTCCTTTTCCGCTTCGCTCTGACCAACCTTCGTTCCTGAACCGCCTGATCACTTCCTTGACTTCCTGCTCTTTCGGCATTGGGTTCCTCTCCCTTACCTGATGGCTTAATTATAAATAGTTTATAAATCTTTTACGAGACTTTTTTCTAAATTGTTTATAAATATAAAAACGCCTTTTGCCAGGTGCTCCGATAAAATACGAAAGCAGCACTACAGCAGGCGAACGACCGTAAAGCCCTTCGATCAGATCGGCGCTCACGAAGCGCGATTCAGCGTTATGGCAGGCGGGCGACCGTGAGGCCGAAGACCTTTTCCGCCCCCATCTGCTTCAATGTCGTGGCTGCCGAAGTGAGCGTAGCCCCCGTGGTGAGCACATCGTCCACCAAGATGATGCGTGTCGGTAAGGCTGCAAGAGGATGCGACGGATTCGGGAGGAACGAATCGTGCATATTTCGCTGTCGACTCGAAGCTGAAAGCCCGCGCTGATCTCCTCTTTCGTTCGGCACGAGCGCGGCGAGCAAGGGCAAATGTGTCAGCTGCGCAAGGTGCTCCCCTACTAGTTTCATGTGATCGAATCCGCGTTCGCGAATCGCGTGATGGCGCCCCGGGATGACCACGATCGCCGTGTCCCCAGGTGCGATCCACGCTGGGTCGATATAGCCGATGAGCAGCTCGGCCAATACGCTCGCAAGGCGCACTTCTTTGCGATCCTTGTAGGTCGTGATGAGCTTGCGACATGGATCAACGAACTCGAACACGGATGCGACCTGGTCAAGCGACTTTCGATCGTGCCGTCTCGATCGTGAATCACGCTCCTTTCTGACTCGATGATCGGCCCGTGAAACATTTTCTTCTGACCCATGAAGATCACGCCGTGAAACATTCTCTTTTCGTGAAACACTCTGCCCGTGAACAGGTATTTCTTCTTTTTGCGCCCGATCTTGCGCATTCGCAGGTGCGCTCATATTCGTGCGTGAAACATCCTGACTACGGTCGACAAGATGCTGAGCCCGGCTGCCACCAGCCGAACCTCGCAGGTCATGATCGTGATGCGCAGAAACACATGAATCACGGTCGCCGCGAGCTGAATCGCGCTGATCGGGCGCGAGACCACGATGTTTCACGATGAAAGAATTGCAATCGACGCACACGAACTTCCCATGCGCCTGGCCGCAAAACGGGCACGCACGCAGCGGATCTATGTAGGGGAGCTCGAGGCGACATTCGTCACACAGCAGTGTTCCTGGAACATCGCACAGCACGCAACGCGTCGGCCACAGAAGCTCTGCGACACCCTCTCCCATCACGCGCAGCCCCGAAGCTACCCTCGAGACGACCGACCGCTCACGCGCGGCGACAGGCCCGCTCAGGCCCATTCTCGGTCCCTCTTTCATGCACGAAGCATCGCTACATCGCTTCCTTGCGTCGCTTCCTGCTTCTTCCTTGGGCGCCCCGCTTTCGGAGCCTCGCGCAAACGCTGCTCGATCGAATCACGCAACACCATGCGCTTCGTGCCGTCTTTCCAAGACACCAATTGCGCGTTGTCGCACATTTGGATCACACGAGCTGAACTAACGCCGAGCAATCGAGCGGCATCGGCAGCGGTGACCGCATTCGCCCGAGCAAGATCACAATCGACAGCGACCACGATGATCTTGCCACCATGCTCGGGCTCATGACCGAGCTTTCCGCCTTCGGTTTCTTTGCCCTCGATCAGGTCGAAGAGAACCGTCTGATAAAGCCAGTCGGCAGCGGACTCGATCGCATCCTGCATGTCTTCGCCAAAGGTTCCTCCGCCCATATCACAAGGCCATGCGACCATGTACTTCTCGCCCTGGAAAAACTCGAATTCTCGTACTACCAGCATATTCTCCACATCCTCTCTGCTACCGACAGTTATCGCAAACCAGCATCACGCAAGATCCTCTTCGCGATCGCGTCTTCGATCTCCCGATGGCGCTTCACGTTGACCTTGACCTTGTCATTCGTGAAGTGTTCGTGTTTGGTCCCGCCCTCCGACCTGAAACCAGCCTGTATTAGCATCTTTACGAGTTCGCGCCTTTTGACCATTTCGGTCCCTTTCATTAATATTAACATCTGTTAAGTGTTTTGAGAATAGAACTCTTATCAAAAACTAAGGTTTTTGAATTTGGGTTCTCTTGTCTTCTTAGGATGACCGTCGGGTCTTACGAAAATGTGAACTTTTTCTGACGTTCTTTCTCGCAAGGCCTTACGTTCTTTTCAACTTTTTCTCAAATCTATCTCACGTTCTTCTCACGCCTTTTCGCACGTGACCTCATTTTTTTCTGACGTATTTCGCGCGCGGGCTTACATTTTTTTGAAATCGCCTGATGAGACGAAAGAACGTGGTGCTATGCTCTGAACAGGCTCACGCGCAGGAACATGTGCTCGGGGGGCAGGTGCGTACGCACGTACGCGCGGAACACGCGCACGAGTGCGACAATGTATACGCGCAGGGAAAACGCGAGCGCACGAGCACGACAATGCGTACGCACGTGCGCATGAAACGCATCGCATTATGGATGCGACCATCGAAGGGGGAACTATGTCACTATCACGAAATCGCGAGGTCGCGAAGGCTGAACACGCGCAAGGCGGCAAGGGCTATTTGCTGCGCGACCTGCTGCTGACGGGCGATCAGCTGCATGGCAAGCTGACGTACACGTCCACGATCACGCTCGATCCGGGCTGCTCCATCGGCGTTCACACGCACACCGGCGACAGCGAGATGTACTTCATCTACGAGGGCACCGGCCTCTACACCGACAACGATGAGACCTACCCCGTACAGGCTGGTGACGTGCTGTTTTGTAAAGATGGTGAAACGCACGGCATCGAGAATGATGGCGATGCTCCCCTGCGCTTCGTGGCGCTCATGCAAGCCACTGAATAGCGCAACAGGTCTGAAGCTTTGCTGGGCGTTTCGCCTGGGTTTTGCCTAGCGTGTTGTCGGCGGTCGCTGCCTGTGACGCGTCGGGCGTTGCTGGCGCTCCGTCTGGGTCTTTCGCCCGACGGAGCGTCTAACGTTTCGCCCGACGGAGTGTCTAACGTTTCGCTTGGCGGCTGGTTCGCGTACGAATCGGCTGCTGAACTGCAGGGATCGGATGCAACTCGACCTGCTGACCCTGCATGGGCAGGCGCTGTTCCGCGAGCAGCGAGGTCGATCGATGCACCTCTCGACCAAGCGGCTGCTGAAGATCGCGAAGCGTGCTCGCGTCACGCGCGCTGCGAGCTTGCGCCTCGCGCTTGGATGGCCAGAGCGGGCGGGCGATAGCAGAATCGCTGCCAGTCTTGAAGAGCGGTTCAGGGTGCTTGCACGCATCCTGGGAAGTCCGCTTCATCGGCTTGAGCGGCTCGATCCGCCCAGATGAGAGCGGCGCGGCATGCAGTACGACGGCGCTTCCGGGCAACGGAGGCATCGGGCGCTTCGCGGAAGGCTCGCTCGGGGCCGCAGTGAAATCGATCGCGCTTCGCTTGGTCCGCTGGACTTCGACCTGGTCTTCGGCAGGCGCACACTCGTGCGACGCATTCGCACGCGCTGGACCGCCGAACAGCGTGGTCGATCGTGAACACGTGCTTGACGAGGTGTTCTTCAGCGGCGGAAGCTGAGCGCTCTTGCCGCCGAGCGCGATGCGACGAAGCGGCTGCGCTTTGGGTGCGCGCGTTTCGATGGCCTGCAGCGGCACCTGGCCGAGCGGCGTCGGGCGAACCCTCGTCGCCTGGTGCTGCAGTGCGACGCGCTTCGTGGCGGTGGACGGAAGCTCCTGGTGAGGGATGGGGTTGTGCGGCGCGTTCTCGATGCCGATCGGCAGCCGCGGCGATTCATCGAGCGCTCGCGAATGATCGCAGGTCGTCGCGAATGACGGCATGACCGGCAGGAGCAGTGATGCCGAGTCGGTGGGCAGCTTCTCGACAAGAGACGCGAGGGAGCCGACCGACGCCGAATCAGCCAGTGAATCGAGGCTGGTCGACGGGCTCGAGGCGGTATCGATGGTGTCGATCGGAGCGAGATAGGCATCGGGCAGGATGTCGTACTGGAACGAATCGTCGGCGCGAGCGCTATCGATCTGCCGCACGGAAGCCTCAAGTCGCGCGATCAAGTCTTCGAACGGAGCCTTTTCGGGCTCCTTATCAGGTGTTTCTTCAGAGGCTTCTTCAGGAATTTTTTCGGCTGCAGCCTCAGACGAGCGTTCGAGCGCATCGTCAGCCTGCGCGCTCAGATCGTCGAGCCGCTGAATGGACGCTTCGAGGCGTGCGATGAGATTCTCGAAGGGAGCTTGGCCGCTCGTGCTGCCCTGCTCGCGACCGAAAGCGCTCGACTCGTGCGAGGAAAAATGCTGATGAGAGGGTTGTTCCCAAAGATCGGACATGGTGCGATTCGTAGTTCGTTTCTGCACAACCCGGCGCGAGGCCGATCGTGCGTGGTGCGTTTAGTGGTTCGTTGTCTACGATTGTAGCACGCCAGAGCAAGAACTGCGTGATGAACTGGATGAATCTACAGGAAGGCCACCCGCCAGGCAGCGGATGGCCCCTCGTCCTCAGGTTATTCCAAGCCGCTCCAAGCCGCTTTACGCTGCAAGAACCACAGTCGTTGTAGCAACTGGCTGGAAGTACGCATACAGAGTGAGCACCTCTTTTTGATCGTCCTGCTGCAGCACGCTGAACCATTCGCCGTCTTTTACCTGCTGACCAGCGCCATCAGCTGCAGTGAACCACCCAACGAACTCATATCCCGGATAATCGAATCCAGCACCCTCGCTCGGCAGAGCAAGCTGCTCGACATACTGAACATCTTGCGAGGTCGTCACCCCATTCGGGTAGACATAGTGAACCTGATACGCGATCGCTTCCCACACGTAGTGAATGACGATCTCATCACCCCAAGGATCATTCATCGCTCCACTTAAAATGTCGCCGCAGGTCGTTTCGTCAGTCAGTTCGTTTCCAAAATCATCATAAATTCCTACGATCCTGTGTGCCTGCCAAATAAGGTCGCGGAACGTGAGCGGCGTATCCCACCAAGCGAGGAAGATCACATCTTCCGACTCGTGATCCTGCGCGAATGATCCCAGGTCATAGATCACTTTTATTTGACGAATATCTGGCGATGCATACATGTCGATCGGACTCTCGCCATCCCATTCGATAAGATCCACAATCTCCTGGATGGTCACGACCACACCATTAGCCCAATCGTCACGATCGTAATACATATTGAAGTCCGCATCCCACCAGCCTGCAGTGTAATAGGCGACATAATCGTTCGTGGGATCGTCGTCCTTGTTCTGGTCATATGCAGCGTAGAAGTAGTCCGTCAGCTGCAGATATTCCTCGCGAACGACAACGTAATCGTCCGGCGAAGCGTCGGTGAGAGACCAATACCGGACCAAAACAGGAGTGGTACGCCAAACCGCGTAGAGCGTGTTCTGATTGAACTCTACATAAGTGACATTCCCCTCGCCGTCAGGCAATTCAGCGATCATCGGTGCGCGAGCGCTATACGCATCGCCGGCACGATAGTCGACCAAGTCGGTATCAGGAATGACCGCCCAACCCAGGAAATCATATCCCTCCTTCACCGGAACGAAGTCGAAGATGGTGTACACGCAATCAGCGAACCATGTTTCAGGATGGGTCGCGAGCGTGGTCGGAGGATAAGTAAGGTCCTCTGGGTCATTGAAGTAAAACAGTATCTCGACCTCTTGAATAGCCCAAACAGCATAGAGCGTAGTCGGCTCTGCGAAGACCGCCCAGCTACGCGGCGCATCAGGAACACCGTCGCCATCCACATCGACATAGGCAAGTCCCTCATCAGGCTGCGTCGCACCCAGCCTCGTGGACCAACCTGCGAAGACATAGCCAGGGCGCTTCATCATATCGCCGCTCGGCAGCACGACCGGCGCATCCATCCTTTGCTGCTGACTACTCTCGAAGCCCGCGGGTGGATTCCCATCAGCCGTGTTCCAAGAGCCCACACGCGTCGCAGTGGTTCGTGTCTCATCGATCGTTCCATCAGCGTTGTAATAAATACTATAGAGCGGATGGTACTTGCCGCCGAATTCAGGATCGTTGATATCCGCATATCCACGCGGATCGAACGTGGGCGCTATACCCCAGAGTGTCCATATCGCATAGAGTGTCTCAACGTTGGTCAACGAACCATAATCAGCGCCCGTATCATCCGCAACGAAAAACAATCCTGCCTCTTTCAGAGCCTCCAGATATGCAAAATTGTCCACACCATTCAGTTGCGTTGCGCCAAGGATCGCTTCGGCTGTGAGCATGATTCGCGAAGAGCCGTTGGCGAAAGTCGCGAACACATAGCCCCCATCATCAAAAGCAAAACCCCTCAAAACGTACGAGCGGCCTTGGCTATCGACAGGCGCGGCAACCGTGCCACCAAAACGAACATCGATAGGCAGAATGACCGTCGCGTCCTTGTTAAAAATATGCATCCCTGTTTGCTGACCAGGGAACGCTGGAAATGCATTCGGACGTGCCTCAGTCGCATCGTCAGCCCATTTACCAGCGCCAAGATCGATGGTGAATTCGCAACGATCGAGATCAGAAATCGTAAGATAGTACGCATAGAGCGTTAGCTCCTTGCCCGAAACATCTCCCGTGATCTCTGCATATTTCATACCCGAATTAACCTGCTGTCCTTGCCTATCTGGCTCGGTATACCAAACGATCGCATCATGAATCGACAAGTCAAAACTCGGACCCGAAATCGGCAGCTCAAGAGGAGAGTCAAAATTCGCAGTAAGAACTGTTCGAGAATCGTCTGGATAAACCAGATATATCGTGACGAACTGCTCTTCCTGACCGATCGGACCTATCGCATTCGAGATGAGCGTTCCGCTATAGTTCGATGCTTGAACTCGGCACGTGATGATGTGCGTGAGATCGCCCTCAACAAGGATATACGTAGCCTTCGTCGCACCCGCTATCGCTACATCGCCGCGATACCACTGGCATATCAACTGCGCGTCCGCAGGAGCACCATTCACGATCGCGGTCAGCTTCGAGCCGACCAGAGGCTCGCCAGAGATAACTACCTCACCCGTCAAAACAGCAGCATCTTGAACCGCTGAAGGATCGCTCTCGACCTCTACTGCTGACGCGTTCGCGTTCGATGCTGCAGGCTGTTCGAGCTGATCGCGCACGTTCGGTGCCGGTTCAGCACTACTCGAGCTATCGCCGCCTGAACCATCAGGAGCTATGCCCTCTGATGTTCCTTCGGTTGGTATATTTCCTGATGAACCGCTGCTCTGCGCCTCATTCGCTACATCAGTTGTCGAACTGAGCGCAGCATCTGCAGGCTGCGCGGATTCCGTATCTGGGACACTAGCTAGAACCGCTTTCGCGGGAGTGGCCTCCGCTGAAGAAGAAACCTCTGCCGCAGAAGAAATCCCTGTTGACTCGCTTGATTCGGTCGCGAGCGCATAGCCTGGCAGCGCGATGCTGCATGCGGCGAGCACCGCGGCGATAGCGAGGGTCGCTAGGACGAACAACGACGTGTTCCTCGTCCGCTTTTCGTTTCGCATCACGTTCTTCATGGGAACCCCTCCTCAACGAAGCAGCGACAAAAGACGCGCTTCTCTAGCGCCGAGATGGCACGCTGACCCAACGGCCTTCGCCAACATATTTGATTCACGAGATCGGATAGAAAAGAAACGGATCGACCCTTGAAAAAGGGCACGATGAAGGAAGCGAGCGGCTGCGTTCGTGGTGCGTTTCAAAGTGAGTTTTATAGAGGATTGCTGATCTACCAGCAGTTTCTGTCTTTACCCTAGCATAAAAGACCGCAGATGAGAGCGCTGAGATAACCGTCAATAAATCGAAACTGACCATTGAACAGGGCTGTTCAACCAGCAATTTTGCGAAATTGGGGAAAGATGATGAAAAATCTGGAGCAGCGAAAAGCCCCGGTTTTGAGGCTTGCCGAGGTTTAAGCCTCGGGCGAGTCGGTTTCGGATGGGGCTGAGAGCTCCTGAGAGCCCTCAGGAGGCTCGACCACGGCAACAACGTCACTCGTGGGCGTAAAGAGCGAATCGAGGCCCGCAGAACCCGTCGAAGGGACCGAGGATTCTGCCGTCGTGGACGCAGAATCCGCCTTCGGGGCTGGCTCGGCTGCAGGCACGGCAGTCGTGGCTGCATCCTTGGTCGGCGCAGGCGCCTCAGGGGCACTCGCCTCCGCGCTCGCAGTCGCCGCCCCTGCGTTCGCTGCCGCAGCTTTCGGCGCAGGCTCGGCCGCAGCCTTCGCTGCGGTCGTCTTCTTCGCAGCCGTCTTCTTCGCGGGCGACGGCTTCCTGGCGGCACGCGTGGCGGCCGTATCTTGCACCTTGAAGCGCACGGTCTGCTCGGGCAGCAGCGGCTCCGAGAAGTAGAAGCCCTGCACCACGTCGCACGACATCTCGCGGCACATCTGCAGCTGATCGGCCGTCTCAACGCCCTCCATTACCACGAGCTTGTTCGCGCCATGCACAAGACGCACCAAATCCGCGATCACGCCCTTGTCGTCGGTGCCCGCAAGGAACGTCGCGGTGAGCGAACGGTCGATCTTCACCACATCAGCCGGGATCTGCATCACGTGCGAGATCGACGTGTAACCAGCGCCGAAACCGTCGATGGCGATACCGAAACCAGCAGCACGCAGCTCTTCGACGAACGCGGTCGCCTTCTCCATGTTGTTCAGGAACATCGACTCCTGCACGTCCATGCGCAGCAGGTCATGAGGCAGCTGATGTTCGTCGAGCAGTGCCACGGCATATTCCGTGTAACGCTCGTCGCACAGCTGATCGGACAGGTTGAGCGACACCGAACGGATGCGCTGCTTGCGCTTCTTCCATGTGGCCAGCTGTTGCACGACCTTCTTCAGCACCAGGCGATCCAAGTCCACGATCTGGCCGTTCTCCTCCGCCACGGGGATGAATCGCTCGGGCGGATAGACATCGCCGCGCAGGCGCACCAGCGCCTCGTAGCCCACCACTTCGTTGGTGTCGAGCTCGATCTGCGGCTGGTAGAGCACCACGAACCCGTCGGTCTCGATCGCATCGCGCAGGCATGAGGTGATCTCGAGGCGGTCGGCCACCGCGCGGCGCACGTTGTCGTCGTAGAAGATCACTTCGCCCGCCATGCCCAGCTCTTCGGCCTGGTTGACGATCAGTTCGACACCGGCCACCATCTCTTCGATGGACATGCCGCGCTCGCGGTTGAACACGCCGATGCACGGATCGACCGTGATGGAATCGCCCGCCAACTCGATGGGCTGGCTGAGGATGTGCTCGAGCTCGTCCAACAGCGTGCCACCGCGCTTCAGCTCGTGGTCCACACCCAGGATGAACTCGCTCTGCGCCGGGCGCACGAGGAACATCTTGTCGAGCGCATTCAGGCGATCCGCCAGCACTTTCACGACCGCGTTGGCCGTGCCCGCGCCGCGCATCTCGTCCATCTTGTCCATGTTGAACAGCGTCACCTCGACGATCGAGCGCACCTTGGTGGACGCCTCGCTGCCCGCATATGCCGTGAGCCACTGCATGTTCGGCATGTCGGTGAGGTTATCGGTGTAGAAGCGATGCTCGAGCATGTTACGCTGTGCTACGACCTCAGTCAGCTGCGTTGCCGCGCGGCGATAGCCCAGCACCGCGAACGCCGCGATGCACGCGATGCCCAAGATCAGCAGCGTGATGGGCAAGAACACGGGTCGAAGCGAATCGAGCGAGAAGCCGCCCTGGTTGAGCATGGTGGCGTTCGACGGCAGCGCCGCGCCCGCAAGCCCGTAGCTCGCGAGCACCGCGGAATCGAACACCGCGCCGTCGCTTTCATAGGTCTCAACAGGGATATCGGCAGGATTCGTGCCGTTGAGCACCATCACCACGATCTCGCCGGCTCGGGCGCCTTCCTGTTCGTAGTCGATGAAGTTGGAGGCGGTGAAGCCTTCGCCCACTCCCCCGAAGCCGATGGCGAAGATGGGGTGTGTGGCAGCGTGTGACAGATAGTAGGCCGTCTGGCTTGCGCTGTAGGCGTTGCCCGCGGAATCGGCGCGTGCGCCCAGGTAGACGACGATGGCGTCGCTCGCTGCGTTGGCGAGCTGAGATCCCAGCTCAGCGCGCGATATCGAAGAGGCGTTCAGGTATTCGACGGGCAGGTCGGCGAACTGCATGCGCGCGCTCTCGAACTGCGCGCGATCGCCGATGCCAGCGGCCGTGTCGTCAGTGATGACCAGCAGATGCGTCGCATCCTTCTGCATGCTGGTGGCGGTCGAGACCATGCCCGCCGCGTCGCAGCACTCGAGCACGCCCGTGGCGTAGCCCGCGTTGAAGATGGCCTGCGCGTGCGAGGCGTCGCTCACGCCCGCGAACACGACCGGCGTATCCGCGAGAACACCGTCGTGCAACGCTTCTACCAGGTACAATGCGTCGTCATCCAGGCAGACGACCGCCGAATAGGAGCCGTGTGCCACGAGCTTGCGCTCGAGCGCGGAGCCCCAATCGGTGGAGCGCAGCGCCTGGCCGTAGGCTGCGGCGTCCTTCACGTTCACGGACGTGCCACTAGCGCCCGCATCCAAGTATTCCACGTCGACCGCCACTGAACTGCGGTGGAGCAGGTCGACCACGCCATCGCGCTGCATCGCCGTGGCTGCGTCGCCATCGCTGTGGGACGCCAGCACCAGCACTTCAGCGCGTTGTTCGGTCTGGATCAGGTTCGCCGACACCAGCTGCGTGCGGTTGAGCTGCGTCGACGCGTTGGAGAGCATGAACATGGCGCACGCGATCAGCGCGCAGGCCAACGCGAAGAAGACCGCGCGCAGGGCATAGTACTTCCGCCCCTGCGTGAGGTTATCGATCCACGATGTTTTCGAGGACGGCGTCCCCATGTTGCTCCCAACTTCGGTCTTCATTCATTCGATCTCGCGCGCGTGCTCGAGCGCGTTCGCGTCCACTCTTGGTGAACTCTTGCGGGCGGCAGTGAATCCTATCGATCGCCTGCGCCAGCTTCCGCGTCCGTGGCGATCGTGCGCTCGATGCGTCGACGAGCGACCGCCGACGTGCTCGCGCCCGCAGCGCCCGCCACCAGCGCGACCGCACCAGCAGCCGCAGCCACCGCAGCAACCGCCTGAGTCACCTGAGCGGGCGTCATGTTCGCAACGGCACCCAGAATGCCCTCTCCGCCTTCCGACAGCCCAGCGAGCGCCTCAGCGCTTCTGGTGGTGAACTCCTCGGCTGCCGCCGGCAACACTTCGAGCACCGGAGGCAACGGCGATGCGAGCGCATTGTCGCCTTCAGCGATGGTCTCGCCCGCCAGCGGATCAGCCTCAGCCTGGCCGTCGAAGGCTGGCGAAGCAACGGTGCGCATGCGCGGCGCGGTGGCCGCAGCGGAAGGACGGGACGCGGTGTTCGTCGCGGTCGCGTTCGTGGCCGTCGAGTTCGTCGGACGGTTCACGGAGGGCAGTGGAGCTACGGGTGCGGTCGGCGCTGTCGGCTCGTCCGGCACACTCGGGTCGAGCAGCACCGGCGAAGCATCCGTAGTGTTCCACTGCGCGTAGAGTTTGATAGAAGCGCCATCGGTGGGCGCGGTGGTGGTCTCGAGCAGCATCGCGCGCAACTTGTCGGCGGTGAAGGCCTCGCCATCGCGGATAGGCACGCCCATGCCGGATGCGTCAGTGTTCCAGCAGACGAACGTGTGGCCTTCCTTCTTGAGCTTGCTGTTGCAGGTCAAGATCTCGTCCTTGCCCACGGTGCACGTGGACGGCGCGAGGATGGTGCTCGAGGAGGAACCT
The DNA here is from genome assembly GCA_937998355.1 of uncultured Eggerthella sp. Lineage (GTDB taxonomy): Bacteria > Actinomycetota > Coriobacteriia > Coriobacteriales > Eggerthellaceae > Anaerotardibacter. The sequence goes on from CALLDI010000010.1 coordinate 152,670, forward strand.
GCCACGGTTCCGCCGTTCATGTCGTAGGTGAGCACGTAGGTGTTGGGCTTAGGTTGTGGGGTCGTGGGCTCCGTGGGAGTTGTGGGGTCTGCGGGGATTGTGGGTTCCACGGGGTCGCTAGGCTCCACAGGGTCGACGGGGTCAGCAGGATCCACAGGATCAGTCGGGTCCACAGGATCTACGGGCTCGACTGGATCAACAGGGTCGACCGGGTCTACGGGCGCGACGATCTCGCCACTACTCTCTCCCGGCTCAACAGGATCCACGGGATCGGTTGGATCCACGGGGTCGACAGGGTCCGTAGGCTCGGTCACTTCAGGGGTGTCGGTACCTTCACCGGTATCCCCTTCGTCCGTGCCCGCGCTTGCGTTTTCATCATCTACCTGGGGTTCCGCGCTCATTGCACTCAAGCGCGGCAGGTCTGTTGCCTCATCAGAGAAGACTACCGCTTCACCAGAAGCGACCGTTGCTTCGTCGAAGGCGGATTCGGCAAGCATGCCAGAGTCAGCATAGGAGATATATGTGAGCTCCTCGTCGTTGCACTTGATCGAGGAAAAACTGCTTGAAGATTGCGTTTGTAGTGCACAATTTTCCTGCATGTCAGAACGCCACCTGGGGTTTTCTGAATACGGGTCCTCTAAGGCATCTGAATCATGCTGCGAATCGCCGGATGTAAGCACATTAGTGACGTACAACCGCAAAGTTGAAGCATTTTTTTCGCTTTCGCGTGCAAGATCAGCGCTAGCCGTCGAGTTCGCCGAGGTCGACGAAGCAGCCGAGGCCAACGAAGCCTCTGCGGCCGTGGCGGGTGGAGCGAGCGCTGATGCGCCACCATAAGCTGCAGATGCTGCGAGAGGAGCCACGAGGGCCGCAGAGCATGAGCTCGCAGGATCCGCCGCTAATGCGGCGAGCGCGCTGCCATTACCAAGCACTGATGCACTACCTGAGGCGGCCACGGCGGAGCCGGAACCTGCGAGGACGAAGGTAGAACATGCAGCTGAATCGCCCACGAGCGCATTGCCCGAGGCGGTAGAGATCGAAGAGGTGGCGAGCTTCGCCGAAGCGGAGTTCGCTGCAGACGCGGAGGCTGCCGTAGAGGCGAAGGTCGCCACGGAAGCGCTGTTCGCACTCGTAGCGCTCTTAGTGGCCACGATGCGGGTCGCCGACGTAGAAGACGCGGAGGCCGCAGCAGCAGCGCTATAGCGAGCGTTCGCGCTGGATGCGCGCGTGGCGCTCGAGCTCGCGTTATGCGCGAGCTTGTTGCGCGCGGTCATGTAGATGATCGCGTCGCGCTGGGCCGATGTGGTGCCCGAGCAGGCCTTCGAGGTGCTCGAAGACGCAGAAACGGCTTTGACCTGGGATGCCGCGCTTCCCGAAGCGGAGCGCGGCGATGCCGCGGCACTCGAAGAAGCGGCGCGGGCAGAAGAATTCGAGGTGGAAGAGGCGCTCGCGGAGGCCGCCTGAGATGACTTGGAGGCTACCGAGGCGCTTTTAGATTGAAAAGACCCCGTCTGGGTCGTGGCGGGGTCTGCGTTTGAGTGGTGTGATTGGGTGGAGATATTCGTTTGGTTGGCGGCCGATCCTGTTCCAGGATCTCCGGTCGAGGCGATCGCATGCCCGGGCGCGAACCCTATGGCAACGACGAGCGCCAGCGCTGCGACGAATAAAGCCCTAGAGACAAAAAAAGACCCGCGGGTATGGGAAGTGGTATAAGGGGTCGCGGGACTTTGCAGGCGTGCCGCAGCAGCGTCCGCACATGCATAAGTAACGCCAGCTTCATGGAGGCTGGCGTTACTTATTCCGTTCCTCATACCGGAAGTAATCTTGTTGCGAGCCGCGAGGCGAGCTGCGCGAGCAGCAGCGCGAACGCGGGCACGAGGTGCGCGAGAGCCGCGCGGTGCGTCGTCGCCGTCCTCATCGTCGCTGCGGCGGCGAGCCAGCAGCACGATGAACAGAACCAGCGCGACGAGTGCGATCAGAACCATCGCCACGATACCCAGCAGGCCATCGTCGCCAGTCTTCGGGAGCGTGGTGCCCTCGGTCACGACGTCCTCAGCAGGAACGGTGTCGTAGAGCGCCTCGATCTCGATCGGGCCGAGAACCGTGAGCTCGCTCAGGTCCCAAACCACACCTTCGATGACCTCGCCAGTGTCAGCATCGGTCATGGTGTACTTCCAACCAGCGAAGGTGCTGCCCTTCTTCGGAGTCTGCTTGATGGACTCGATGAACTCAGGGCTGAGCGGTTCGCCCCACTCGACCTTGGTGCTGCCGCCATCGACGGTAGCCACATGGTCGTCACGATCCTTGACGTTGACGCCGTAGGAGTTGACCTCCCACATCGCGTACAGGTTCATGCCGCCCTCTGGCATCACCATGCCCTGACCGAGCTTGTAGGTGGTACCGGAGCCATCAGCCTCGGTGTTCCAGCCGACCAGCGTGTAGTGGCCGCGCTTGACACCGGTGCCATTGTGAAGGTTCACGTTCAGACCGAAGGTCTGCTTGGTGGATGGGATCTCGCCCTCGCCACCATTGACGTCGTAGTTGATGACCGCATCAGCGTTCTTCTCGAACACTGCACGATAGGTCGCAGCGAACAGGCGGCCTTCCTCACCCGGATCCTCAACGACGATCTCATTCTTGTCGTTGCGGATGGTGTGCCAGCCGTTCTCATCGAGACCGATGGTGCGGCCCGTGCTCGTGTTCACGAGCTCCCAGCGTACGAAGTGGTAGCCAGGCTTCGCGGTCGCAACGGAGTGCAGGCGGTTGCCAGCGGAGGAGCCGGTGCCCACATGCTGACCCGTTACAGCGCTCACGCGGTCGAGAACACGATCGATGGTGCCGCCGTCAGTAGTGACGTACTTGATCTCGATCTGGATCTCCTTCCACATGGCGTACAGCGTGACGCTGGCCTGCGGAGTGTTCTTGTTGATCGCGTTGGACATTTCAAGGTACTTGGTCGCGTCGGTGATGGTGAGACCCTTACCGTCGCGGCGAGTATTCCAGCCGACGAACTCGTAACCAGCAGGTGCTGCGTCAAGCTCAGCATCGCTGTACTTGTTGAAGCCAGCCTGCGTCCACTTCACGTTCTCGATCGGGTCCGGAGTGAGCGGGTTCGCGGTGCTCGGGACCGGCTTCTTGATCGTGGAGTTGGTCGTCTTATCGTTGTTCAGGTCGTAGATGACCTTGTAATTACCATTCTCGGTCCACACCGCGTAGACGGTCAGGCCATTCTTCAGGATGGTCTCGTCGTTGGTGGTGTCGAACTTGCCATGGATCAGCTTCGCCAGCTGCTCGTAGGTCATGGTGGCGGTCAGCTCGACCTTGCCATTAGCCTTGGTGGACCAGCCAGCCAGGGTGTAACCAGGCTTGGTCGGGTGGGTCTGCTTGTCAGCCACGATGGAGTCGATGGTGAAGCCACCCACGGTCTCGGTCTTCGTGCCAGTGTTGGCGTTGAAGATGACCTTGTAGTCCTTCACGATGCCGTAGACGATCTGGACGAGGTTGTCGCCCGCCGCCAGGCTGTCAAGGTGCAGTGCGCCGCTGACCCACTTGTAGCCAGCAGGACGGTACTTGGAGATCCAGCTTGCATCGCCGTTCCAGGCATCGCCCACGGTGCCAGCGTTCTGAACCAGCTCGGTCTTGAAGACGACCTTCTCGCCGTTGTCCTTGATGAACTCGACGGTGACGTCGACGACCTTGGCCCAAACAGCCGTTGCGATAACGTCTGCCAGCGGCATGTTGAACGAATCGTTCACACCGATGAAGGTGGTCTTGGTCTCACCCGTGGTCGGATCGACGTAGGAGATCTCCCAACCAGCGTGCTTCATGCCATCGAGCTTGATGCCCGGGATGGTGACGTTGGAGCCCGCGATCGCGGAAGGCTTGCCCGGAGTACCGCTCCAGGTACCAGCCACACCTTCGTCATTGGTGCCAAGGACATAGTCGATGTTGAACGGCACGTTGGAGTGGTAGAGCTTCAGCACGGAGTTGCCATTCGCATCCACGACGGTGGAGAGGATGGAGCCGTACGCGCCCTCGTCGTACTTATAGCCAGGGAACTTGCTCATGTCGAGCAGGTACTGATATGCATGGTTGTTCGGGTCGAGCACAGAAGCGGTGTCGCCGGTCTCCAGGTGATCGCAACCCACGGTGAGGTCGTCACGCTTGGAGTAGGAGCCATCCGGGTTCTGGAAGTAGTACTCGACCTTGAAGCCCGTGTTGGTGGCGACGAACTTCGCGTAGTAGGTGACGGAGAGCCAACCAGCAGCGTCAGGACGCGGCTTGAGCTGATAACCGATCACGTTGAAGTCGTCGTCGAAGGCAGGCGGGTACCAGCTGGAGGACACCTTGGTGCCGTCAGCGGTGTACCAACCGTCGAATGCGTAACCAGGCTTCGGAGAAGCGATGGAGCCGATCAGGTCGCGGTAGCTCATGGAAGAATCCGTGATGCGATCGACCGTGTTGGAGATGGTGCCCTTGCCCTCGGAGCCGATCTGGATCTCGTAGCGGATCTGAGCGCTCTCGAAGTCCCAAACCGGAACCAGGTAGACCGTGCCAGCAGGCATCTTGAAGGTGCCGCCCGCAGCCATGGTCTGGCCAAGCTCGATCACGTCGATCTTGCCGTCGCCATTATCGGTCCAAACAGCCCAGCCCTTCAGGGTGTAACCCGGGCGAGCGACGTCGCCAGAGGTGAGCAGGGTCGTGATGTCGTCGGTGCGAACGCCAACCTCGTACTCGTCACCCGTGGTGCCAGCCATGCCAGGCTTGCCACCTGCGGTCCAAGAAGGAGCCGGGGTCACGGTGAGGTCGAGCTTGTAGATGAGCTTCTGCTCAGCTGCTGCCCACAGAGCGGTGAAGTCGACATTGCCGGTGATCATGAAGTCCATGGTGCCAGCGACGCCTGCGCCGTTGTAGGTCTTACCAGGAGCGGTCCAGTAGTAGGTCTGGCCGTCCTTGTTCCAGGTCCAGCCGATGAACTCGTAGCCAGTGGCTGCCGGAGCGTTGGAGGTGACGTTCACGCCACCGATCATCAGCGGGAACTCGTTGACGTTCTTGGTGTTGTTCTCGATGTCGTCGCCCGCGACGATGGCAGCGGTGAAGCCGTTGCCGCCGTGGAGGCCTGGGTAATAGGTGACCGCGAAGGTCTGTGCCCAGAGAGCGGTGAAGGTGACATCAGCAGTGATCAGGATGGAATCCGGATCGCGGGTGGTCTTGGTCTCACCAGTGTCAGGATCGACATAGGACCAACCATTGAATGCCCATTCGTTGTCGGCCTTCACGACGATGTTCGCGGAGCTGCCCGTTGCGGACTGATCCTTGAGGTTCTTGCCGTGGTCGACGGTGAACGGAAGGGTTGCGCCACCGGTGGTGGTCACGGTGCCGTGAGCACCATTACCAGCGACGAAGTAAACATTGTGGCCAAGGCGGACCCAGGTGCCAGTGATGGTGAGCGTGCCAGCAGGCATGGTCACTGCATCGCCGTTGCCCATGGTTTGGGTGCCGAATGCGGTGTCACTGGAGGTGACGGTCCACTTGAATTCCCAACCAGTAGGAGCGGTGATGGTCGGGAGGACCAGGGACTCGCCGTACTTCTGGGTGGTGTGAGCCTGGGTGATGCCCGTGCTCGGGTAGGTCGGGGTCGGGGTCGGGGTCGGTGCGTCTGCGCCGGTGCCAGCCGGGGTGACCCAAACGTCGTAAGCGTTGCGTTCGTACATGAGCTTCAGGATCTGGCCGCCGGTCAGAGATTCGATGACCTCGATGGAGCCGGTGAGACCAGCCTTGTAGGTGAAGCCCTTGATGTTCTTGATCATGTCGTTGGAGACGGTGACACGGGAGAACTCTTCGCCGGAACGGGTGTCGTCCAGAGCAGAATCCTGCGCGTAGGTGCCGTCAAGACCCTGGAACCAGTGCTGAACGGTGTACTGGATCGCGCCCAGAGGAGCGAAGCGCGCCTCGTAGGTTGCGGACGAGAACAGGTCGCCGTCCTTCGCAGGGGTCATGGTCGCGTCGTTGGTGAGCAGGACGCCGTCCTTGTACCAACCGACGAACTTATAACCAGAGCCCGCAGTTGCGGTCATGGTGTACGGAGTGCCGTTCACCGCGTCGATGTCCTGCGTACGGGAAGCGCCACCGTTCACGAGGAAGGAGCCAGCCGCGTTGTTCGCAGAGCCACCGGTCTGGACCTGGTAGGTCAGACGGACGGTGTCGGAATCCCAAAGCGCATAGAGCGTGATGGGCTTGGTGTTGTCGTCAGCAGCGGTGCCGATCAGGTCGGAGACCTTGAAACCAGAAGGTACGGTGACCAGCTGGCCAGCAGCGTTGCGATACTGCCACTTAGGAGCCTTGTGACCTTCCCACGTCGGGGTGGTGTCAGGCAGGATGTCGGTGGAGTTCCAGCTTGCGTTCTTGTCCGCAGGCTTGGTAACGGTGGAAGGAGCAGCGTTGCCGAATGCGTCCTTGCCGAGGTCGTAGGTGATGGTGAAGACCTTCTCGACCCAGTAGACATTGAATTCGATGGTGGCACCTGCGGTCGCTTCAGCAGCGGTGGAGGTGGTCTTGGTGGCCGGGATGACCTTCAGTTCATAACCCTTCAGGTCGGTGCGGCGACCAGCACCATTCTGATTCTCGAATTCAGTGATGTAATCGTGCGTGTTGAAGTTGGTGATGTCGATGGCAACACCCGGGGTCGCGAAGCCGTTGATGCTGTGGACCTTGTTGACGCTGCCCATGTTGACATTACCGGAGCCATCAACGTTCACCTTATTGAAGTTGATGATGTACTTGACGTTGTCCTCGAGATCCGCGACGAGCACGAAGGTGGAGCCGTCAGCAGGGGTCGGGGTGCCGTCGAACGCGGAGACCGCGAGCTTACCAGCGGACTGCAGCCAGGTCTGGACGGAGCCACCAGCAGGGGTGTACTTCCAGCCCAGCAGACGCTGAGAACCGTCGGTAGGAGCATATGCGAAGTAATCGATCGAGTCTGCCCAGGTGAGGCCGGACTGAGTCTTCAGGACCTTACCGGAAGCATCCTGGAACTCGACCGTGAAGGACTTCTGGCCCCAGATGCCGTAGAGGGTGATCTCGGTCTTGGTGTTGTCGGTGTTGCCATACAGTGCCTGGTAGATTGCGGAGACCAGCGTGTCGTTGGTGACCGTCATGCCAGAAGCGCTGTTGGTGGTGGACCACTTGGTGAAGTTGTAACCAGGAGCGGACAGGGTGGCGTTAGCGCCCAGAAGGTTCTTGTCGGTCCAGGTGACCTTCTTGTCCGCGATGGTGGTGGAGTTGGTGGGATCGTTCGGCACGAAGTGAACCGTGATCTCGCGTGCAAGCCACTTCGCATACAGGGTGAGCGTTGCGGTGTCGCCGTCGCCGGTGATACCCGCAAGACCGAGGCCCTGCTCGAAGGTCATGGTGGAGTTGACCTTAGAGGAAGCGGAGAAGTCGCTCTTCACATACCAGCCGTCGAAGGTGTAACCCTGCTTGTACATGCCGGTCTTAGCGTCATTGGTCATGACGTCGTTCAGAACAGCGGTCCAGGTGACCTTCTGAGAAGCCAGCGTGGGGGAACCACCATTGGTCTCGTATGCGACGGTGTAACCGGAGCGAGGCTCCCAAACTGCGACGTAGGTCGCATCAGCCGTTGCGCGCAGCGCCTGGAGGGAAGCTGCGGTGTAGGTGGTGCCCGTGGCAACGTTCTTCCAGCTTACGAAGCCGTAGCCCTTATCGGCGGTGGTGCCGGGGACCTTGTTGCCATACTGAGTGTTGTAGACGATGGTGGTCGTCTTATTAGCGGTGGTGTTGTCGGAGAACTGGCCGTGAGCCGCGTTCGAAGCGTCGCCCAGCATGAAGATGATGGTGTACTCTTCAGCCTCGAACTTAGCGTAGTAGGTGGCTGCAGCGTAAACGCCATCCGCATTCTTCTGCGGGGTGATCTTGCCGCCGGAGATCCAGGATGCGGGAACCGCGTTGGTGCCTGCAGCATCCGTGAACCAACCGATGAACTTATGGCCCGTGCCTGCGGTCGCAGTGGAACCCTTCGGGGTACCGCTGACCATTGCGAAGGAGTTGCCTTCGTTGGAAGCGGAGAGGTTACCCATAGAAGCGGAAGAACCGGTTGCATAGGTGTAGTTGATGGTTACCGTGTTCTCACGGAAGACCGGGTAGAGGGTGACGCCGTAACCATAGTCGCCCAGCGTGTAGAGCGTGGTGTTGCGATCGCCTGCGGTCATGGTGAACGTGGTGGTGTAGAGGGGGCTGGTGCCCTGAACGTAACCGGAAGACACGGTGGTCCAACCGACCAGGGTGTAACCGCTGGGGTTCTTGGTGGACTTGTACTGTGTCGCGGTCGGCAGGGTAACCGATTGACCCGTCTTAGCGGAGGTGTCAGTCGCGCCCGTACCGGTAAGACCGGAGATGTTCACGACGTTGTTATCGAAGTGGAGGTGCTGGGTGGTTTCCTCCCAGATCGCAGTGAAGGTAAGCGACTGATCGATGACGGTGGGCAGATCCGCACCAGCGGTCTTATGGAAGACGCGGGTGGCATCCGTACCGGTGTAATAACCTTCGGTGCGGAAGGTCTGATTCTTGATCGCATCAGTCCATTCCCAACCGACGAACTTATAACCTGGAGCAGCGGTGGGGTTGCCGCCATTGCGGTCACCCGTTGCGTCAACAGTGCCGCCATAGACCGGCAGCGTCCAACCCTGTTGCAGGCCGCTGTAACGCGTACCGTACTGGGTGATGGTATTGCCCGACTGAGCACCATTCTTCGTAGCGAATGCGCCCGAAGCAGCACCGGAAGTATAAACGATGGTGATGATACGGCCGAATTCAGCCACGAATACCGTATTCGAAGACACCGTCCACGGAGTACCCGCGTCAGCGCCCAAGCCGAGGATGGCATCTGGGGACAGAATGCCCTTCTTCGTGCCGGAGTTGGGAGAACCTGCAGTCGAGCAATTCTCATAGAGACGCCAGCCCATGAAGTAGTAGCTGTTTGAGTCTTTCGGATTCGCAGTGGGGAGATCAGGAAGCTGATCACCGAAGTCAAGTCTGTAAGAAGAAGTACCCTGCAGTGCAGCACCATAGGTGGTATCGGTCAAGAAATCCACACGATACTGAATCTTCGACCATGTACCTTCGATGACCAGGCTGCCAGCAGGCATAGTGAAATTACCACTACCAACTGCAGTATTCGGACCCGAAACGAGCTTCCAACCGCCCCAGGTGTAACCCGTAGGAGCAGTAGGACGCGTGAGCGTAACGGTCTCGCCGAACTTCTTGTTCTGCGTTGCGGGAGAGTAGGACATGCCCTCCGGCACCGCACCAGAATAGGAAACGTTCACCGTGTAGGTATTACGATCGAAGTAGAGCTTCAGAACGTTACCAGAGGTGGCCATGACGATGCGATTCACGCTACCCGTTGCAGACGGATTATAGGTGAAGCCGGTGATGTCCTGGCGAGTGAAGGTAACGGTCTTGGTGGAGTTGTTCGTACCTGCAGTGGTGCCGGGCTCGACCGCATAACCGAACGGAGCGGAGCCAGAGCCAGCAGGAGTGGAAACCTTGGTGTAACCAGTGCCATTCACGTTCTGAGTGTAGTACTCGACCGTGAAGGTAAGGCCCTGAGGAGAAACAGTAACGTAATAATCCGCATTGGTGTAGAGACCGCCGGTCTTCGGTACGGTCAGCAGGCCGCCTGCACCATACTGGGAGGAAGCGACCGCAGTACCGGTGGCAGAACCGATGGTCCACTTGGAACCGTTGGTGGCATTGAATTCATAACCCGCATTGATGAGCGGCTTCGCGCCAACGGAGATGTTCTTATTGGTAGGAGTGGTGGCAGAAGCGGAAGCATAGATGGCACCCGTTGCTGCACCAACATAGATGACAGAGCCATTGGTGTAGGAAGAACCATCACCATACTGGATGCCACTGGTGTTGTCGCCCTGGAAGAAGCGGATCTGGACCTTGTTCTCTTCCCACTGAGCATAAGCGGTAACGGTACCGCCAGAAGCCAGCGCGGAGGTGGTCAGATCCCAGGTGGAACCAAGTGTCGCACCAGCAGCAACAGCCTTGCCCGTACCCGCCGCAACGGTATTCCAACCCTTGAAGGTGTAACCACTGCGGGTCGGAGCCGTGGGAAGCGCGATGGTGCTGTTGGCATTCAGACCCGTGGTGTTATTGATGGTGTTACCGCCCTGGGTGTTCCAGGCGATGGTGTAGGAGAAGGCGGTCCAGTTCGCAGTGAGCGTTGCGGTACCGACCAGAGTGCCTGCAGCGGAGTCGCCCGTCCAAGAGATCTTGAAGTTGGAGACCGGCACGCTGGCACCTGCAGCAACGACCGTAGAAGTGGTGCCGTTGTTGTTGGTGTAACCCCAGTTACCGAAGCTGTAACCCGTGCGGGTATATACGGTGGTGCCCGCAGGAACAGCGAGGTTCGCATTGTACTTAGCGGTCATGGTGTAGGGGCTGGTGCCCTTCACGTTGGTAACGCCAGAGGTCGCACCCGGCTGGAAGGAGAAGGTGATGGTGGCGCCTTCCCAAACAGCATAGAGCACCTTAGAAGAGGTGAGGTTGGTGAACGAAGCACCAGCCTGGTAGATGGTACCCGTACCATTAGTGTTCTCTGCCCAACCCTTGAAATTGTAACCCGTACGGGTGGGGTTGGACTTATCGGAGGTTGCAGGAATGGTGAAGGAACCACCATTCAGAATGTTCGATTCGGTATAACCAGAGGTGGAGCCACTGTAGGTACCACCATTAGGATTCAGGGTGAAGGTAACGCGATCCTTCTCGGTCCATTTCGCATACAGCTTCAAAGAAGTGGTGCTGGCAGAAGCGCCTGCCATGCTCCAGAGCTGTGCGAACGAGGTGGCAGCGGTCATCTGAGTGCCAGTACCAGAACCATTGTTGTCCTTAGCCAGGAACCAGCCACCGAAGGTGTAACCAGTCTTGGAAGGAGCAGTAGGAAGGGTAACGTTACTCGTCCAGTTCAGGTTGGACTGAGTATTATGAGCGGCGCCATCGGAAGCACCCGTTGCATTTGCATAGAAGGTTACGCTGTAGCCCGACTTCTCGGTCCACTGTGCGTAGAATTCAGTCGCTGCGGAAAGAATGCCCGCAGATGCACCAGCAGCAATGGTGTTGCCAGTGTTATTAGCCTTCCAACCAGCGAAGGTGTAACCCTGAAGGGTCGGGGTGTTGGTGGGAAGGGTGTAGGCAGTGCCTGCGGTCGCAGAACCAGCAGAAGGCATGCCCGAAACATTGGTGCTGGAAAGCGCACCAGAAGGTTTGTTCGCATTGAAGGTGATGGCAGGATTCCAGACCGCGTACAGCGTGATGTCGGAAGTGCCGACATTCATCGTACCCGTAGTGCCCGCAATGCCACCATTGTAGGAGTACTTGGTGCCCGTACCATTAGAGCTGGTGGACCAACCGCCGAAGGTGAATCCGGTCTTGGTAGGAACGCCATTGGAAATGGTATGGGTGGTATTAGGAGCAACCGGAACAGCGGTGGGGACGGTGCCGCCATTGCTGCCATTGCCGTTATAGGTAACCTTCGGCCATGCGGTCCACTTCGCGAACAGCGTCACTGCAGAAGTGATGTTGTTGATGGTGGCACCGGGCTGGTATGCAACCGCGCCCGTTGCAGAAGTTGCATAACCATCGAAGGTATAACCACTCAAGGAAGGAGTAGTGGTAGGAATGGTGTAAGAATCACCATATTTAAGTCCAGTAGGATTGCTGGGCCAGCTGCCCACGTTAGCAGTCACACCGGACGGTTTGTTCTGATTGAAAGTAACCGTAATGGCATTCGGCTCCCATACTGCATAGAGCGTATAAGCGCCGCCATTCGTAATGTTAGTGATCGCAGTCGAAAGCGCGCCAGCAGATCCAATGATCGCAGCAGTCGCATTATTCGTAGTGGCCCAACCCTTGAAAGTATGACCCGTCTTAGAGAAGGAAGCCTCGGGCTTGGTGCCCGCTGCAAGACCATTGTTGGTCGCAAAAGCGCCCTTATCGTTGTAGGTGAAGGTCTGGGCAGCGCCCGTGCCGCCACCATTATTAAAGGTAACGGAGAAGGAGATGTTTTCTTTGACCTCGACTTCACGAATTGCAATGTCGACCATTTTATAGCCAGGACCCGCAGGATCGTAAGCCGCATTTGAGTTTCGGAAACCAAACAACTGATTTAAAGCATCACCCATAGTCATACCCTGAGTAAAAGGCACAGATGCACATTCTGTAGTGCTATTTGCTTTATAAACAACCCATTGATACGACTTTGTAGTGTCAGAGTGTTCGGGGATTACAATTTCGTCATTGAATCCGTACTCAGTAGAAGAGCCGATATTTGCATATCGAACATCATAGAACTGAACTGCTGTTTTGTTAGCTTGGAATTTTGGATATGCATGAACGTCAGTGACGCTACCATTTGTATAAATGGTTAAATTGCTTAACTTAGTAAAAGTGTTATAAGAAAGTTTCTGATAGCGCTTACCTTTGGTGTTATAGCCCACGAAATACCACTCAAGAAACGTATAGCCATAACGAGCAATCGTATCCAATCCCTTACTTGCGCCATCTAGGTTATCTGAGACCACAATGGTATCTCCGCTAAAACCAAAGAAAGTACCGGACGTTGGGCTTGTAGATGATGCGGTAAAAATCGGATCTGAAGGATCTCCAATAATCATATCCGGAACATGCGCTGTTGTGCTATTACCAGGAACAGTAGAAAACGATTCGCCGAAGTGAACAGTAATGGATGAGCCTGCCTGAGTCGTAATATTAGACGAACTCGAAGGCGAACTGTTCATTGCTGGGGTAGAGTAATAATTATCTGGAATTCGTGGACCTTGCACCTCCTCGATGTTTACCGAGGTGGTGCCAGCATTCTGATCTGCACTCTCCTTATCACCAGGAGTAGCAATCACGTCGTCAGCCTTGCTATCGCTACCAGTTGGATGGGCACTCTGATTTTTATCAGTAGCTATCTCGTCGGTAGAACCAGAAGAAGCACCGTTGCTATCATCGGTGCTATCATTATCGTCTTTATTGTCAGAGGTATCGTCACCGTTATTATCGGTGCTATCATCCTCGTCTTCAGTTCCGTTCATGCTAGAGTCGCTAGCACTATCGGAGTCGGAATCGCTGTCTTCGTCATTTATAGAGGACTTATCATCACCCGCTGTATAGCTACCATCGGTGCTATCACTGCCTCCAGAAACGCCATCGACCCCGGAGCCTGTAGACTGCGGGGTCGATGTGAATGCATCTTGCTGTGTATACGCTGGAGGCGCTTTGGGTTCGTCCGGCGTTTTGTTCACCGACATGCTGCTATCAGACTTTGATAGCAGGATTTCCTGCGCTTCGCTCTGTTGCGGACTAGCTTCCGCTTCAGACGCATACGCAAGAGAAGGCATTGCGAACAATAACGCTGCCGCTACGATGAGAGCGGCTATAAGAGCTGCAACAGGACCACGGCGCTTTGCCGCAGGCACAGCAGTAGATGTGCTAGCGCTAGCCAGCTCCATCCCTTGTCTGTTCATGCAGTCTTGCATCGTCTTCCTGTTTCTAACACGTGGCCCCGGTCCAAGATCCTTCCCTCGGCTTCAGGGCGCCCTTACGACTCTTCGCCTAGGCGTAGACAGCCCACCCCTTAAGCGAAGTGCTTGTTATTCTATGCCGCGCTTCCGCGCTTGTCCAGTTCATCGTGAATAAACCAGCCCAAAGCGCGGCATTTCGGCCTCGCATTTTCCCAGGTCGGTTTTTCTTGGAGGAAACGTTTTCTCGTTTTTTCGCGCTCATTTCGTACCTGATTCTTGGCCGGATATTCCAGCGCGGCATTCTGGTCTCAACGACGCCGCGATTCGCCACGAAACACTTCCCGACCTCGAATTACTCAAGCGCGGCATTTGAGGCGTTCTGAGCCGATCTGAGGCCCTTTCGGCTTCCAAGCCGTCAAATACCCCGTTTTTGAGCGCGGCACCCCCTCAAATCTCCCCGGAATGTGACGATGATACCCCTTTTCTTCACAATTCCTCCACAATTAAGGGGCTTTTTTGACGCTGCGTCAACGCTTCAGATGCAACGCAGAAACGTGCTACAAATGCTCGATCCGAGGGTGTTTCGGGGGTCTATTTCACCCCTATTTCGACCCCGAAACGACCCTTGGAAACGGGCCGTTTCGGGGTCATTTCGCATCCTATTCATTTCGTTCTGAACTGGGGTTATAGCACTGTATAGCAACTGCTTTTATGTGCTAGATTCCTAGCTTTTTGCTAGATTTGAGCGATCAAGAGCCCGGGTAAGCCGAAAATGCAGCGAAAATCGCTCATTCAGGGCCCGAACACAGCTGTATACACCCTCAATTTCAAGAAATTATTCTTGTGTTACGACATAATACGAGGTATACTGCCTTATTCTGCTTCTAAGACCCTCTGAAGGATTAAAAAGGCCTTCTAAGCCCTGTTCGATCCGCCTAAATAAGCTCAAACACGCTATAAGGCTCTGTAATCGTTTCTAAGATGCTTTATTATACAAGATGAAAAGTACTCAAAGACCTTCTCAATAGACCGTTAGAAACGGTTTGAGAAGGTCATTTTGTAACTATGAGACGAAAATTTCGCGTGATGGGTGCTATATTCGCAATATGACCCACAGAACATAGAGCAGCAACGATCCTGCACCTAACAACGCTGCATACAGCGTCATCTTGCTGATCTTAGCACGCTCCAATGCTACCGCAGTGCCCTTCAACGCATCAGCTTGGTCACTCCTGCGCTTGCGGATGGCCAGCAGCACGATAGCTGCAGCCGCGCACATGGTCGCAAGCAGGAGGAGGACGATACCGAATATATCCGTACCCTGATGGGAACCATTCTTGGTAGAGAGCGGACTGGAAGCGAGAGGGTTGAGATCGTCTTCGATAGTCGTCTCCCCTGCCCCAGGCTCTTCTTGAGCAGCTTCAGCTACCTGGTCTGCAGGCAGCTGAGCATTATAGGAAGGCGTAGGCACCGCGATAGCGGGATTGACCCATTGCGTGATGGCATCGATGACCGTATTCGTGCCTGGAGTATTCATGGGTCGATCTGGTGAGACACCACCGTCAGGAACCGTAGGCTGCTGAGAAGTGTCGCCATCTGTACTGGGAGGGATGACCACATCGGTGGGTGCAGGAGCGATGTTCACGACCGTCTGCAACGCATTGGACGTGATGCCTGCACGCGTGAGCGTGACCAGGACGGGCACATCGCCATTAGTGACCTCTTGGAATTCAGCACCGATGTTAGCATCTCTGCCGACCACGCGAGTCTGAGTAGTGCCATTGTAGGTATACGTGATGATATCGCCTGGTAAAACACTGTTCGGCGCCACATAATGCGTGTTTCCGTTATACGTGACGTTCAACGAGCCGATACCGGCGGCATAGAAATCTTCGAAGTTAGGATAGAAGACCACGTTCAGCACGTTGCGAGCTGGGTCGCTCGTGATCTGAAGCGACATGCCTTGCTCAAGAGCGGTATAACCCTGCGGGAGCTGCATGTTCAGTTCATCTGCGCTGATCTGAACCGTGGAGCCGTACGTGCGTGCATCTTGAGGCATGCTGGCAATGAGATTCTGACTTGAAACGCTTCCGCGATAATAGTTGATGGTGAATTCGTACATACCCGGCTGATACACCACGTTCAGCACGTTGTTCTGTGCATCATAACTGACCGTCGTGCTGCCAGAGAGCGTGCCAGGAGCAACGTAACCCTCGGGCAGATACGCACCATCTGTATACGGAATAGGCTCAAGGTAGTTCGCCATACCCGTATCCGTACCCAATAGGTTCTCTTCCGAGATGCTGTTCTGGTAGTAATTCACGGTGTAGCCGTATTCAGCTACCGGATAGACCACGTTCAGAACGTTGCCAGCTGCATTAGCACCGATCACCTGCATGCCGCTGACCTGCACAGATGCGCTGTAACCAGGCTCGAGATAGGCATTCGCATCATACGGGATCATGTCGCCGAACGTACCGAAGCCCGAGGTGGAGCCCAGCAAACGTCCGTCCAAAGACCCTGCGTAGTAGTTGACCGTATACGCGATGTTGTCGTCTTTACTGTAAACAACGTTCAATACGTTGTTCGCTTCTTGCGCGCTGACCACCGAAGCACCAGATAGATTCAGGTTCTCCACGGTATAACCTTCAGGCAGATAGGCGCCTGGAACATACGGGATGACACTGAGATAAGGAGCCACGCCCGTATCGCTGTGCAGCAGATTATCCGCAGCTACCTCGTCCTTGTAGTAGTTGACGGTATAGCCGATATCCGCACGGTGGTAGACCACGTTCAGCGTGCTCTCAGCAAGGCTAGTGCCGATAGTGGTGGCACCCGAAACCTCGCCCGGTGCAGCATAACCTGCAGGAAGGTTCGCGCCATTCGTAAAGGGAATAGGTGCTTCGAACGTACCATAGCCCATCTCTGACGTGATGAGGTTCGCCTCGTCAACGCTATCGCGATAGTAGTTGACGCGGAACGGAAGGGTGGTTTCCTTCTCGTACACGATATCGATAACATTCTGGCTTTCATCTGCGGAGATGATGATGTAACGCGTGCCAGCGAGGTGCGCATAGCCATCAGGGCGATACACGTTCACCGCTGCATTGGGGACAGTTACCGCGCGACCGAACACGCCTGAATCCTGAACAGAAGCAATGAGGTTCTGCTGGCTGATAGCGTCCTTATAGTAGTTGACCGTTACCGCAAAGGAATCACGCTGGTACACCACATCAATAGTGTTGCGTGCGGGATCGGCCGTGATGGACAGCTGTGTCGCATCAGCGTCGGTCTTGGCGATATAGCCTTCAGGAAGATACGCGTTCAGGCGATCTGCCGTAAGCTGGACCGCATAACCGTATTCTGCCGTGCCCGTTACGGTTTCGAGCTTGTTCGCATCGGAATCCGCACTGTCGATGTAGTAATTGATGGTGTATTCATACGAAGCGCGCGCATACACCACGTTCAAAACATTAGCATCTGCATCTTCAGTGATGGTGATAGTTCCTTCTTCACCTGCGGTTTTAGCAAGATATCCCTCACTTGGCAGATGGGCGTTCAGTCGATCGGTAGACACCTGAACGGTAGAACCGAATGCGCTTTCGCCTTGTTCTGATGCGATGAGGTTGTCGGTAGCAACTTCATCCGTGTAGTAATTAATGGTGTAATCGAACGAGTCGAGCTGATAGACCACATCGAGCACGTTCTGATCCGCATTTTCGCTGATGACGAGCTTCTGAGCTTCAGAAAGAGGCTCATACCCCACTTCAGGAAGATGAGTGTTCAGCCTATCTGTATCGAACTCGAGTTCGCTCTGATAGGGCGCTACGCCCGTTTCAGCAGCGATGAAATGATTCTGGCCTTCGAGATCCCGATAATAGTAGTTGAGGGTATAACCGAATTCACTACGCTGGTATACCACATCGACCGTATTGGCCTGTTCATCATCAGATACGACCAACTGCTGAGCAGCTGCAGGCTGATACCCCACTTCAGGAAGATGAGCGTTCGTCACTTCTTCGCTGATGGCTACCGTCGATCCGTATTGTGCGACACCTGTGGTGGTGAACAGCGGATCGCCTTCATTGCTGTCCGTGAAATACCTGATGGTATACGTATAATCGTTCTTCTTGGCGTATACGATATCGACGACATTACGTGCTGGATCCGCCCCTACCGTGATGGAGAGCGGCTGATCGAGCGGAGTATAGCCTTGGGGCAGCTGGTAGTTCAACTGACCTTCTGCAACTCCTGCTTCTACCGTAACGACCTGGCCGAATTCAGCTGACTGTTGTACGGAGGCGACAGGAGCGCCTTCGGTAGAGTCCACATAGTAATTGATGGTGTATGCGAAAGTATCGCGGCTATAGACCACATTGTAGACGTTCTTAGCGGGATCTTCCGTAAGCTCTAGCACGAGCGCATCATCTGCGGCTTTCGCCTTATAGCCTTCAGGAAGTTCCCTGTTCATGACGTCTTCAGAAACGGTGACGTTGGCGAAGAAGCCCAGATCGCTGGTATACGAACCGAGCAGGTTGCCTTCTTCGGCGCTATCCGCATAGTAGTTGATGGTGTACTGATACACCGGCTTCGCTACCTTAACGCTCTGCAGATTCCACTCTTTCGATTCGCTACCTGCGAAGATGAGTGCGTGTGCATCGATAACACCCGCTTCATCTGAGCCGATCTTCGCATCTTCCTCGGTCACATAATAACGACCCACATAAGAGATGCTCTCGCCTGGCTGAAGCGTGGTAGGCGTGAACCAATCCCCTTCAGCACCAAAGGACTGAGAGAGCGGAATGGCATGCACGTTAGGCAATGGAGCAGTGCCCGTATTCGTTACCGTGAAGTAGTACTCCACCATGTCGCCCGGAACAGCAGCAACATCGACAGGACGCTTGTTGCCATCCGCATCCAAAAGGACCGCATCGACATTGACCTGGTAATTCGCATCAACAGCCGGAGCTTCGAGGCTGGTATCACCCGAAGCATAGACCTGGAAATCGCCACACATAGCAGTAACGCTGTAGGTGGCGAAGTTCGCTTCAGCTGTAGCAGGGTCGTAGGCGATAGGGAGCGACGCGTTGATGGTCTTCGTTTCGCCTGGAGCAAGATCGACCGAGGTGGGCAGATCGATGTAGTAGACATCTGGATCCACGAACACGAACGTATCGAACGACACACCCTCGAATGCACGGTCGGTCGGATTATTCAGGGTGAGCGTATAGTTGATGGTAGAAGCATTCGAATCGTAAGAAGAGACCACATCGAGCGAGAAGGGCGCCTCTTCGATGATGCCACCCTCTCCTTCACCTTCACCCGTAGAAGAATCGGTAGGAAGAACCTCTTCCCCACCCTCTTCAGTAGCAGCTGGGGTCTCGACCTGGTCAACAGAGGAAGCAGCTTCTTCAACTACTTCACTAACAGCTTCTTCAGTTACAACAGGAGTTTCAGGAAGCGCTTCTTCAACAACGTCCACGCTTGGAGCAGCATCTTCCGTTGCAGGATCGAGCACCTGTTCATTGAGCGGTTCAACGACATCGGCAGTGGATTCAGATGCATAAGCGGGCGTGGCGAACAAAGAAAAGACAAGCGTGAACGAGACCACCCAACAGGTGAGCCCTTTCAGGAAGTTTCGCTTGTTCGCAAGTGCCCTCATACCGCTAAGTGCTCCTTGTATGTAGCTTCCAGTCGCCATCATTATACCCTATTCGCTATGACTTCGCTATGACTTTATCGAAGTTGCCTTAAATTCATTCCCTACCAGGCAGGATGCCGGCAACAGCATCGATTACCGCGTTGCCAACAGCAGTTGTGGTGGGAACGTTGTTATAGAAAGCCGTTGCGGAAGACTCCACATCGACAGGAGCAAAGGTAGGTGCCTCGGAAACCGTGCTGGAAGCCACGGAGAGGCCATCTGTAGCACCCGATGCAGCTTGCGCTACACCAGATGCCACATTCTGAGATTCGGTGGCTACAGCAGATGCCGCATCGATCGTATAGCTGCTTTGAGCGCTGATAGATGCTGCAGAGCCACTAGGGACGAAATGCGCATATAGCGTCAAATCTAATACTGTGTCGAGCAAGGCGAGCTCGGAATACAAAGTTCCGTCGGCCACCTCTTTGCCAGCACCGTCTTCTTCTGTAAACCAGCCAACAAAGTCATAACCCGGATAATTGAAACCTAAACCGTCTGTCGGGAATAAAATCTCACCAGCAAACTCAAGGGACAGAGTGTTTGTGGTTCCATTTGGGAAAACCAGGTAAACGTTATAAGGAATCTTCACCCAGTCAATATAAATTGTTAGCGTATCTACGTCTGCAATAGTCTCCCCATCAGGATCCATCATCCAAAGAACATCGCCGCAGCTCATCGTATCGAGAACCTCATCGCCCCAATCGTTGTATTGTATTTGCTGCTCAAAACCAACCCATTTAAGACCCTGCGCATAAGGGGTATCATACCAACCGATTTCCACAACCGTTTCGAAGGTGTTTTCATCCTCATAACCACCAGCAATATACGTGACTTCAATCATACGTAACTGCAAATCAGAGTGAACAAGAATTGGCGACAGACCATCCCATTCGATCGTATCTGCAAGATACTGAATCGTGGGAGCAAAACCCATCATATCAACCCAATCTTGATTGTATTCTTCAAGCCACCAATCATCGAACCAACCAGCTTGTCTGTACGCCATATAATCGTTTGTTGGATCGTCGTCTTTATTCTGGTCGTACGTAAAATCAAATAAATCTGTCAACTGAACATATTCCGTACGAATCAGTACCTCTTCATCGGGCGAATCTTCTGTAAGAGACCAATACTGGAGTTCGACGCCAGCGAGCTCCCACACTGCGTAGAGAATATTCGGGTTCATTTCCTTCACATAGGTACCACCCTGGTCGTCAGGTAGCTCAACCAGGACAGGCGGCAGCATGTTGTATGGATCACCTGCAACATAGTCGATATCCGTCGCATCAGGCGTTACCGCCCAGCCCTTCAGGCGGTAACCGTCCTTCGTCGGGACTTCATCGGTGATCTTCGTCTCACAATCGACATACCAGGTGGTAGGCGCCGGCCAGGTGACGTCCGGATCGTTCGGATCGTAGATGAGGTCGATCTCGTTCGCCTGCCATACCGCGTAGAGCGTGGTGGGCTCTGCCGGCATGGTCCAGCCCGTAGGAGCATCCAAAATGCCGTCGCCATCTGCGTCCTTGTAGATGAAGTCCGCGTCAGGCTGCGTAGCGCCTTCGGTCTTGCTCCAGCCCACGAACGTGTAGCCCGGACGCTTCAGCATGTCGGAGCTGGGCAGCGTGACCTCGGAAGCGATGTTGTGCTGCGTGCCGTCTTCGTAGCCTGCCGGAGGCGCGCCATCAGGCGTGTTCCACGAACCGATAGCTTTCGCGGTGGTGGTATCCCAATCGATGGTGCCATCGGGGTTGTAGTAGATGTAATACAGCGAGCCGTACTTCTTGCCGACCTCCGGATCGTTGATGTCCGCGAAGCCGCCTGGCACGAACGTGAGCGGCTGGGTGGACATGGCCCACAAGCCGTACAGCGTCACATCTTCGTCCCACATGGTGAAGTCACGTGCTACATCGTCCGCCTGGATGAACAGCTCGGCATCCTTCAGCGCCTGGACGTATGCGAAGTTATCGAGACCATTCAGGTTCATGGCGCCTTCGATCGCCTCCATGCAGGTCATGAACTCGACACGACCATCGTCGAAGGTGACGAAGATGTGGCCGCCATCGTCGAATGCATAGCCCTGCAGCGAGTACGGACGGTTCTGCGCGTCGTTCGGAACGTGGACCAGACCGTTGTAGCGCTGGTCGATCGGCAGTTCGATGGTAGCGCCCGTCTTATAGCCCTGAACGCCCGTGTGCTGGCCTGGGAAGGCCGGATATGCCGGGTTCGGAGCGTTGGGCTCTACCGCATCGTCGTTCCAAGAGCCTGCGCCCAGGTCGATGATGAGCTTGAACTCTTCTGCATCGTAGTACAGCCACAGTTGCAGCAGCTGTTCGCCGTCGGGCACGATGTAGACGCCGTTGTTATCCAGGTCGGAGCCGACCTGCCAGCTGGACCAGTCGCCATGACCCAAGATCACGCCGTATTCCACGGATTCAGCCGTGTAAGCGATGCCATCCTTGTAATACGTGACCGGGGTGCCCGCTGGCTTGTATTCGTAACCCTTGATGGCCTGGTTATCGAGGTTCCAGTACCACTGCTTGTTCGGATCGTATTCGACCGCGGATGCCACTTCGTCGGTGACACCGTAGTGTGTGATGGTGTCATACACCACGCGCTGGCCATTACCGTTGATGGTGTAGCGAACGACCTGATACGGGGTATCGTCGTTAGCCTGCCATACCGCGTAGAGCGTGACATCGTGGGTGGGCATGTGGAACGTGCCACCCGGCAGCGTGAAGTGCACAACGCCGTCGGTGGAGCCGGTGTCGCCCGCCGCTGCGATAGCTGCTGCGATGGAAGCGTTGCCCTTCAGGTTCAGTGCCGCGTCGGTGTAATACCAACCGACCAGCGTGTAGCCAGGACGCTTGATCTCGTCTGCGGTGGGCAGCGTGAGGTCTTGGTCGGCGCGTACGCCGCCCGTGCCATCCGCTGCGACCTGCCAGCCCTGATACTTATCGGGCATGGTGCCATCGGGCTGCCAGATGCCGTAGTCGCCACCGATCACGAACATGTTGAGCGGCTCGGATTCCATGACCACGGAGATGACGGTGGAGCCGTCGCCTGCCACGGTAGCGTAGACGTTACCCTTCACCTGGTCGGTCCAGCCAGCAGCAGGGCCGATGCCGAAGGTGGAGAGCGTGTTCCACGTGAGCGTGGAGTCGGTGGTGTCGTAGCCGTGACGGTTGCCGTTGAAGTTGGTGAAGCCGGTCTCGTTGGCGAAGTAGCCGCGCCAATCGATGGCATCCAGCTGCGCCTTGTAGGACGCGTTGGCCACTTCGGAAGGCACGTGGGGGTTGGCGATCTTATAGCGTTCGCCCGTGATGCCCTTGGCCTTCACATCCAGCCATACCTGCAGTTCGCCGTTACCGTCGACCTTGTAGTAGCGCACAGTGTATTCCGTATCGCCCGAAGCGCGCCATACCGCGTAGAGCCAGGTGGTCTTCGGAGGCATGAAGTAGCTGGCGTTCGGGTCGTTACGGGTGAAGAACTTACCGTCGATGACGGTCTGGCCGTTGTCCGTAGAAGCAACCGCTGCCGCATCCTGAGATTCGATGCCTTCAGAGGTGCCGACGTAGATGTTGTGGTCGTAGCCATCCACCGCGACGTCTGGCTTGTAGTACCAACCGACCAGCTCGTAACCATCGCGCTCGAGCACGGTGGAATCGGGCAGCTTGATCTCTTCGTCGGTGACGAGGCGGATCGGGGTGATGAACTTGTTGTAGTCGACGTTGGTGGTGGTGCCTTCGTCGAGGTAGAGCCAGTAGGTGTTCGCCGACCAGACCGCATAGAGCGTGGTGTCGGTAAGACCCATGGTGAAGATCTGCTGACGCGTGTAGACCTGGCGGTCGCGCTGGAGCTTCGTGGAGACGTTGATGGAATCCCATGCCTTGGAGTCGGACACGTTGATGATCTTGCCGTCCACCTCGTAGGTCTCGTGCAGGGTCCAGCCCATGAACTCGTAGCCTTCACGATGCAGGTCGTAGTAGTCCTGGCCGATGCGGAACTGCTGTTCGGCGTAGACCGGGTAGACCTTCTTCTGCGTACCCTGGATGGTGGAGTCGATGGTGTCCCACGTGCCATACTGGCCCGCCTCGAAGGTGAGGGTGAGCGGACGAGCGGTGTAATACAGCTGCAGCACGAGGGTGTTCGCGCCATCCGGCGTGCCCGTGCGGATGTTGCGCACGGTGTGGGATACGCCAGCGGAATCGGTGTAGGTGTAGTCCGCGCCGTCGGCGATGACGTCGTAGCCTTCGAACTTATCGTCGTCGATGAACTTCTTGCCCGCAGTGTTGTAGGCGTCCTTGGTGTCCTGGTCGCCCACGTGGTCGATCGCGGTCATGACCTCGTCAGTGACGCCGTAGAGGGTGTCGGTCACGACCTCCTTCACGTTGCCGTTACCGTCGATGCGATAGTGCTCGACCTTGTATTCCACGTTGTTCTGCGCGTACCACACCGCGTAGACGGTCACGTCCGCGCCCGGCATGATGAAGCCGTAGCCGAGGTTGGTGAAGTGCTTGGACATGCCATCGGTAAGATCGATGTTCGCCAGCGCACTGTTCAGGTACGCATCCTTGGTGATATCCCAACCAGGATAGTTCACGATCGGGTCTTCGCCATCCTTCGCGATATCGCGGCTGTTGTAGCCCTTGGAATCGGAGCCGCGCTTATCGGTGGACCAGCCGAGGAACTCGTAGCCCGGACGTGCGATGTCTTGGAACAGCGCGCCAGTGTCCTGCTCGGTGAAGAAGTAGAGCACGCGGTCGTTATCGGTGCCGTTCTCGGGGTCGGCCGTCCAAGCGCCCAGGCCGGTCTTGAAGGTGACCTTGTACATGAGCGGGTTGTTCTGGTCGTCGAGCGTGTACGGAGCGTAGTACAGGTCGAGCACGAGGCTGCCATCGGCTGCGATGGTGCCTTCGTAGATGGACTTGGTGCCCGCGCCCGGAACCGGAACCTGCGTGCCGTCGGGCAGCGTGACGAACTGCGGGATCTCGCGTTCGTAGGTGTAGCCGGTCATCGGGGTGTCGCGATCCAGATAGCTATGCGTATCCGTATCCGTAGGCGCGGTGCCCGTGGTACGGATGATGTAGTTCTTGTCCACCGTTACCATGTGGTCGGTGTAGCCGGTCAGCGTTTCGGTGGAGACCAGCACCTTGTTGCCATTGCCGTCGATCTTGTAGCGGTTGACGGTATAGGTGGTGTTGGCATCCGCCTTCCAGATGGCCCACAGCTGCAGGTCGGTAGCAGGCATGAGCAGCGGCGTGCCGTCCTCGGTCCAGTAGGTCTGGGTGTAAGCGCTGTAGTCGCCGTTCACGCTGGTGTTGGGCTGCAGCATGGACAGATCCAGATACGCTGTGCCGTTGATGTAGACGACGTTGTTGTAGACGCCACCGTTAGCCAGCGTCGCGTTCTGGTTGCCCGCCACCGGTGCCGGGACCAGCCAGCCAGTGTTAGCGAGGTAGTTGTTCGCCACGTTGACGGACTGTTCGCCCACCGTGCCCGCACCATCGGACTTGGTGGACCAGCCCACCAGTTCGTAGCCCGGACGATACGGATCGGCCGCGGTGTTGTTGTGCTGCAGGCCGCCAGCCAGGTCTGCCGGCAGGTCAGCCGTTACCTGGCCCGTGCGATACGTGCGATAGATGCTGCGGCCATCGGCGGACAGCGTCCAGCCCGCAGGCGCCGTGAAGTTGCCCTTGGTGGTATCGGGGTCGAGGTTCAGCGTGAGCGTATGTTCGTCGGCCTCGTAGTAGAGGTTCAGCACCAGACGGCCGGACGGGTCGAGCGAAGCGACCAGCTTGCCGGCGTGGTTGGTCTTCCATGCGGCGTGGTTCGCTGCATAGTAGCCAGCCTGAGCTGCGCCCTCTTCAACGTAGGTGTAGCCGTCGATGAACAGGTCGTAGTCTTTCCAGACATCGGTACCGATGGTGCCCACAGCCATGCCGTGGAAGTTCGCGTCGGCATGGACGGTGTTGTCCACGTAATCCTTATAGGTGGTGGAGGACACCAGCACGCGGTTGCCGTTGCCGTCGATCTTGTAGATGTTGACATCGTATTCGACCTTCACATCGTCGTCGATATCCCACGGATCGGGCTTAGGACCAGGACCTGGCCACGGATCGGGATCATCCGGATCGGGGTCGGGATCGGGATCTGGATCGGGGATGACCGGATCGGGGTCGACGCCCGGCGGGAACGGACCGGGGTTGTTCCAGTAGCCTGCGTAGTAGAAGACGTAGACCACGGTGGAGCCGTCGGCCTTCACGACCTCGCGCTCGAAGCCGAAGGAGTCGATGGAGCTGGTATAGGTGACGCCGTCGATGGTGACCGTGAGATACGGGCCCATGGTGAGATGCGTATAACCATCCCAGAACAGCTTGTCGGCATCCGTCGTGACCTTGTTCGGGTTGAAGTTGCCGTACTTGTCCACGAAGGTCTCGGAGTCGTGTGGCACAGAGGTGTTATGAGTGCCCACGGTCCAAGTAAGACCTGCTTCCTTGGCCTTCTCGAACTTCTCGGTCTTAGCGATGGAGCCATTGCCCGCATGATCGACCTTGATGTGGACCACGGTCACGTCGACCGGCTGCGCTTTCCAGACAGCCTCGAAGACGCGGTCGTTGCCCCACGTGAAGGTGAGCGGATCGAAGGTGCCATCATCCTTGATGTTGTAGATGGTGCCGGATTCGACGTCCAGCCAGCCGATCAGGTCGTAGCCGAGCTTCTGGACCATGCTGGAAGGCAGCGGCGTGAACTGATGGTTGTAATACACCGTGCGATCGACGTTCTCCGCCGTGGTGCCGTCGGCCTCGGTGATGGTGCCACCCAGGCTCTTATAGGTGATGGTGTACTGATCGACCGTGTAGTACAGGCGCAGCACCAGCGCACCGTCCGCCGTCCAGTCGCCCACGTGGCCGGAGATGCGACCGGTGGAGAGCGTGGCGTAGAGCTGTGCGACCGTGGAGTTCTCGGGCAGCGTCTTGGAGAAGGTCGGATCGTAGGTGAAGCCGGTAAGAGCCTTCACCAGTGCCTGATACAGCCAACCGTCTTCCGGATCGCCCGGGTTCACATTGATGCCGTTGGTGAGCGCGTCGACACGGACGTACTGACCAGCGGTGCCGTTGAGCGTCTCGCGATCGATGAGGGTCGGCGTCTGCAGCGCACCGTAGTTGTTCACGTCGACGGTGTAGTGCTCGACGTAGAACTTGGTACCGTTCGGGATAGCACGCAGGTAGATGTAGAGGATGGTCTCATCGATGCCCGCAGCCGTGGCGTCGTCGCCTGTCGCGTTCAGGATGCCGTAGGCCGGGCCGAGCGGGTTCACGGGGTTCGGGTCGACCTCATAGCCAGCAGCGATGGCGATGGCCTCGAGCCATGCGTAGATGTTGGCGTGGTTATCCGCGAAGGCCTCGAACGGACGAGCCGGATCGACGTAATCGAGGTAGTTGCCCGTGATGCCGTTACGGATGTAGGTGGCCAGCGTTTCGGTGGTGCCATCGCCCTGCAGCGCGTTCACCACGACCTTGTATTCGGAGGTGTTGGCCTGCCAGATAGCGTAGAGGGTGGTCTCTTCGTTGGGCATGGTAAAGGCGTAGGGGTCGCCCGCCAGGTAGATGCGACCCGCGTTATCGGTGATCCACTTGTTGGACACCACGCCCGCCAGGTCGGAAGGCAGCGTGCCTGCCGCCAGTTCTGCCGCCGTGGGGATGTACCAGCCGTACAGCGTGTAGCCCGGACGGATACCGGTGAGGCTGTTGGGCAGCGTTACCTTCTCGCCCGTCTTATAGATGTTGGTGGACGGGTTCTGGCCACGCCAGGTCGCGCCGTTCACGTAGTCGTTGTTCGCATCGAGGCTGCCCGGTTCGAAGTTGAGCTGCTGGCGATCCGCCAGATAGTAGAGATGCAGTTCCATCGAACCGTCCGCCAGGATGGTGCCGGAGAGCTTCTGGTCGACGTATTCGCCGAAGGTGAAGCCCTTGATGAGGTATGCGTAGATGGACCAGGGGTTAGCCGGGTCGACCGTGATGGCGTAGGTGCGGCCGGTAGCCTCGTCGATGAACGCGCCGGTCTTGCCCGTGCCCGTGGTGAAGAAGGGCTGGCCGTCCTTGAACACGTCGACCACGTCGCCGTCGCCTTCCACCAGGTGGTGGTAGATCTTGAACGGTGTGTCGGTGTTCGGGACGTAGACCAGGACGATGTTGGGCAGACCCAGCGGCATGCCCGCGACCTCTTCGATGACGCCATCAACGACGATCTTCTGGCTGTAGTCGACGCCGTTGACGGTCGCATCCGCCGGGGTGTCGCCCTTAGCCGGATCGTAGAGGTGGTAGCCCGCGATGCCCGGAACTTCCCAAACGTTGGTCTTATCGGTGATGTTGGTGGCCGGGACCATGTTACCGGTGCCGTCGTCGACGTACTTGATGCCCAGCGTGCCATCGGCCAGCAGTTCGTAGACGATGCTGGTGGCGGTGGGATGCTCGGGGTCGACGAAGGAGACGGTGTCGCCCGCGTAGCCCTTGAATTCCAGCGTGGTGAGCTTCTTGGCTTCAGTGCCGCCCACGATCTGCCAACGATCGACGGTGAAGGTGATCTCCTTCGCGCGCCAGACCGCATAGAAGGTGGTAGCGCCCTGCGGCATCTTGAAGGTGCCGCCTGCCGGAATGAAGAGCGGATTCTTGCCGTACGGATCCATGCCGGGGTTAGCCGCCAGCCAATCGGTCCA
Source organism: uncultured Eggerthella sp. (assembly GCA_937998355.1). Taxonomy (GTDB): domain Bacteria; phylum Actinomycetota; class Coriobacteriia; order Coriobacteriales; family Eggerthellaceae; genus Anaerotardibacter. The sequence continues at coordinate 180,640 of CALLDI010000010.1, forward strand.
TTCGATGGAGTTGGAGCCGACCAGGTTGGTGAAGGCCGCGTAGTCCGGACCGGAGTACCAACCGACCAGTTCGTAGCCGTAGCGATACGCCGAGCCCGCACCCGGAACGTTCAGGGTCTTGCCGACCTTGTAATTGCCGGAGATGTTGGCAGAACCGGAGGTCCAACCACGGTTGGGCATATCGGGGCTGGTGGCGGTGTCGCCCAGCAGGAAGGTGAGCGGCAGGCTGTCGGCCACGTAGTAGAGCATGAATTCAGTGGTGCCCGCACCGGAGACGCGATGCGCCAGCGAGGTTTGCAGGTTGGTGCCCGGAACGGTGCCGTCGGAGTTCGGGTGGAACTTGTAGCCCGAGAAGTCGTAGACGTATTCCGTACCATCGCCCGCGGTGTAGACCAAATAGAGTATGCCATCGCGCAATTCACCGCGTATGGTGTTCTTCTTGTCTTGGTAGGCCAAGCCGATATCGGAAGGCTGGACCTCGCGGTCGGTCTCGCCCTGGCGGACTTCGGTCAGCACTTCGAAGGTGTTGCCGTCGCCGTCCACGAAGATGTGGTGGACCTTGTATTCGGTATCCAGGTCAGCCAGATAGTAGACGCGGAAGATGGTGGGGTTAGCCGGGTCGCCATTGATGATGGCGGACAGCAGCGAATCCGGATAGGTGGTGTCGTTGGGCGGGTTGATGCCCAGGTGGTAACCGCGGAAGTCGTATTCGCGGCCGCCATCGGTGAACGTGGTGTTGGTGGGCAGCACGTATTCAGGCTTCAGCGCGCCATTCTCGTCGAGCAGGCTGAAGGTGTCGCCCGTGGCGTACTTGAAGGCATCGTTGCGGTTCACGTATTCCAGCGTGACCACGCCGTTGGACACCTTGTAATACGCAACCTGGTAGTTGGATTCTTCCGCTACCCAGACCGCGTACATGTAGACGGTGTCGCCCGCATTGGCATCCGGTGCCTGGATGAGGCTGCCGACCGGATGGAAGTTCGGGTCGCCGTTAGCCAGGATGTTGTTGTAGCGATCGATGGAGAGCGCACCGAAGATGTCGATCTGGTTCGCATCGTTGGTGGTGTACCAGCCCACCAGCTTGTAGCCCGGACGCGTAGCTGCGCCGGAGCCTGGCAGGTAGACGTTGGAGCCGGACACGACGTTGACCGAACCGTTCTGGACGAACGCGTTGCCTGCGCCGGAGTAGGACTTCACCCAGGTGCCATCGGTGAACGTCATGCCGTTCAGGACGAGGGTCAGGGTGTAGGTGTCAGGCGTGTAGTACAGACGCAGCACGGTGGAGCCGTCGCCGTTGATGAGCTTGTACGGATCGGAGGTATAGGAGATGTCGTTGACCATGAAGGTGCCCGGGCTGTAGTGGTAGCCGATGACGCCCGGAGCGTAGACCCATGCGTCGTCGGTGAGCTCGGTCGGCGTGATGGTGTTGCCGTTCGCGTCGACGTAGGTGTACGGCTTCCAGTTGGTGGTGCCCGCCTGGTATTCAGCGTCAGCCTCCGCGTAAGCGCCTGCAAGACCGGTGTGCTTCACGGTGACAGGGTTGCCGTTCACGTCGAGCACCTTCGATGCCACGCCTTCGCCGGAGACCTTCCAGAGCTCGACCTCGTATTCCACGTAGAGGGAGACGTAGTAGAGCTTGAAGACGGTGGAGCCGTCGCCTGCCAGAGACGGGACCGCTACCACTTCTTGGTAGTTGCCGCCGTTCCACGACTGGTTGAAGCCCTCGAAGAACTTGTAGCCCTTCAGTGCCGGGAAGTCGCCGTACATGGCCTCGAGGATGGCGCGCGCGTAGATGTCGGCCGCAGTGAGGCTCGATTCGGAGACGCCCGTGTGCGTGGTGGTGTAGATCGGGCTCGTCTCGACCTTCAGGACGTGCGTGAGGGTGCGGGTACCATCGGGGTTCTCCACGTATTCGGAGACGACGCGATAGTGCTCGACCGTGTAGGTGGTATCGCCCGGCATCCAGACCGCGTAGAGGGTCTGATGCAGTGCGGAAGTGACCTCGTAGGTGGAGGGATAGAAGGAGCCCGCCAACGCATCGGAGAACGTGGACTGATCGCGCTTAGGATCGGTGCTCCATGCATCCAGTGCGTTCTTGTCGGCCGTCCAACCGAGCAGCTTGTAGCCCGGACGTACCACGTGTTCGCCCTGTGGGACATTGATGGTCTGGCCGGTCATGTAGATGTTGGAGGCAGAGCTCGAGAAGTTATCCGTTCCGCTCGTCCACACGCCGCCCTCGGTCTCGAAGATGACCTCGCGAGGTGCCGGCGTGTAGAACAAGCGGATGATCAGCATCTCGTCCGGATCGCCCACGATTGTGCCGGTGTAGGATGAGGCGAACGAGGTGTTCTGAAGGATGGTGATGGTGCGGGTGAGCGGATTGCCCAGTGCGTCGTAGCCATAGACGTAGGTGTAATCGTAGGACGCGCCGGTGTAACGCCAGCTGGAAGAAGGCGCTGCGTTATAACCGTCGATGTCCTTCCACATCCAGGAGAGCGACGTGTAGTCGGTTGCGGATTCGATCGGTGCGCCCGCCACGGTGGTGTCGAACAGACCCGGTGCGGCGTTCGCGCCCGTGGTGTTGGCATTAGCCTGATAGCCCGCCGTACCGTTCAGGGTGACGGTGGCCGCCACGCCTTCGGTGTTGGTGGAGTTAGGCGCAGGCTCGTCGAACTTCATGGGCTTGCCCGTCAGCGGATCCCAGTACCAGTACTCGACCTGATACTTGGACTCGCCCGGCACTGCCTCGTAGTAGAGCACGAGCGTCATACGGCCGTCCGCCGTGACGGTGCCGGTCAGCTTCGGCGCACCGTATAGAGTGGTGTCGAAGTTGGCCTCGGCAGCGCTGTGGATGAGCTTGTAGCCAGCGCGGTCGGGCTCGAGCATGAAGTTGGAGCCCTGGATGAGGGTGGAGGCGAAGCCGACCAGGCTGCCGGTAGGCGCGGAGAGCAGCGTGTTGTCGTCCGCGTCGATGTAGGCAGGCTTGTTCTGCTTGACGCCGTTGTTGTCGGTGTAGCTGAGCGCGCGTTCGAAGTTCTTGTCGCGGATGATCTTGCCCGCTTCGACGCGATAGACGCGCACGTTGTAGGGCTTGTCGAGCGCCTTCCAGACCGCGTAGAGGGTCACGACGCCGTAGCCTTCAGCGTCGACGATGCTGCCCGCAGCAGGAACCTCCCACTGTGCGCCCGGAGCGATGAGCTTGGAGTAGTCGCCCGTGGCGAGCGCCGTGTTCAGGATGTCTTCGGAGGTAGCCCAGCCCGCGAGCTCGTAGCCTTCGCGCTCCACGTTGGTCTTCACCGGGACATTGATCTTGTCGTAGGTGTAGACGCGGTTCATGGTACCGCCGAAGATGCCGTCGTCGCGGTTCAGGTTATTGAGCGTCCACGCGCCGTCCTTCAGGTCGAAGACCACGTCCTGCTTCTTCGCGTCGAAGAAGAGCTGGATGACCGAGGAGCCGTCGCCCTCCACGAAGAGGTTCTGATTGTACGGATCGGAGCGCAGCGCGGAGTACGCGAAGCCCGCCAGGTTGTCGTAGATGATGAAGTAGTTCACGCCACCCACGACCACGTGATCGGCGCCAGGCGTGAAGGCGATGCCGAGCGCAGCGAGCTCGTCCGGCGTCTTAGCGACCAGACCCTGGCCTGCCGTGCCCTTCACCATGATGAGGTAGTCGCGCAGGTTCTCGGGGGCCACGATGTTGCCGTTCGGACCATCCAGCACGTTGCCGTTCTCGTCGCGATAGAGGCGGTTGCCATGCTTGTCCACTTCGACGTTGGTCTGACGGTCGGAGAGGGTCTCGAAGCGCTTGACGGTGTATTCCACGCCATCGGGAATAGCGGTGTAGAACAGGTAGATGGTGTTGCCATCGGCGCCGCCCAGCAAGATGGAGTTCAGGGAGCCCATGACCGGCAGGGACAGGTCGAAGCCGCGGATGGGCTCGTTGCCAGTGCGCTGGAAGCTCTGCGAGAACTGATAGCCCTTCGGAGCGGTGACGGCATAGCCTGCACCCAGCGCCTCTTCATGGTAGTCGCTGCCCATGCCCCATGAACGGACGGGGTTGGTGGGATCGTTGAAGTTGATGGTGTCGCCGTAGACGCCCGTAAGCAGGCCGTCTTCGTTAGCGGTCGGGAACGTGACCGGAACGCGCTGCAGCGAGCCGTCGCCATTCTGGACCCAGACCTCGACGGTGTAGGTCGCATCCTTCGCACGCCAGACAGCATGAAGGGTGTAGATCCAGTTGTCGCCGATCTTCACGAGGTACGGGCTCACTTCGCCGTAGTTCGGGTCGGTGTTGAGCTCGGGCATGGTGAAGACCGCACCCGGTGCGTAGAAGCCTTCAGGCGTGAGATCGCCATTGGAGAGGCGGTCGGCAACCGTGATGGAGTTGGTGCCCACGGTGTTGGTGCCTTCGTTGGTGATGTACCAACCGATGAATTCATAGCCTTCGCGCTCCACATCGGGCTTCGAGGGCAGCGTGGTCTGGCTGCCGGTCTGCATCGGACGAGAGGTCTCGCCGGTGAAGGTGTCGGACCAGTTGCCGCCGGTGCCCAGATCGAACTGGAGCAGACGCGGGTCGCCCACGTAATACAGGCGGAGCACGGTGGTGCCGTCGCCCTTAACGTAGAGCTCGTACCAGTTGGACTTGACGTCGGTCAGCACACCGTTGATGTAGATCTGAGCCGTATCGGAGTACGTGTAACCGGGGTGCCCATGCTGTGCCGGGATGAAGAGTGCCGGATCGGCAAAGACATAGGTACCCGCGGTTACACCGGAGATGGTGATGGGTTCGCCTTCAGCGAGCGTTGCGTGATGCTGGCCATCCACGTAGTAGTGCTCGACGGTGTAGGTGGTGCCGCCTTCGATCGCCTCGAAGTAGATGCGCAGCACGAGCTTGCCGTCGGCCGTGACGATGCCGGTGAGCAGTTCGTCGGGATGGCTGTAGTACTGGTAGCCCGCCGGAGCCAGGACACCCACGTAGCCATCGGGCACGGAAGCGCCCGCGTTAGCGATGACCATGAGGGTGCGCCAGGAATCGGTAGGAGCACCGTTCTTGTTGTATTCGCCACCGTACTTGAGCGAGTCGAGCAGGATGGTGGTGACGGTGGAAGGATCGGCCGGGTTGCCCTTATTGGTGACGTAGCGTTCGACCGTGAAGAGCATGTTGGGGTCAGCTTCGTAATACAGACGGAGCACAAGGCTGCCGTCGGCCTTCACGACGCCGGATTCGACGGCCAGCTCGAAGTCTGGCATGTAGAAGTAACCCTCCCATTGGTCGAAGTAGTACTTCACACCATTGGGAACCGGCGTGCCCGCGATGTTGACCTCGGCCACGTAGTACTGGCCCTTCTCAGCATCGAAGAGCACCTTCACGTTGGAGTTGGCCGGCGCGTTGTACTTGCCGGTCTCGGTGGGACGCGAGGTGAAGTTCAGCGTGCCGTCCGCATTGATGAAGACGACCTTGCCATCGATGACCTTGTAGCGCTCGATGGTGAAGGTGACGTTGTCGGTGAGGAAGTGCGCCGTGAACGTGTGACCATCGTAGGACAGGTAGGAGCCGTCAATGTGCTGCGGGAAGAAGGTGGAGCCCATCAAGCTGACACCCTGCGGGATGTTATTGGTGGTCCAGGTATCGGAGCCCGGGATGGCAGAACCATCGGCCGCGATCCACAGGCCGTCGTCGCGCGTCCAGTGGCTGAAGCGGTAGCCCGGCTTCGGGGTGGCGTAGACCGGCTTCGGCTGGCCCGTGACCGGCTCGAAGGAGTCATGCTTGATGGAGACATCGCCACCGTCGGACGGGGTGAAGTCGTATTCGATGTTGATAGGCGCCTTCTCGCGGAAGATCGCGTAGAAGATGACCGAATCGCCCGCTTCCAGGCCCTCGACCGGCAGCACGTTGCCATCGAGCGTCGGGACGAAGTTCAGGTCGGTCGAGACCGGAGCCACGTTGCCCTGAATGTCGGAGAGATGACGGAACCAACCGAGGAATTCATAGCCATCGGGGATGGTGGCCGTGGAGCCCTTGGGGTTAGCCGAGGGGCCAGCCGCGATCAGTTCGAAGGTAGGACGGGTCGAACCGTAGTCGCCGTTGCCGTAGGGGTCGTTACCGACGTGCGGCAGGTCGATGACCTGGTAGCCGATGGTGGCCACGGTAGGCGGATCGAGCAGGTAGTATAGGTCGAGCGTGAGCGCCTGGTTGCCACGGCCGATGACGCCGGTAGCGGTCTGCGCGGACACCTCGGGCGAGTAAGCCCAGCGGAAGCCATCCGCATACATGTAGCTATCGGGCGCCAGGATCTGGTCGACCAGCGGGAACGGATCGAAGTTCAGGATGATCTGGCCAGCGTCGTCGATGGCATAGAGGTGCCACTTCGTGACGGTCTGGCCGCCCTCGACCACCTCTTCGGAGCGCACGTCGACACGGGTGCCATACGGACCGGTCTTGGTCTCGGTGAGCTTCTTATCGAAGGCGAGGCTGCCGTCAGCCTTCTGGAAGTAGTGGTTGACGGTGAACTCGATAGCCGGCAGCGGACGGATGACCGCGGTGTAGACGTGGCCGTCCTTAGCGTTCGGATCGGTGGGATCGTAGAGGATCTGAGCACCTGCGTGGCCGGGGCCGTAGCGAGGCGGCATGAAGTTGGTGAGCGTCGGGCCAGCTCCGTGGATGAGGTTGTCGAAGTCGCCGTCAACCGCCCAACCAATAACTTCATAGCCTGGCAGGAGACGGACTTCGGTGCCCATAACAGTGCCGGTAGAGGGCGCCACGGTCTCCTGCTCGCGTGAGAGCCACGCATGATCAGGGTCATTCACTTCGTACTTGATGACGATGTCCTGATCCTCGGTGAAGATAGCGTAGTAAGTAGCTTCGGTCCACACGCCGGAAGATCCCGGAGGTGCGCTGAATTCAGGCGTGTCACACACGACCACACCATTAACGTCGACCCAGTGCAGGAAGTGATAGCCCTGGCGCGCGATAGCGGTGATGGTGATCGGCTGGTCGCCGAACTTGAGGTGACGATCGCCCGGCAGCCAGCCGCGGGTCTCGCCGGAGATGGAGGATACGTAGAACTGAAGCGTGTCGTAGTTCTTCTCGTACATCTTGCCGTCGTTCTTCACGGCGGGGTTGTAGACGTATTCGGTCTCGCCCGTGACGCGGTTGAACCATTCGTCACGGAAGCCGGTCACCTTGACGACCTGGTGGCCATCGTAGTCGTAGTACCAACCGTTCAGGCCGTGCCACTTGCACCAGCCCGCGCCTTCCTTGCCGTCGGAACCGCAACCAGGATCATGCGTGGTCGGATGACCGAAGGAGGAGACGATGTAGCCAGCGCCGGTGGTGTTGGTAGCTTCGGACTTGAAGGTGAGCTTGACCGTTACCTCTTCCCAGTGTGCCACGAGCGTGCCACCGAGACGCGGGACCGGGAACGGCGTGCCCAGCTTGTAGAACTTGCCGTTGTAGTCCCAACCGGTAAGGGTGTAGCCAGCCTTGGTGACGGTGTCGGCACCAGGAAGCGTGATGTGCTGATACGGGATGAGGTTCGTGCGATCGTCGAGTTCGGTGGTGCCCGGAACCGGCGTGCCACCGTTCACGTCGAACTTGACGGTGACGGGCATGCGGACCCAGTTCGCGGTGAGCTCGAGGTTGCCACGGATCATGAGCGCTTTCTCGACCTCTTCGACGGTCTGATAGAAGGTACCGTCGTTACCGATCCAGCCGTCGAACATCCAGTTCGGATCGTTGGACTGCGGCATGGTGCGGGTGAGCGCACCCTTGCCGTCGCTGTAGTCGAGCGGAGTCGTGAAGGTCGGGTCGATCGGACCGCCCAGCTTGTCGAAGGCGATGAGGTGATCGCGATCGGCGCGCAGGTTCTCGCTCTTGATCGTATCTTTAGCCCAAGCGCCGTAGTCGCCTGGCTGATAAGTCAAAGTGTAGAGCTTCTCCCAGATGGCGCGGACGATGGTGTTGCCATAGACCGTGATGGAAGAGATCTCGCCTTCTTCAGGGAAGGTACCGGTGATCTCGGTGCCATCGGGCAGGGTCACGAGGTAGTTCCAACCAGCGAACACGTAACCAGGGTTCGCGTGGAGGCGCAGATCGTCGGAGTTGGGATGACCCAGGTACGGAACGGTCTGCTGAAGCTTGGGATGGCCATCCTGCAGGATGTTGCCACTCTTGTCGGTGATGACGCCACCGACGTTGTCACCAGAGGTGAGGAAGGTGACGGTGTATTCCTGGATGCGCCAGACAGCGTAGAGATCCACGTTCTGTCCAGCGGGCAGCGTAGTGGTGTACTTCGGTCCGAACATGCCTTGGTTCTCGTAGAACTCGCCGCCGTCCGCTTCGATCTCTGCCTTGATCGAATCGAAGTCGTAATCCTTGTCGTAGACCTTGCCCAACGCCTTGGTGGACCAGCCCACGAATTCGTAACCGACGGCATTGTACTGGTTCGGAGCCAGTGCCACCTGAGTTTCGTATGCCATCTGCTGAGTCGGCATGGTGCCGGAGTTCAGCTGGACGCCGGAGAGTTCAGGGATATTGGGTTGCGGCGGATCGTTGCGGTGGAAGTTGATGACGAAGTCGCCTTCCTCCCAGACCGCGACGAGGTAGAGGTCGCCGTTCTCGGTAAGACCGTTGAGGTTATCGGAAAGGATGATGCTGGAGAGATCCGCGCTGCGGACGATCTCGCCGTTCTCGTTACGCATGTAGAGCGGCGTACCGTCGGATGCGGTGCGATAGACCACGTGTCCGTTGATGTCCTTCTTCGGCATGCCGTTCTCGATCTCGGCCAGTGCCCAACCCATGAAGGTGTAGGTCTGACGCTTGGTCTCGGTAGTGACCGTGATGGAGCGCGGCAAGCCGTTCTCCATGCCGTTGTAGGTCGGGATGGCGTCGCCCACCATGGCGTGGGTGAAGCGGGTCTCCCCTTCCGAGCCGTTGCCGTGACCAGCGTCGTGGCCGGAGTCTTCGTAGAAGTCGCCGTAGACGCCCTCGAAGTACCAGACGTCGCGTGCGTCAGCCCAGTATGCGGAGAAGACGGTGTTGCCTTCCAGCTTGTAGTTCAGCAGCTCTTCTGGGGTGAGCGTGATCTCTTTGGTGGTGACGGTGCCGTCTTCACCGGTGATGGTGACCTTAGCCACCCAGTGATGCAGCGCCTTCTTGTAACCCGGGGTGACGATGACCTCGTCGTAGCGAGCAGGATCGCCGGTGTAGACGATCTGATTGGTCGCACCGGTAACGGTACCCTGGGTCTCGTCGGAGGAATTGAAGACGACGTTGACCTTGCGCGGTGACCAGACCGCGGTGAAGGTGACCACGCCACCATCCAGGTTGGAGAAGTTCTGGTACCAACCAGCAGGATATTCGCCGTCGAGCTCGGTGACGATAGCGCCCTGGGTGGAGGTGCCGGTGACGACCCACTTCAGGAAGTCGTAGCCCGAGCGGAAGAAGCGGTTGTTCGCGTCGAACAGTTCGTCGAAGGCCACTTCGAGCTCGAAATAGGGCTTGCCATCGTCATGGTAGCGGATGTTGACGCTGGATGCGTACTGACCCAGGATGTCGTAGCTGTTCACACCCGCCTCGAAGATGACGGTGTACTTGATCGGATCCCAGACTGGGACGAAGTTCACGTCGTGGTTGGGCATGACGAAGTCTTCGCCGAAGCCGACCTTCACCCAGTCGCCCAGGTGGTTCAGGTACTGCCAACCGGTGAAGTTGTAGCCGTTCTTATGCGCGCCGTGGGTATCGGCGAACTCGAGCGCGGTGACGGTGGAGTTGGTCGGGTGGACCTTATCGTTCAATTCCGGATCGATCCAGCCAAGGAAGCGATCGTCGAAGAAGTCTTCCTGACCATCCAGGCCGTAGTGGACGTTCCAACCGACGTTCAACCAGACCGCCCACAGGGTGACCTGCAGCGCGTCGCCATCCGGCAGGTTCACGACAGTGTCCTGATCGGGATAGAACTGGATGTTG
>CALLDI010000011.1 GCA_937998355.1 uncultured Eggerthella sp.
GTACTGCGGTGTAGTCCGTGGGAGGATAGGGCGTTCTGCTCATGCAGGGCATTTATTTTTTGTGTGACCGCAGTTCATGCGGTCATTTTCTTTTTCTTGCGCAGCGTTCTTGGATTTGTAGCCGTTTTGTTCACGGGCAGACTGTAAGAGACGAGTATACTTTCCTTTCAAGGGATAAGGAAAGGAGTGAACGCCCGCGATGAGAAACGTTTGGCTCGTTCTCAAACGCGACATACTTCGTTTGCTCAAGACTCCACCTGCGCTCGTCGTGGTGCTCTTCTTAGTCGTACTCCCTTCTATTTATACCTGGTATAACGTTGCTGGCTTTTGGGACCCGTATGGTAATACTGGCTCCTTGCGCGTGTGCGTGGTCAATGAGGATACAGGTGGTAGCTCAGAACTTACTGGCCAGCTTGACGTGGGCGACCAAGTGGTGGATGGTCTGAAAGAGAATGACCAGCTAGACTGGCAGTTCGTTAACCGCGATCAGGCGATGGAAGAGCTTGAATCGGGCAAGAGCTATGCGGTGTTCGTCATCCCTGAGGATTTTACTCAAAAGCTCTTAACGCTTACCACGGGGGATTTTGAACGTCCTGATATCCAGTATTACGTCAATGAGAAAACAGGTCCCGTAGCGCCGAAGATCACCGATACGGGCGCGAGCACGCTCGATCGGACCATCAATGCTGAATTCGTGGGGACTGTAAGCCATATCGCAGCTCAGGCGCTCGATGAGGCGTCAGAAGATTCGCATGCACAACTTGCACAGGTGAAGTCGAAGGCGCTCGACGAGCTCGATGAAGCGATCGGCGCGTTGGGGGCGCTCGATCAGGCTGTAGAAGATGTTGAGACGGCAAGTGCGACAGCGAAAGAGAAGATCGCGACCGTCAATAGCGGACTTTCAGATGCATATGGAAAGCTCGACCAGGCGAGCGCAGACTTGAAGACGGCATCTGACCAGGCGAGCGAAGCGGCTCGAGTCCTTACGGAGTTCTCTGCTCAAGGACAAGCATCGCTTGGCAAGATCACCGCGAATCTCACGAATATGTCTGTTTTGACCTCGACCATGGTTTCGTCGGGGCTTGCTTCTATCACCGAGGCAAAGGGTGATGTGGATGCAGCTCTCGTTCAAATACGGTCATTGCTCACCGAGAATGCTGCATTGATCGAAGAGCTCGAGCGCATCGAGCAGAGTCTCCCTGATTCGAACCCCGCGAAGGAGCAGTTAGGAACTGCGCTCGAGTCACTTCGTAACATGAATGATTCGGCTACAGCTACGGTAGAGAGCCTTGAGGCGCTTTCGGCGCAGCTTGGCGAGAGTGTAGAGGGCTTGAAGCAGGCGAATAGCGAGTTCAGCGCAGCTTCCCAAGAACTGATTTCGACCATGAGCAGCACAGGAACCAAAGCATTCACGGAAACGCTTCCGCAGCTTGCGGGTGCGGTGACGAAGATATCCGCTTCATCACGGGATCTTTCGGAAGTGATCGCTCAGCAAAAGACCCTTGTCGATCAGGCGCAGGATTTTGCCGAGCAAGTGGTCACGACGATCGATACTGCAAGCAGCGCACTGGGCAAGACCCAAGAAGTGGGCTCGAGCGTGCTAAGCGATCTCACCCAGGTGCGAACCGATGTCGCCGCCCTTTCAACTTCGGGTTTCTTGGCGAAACTGCTTGGCGTGGACAATCTAAACGCTGATGAGGTCGCTGAATTCATGGCATCACCCACCAGTCTGGAGACCGAGCAGCTCTACCCGCTCTCGTCGTATGGCGCGGCGATGGCGCCCCTGTTCATGAACTTGACCTTCTGGATCGGTGCATTCATGTTGCTCATCATCCTGAAGCAAGAGGTCGATAGCAAAGGTATTCGCAGGCTTACATTGACGCAGCGCTATCTTGGGCGCTTCTGCTTGCTCGCGATATTAGCGCTCTTGCAATCAGCGGTTTGTTGTACGGGCTTGCTCGCGATGGGCGTGCAACCGGTGAACATACCGGCATTGTACGCAGCTGCAGCGGTATGCTCGCTCGCGTATCTGAGCATCATCTATTGTTTGTCGGTGACGATGCAGCATATCGGTAAGGGCATCTGTATCATCTTGGTCTTCGCTCAGATCCCTGGTGCGACAGGTCTCTATCCGATCGAGATGACCTCACCGTTCTTTCAAGCTATCTATCCATTCTTCCCCTTCACGTATGGTATCGGTGCGCTGCGCGAAGCGATCTGCGGATTCTACGGGATGGATTATGCGATCGCGCTCGGTGTGTTGGGGCTATTCTTCGTCGCATTCATGGCGCTCGGAATCTTCTTACGTCCCCTGCTCGTGAATGTCAATCGCATGTTCGCGCGTCAGATCGAGCAGGGCGGTATCTACAATGGCGAAGATGTGCGCATCCCTTCGCGGCGCTATCGCATACGTCAAGTGCTTTCGGTGCTTTCGGATCAAGCGGGTTTTCGGGAAGATATCATGCGTCGTTACGAACGCTTCGACACGTGGTATCCGCGCCTGATGAAGGGCGCTATCGTCGTTGGTATCGCGGTGCCACTCGTTTTCACGATCGTGTTCTCGCTCAATATGACCGCCAAAGTCGTATTGCTCACCGCATGGTTGATCTGGTTCGGTGTAGTAGCAGGCTTCTTGATCATCGTCGAGAGCTTGCGCTATAGCATGCGCCGCCAGATGCGCCTCGATTCGCTCGCACCCGAGAAGCTGCAGCGCATCTACGAAGAACTCAACGCAGGTCATCGCGTTGAAGAATCCAAGAATGCTGACGCGGATTACCTGCTCGATCCCCATGATCAGATCGCCCTTCCTGGTTCACGTAAGTCTCGTGCACGACGTGCGAGAAAAGACGGCACGAGCGCAGGGGGTGAGCGATGAGCAATATCTGGAACATATTCAAGATGGATCTTCGTCGCCTTTTCGCCAATGTGGTGAATGTCATCGTGACATTGGGTCTTATCTTGCTGCCGTCGTTGTTCGCGCTCTACAACATCATCGCCTGTTGGGATGTGTTCGACAATACAGGCAACGTGAAGGTTGCTGTCGCTAATACTGACGAAGGATATCAGAGCGATCTTGTTCCACTCCGCGTGAACTTGGGAGAGCAGGTGGTCTCGCAGTTGCGTGCGAATGACCAGATCAAGTGGGAATTCGTTTCGGAGGAAGAAGCGGTCGACGGTGCGCGCGCTGGACGCTACTATGCTGCCGTGGTGATTCCGAAGACCTTCAGTCGCGACATGCTCACCTTCTACGATAGCGATGTCGAACACGCGAAGATCACGTATTACTCGAACGAGAAGAAGAACGTGATCGCTCCTAAGGTGACCGATCAAGGGGCGAGTTCCGTCTCGTATCAAGTCAACGAAGCCTTCGCGAAAGCGCTCTCCGAAATGTCGCTCTCGATCGTGAAGATGATGTCGACCTATCTTGATCAAGCAGGAGCTGACGTGCGTATCGTGGCGCTCGCGACCCATATGGACGCTGTTGGCGATCAGCTCGATGGTGCTGCCGAGACGCTCGAGCTCTTCAGTTCATTCGCTGGAGCGACGCAGCATTCCCTCGATGCGTCTTATGCGCTCATCGCTACGACGCAGGGTTCATTGAAAGACATATCCGAAGCGAGCGCGGGTGCGTTCGAGGGAGCATCGGAGGCGGTGTCTGCATTGAGCTCAGCATCCGACTCCTTCAAGGATGCGCTCGATGCAAGCGCTTCATCATATGAAAAGCTCGCTGCTTCTGCACGAAATGCGGCCGATGCGGTGGAAGGTTCTGCTGAGCAGACCGCGCAGACCATGCGCGACCAGGCGAATGCGCTCGATGCTCAGATCGCAGCTTATCGATCGATGGCGGAATCGTTGCGTTCGATCGAGCAGGAGTTGCCTGCTGAACAGCAGGGTGCCCTCGAGGCGCTCGCACGACGTTTGGATGCTGCGATCGTGGTCGCGCAGAACATTCAGAAGCAGCTCGATGAAGGCGCGCGGTCGCTCGATACTGCACGCACGCAGGCTGCTGCTGACCGAGCCGAGATCGAGACGACAGCGAATGAGGCGAAGACCGAGCTCGAAGCGCTTTCGAAGCAATATGACGAAGAAGTGAAACCCTTGCTCGAGCAGCTCGAGCAGTCTACGGCTGCTGCCGTGAGCGCCTTCGATGCGAGCTTGAACAAGATCGCAAGCGCGGATCTTTCGGGCTTGACCGATGAAGAGCCGGATTCGATTCGTTCTCAGATGGAGGGCGCATTCGCTCAAACGAGCGCCACCGCACAGCAACTCCAAGATGCGTCTGATAAGCTCCATGCAACGGCTTCGAAGTTGCGTGAGGCAGCGCAGGCGGGCGACTCCGCAACGCTTCAAGAGATACTATCCGCTGACCCTGAGACGCTTGCAGGCGCGCTCTCGGCTCCTGTTGGCATCGAGCGCGAAGCGATATTCCCGTCACAGAGCTTCGGGGCATCGATGTCGCCGCTCTATACGACGCTCGCGATCTTCATCGGTTCACTCTTGATCATGGTCGTGGTCAAGCCGCGCGTCTCTCAGCGCGAGCAAGACCAACTGAAGGATCCGAAGCCTCGTCAGCTGTTCACGGGCCGATTCGGTATCTGTGCGGTGCTCTCGCTCGCTCAAACGACGCTGATGGCGTTGGGCAACCTGCTCTTCTTGCAGATCTCGGTCGTGCATCCTCTTCTGTTCCTGCTCTCGTATTGGTTCGCAGGGCTCGTCTTCACGTTCATCATCTATGCGCTCGTCGTGAGTTTCGCGAATCTCGGCAAAGCGATCGCTGTCCTGATGTTGATCGTTCAGGTGACGGGCTGCGGAGGCTCGTATCCGTTACAGATCCTCCCTTGGTTCGTTCAGGCGGTCAGCCCCTGGCTCCCTGCGACGCATGTCGTCGATGCGATGCGGGCTGCGATGCTCGGTGTCTACCAGAACGATTATTGGATCGCGATGGGAGAGCTCGCGTTGTTCTTGATCCCAGCTGCACTTCTCGGGTATGCGCTGCGCAAACCGCTCGAGCGTTTCATGCAATGGTACGTTCATAGGGTCGAGAGCACGAATCTCATCTCTTAGCTCGTATGCGATGGTCGCTTCGGCGCTCTTGCAAGGGGAGCGTCCCAGCAACGCGGGGCGCTTACCAATTTCGTACAATCTCGGTATAATCACAGATGAACGCTCGTTTCTTCCGTTATCAAGAAGGTCGTGATCTTACTTGAGTTCTGCGAAAATCTCGGTTCACAACAGCACGAATAAGGTGAAGACCACGACGATCGCTATAGCGATCGTAGGTGCTCTTGTGCTCGCTCTTTTATGCGCTGCATCCACTGCGCATGCTCAGCAAGAACCCGTATCCGCTGCGCAGACAGGCTCGGTTTCTTGCGAAGTCGGGTCGAGCGGGTCGGAGGGATCCTCGGTCATGGTCGATGCGGCTAACTCGAACGAGGCAGAGGAATCTGCAGTCACTGGAAATGCTGATGGTGCAAATGCGCCCGTTGTTGGTGATGTTATCCAGGTGAGCAGTGAGGCCGAGCAGGAAAGCGATTCTGTAACGATCGACGACGCGACGAGCGATAAGATCATCACCACCGCAGAGACCCTTACGCCTTCTCATCCTTCAGATGAGCCTCAGCAAGATGCTACGGTCGATACTGCGGAAACGATGAAGATACCCCAAGGATACAGCGCAGGATGGCAGCTCATCGATGGCAAATGGTATTACTTCGATGGGTCAGGCACTGCGAAGAGGGGCTGGGTCAAAACGGGTAGAACATGGTATTACCTCGATCCTGATACTGCGGGCATGAAGACCGGTCTCTATGAGGTCGGGGGTGCATGGTATGCATCGAATGCATCGGGTGCGATGGCTGCACGTGCGTGGATCGAGCTCGATGGCGTTTGGTATTACGCGACGGCTTCGGGCGCGCTGAAGACCGGCTGGCATAAGTCTGGCGGTAAATGGTATTGGCTTCAGCCCGAGAAAGCAGGCGCGATGGCGAGCGCATGCTGGGTGAAAGACAAGGCAAGGTGGTATTACCTTACTGATTCAGGCGCCATGAAGACCGGTTGGCAACTTTACAAGAACACCTGGTATCATCTGAGCGCTTCGGGAGCCATGTCTACAGGCTGGAAGAAGCTGAAAGGCATTTGGTATTATCTCGATCCGCTCAAAGAGGGAGCGATGAAGACAGGACGCTACCAGGTCGATGGCGTTTGGTATGTCTCGAGTCCGTCTGGTGCGATGGCTTCCAAAAAATGGGCTCAAGTAGGCGATGATTGGTATTACGCCACGGCTTCGGGCGCGCTGAAGACCGGTTGGCACAAGTCTGGTGGCAAATGGTATTGGCTTCAGCCGGAAAAAGCCGGCCTCATGGCTTCAGGTGAGTGGATCAACGACGGATCGGCCGATTATTTCATGATGAAGAGCGGTGCGATGTTCTCTGGTTGGTTGAGCCAAGGAAGCGCAGACGGACTTGCTAATGGCATGTTCTTCGATAAGCAGAAGGTGATCGATATCGCATTGGCGGAGGTCGGTTATCGAGAGAAAGCTACCGACGCGCAGCTGGATAACAAGACCGCCAATGCTGGCTCCGGTAATCACACCAAGTACGGCCGCGATATGCATGCGATAGATCCGGGCATCATGGAGTATGCCGATGCGTGGTGCGATGCGTTCGTTGATTGGTGCTTCGTGCAGGCTTTCGGTATCGAGAACGCGCGCGGGCTCCTTGGCGGATCGTTCAATGATTACACCCCCGTTTCCGCGCAGCTCTTCAAGGATCAGATGTCCTGGTATTCGAGCGCACCGCAAGTGGGCGATCAGGTATTCTTCCAAAGCTCTGGCACCATCAACCATACGGGAATCGTTTACGCGGTGAGCAACGGAAAGATCTATACGGTCGAAGGCAATACGTCCGATATGGTCGCCAAGCGCGAATATGCGCTCGATGCGGTCAGGATCGCCGGATATGGCAGACCGCTCTATAACAACAGGGGCGACGATGGGAATTTCGTTCAAGCGAAGGAATGGTGCTATCTGAATGCATCAGGTGCGCGTACGACCGGCTGGGTGAAGTCGGAAGGTAACTGGTATTATTTCGATCCTGCGACCGGGCTCATGCAGCGTGGCAAGAAGGTGATCGATGGGAAGATCTATTCCTTCAGTTCTGCCGGCGTCATGAAGACGGGCTGGAGCCAAGAGAGCTCGAAATGGTATTACTACGATCGATCTGGCGCGATGCAGACGGATACGTGGGTAGGTGACTATTACGTTGGTTCGAATGGCGTGATGGCTACTAGCACTTGGATCGGCGATCGCTATGTCGATGCGAGCGGTAAGTACGTCGCGGGAATGCAGAAACGAGCGTGAGCCTAACATCTTCGCGCCCGAGAATTCTGATGGGAGCCATACGTACGAAACGGGCTTCGTACCAGCTACGCTCTCGTCTTGTTCGAGCGACCCGAATCCAGGAGTTCGTTCAGTCGATCCGTTCTTCTTTCTTCATGTTGATATATTCGAGCAGTTCGCTACGCTTGTGAATGCCGACCTTGTCGTAGATGTGGCGAATATGCGTATTGACCGTGTGTGGTGAGATGACGAGTTTCGTCGCGATGTTGTTGACCGTATTCCCACGTGCGATCAATCTCAAGATCTGGCCTTCACGTTCGGATAACTTGAATTCGGTGATGATCTGACCGCAGATCGTATCAACCTCTGATGGCGCGACGGGGGAAGTGGTGAGCGCGATGAAGCGAGACTCACATTTGACGATGGGGATCAGTACGAACGCGAGGACGCAGATGAACACGAGCGTTGTAGGATTCACCGCGAATTGCGCGATCTCCGGGTTGTTCTCGTAGAAGAGACCAAGACAGTTGCCGAGCGCGATACCGATGCGGATAGTGGCGACCGAGAAGGCGATCGCGAGCGCGGGCGCGAAGAATCCGCGGCGCATCAAGGTTCCGAAGTACATGATGAGCGATATCTCCAAGAGCGATGAGACGCTCAAGCCGACGATGAAGGCGAGCGGATAGAGCGAGCTATGGCTCTGGAATAGTGCGAGTCCGATGATGGCGAAGACCAGATAGAACGGGAAGAGCTTGAACATCGAAGCCTTCGCTTTGAGCATGACGCTCAATCCTGACACGGCGAGGATGAGCAGCGCTCCTGCCACCACGCCGATGACGAAGATGTATTGTCCTACATAGAATCGTTCCCATGGCACGATGGCGACCAAGTAGTAACATGCGATGCTCGTGAAGCAACCCACGCTGCATACGGCTGCGACGCTTGAGAAAGCGGGTCGTACGGTATCGCGCGGCAATAAGACAGGGTAGGTAGCCGGGATCTTCTTGTGCGCGCACAAGAGCACACCTGATATCGCGACAAGAGCGATGACGAACAACGGTGAGAAACTGGCCGGGATGAAAAGATCGATCAGCATCGAGACGAGCACGGTCGCGCCGAACGTGGCGCCGATGTGAACCACCGAGAAATTCGCTCGCGCTCGCGTGAGCGCTTCGCCCCAGAGGATCCACATGAGACCTTCGAGCGCGCCAGCGATGAAGCTGGTCGCATAGACCACGAACGTATTCAAGATGAGAGGGGAGCCATAGAGCAGAAGAGCTGAGGCGACCACGAGCAGGACCGTGATGACCTCTGGCATCCATGTATGATCCGAGAGATGCTTCGTACGTCCGAGATAGAGCGCCGTGACCACCATCGCTACAGCGGTTCCCACGAGATTCACGAGCCACGAGGTAGTGACGCCGGCGGTGAGTAAGTCGGTCTTGAAGAAGCTATCTGGGCTGAACCACGTGAGGTAGTGGTAGGCCATCAGCAACGAGAAGCCAAGATACTTGAGCGCTGGATGAATGCTCGCGAGCTTGTCTACGACCGGCTTGCGTGTCTCGCTCGCGTCGGAAGCGAGCGAGACGCCATCATTCGAAGGCGCGCTCGTTGCGTCGTCAATGGCGCTTTCAGTGGCGTTCGGAGTCGTTCGCATGGGGTGATCAACCTCTTTTTTTCAGTCACTATCGGTCGAAGAATGCACGATAGCGGCAAGTCCCTTTTTCCTTCATCCCATAGTATCAGCTTACAGATCGTCTGGTCAGGGGCATCACTAGTTTTTCAGTATGTCTCTCATCACTAGAAATGCGTTGCTCCCCAGTTTGATCGCATATCCATAATCATTCCCATTTTGCGATGCGGCCCTGAACGCGTTCATACAAGATGTTTTCATCGGTTCAACAGACAGCTTACAAATTCATTCGTTGATTCATGATTCCCTTCGGGCGCACCTAAGATGAGGTCGAGAACCATGAGTCAACCATGAAGGGGTAAAGAGGCGAAGAAGGAAAGAAAGGGAACCGCAAGGAGGACGCTCACGCGAGCGCTTCGAAGTTAGAAGGATGAAAGGGGAAGCCATGTCATTGATGGCAAAGAGCAAAGGAGAGGTCACGTATCGTGATATCTCCACGTTCCATAAATGGGCGCTCGTGATCTTGATCTCCATGGGATCATCGATCATCTACGCGCCAATGTATCTGAAGAATGTATTCTACGATCCGCTGATGCAAGCGTTGGGAGCCACCAACGCCGATCTGGGCTTGATGGTGTCCATGTACGGCATCGCGGCGATGATCTGTTATCTACCATCTGGTATCGTCGCTGACAAGTTCCGCATGCGTACGCTCGCGACGGTCGGCTTCCTGGCGACCGCGGTCTTGGTATTCATCTACGCGACGCTTCCGTCGGTTCAAGTTTGTTTCGCGCTGTTCATCGCGATGGGCGTGACCTCGATCTTGATCTGGTGGGGCACACGCTTCAAGGTCGTTCGACTTTGCTGCGAAGAGGATGAATATGCATCCAAGATCGGTATCTCTTATTCGATCTACGGTGTGACCGGTCTGGTCATCGGCCTTATTAATGCAGGCATCATCGCTTCTATCGCCAACACCGCAGTGGGCGTTCAGGTCATGCTGGTGTTCTTGGCGGTCGTCATCGCTGTTCTCGGCATCATCGCGTTCTTCATCATTCCCGACTTCAAGGGCGAGATCAACAAGGATGCTAAGCTCTTCAGCCTCAAAGAGGCTGTCCAGGCATTCAAGCATCCTGGCGTCATCTGGGCTTGTATCGCTTACTTCTGCGTATACGCGGTCTATCAGGGCGCTACCTACACCACGCCGTATCTGACGCAGTGCTTCGGAGCAGATGGCAATCTCGTTAACGTGATCGGCCTCATTCGTACCTATGGTATCGGTCTGCTGGCAGGTCCTATCGTCGGCTTCATCGCTACGAAGATAAAGAGTCCTTCGAAGGCTATCATCGGTGGCTTCATCTTATCCATCGCGGTCCTGTTGGGCTTCATCTTCTACCCGCACGATCCGAATGGCGTGATGATCGTATCCATCATGGTCGTTCTGTTCGGCTTCGCGACCTACGGTGCGTTCTCGATCGGTTCTTCGCCTCTGTCCGAAGTGAAGATCCCGATGCAGATCTTCGGTACGGCAGCTGGTCTGCTCTCCGTGATCGGCTTCCTGCCTGACGTGTTCATTCACACTTGGTATGGCTCCATGATCGACGCACAGGGCATCGCGGCATTCAACGGCATCTTCTGGATCGAGATCGCGCTCGCCGTGGTCGGCATCTTCTGCCTGTTCATGCTGCTCCGTTCCATCAAGAAGCATCGCAACGACATCGTTGAAGAGGAGATCGCTTCTGAGATGATGGCTGACGCGCAAGACCAAGAGTCGCGCGCCGCTCAGATCGTCGCAGACGAGCAGGGTATCGCCAAAGATGCGGTCGAGCTCGATCAGCACGCACAAGACGCACTGAAAGCGCAAGAAGCACGAGATGCTTAAGCGCACGGGCGCACCATCCCTCCCCGGTCTCGGGGAGGGAGCGCTCGAGATCTTCGTAAACCCTATCGACCCTCGGGGCATTTCGATCGAGATGCCCCGACGAAGAAGGAGAATCCCATGAACAAGCTCGATGTACTAGCGCGCATCAATCCTCAGATGAGAGCTGTGCTCGCGAAAGAGGACACCCTTGCGGGCGATGCGAATGACACCTCGGGTGGATTCGAGGTCATGCGCGAGAACTATGTGCTCGGTCGTTCATTTTGGGTCGAGGGTGGACCGACCATGAAGCTCTCGTTTGACGAAGAGCTGGAAGGTCCTCACGGTGCGCTTTCGGTCCGGTTCTATTATCCGACCGAGGCGAGCGTGGCGGGCAAGGATGCTGGCCAGCCGAAGACTCCCTGTATCGTTTACGTGCATGGTGGCGGCTTCGTTTTAGGAAATCTCGAAACGCACGATCGAATCTGCCGCATACTTGCAGAGAATACGGGCGCCATCATCGTGGCGGTCGATTACCATCTTTCGCCCGAGGCGAAGTTCCCCTCCGCGGTCGAGGAAGTGGCATTCGTCGCTCAATACCTTCACCAAGAGGGAGCAAGTTATGGGATCGACCCCGAGCGCATGGGCTTCGCAGGCGATTCGGGCGGTGCGCATCTGAACCTCGCGGCCACGTTCTATCTTCGCGATACCTTGGATTCGATCGATCATATCAAGTGCCTGTTGTTGTATTACGGCTGGTTCGGTCTGACGGATTCGTCTTCCATGCGATTGCTCGGTGGCCCATGGGATGGGCTCGCAGAGGAAGACTGGATGTTCTATCAGCAGCTCTATGCGAATGATATCGAAGCGCTGAAGACATCCCCGTATGCGAACTTGTTCCTCAACGATATGACCCACGACATGCCTGCTTGCTATATCGCGGCAGCGGAATACGATCCGCTCTTGGACGATTCATCAACGCTCGCTGCGATCTGCGATCAATACGACATCCCGTATCGCTACGAGATATTCGAAGGCGTGATCCATGCGTTCTTGCATTACACCAAGGCGCTCGATGCGGCCAACGATGCGCTCGAGCACGGGGCGACCTTCTTCAAAGAGCAGCTCGGCATCGAGGAGCCGGGCTTGGCCTAGCGGCCTTCCATCAAGCAAGACGCTCGCACTAGCGAGCTTGCAAGAAGCCTCGATGTGGTCGAAACGCGAAGCGGATCGATCCGGTCGAGACACGAAAGTAAAGCAACTATCAGGCGAATGCCGGTAGCACATTAAGGAGGAAAACAATGGATTTCAAGTTAAGCGTCGATCAGGAACTCATCGTTCAAGCGTATCGCGAGTACATGGAGAGCGAGCCCTGGGAGCAGTACTTCCAGGAGTGTGACGAAAAGCACGAGTACCCGCTTCGTTGGGTGAAGGGTCTGTGCGAACTGGGCTTCGACCAGATCATGCTTCCCGAAGAATACGGCGGACTCGGACTCGAGCAGCCTTTGGTCACGCTCATGGCGGTATATGAGGTCCTTGGACAGTACGGTGGTCCGACCTACGTCCTCTATCAGCTTCCCGGCTTCGAGACCATCATCCGTGAAGGCACGCCCGAGCAGATCGAAAAGGTCATGGCGTATCTCGGCACTGGCGAGCAGATCTGGAATTCGGCTTGCACCGAGCCAGGCGCAGGTTCTGACGTTTCGAGCCTCACCACGAACTACAAGCGTCGCGACGGCAAGATCTATCTGAACGGCACGAAGACCTTCATCACCTCTTCCAAGGGCGTCAAGTGGCTGGTCATCATGGCGAAGAACGCTGACGATCCGAGCGTCTTCACTGAATTCATGGTGGATATGAGCAAGCCGGGCATCGAACTTGGCCCGCTGGATAAGCTTGGTCTGCGCATGGATAGCTGCTGCGAGGTCTATCTGAACGATGTCGAGCTCGACGAATCCGACATCTTCGGCAAAGAGGGCAATGGCTTCAACCGCGGCGTTGGCGACTTCAACTTCGAGCGTTGGCTGGTCGGTGCATGCGACTACGGCAATGCGATCTGTGCTTACGAAGATGCGCTGCGCCATGCGAACTCTCGTGAGGCGTTCGGCAAGACCATCGGTCGTTTCCAGCTCAACCAGCTCAAGATCACCGAGATGACCATCCGTTTGGACGCCATGAAGAACATGCTCTATGAAGCAGCTTGGAATGCTGATATGAACAACGGCGAATTCGATGCGGGCGAGGCTGCGATGTGCAAGTACTACTGCGCGAATGCCGCGT
Organism: uncultured Eggerthella sp.; assembly: GCA_937998355.1. Lineage (GTDB taxonomy): Bacteria > Actinomycetota > Coriobacteriia > Coriobacteriales > Eggerthellaceae > Anaerotardibacter. Next base: position 13,108 of record CALLDI010000011.1, read on the forward strand.
TCAAGGTCGTCGACGACGGCATGCAGATCATGGGCGGCATTTCGGTCGCGAGCGAGCATCGCATCAATCGTTTCTGGCGTGACCTGCGTGTCGACCGCATCTCTGGTGGCACGGACGAGATGATGATCCTCACCACCGCGAAGAACGCGCTCAAGAAATATCGCTAAGCCAGCTTCGAACAAGATCACAAGGAGGAAGCATCATGGCAATTCCAACTGAAAAACCCAGTTTCGGCGTTCTGGATGACGTGAAGATCGTCTTCGCAGCGATGGAGGAAGCGGTTCCTCGCGCATGCAACATCATGGCAGACTGGGGTGCAGACGTTACTTGGCTCGAGAACACGGGCTATGGCGATACGGTTCGCGATGCGAAGAACGCAGCGCAGGCCGAGCGCCGCAACTGCCGATCGGTAGCGCTCAATCAATTCACGCCCGAGGGCAAAGAGGTCCTCTTGAAGATGCTTGAAGACACCGATATCTTCTTCGAGTCCTCCAAGGGCGGCACGTGGGATCGTAAAGGTTTCACCGATGAGGATATGTGGGCCGTGAATCCCAAGCTCGTCATCGTGCACTGCTCCGGTTTCGGCAAGTTCGGCGATCCGGATCGCGTGAAGCGTCCGGCATACGATGGCACGGTCGGTCCTTATGCGGGTTTCACCTGTCAGAACGGTACTCCAGAGCAGCCGATGATCACGATGCCGTATTCAGGCGACTACATCAACAGCTATCTCTTGATCGCAGCGACGTTGGCAGCGCTTCACAAGGTCGATCGCACTGGCCAAGGCGAGAGCATCGACTGGGCGATGTACGAGGGCATCATGTACATGAGCCAGTACTATCTGGTCGACTACCTCAACGACGGCATCAAGTGGCCGCGCGCAGGTGCTCGCAATCAGAACCTCTGCGGCATCGGCGTGTACAAGTGCGCCGACGGTTTCATCGCGCTGAACCTCTTCGGCATCAAGCAGAACAAATGGATGCTCGAGACGCTCGGCATGGGTGATGTTTGGGGGTCTCCTGAGGTTCCTGATGATACTGCATCGCTCTGGCTCTCCATGCCCATCGCGCCAGAATTCGAGCGCAGGCTCGAGGGATGGCTCGCTGAACGCACCAAGCTCGAATTGGAGGATATCCTGGCCGAGCAGGGCATCGCAGCCCAAAGCGTTTACGAATTCGAGGACATGGTGGCTGATAAGCACATGCAAGCACGTGGCAACTTCGTCGAATGGGAGACCAAGGACGGCGATACCTTCAAAGGCCTTTCGCCCATGCCGCGCTTCGAACAGACACCGGGTCAAATCTGGCGTCCGATGCCCGAACAGGGTGGCGATACCGTCGACGTATTGACCAAGCTCGGCTATACGCGCGAACAGATCGATCAGATGGCCGAGAATGGTGTCGTCAAGATCGGTTGATCGATCGCATCATGCGACTTGGTTCAAAAGAGCGAGATCGCATGAACAGCCTCGACCCCCATCATCCTCCTTTTTCATTTGGTGAAACTTCTCGAGGCTTAAAAGACTGGATCCCCCTTGAGCGTGCGCTCGAGGGGGATTCCCTGGGGAGAGCTTGATGGGATCTTCCCGCTTGCGCAGGATCACCGATCAAGATCCTGTGATGATCAATCAGTGTTTTGAAAGGGGAGCGAAATGACGGACATCGTAGGAAATGAGACGTTGCGCGACCTATGGCAAAGCGTGGTCGATCGAAAAGGGCGAAGGCATTTTCTCACCTTTCAGAATAGGGTCGGCGATGTTTTCGATTATACGTACGCTGCGTTCGATGAAGACGTGAACCGCATTGCCAACGTATTTTTGTCGCTCGATATCCAAAAGGGCGATCATGTTGCCCTTCATCTGCACAGCTCGCCCGAATTCTTGATGTGCTTGTTCGGTCTGGCTAAGATCGGAGCCGTCGCGGTACCGATCAACGAGCAATACCTTGCCGATGAGGCTGAGTATATCTTGGATAATTCAGATTCTGTTTGCGTCGTGGTCGAGCCTCTGTTCTATGAGACCTATCAAGAACTCATGCAGCGTGGCCACTACTTTCCGAAAGGCGTGCTCGTTGCTCGTGCTGGTAGCGAATCGCCTAAGAGCAGCATCGATTTCTCGAAGATATACACCGCGCCTGGTACGGTGGAAGAAGGCCAGCAGGGTATTTACGATTTTTGGAGCATGCGTTGCGAAGAGTCAGCCGTGCTTCGTGATTCATGCGAACTTGATTCAGAAGACCCCGTGCAGATCATCTACACTTCGGGCACGACGTCGCGCCCGAAGGGCGTGCTCTTGACACATGCCAACATGGTCTTCTCTGGTTTGTATGGCGATTGGGAGGTCTCACTGCGCGGTAGCGATCGTGTTCTTACCTCGATGCCAGCATGTCATTCGAACTTCCAGCTGGCTGCGTTGATGCCGGTCATCACGGCTGGCGCTTCCATCATCATCATCGAGAAGTATTCGGCGAGCAAGTTCATGGAGCAGGTCCGTCATTATGGCGCAACGGTCATCCAGTGCGTCGCGATGATGCTGCGTACCATGCTGCTGCAGCCGGTCGATCCTGAAGAGAAGAACCATCAGGTGCGCGAGGTGCTGTATTTCATCACCATTACCGATGCGGAAAAAGAGGAATTCGAAGAGCGCTTCGGGATGAAGATCATGAACACCTACGGCTCTACGGAATCGATCGGATGGGCTATCACCGATCCGCCCGTGGGTGCGCGCAACTGGCCATCTGTGGGCAGACCAGGACTTGGTTATGAAGCACGCATCGCTGGTGTCGATGACAGGGAACTGCCTCACGGAGAAGTGGGCGAGATCCAGATCAAGGGCGTGCGGGGGCGTTCGATCATGCTGGGGTATTACAACAATCCCGAGGCAACCGAGAAGACGTTCTCTTTAGATGGCTGGCTCAAAACGGGCGATCAGGGCTACCAGGATGATGACGGATGGTTCTATTTCGTCGATCGCAAGGTCAACATGGTGAAGCGCTCCGGTGAGAACATCTCGACGACCGAGCTCGAAGAGATACTGGAAGAGCATCCTGCTATCGCTGAAGCTGCGGTCATCGGCGTGCCCGATCCGATCCGCGATCAAGCTATCAAGGCCTTCGTTCGCTTCGCTCCTGGCCAGGAGCTGACCTTAGAAGAGGTCGAGCAATACTGCAAAGAACGCATGGCTTCGTTCAAAGTGCCTTCATTTTATGAGGTCGTGGATGATTTTCCGCGCACCTGCAGCATGAAGATCGAGAAGAAGCTCCTGGGCTAGGCGCCTCAGAACCGCCCACTCCGAACTCTGCGCCCATCGTGCGCAGGTCCTAACGTCATACCATGAAAGAGGTGACGGACGTCATGTCTATCAGTACCGCTATCGTCGGAAAAGAATTCGGTCCGTTCGAGCGGAGCTACGATTTCCGCGATCTTGAGATCTGTGCGCTCGGATGCAATGCTGGATACGATGGCATCACCGATCTTGAGTATTTGAACGAAGGCGATGCTCACGATCCTCATCTTGCGGTCTTGCCGATCTTCGGTGTTCCACTCACCGTCAATGAAGAGGTGACGCGCACGCTCGATTACGGGTACGACTATTCTGGGTCGCTCCACTACGGTTTCGAGATCCGCATTCATGCGCCGTTCAAGATGGCCGATCAGGTCAAGACCTTCGTCACGCAGGATGCGCTCTACGACCGCGGGGAAGGGCGAGGCTGTCTGTCCAAGCAGACAGGGCGAAGCTACGGTAGCGATGGTAGGCATCTTTGCACGGTCGAGACCTGGGATGTTTGCATCAACGATGGTGGTTGGGGCGGCCCCAAACCTCCACAAGACATCGTCGAGATACCGGATCGTCCGGTCGATGCGACGGTCACTGAATTCGTTCCGTACAACATGCCGCTCATCTATCGACTCATGGGCGACTGGCATCAGCAGCATATCGATTGGTCATATACCGAGCAAAGCGGCTACGATCGCCCTATCGTTCATGGCGTGTGTCTTGGGGGTTTCGCGATGCGCCATCTCATCTCTACCTGGATCCCAGGAGAACCCGAGCGCATGACGCGTTTCAAGACACGCATAACCTCGCCGGTGATTCCAGGACAGATGCTCGTGACGCGCATGTGGCAGGTTGCAGAGCGTCGCGTCATATTTCAGCTGGTCGATGTTGACGCCCAGGTAACAGGCGCAAAGCCACATCTCAACTATGGTATATTTGAATGGAACTAAGACGGTAGATGCTCATGCAACGTACGATCAAAAAGATAACCAAAGCAGTCAGTCCGCCCGTTGTGGCGACCGCTTCCTCTTCTGTCTCTACTCAGGTCGGTAGGGACGATCTGGCGACCAATGCCGTTACTGACGGGGTCGCTTCTAAGGTCAAGCACGTTGTCCACAAAACGATCGACGACGTCGCTATGACCCCCTTCTTGCGTAAGATCACGTTCTTCTCGAGCGGTGGCTCGTTTCTTGATGGATATGTTCTTGCTATCATCGGCGTAGCGCTCACGCAGATCACGCCGCTCTTCGCTCTCGATACCATGTGGAGCGCCGCAGTAGGCGCTTCGGTCTTTCTCGGAATCTTCTTCGGTACCATCTTCGGTGGTTGGCTGACCGACCTGGTCGGTCGACGCGTCATGTTCATCATCGATGTGGTGGCCATCGGGGTCTTCTCGGTACTCTCGATGTTCGCATCCGATCCGTTGCAGCTGGTCCTTGCGAGATTCTTCATAGGCGTGTTCGTAGGTGCGGATTATCCTATCGCCACCTCGCTCATCGCGGAATTCACTCCGAAAGCGCATCGCTCGATCTCCATGGGCATGGTCTCTGCTGCGTGGTACCTCGGCGCCACCGCAGCTGCTGTTGTCGGCTATTTTCTCTTCTCGATCGACGGTGGTTGGAAATGGATGCTCGGAAGCGCGGTCATCCCGTGCATCATCTTGCTGATCGGGAGGCATGATATCCCCGAATCCCCGCTTTGGCTACAGAGCAAAGGGAGGATCGAAGAAGCGCGTGCGGTCATGGATCGCGTGTTCGGTACGGATATCGAGCTGAACGAGCCAGAGCGCAAGGTGAAGACCTCTTTAAGGCTCATCTTCAAAGGTGGATATCTGAAGCGCATCGTATTTCTCGGCATCTTGACCTTGTGTCAGGTCGTCCCGATGTATGCGATCTACACGTTCGGCCCCGATATCATGACCGCGTTCGGCCTGGGTGAAGGCCATGAGGCGATCCTCGGTGAAAGCGCAGTGAGCCTCTTTTTCTTGATCGGCACCATTCCGGCGATGTTCTGGCTCAATTCCATCGGAAGAAGGCCGCTCCTCATCGGCTCGCTCTTCTTCATGGCGATCGGCCTCATCATCTTGGGCATCTTCCCTACGGCACCCATCTGGGTGGTCATCATCGCGTTCGGTCTGTACGCATTCTTCAGCGGAGGGCCTGGTATCTTACAGTGGCTCTATCCGAACGAACTCTTCCCGACCTCGGTGCGCGCGTCTGCTGTGGGCATATCGATCTCGATATCACGCATCGGCACCATCATCTCCACCTATGGTACCCCGCTCTTCCTTGAGAGCTTCGGTGTCGGTCCTACGATGTTGGTAGCGGCGGGGTTGGTCGTTCTTGGTCTGGTGCTTTCGATCTTCATGGCGCCAGAAACACGAGGTAAGTCCTTGCATGAATCGAGCACGCTCCATCACGGCTGATGTATCGGTCATCATCTGGTGGTAGGCTGTCCTTATGTCCGAGCAACACTACAAGCTGATCTCGCGTGATCCGATCATCTATTCGATCAATGTTCGTTTCAAGAATCTGGGCGATGGTGTCTCTAACATCTATTTGATCCACGATTCGGACGAATGGCTCATGATCGATTCAGGTGCTCCTGGCGAGCGTTCTGCATCCGTCATACGCGACGCGCTCTTGGAGATCGGCGTCGATATGAGCAAGCTCAAGCTGTTCTTGACCCATCAGCATTTCGATCATTCCGGCCAGGTGAACCAGCTCTTATTGCCGGGAACGACCATCTATGGATCGCGCATCGGATTCGAGATCAGATCCGAGGATCGAGCATCGAATATCAACGAGCTCTTCTATCGCCGTATGCTCGCTATGGGCAGCAGTCCTGCGGATGCTCAGGCGTACGAGGAATGCAATAGGGAGACGGTGTTCATCGATGAGGATCGTTTCGATATTCGATACGTGCAAGAGGGCGACACCATTTCGGTGGGCGATCGGACACTGACCGTTTACGAGACGCCGGGCCATTCACCTGATTCGCTCGTTTTGTTCGATGCGGATGCGCGTGTGTTGTTCAGCGGCGATCATGTGCTCACCGTCACCACGCCAGCTATCGATGCTTTCTTCACGGGGGAGGATAGTTACGCCATTTATCTCGAGAGCCTTGAGAAGATGCACGGGCTTGATCCCGAACTCGTGCTTCCCGGCCATGGCGATCCGATCACGCAAGGCTTTTCCGATCGTATCGATAGGATCATCGAACGCAAGAACGAGCGCAGACGTGAGGTGTTGCGTGCTATCGCTGCACATCCTTACTGCACGGGTGAGACCGTCGCTCGGCTTTGCTGGAAGCGTATCGATCCCGAGCAATGGTACAAGCTTCCTGCGGTCGCTCGTTATTATATGCTCCTCGAAGCGTTCGTTATGATCCAGACGCTCGTCGCGCATGGGATCGTGCAGCGTTTACCGCTTTCGGATGACGGGATCTATCGCCTTAAAGCGGTGAGCGTGTTCTGATCACATCGAGAGAAGTCCAGGTGAAGGACGCATCCTATACGAAAAGGCACCCGTTGCCAGGTGTCTTTTCGTATCTCTAGGAGGGGGTATGGGTTGGATGTTCGTTCGGCCGTATGGCGTTCTTAGCGGCCGACCCACTTGGGGTCGCGCTTTTCGGTGAAGGCCAAAGGACCTTCGATGCCATCCTCGGTCTTCTCGAGGAAGCGATAGGCAGCATCGCAGAAGCGCATCGCGTCCTCTTCGCTCATCTGATCGCTCGCATGAACGAGGAACTTGGTCCACTTGAGCGCGAGCGGTGCGTTCTGAAGGATCTGATCTGCGATCTCGAGAGCCTTGTCCATCACTTCTTCTGCAGGAACCGCATAGTTGATCAAGCCGAGTTCCTTAGCTTCGGGTGCTTTGATCTTCTTGCCCGTGAGCAACAGCTCCATGCAATCCTTACGATTGATGTCACGTGCGAGACGGACGATGCCGCCGGTCGAAGCGATGATGCCCAAGCCGACTTCGGTGAAGCCGAACTTCGCATTCTCGTTCGCGACGACGATGTCGCAGGAAAGTGCGATCTCCAGACCGCCACCTGCAGCGCTTCCGTTGACCGCTGCGATGATGGGCTTGGAAGAAGTGCGTGCGGTGATACCACCAAAGCCATGTTCGGTGACCGTTTGGCATTCGCCGCCTTCGGAAAGCTCTGCGAGATCTTCGCCAGCGCAGAATACCTTGCCCGTGCCAGTGATGATGATCGCGCGAACCGCCTTGTCTTCTTCGGCGTGGTTCATGATGTTCTCCATCGCACGAGAAGTCTCGCCGTTCAGTGCATTCGCGACATCAGGACGATTTATGCGCATGATCAGAAGACCGTCGTCACGAAGTTCGGATACGACCGTATCGGTTCCGTAGTAGTCTGCCATGTTGTTCCTCCTATTACGTATATGAACATATGCATGTTCGATTTGCTGAACACGTTCACTATAGTAGGGTCGAGGCAAAAAAAGCGCATCGCAAGAGGTTTGGTATCATATCGTTAGTTTTAAACGGATCACTCACTAGTTATTAAGTAGAGCATCTTGAGGCCCTGTTCGATCGCGCTTCATGCGCCTAAAAGAGTCGAGCGGGATCATCGAAGAGGGAGGGGCATCCTTGATGGATCATCAGAAGGTCACGTACCTGGTCGAAGACGGTGTCGCCATCATCTCCATGGTGTGCGAGGCGAATCTCAATGCACTCGATATGCAGATGGGTGCAGAACTTCTCGATGTGATAACCACTGCCGAGAACGATGATGCAGTGAAGGTGCTCGTGATCAAAGGACTTCCTCGTGCGTTCTCTGCGGGTGGAGATGTGGCGATGCTGCATGGCGTGATCGAGTCGGGCGAGCCGATCCGCATGGATGCCATGATGGAGAAGAACAGCATCATCAGCGATAAGCTCAAGAAGATGGACAAGCTCGTCATCGTTTCTGCGGCTGGCGCGATCGCTGGTGCGGGCGTGAGCTTGGCTCTTTCAGGGGATCTGCTCGTTTGCGCCGATGATGCGAAGTTCATCTTAGCGTTCATCAATCTGGGTCTTGTGCCCGATATGGGACTCACGTACTTGCTCTCGAAGACCATCGGTCCGGCTCGCACGATGGATCTTGCGGTAACGGGACGACCTCTGAAAGCGACCGAAGCGTACGATCTGGGGCTCATCCATCGCATGGTGCCCGCAGATATCCTGGACGAAGAGACGATGAAGCTCGCGCGCCAACTCGCTCACGGGCCGCTCGTTGCGTACAAGAACATCAAGAAGCAGGTCTATACGGCCAACTATGCCGACTATGCCGCCTGGATAGCCGATGTCGAAGTGCCGACACAATGCGAGTGCGCCGATACGCGCGATTTTCGCGAAGGAGTCCATGCGTTCATCGAGAAGCGTCGCGCGGAATTCAGCGGCCAATAAGAAACGTGTAGGCTCGACCGAACGGCAGCCAAGGGGTGGCGCGAGGTAAGCCAAAGCGAATATGAGAGATCCGCTTTGGCGCAGCGAAAGCTAGCTCGAATGAGCGACGCGTCGAGCAAACCTCTTGGGTGTTGTTCGGTCGAGCGTGGCTTCATTCGCCCGATGAGGCGGCCATGCGTGCGATCGCATCGCTCGATGTTTGGATCTTCGCTTCGATACGCTCTTTCTTGTCGCCCGTTGCAGGCGTGGGTTGGTAGTTGTTGCTCGAGCTGATCGAAGAGATCGAGCAGGGGATGACGGTCGTGCTATCGGTGGTGGCGCTATCGCCCTGGACCGTGAACGTGGCTTGGAAGATCATGCAATCCTTGTCGCTCGGGTTCTTGTTCCCTCCGAAGCAGAAATTGCCCAGACTGTAGACGATCGAATGACCGTGGTATTCCTCGATGCCTTGGATCACGTGAGGATGCGAGCCGACCACGATGGTCGCACCCGCATCGATCGCGGCATGGCCAAGTTCCATCTGGACGCTGTCAGGCACGGTCTCGCGTTCAGTGCCCCAATGCGTGAACACCACGATGACCTGAGCACCTTCTTCTTTGGCCGTGTTGATGTTGTTCAGCATCTCATCCTTGATACCGATGCCTGCAGCGAGTTCATAGGTTCCGATGAGCGCGACCTTAACGCCCTTCACATCGATATAAGCGATGCGGTCGTAGCCGAACGTCGGGATGCCCACGGCCTCAACGGCCTCGATAGTATCGGTGTAGCTCTTCTCGCCGTAATCTTTGGAGTGGTTGTTGGCCAGCGATGCCGCATCGACGTTGCCTTCGACGAGGATCTGGGCGTATTCCGCGGGCGCCTTGAAGGCGAAGGTCTTGTCGGCGCGCGTAGTGGAGTCGGTCAGCGTACCCTCCATGTTCACGATGGTCGCATCGTCAGCAGCGAAGATATCGGCTACGTTCGCGAGGAAGTACGCAGGATCGCCCACTGCCTCGTATTTCGCGTTGAAGCTCGTGGAGCGATCGAAGTTCTCGTCCGTGCCGAGCGTGCAATCGCCAGCGAAGGAGAGGGTGATGGTCTGGGCTTCAGGGGCTGCTTTGTCCGAAGCGGGAAGTGCGCCACCGTCTTCTCCTGCAGTGGAGCCGGAGGAGCATGAGCCGATCGCGAACGCTATGGCGGTGATCGCAACCAGCGCGAAGATGATCCAGATGATGACCGAAGAGCGCTTGCTCGGCAAGTTGTTGTGAACTGAGTTCGAGGGCGCGCTTTTGCGCGGTCGGTCCGTTCGCGGGGAGATGACTTGTTGGTTTGTGACGCTGCCTGCCCGTTGTTCGTTTCGAGGGGTAACTCGATCTCGAGAGGGACGAGCAGATGACGCCCGCTGCTTTGGTGCCGTGTCGCGGGCGCTGCCGCCGCGCGTAGGGCGTGCGGGACGATCCGTACGCTTGGTCGGCTTCTTCGTTTGCTGGCGAACTCCTCTTTTATCGTGTGAATCTGGCATACGAGACCTTTTCTTAGTAAGCTAGACTTCATGGTAGCAAAGATGCCGCATCAACTAGCCTAAAAGGCCAGTTGGCTGTGGTGTATCGCCAAGAATCAGGAGGGCAGCGGCCCATGATCACGAAGAAGACTCCGCAAGATATCGAGGCTATGGCCAAAGCGGGTGAATTGAGCGCGAAAGCGCTGCGCGTTGCGGGAGCTGCGGTCGCGCCAGGCGTTTCAACGCTCGAACTCGATCGGGTAGCGGAAGAGGTCATTCGGCAGGGTGGCGGCATCCCTGCGTTCAAAGGCTATGGCGGCTTTCCTGGTTCCATCTGCGCATCCGTGAATGACCAGATCGTTCACGGGATCCCTTCGAACGGCATCATCCTGCAAGAAGGGGATATCATCTCCATCGATACCGGAGCGACCGTTGCTGGTTGGGTCGGCGATAATGCTTGGACGTTTCCGGTCGGTAAGATCTCGCCCCAGAAGCAACGACTGCTCGACGTGACCGAAGAATGCATGTGGGCAGGTATCGATGCGGCACGGCCAGGAAATCATCTCGGGGATATCGGGCATGCGATCCAGGTCATCGCTGAAGAAGCGGGTTATGGTGTCGTGCGAGAATATGTTGGCCATGGTATCGGGCGGACCATGCATGAAGAGCCCAACGTTCCGAATTACGGGCGTAAGCACACGGGCGTGTTGCTCGAGCCGGGCATGGTGTTAGCGATCGAGCCGATGATCAATATGGGGACGCGCAAGACCAAGCAGATGCCTGACGGATGGCTGGTGGTCACGCGCGACGGGAAGCCATCGGCGCATTTCGAGAAGACGGTCGCCATCACGGAAGAGGGCCCGCGCATCCTCACGCTCGAACCCGATCATCGTCGTCCCGTCGAGAATTAGTTCGAACTTCCGAGTCTCCGTTCAGGATTCAAGAGGTTGAAGAACTTCTCTCTGACACTGAATTCGATATTAAAAAGCATACAGAGCAGCGACCGCATGAGCGCGAAGCGCGAATAGGGAAGCGGGAAGTTCGCAACCTCTTGGATCCTGAACTGGGACTCAAGGACGCACTATTCGTGCGCGCGGGGGTGCGCGGATAGGTATTCCTCGCGCAAGTGCGTCATCTGCACATGTGTATAGATCTGCGTCGTCGCGATGTCGGCATGGCCGAGCATGTCTTGGATCGAGCGCAGGTCGGCGCCACCTTCCAAGAGATGAGTGGCGAATGAATGACGCAAGGTGTGGGGGTGAAGGTTCTTCACACCGATGTTCATGCCTGCGCGGGTCACGATACGATGCACGCTCTGGCGCGTGAGCCTTCCACCGCGTGCATTCAGGAAGAGCGCAGCAGTCGTTGGCGCATTCGTGTTTTCAAGTTCGGGGCGCACGTCGTTCAAGTATTCGATCGTGCGATCGAACGCGATGCCAGAGATGGGCACCATGCGCTCTTTGCTCCCTTTGCCGAATACGCGCAAGAACCCTTCGTCGATGAGCACGTGCGAACGATCGAGGTTGACGAGTTCGCTCACGCGCAATCCGCATCCATACAGCACTTCGAGCATCGTCGCATCGCGCTTGCCGATCGGCGTGGAAGCGTCGATCGAATCGAGCAGGGAAGAGACCTGTTCGATCGAGAGGACATCGGGAAGACGAGCGGGTTTCTTGGGAAGTGGGATGGCTTGCGCAGGATCCGTGTCGACATACCCCTCACGGAGTGCGAACCTATGGAGCCCTTTGATCGCCGAAAGGCGACGCTCGAGGGTCGTGACGGCGTAACCCTCATCGAGTTGCTTCTTCTGGAAAGCGAGGATATCATCACGCTCGACCTGCTCGAGTTGGGTCTTATCGTGCTCTTTCAAGAATTCGCGATAGAGCGCGAGATCCTTCGCGTACGCATCGATGGTGAGCGGGGATGCACCGCGTTCGATAGCGAGATAGGCGAAGTATTCTTCGATGAGCTGTTCCATATCGTTCATGGTAGCATGCGCCAGAAGACGGCTCACTAGCCGAATAAGGCTTTGATGCCGATAGCGATGAGCACGAGGCCGCCGATGATGGTCGCTTTGCTGCCCAGTTTCATGCCGAAACGTTTCCCGATCAGCAGTGCGATGAAACAGCAGACGAATGTCGTCAGGCCGATGATACTGGATGCGATCCCGATATGGATCGATAGCGCTGCGAAGCTCACGCCTACCGCGAGTGCGTCGATACTCGTGGCGATAGCCTGGAAGACGAGCACGGGCACGGTGATGCAAGTCTGGTGTTCTTCGGTCTCTTCGTCAGACTCGTGGAACGCATCCCATAGCATCTTGCCGCCGATGAACCCGAGGATGATGAAGGTGATGATCCCTGCATAGTTATCGATGAAAGCGCTGATGAGCGACCCAGCGAAGAAGCCGATCACGGTCATGCCCGCCTGGAACACACCGAAGAAGACCGGCATGAGGAACCGATGGAGCTTATCGCTGCCACGATAGGCGAAGGCGTTCGAAATGGTGACCGCGAAGGCGTCCATCGAAAGCGCGAGGCCGAGGAGAAGTAGTTCAAGAATGCTCATAAGTGTTCCTAATGATAAAGAAACTCAGCCGTCGTTCTCAACCATTTATACGAACAAATAGGTCATGTGCATACACGAATTCGTACAAATCTACTATAGTGAATGAACATGATTTCCCGTAAAACCTATAGATAGCGCGAATTAGAGAGGAAAAAGCAATGTCCGAACAAGTCGTAGCTCGTACGAGTTCCCGTAGTCGTTCAGTCGTATACTGCGCTGCAGCTATCGCCTGTATGGCCGTTACCGCATGGGTCACGGTGCCGATCGGTCCTGTTCCGCTGTCGCTCTCTCCGCTCGCTATCTTCTTCACGCTCTTCGCGCTGAAACCGCGCGATGCGTTCATCGCCATCGTTGGGTATGTCGTGCTCGGCGCGGTCGGCTTGCCGATCTTCACTGGTTTTCGTGGCGGCGTGGGCGCGCTGTTCGGTCCCACCGGCGGATTCATCATGGGCTTCGCTATCGGTGCTTGCGTGGTGCTGCCGCTTCGCAAGCTGCTCTCTTCGCGCAAAGCGTTCTCTTCAGAGAACACGATGTCGCTTTTCGGTAGCCAGATCAAGAAAGGCTTTCTGTATCGCAATTTCGTGATCGGAATCGTCTTCGCTGCCGTGTATTACGTTTTCGGTTGGGTATGGCTCATGTTCGTTGGTCAGCTTTCCGCTGGTGCTGCATTCGCTGCTGCGGTCGCTCCCTTCGTCGTACCTGACCTGTTGAAGATGGTGTTGGCGATCTTCCTGGCTCAAGCGGTCGGGGCTGCACGCCGCAAATTCTAAGAGGTGTCGTTTCGCTGCGCGATGACCGGGGGAGGCCGTCGCGGTCGGATCGCTCGATCCGCAGTACCGTCTTCATGCGTATCGTGAGAAGCATCGTTTGAAAAAGGGTGTCGTATGAATCTTTCTCAACTGTATTATTTCAGGAAGCTCGCCGAGCTCGAGCACTACGGAAAAGCTTCAGAAGAGCTGTTCATCACGCAGCCATCACTGTCCAATTCGATCGGCAATCTCGAAAAGGACCTGGGTGTGCCGCTATTCGAACGCGTCGGACGCAATGTGCGCCTCACCTCGTACGGCGCGGAATTCAATGAGCATGTGTGCATCGCGCTTTCCGAGATCGACAAGGCGGTCGATCTGATGAAGCTCTATTCGAGTGGTCTCTCGGGTCAGATCCGCATCGGTGCGGTCATCTCCGTCCAGCGCAATTACCTGCCGCTGCTGCTCAGCTCGTTCCGTAACGAATTCGGCGACAACATCGATTTCGACATTCATCAGGAGACCACGTACGACTGCCTGAAAGGCTTGCTCGATGGCAAGCTCGATGTGGCATTCTGCGGCATGGTGCTCGATGAGCGCGATATCGTGTACGAGCCGGTCATCACGCAAAGCCTGGTGGTGGGCGTTTCTCAGCGCCATGAGCTCGCGAAGCGCAAGAGCGTCACGCTCGAGGAACTGAAGAACTACAACCTCATGTCCTATCGCAAGGAATCATTCGCATCCACGCTGCTCGATGGCTTGTTCAGAAGGGTCGGCCTCACGCCGAAGCAGTCGTTCAACGACGAGATCAGCGCCGCGTCGCTCGTCGTGTCGGAAAGCGATATGGTGGCCATCATGCTCGAGACGCTCGACGATATCGAAACCCGTGGATTCGTCAGCATCCCGATCGAAGATGCGCCAAGTCCTTTCCATACTATTTATATGGCCTATAAGGAGAAGGCATTTCGTAGTTGCGTCACCGATCAGCTCATCGAGTTCGCGCGCAAATTCGCGCAGTTCCCTTCGGGCAAGATCGGTTCGGTCGAAGACTATTATCGTCGCGAACAGATCGAATGTGGGGGCTTCGTGCACAATCGATAGCGACGAGGCTTCAGATAAACACCATTAATAAAAACTATAGGAGTTTGACCGTTGATTCATTCGGATTGGCGGTCAAATTTTTATATCTGGGTATCAAAATGAACACATTCATAGATTAGCGAACATGGTTTCATCTAAAACGCATTCAAGCATCTCTATATCATTTTCAGAGCCTATCGGTTCGCTGACCGCGCCTATTGGACGCGTTCATTAATGGAGTTGATAATTGAGCCAGACTTACTTATGTAGTCGGAGGGATTGATTCAGGGAATTCATCGTCGGCGATATCCTTTCAAATCGTGGTCGGGCATCGATCAAAGAAATGAAAGAGGGGGATACGCGGAAGTCGGACGACCTGAAAAAAGAAAAGGAAGGTAAACATGGCAAATTGGTTCGCTACAGCTCCAGAGGAGCAACTTGCAGGCAAGACCGCTATCATCATGGGCGGTGGTTCTGGCATCGGTAAGGCAACTGCAGAACAGTTCGCAGCTGCTGGCGCAAACATCATGATTTGCGGCGTTCCCGAGCAGATCTGCCTCGACGCTGCTGAAGAGATTCGTGCAGCTGGCGGTAAGGCCGTCGGCATGGTATGCGATGGTACCAAGGCTGATCAAGTACAGGCTATGATCGATAAGACGCTCGAAGAGTTCGGCGATATCGACATGCTCATCTCCACCGCAGGCATCTCCTTGCCTCGTATGAACGCAATGGACGCAACCGAAGCTGATTGGGATAAGATCTTCGCTGTCAACGCTAAGGCGAACTTCTTCCTCGCAACTGCAGTTGCTCGTGTCATGAAGGATAAAGGTCACGGCGGCAAGATGGTTCTCATCTCCTCCCAGCGTGGCATCTCTGCTATGGAGAACATTGCTCTCTACAGCATCACCAAGGCAGCGGTCATGGGCATGGTCCGTTCGCTCGCTGTCGACTTCGCTCCGTATGGCATCACCGTCAACGGCATCGCTCCGGGCTACGTTATGACCCCGATGGTCGAGAAGGTATTCGCTGACAATCCTGCTCAGCAAGAGTACGTATATGGTCGCACCCCGAGCAAGGTCAAGATGGGCTCTCTCGAGGAAATGGCGAACGCCATCTACTTCCTCTGCTCGCCGGTCACTGAGTACACCACCGGTCAGACGCTCATCCTCGACGGTGGCTGGTCCATCCAGTAAAGCGTCATCTTCGTGCAGCTGCTCCAAAGCGGCTGCACTTTTTTCTTCCACTATTCTCATACCTATCGAAAGGGGTACTACATGGAAGGTGTAATGAATGCAATCCACTGCGTAGGTCGTGAAGAGCCATGGCAGTATGTCGAGGATGCTCCTATTCCTCAGATCAAGCCCGATGAAGTTCTGCTGGAGATCAAGGCGTGCGGCATCTGCGGCACCGACCACTCTCTCCATCGTGGCCAGGAAGCGCTGTTCAATTCCTATGACATCACGTTCCCTGCCATCTTCGGTCATGAGTTCTCCGGCGTCATCGCTGAAGTCGGCGAGAACGCACCCGAGAACCTCAAGGTCGGCATGCGCGTGACCGCTAATCCGGTCCTGTTCGACAACACTTGTAGCTACTGCGACAAGGGCATGGTCAACATCTGCGACAACCGTCCGTTCTATGGCACCGACCTGCCAGGCGCATTCGCGAAGTACATGCCGATCCGCGCTACCAATGTCATTCCGCTGCCTGACGATGTTTCGTTCGTTCAGGGCGCTCTCCTCGAGCCGCTGGGTGTTGCGCTCAACGCTGTCGAGCGTGTGCATCCTGAAGCTGGCGACACCGCGCTCGTCATGGGTCCTGGCCCGATCGGCCTGCTCATGATCGCAGTCCTCAAGCAGGCTTACGGCATCCGTAAGGTCATCTGCTCCGGCCTCGCTATGGACACCAAGCGCCTCAAGGTCGCTGAAGACCTCGGTGCTATCACCATCAATGGTTCTGAAGAAGACGTCATCGCTCGCGTTGCAGAGCTCACCAACGGCAAGGGCCCCGAGATCATCCTCGACGCAGCTGGCCACTACACCGTTGCAGAGCAGGCTGTGGAGATGGTCGCTAAGAACGGTAAGATCGGCATCACCGGTCTGCCCGCTCAGGCATCCTCCATCCACATGAACCCGATCGCTATGCGTCAGATCTCCATCATCGGCTCTCGTGCTTACGAGCGTAAGCACTGGCGTCAGGGTCTGTCCCTGCTGGCTAACGGCCTGGACATCTCCCCGATCGCGAGCCACGTTCTTCCTCTGAAGGACTTCGAGCACGGTATGGAGCTCATCGACCTGGGCGAAGGTCTCCGCGTTATCCTCGAGCCGTAATCGAACAGGCTTGAAATAACATTCTCTCCCGTATAAGGGGAAACGCGAAAGCCCCGGTTTCTTACCGGGGCTTTCGTTAAACACGTTCATTTTTCTAGATTGGAGAAATTACATGGCAGGTTTGGAAGGCGTAATCGTCGTTGACCTCACTCAGTATGCGGCTGGTCCTGCGGCCTCTCGCTTGCTCGGCGAAATGGGTGCGACGGTCATCAAGGTCGAACCGTTCACGGGCGACGAACAGCGCACCCAGGGCATGGCTTGGGGCATGAACTATAAGAGCGAATTCGATGACGTCGCATATGACTGCGGCTCGTTCAACAAAGAGTGGACCGCGATCGACTGCAAGAATCCCGAAGGCAAGGAAGCTATGATGCGCCTTCTGGAAAAAGCTGACATCTTCGTCACTTCTTTGCGTGATGGCGCTTTGCAGCGCTTGGGCCTCGATTACGAGAGTCTGCATGCGAAGTTCCCGAAGCTCGTTTGGGCTCAGAATCGCGGCTATGGCGAGTTCGGCCCGATGAAGGACGCGAAGGGCTTTGACGCGACCTCGTTCGCAGCTCGCGCAGGCGTGGCGAGCGCATTCCCGCAAGCGAATGCTCACTACGAGCCGGGCAATTCACCTATCGCATTCGGCGACTGGAACACGGGCTGCGCGCTCACCGCGGGCATCCTGGGTGCTTACGCTGGCGCACTTCGTACGGGTGAAGGCGACAAGGTCACTGCGAGCCTCTACCATGTTGGCACCTGGGCTATGACCTCCGCACTCATCGCAGAGCAGCAGGGCTGCAAGCATCCTAAGGATCGCATGCAGGCCAAGTGCCCGACCAACAACTCCTATCCTTCGAAGGACGATATCTGGTTCCTCATGTGCTTCGGTAACTACAACAAGTATTGCCAGCTCGTCTTCGAAACGCTCGAGATGGATCCGAAGTATTACACCGATCCTGAACTCAACACGCTCGAAGCGCTCGCGAACAACGGCCGCTACGTTGAGGTCGTCGAGGCGATGCAGGAAGCAACGCGCAAGTTCACGTTCGAAGAACTCGAGAAGCGCTTCCGCGAGAATGACATTCCCTTCGAGAAGATCCAGACCGTTGCAGACGTTCTGGCTGACGAAGAAGCATTCGCGAACGACCAGCTCCGTAAGGTGAAGTACGTCAAGCAGGGACCGACCTCTCAGTTCACCGAGGGTGATGAATACATCGTCACCACGCCTCCGTTCCGTATCGGCTCCATTGGTGACCCGGTGCTCTATCGTAGCCGCCCGGTCGGTTACGATACCCGCAAGATCCTGAAGGACGTTGCTGGCTACACTGATGCTGAGGTCGATAAGCTCGCAGCTGACGGTGCGGTCATGGAATACGACGGCGATCCGCTGCCTCCGGAGGTCCTGGAGCCCAGCTATGGTCCTAATTCGAAGAAGAAATAAGGTGGTTTGACTAATGGCAAAGAACACTCCATTTTCTGGTATTACCGTTCTCGACTTTTCTCGTTACCTTCCCGGTGGCTACGCAACGCAGGTTCTCGCTGACCTGGGCGCGACGGTCATCAAGGTCGAAGACACGGGTCTGGGCGACTTCATGCGCCACGACTATCCGACCAAGGGCGGCGGCATCTCTTACTACATCACCGCGCTCGGCCGCAACAAGAAGTCCGTTTCTTTGAACCTGAAGAACGAAGAAGTGGTCGATTGGTTCTTGAAGATGGCGAAGGAAGCCGACATCATCGTCGAGAGCTTCCGTCCAGGCGTTACCGCTAAGCTCGGTATCGATTACGAATCAGTCAAGAAGATCAACCCTGGCATCATCTACTGCTCCATCTCGGGCTATGGTGCTAACGATCCTCGCTCGAAGAAAGCTCAGCACGACCTGAACATGCAGGCTGATGCTGGCTATCTGTCCGTGAACCACGGCTCCACTTCTCCGCTGCATCTTTGCGACCTTTCTTCTGGTATGGTCGCAGGTCAGGCGCTGCTCGCAGCTCTGTATGCGCGCACGGTGACGGGCGAAGGTTCCTACATCGACATCTCGATGTTCGACTGCTTCGTGTGGTGGAACTCTCTGCTCGACAGCCGCTGGTGCTTCAACGATGGCGAATGCAAGCGCGACGACCTCGAGTATCCTTCCACGGCTTACAACGTGTACGAGACCGCTGATGGCGGCAAGCTCGCACTGGGTATGGTCGAGGCGAAGTTCTGGGAGCCCTTCTGCGATGCGATCGGTCATCCCGAGATCAAGCCCACTGGACTCATGCGTCGTTGGGAAGCTCCTGAGGCCTTCGAGATCGTCGAAGAGACCATCAAGAGCAAGACCACCGATGAATGGATGAAGTGGCTCGAGGATAAGGACTTCTGTATCGCTAAGGTCAACTCCAAGACTGAAGCGGTCGAGCAGATCACGCGCGAGAATCCCGAAGCGCTCGCTTGGGTCGAGTTCCCGCACGTCGGTCGTGTGCTGCAGACTGGTCTGCCGCACCATATCTCAACTATCCCAGTGGAAATCTCCGAGTTCGAAGCTCCTTCGATGCTCGGTGAGGACACTGAGATGTACCTTAAGCAGGTCGGCGCAGATGACGCGACGATCGCACGTCTTAAGGAAGAAGGCGGCATCCGTTTGGGTGACGATATTGAGCCTGAAGAGGATCGAGCTCCAGTTAAGCCTGCATAAGGCCGCGATCCCCTCCCAGGAAATCTTTCCTTCCTAGAAGAAATGCCGGCCCTGTGCCGGCATTTCTTTTGGAGAACCTTACTTGATCAACGAACGAAAGGAAACATGATGGACTTTTCACTTACGACCGACCAGGAGCTCTTCATCGAGAGCGCTCGCGAATATGCTGAGCGCTATTTCACGGAAGAAGCAGTGAAGCAAGCTTACGAGGTCGACCATCATATCAGCGTGGAAGCGGCGATGGCTTACCGCGAGGCAGGATTCATGCATCTGGGCCTGCCAGAAGAAGTGGGCGGCATTCCTTGCGATAAGCTCACGCAGATCATCCTGACCGAGAAGCTGCATGAGTTCACGGGTACTGCGCTTCCCTTCACGACCGATACCAACTCCATCACGGACGTGATCGACTTCGGCACCAAAGCTCAGGCACAGCTGATCATGGATGCGATCGAGAACGTCGAGAGCACCTGCATCGCTTGTACCGCTATCTCGGAACCAGCAGCAGGATCCGATAACAATGCGATGACCTGCATCACCACCAAACAACCTGATGGTACGTACCTGCTGAAAGGGCAGAAGACCTGGGTGACGCTCGGTGGTCTTTCGGTCTATACCATCGTCATCGCTAAAGACGAGGATCCGTCCTACGATAACGATAAGTACTCGCTCTGGCTCGTTCCGAACGAGGCTGAAGGATTCACGATCGGCCATCTCGACAAGGTCGGTCAGCAGACCATTCCTTTCGTCGATTGCTTCTTCGACAACGTGGTTCTTACCGAAGACATGCGCATCGGCGCGCCGGGCGAAGGCTGGAAGCTGCTCATGAAGAAGCTCGAATTTGAGCGTTGCTTGGTCGTCGCGCAGGCGCTCGGTCAGGCACAAGCGGTCATGAACGACGCAGGCGCGTATTGCTCCGATCGCATCTGCTTCCAAAAGCCCATCGGCAAGCTGGGCGCGATCCAGGATCATCTGGTCGCTATGGAGAATATCCTCGAGAACGTGCGCACGCGTTTGTATCGCGTGGTGAGCATGCTCGACAATGGTGAATCGACGCGTCTTGAGTCGGCGCTCCTGAAGAGCTATGCATGCCAGAATCTCACCAAGGTAGCAGATCATGCGCTTTCGATCTACGCGGCTATCGGATACACCAAGGAACTGCGCGCCGCTCGCATCTGGGCTGATCTGCGTGGTTATGAGATGGCAGGTGGCACGACCGAGGTCATGGACTACATCGCTGGTCGTCAGCTGGTCAAGAAGTACGCAGCTAAGTAGGACTTAACGACAGCGTAGTGACTCGTCAAAAGGAAGTGTGGCCTGCCACACTTCCTTTTTCATATGAGCATTCACAAGAAGAGTCCGGAACGATCTTGTAACGACGGTCGAATCACCCGCATAACAAGATTCACCATCGCTTTCTTCATCGTTTGATAGATGACATGCGTTTGCGGGGAGGGAAGGTTCGCGCCGCTTGCGCAGCCGCGGTTGGTTGCTGCTCTTCGTCAACCGTAAGCGAGCATCTGTAGGCGCGCACCTTCCCTCCCCGTGCCGATCAGCTATCAACAACAGAAGGGAATGCGATGAGGAAGACCGCACCGCCCTCGGGCGCGTTGAACGCGGTGATATTGCCATCGTTGCCTTCAACGATGGCATGCACGATAGAGAGCCCGAGGCCTGATCCTCCCTTCACGCGTGCGCGCGAGAAGTCCGTGCGATAGAAACGCTTGAACAGCAGCGATGGATTGATGTCGCCGAATCCGACGCCGTTGTCCTTCACGGCGATGATGGATTTGTCTTCAACACCTGAGAGCATGATCTTCACTTCGCCCCCTTCGGGCACGTGCTTGCATGCATTGTCCGTCAGGTTGATGAGCGCTTGCTTCAGGCGGTCGGGGTCGATGAGGATATCGGGTGCTTCGCCGTCGATGGAGAAGGTGATGTCCTTCTTCTGGAAATTCGCGCTCAAGATCTCGCCGACCTCTTCGGCGACGTTCTTGATATTCACGCGCTCGATGGCGGTGGGGGAGTCTTCCTGGATGTGACGCAGGGAGATGAGGTCGTTCACGAGGTTGTTCAGACGCTTCGATTCCGAGAGTGTGATCTGCAAGAAATGCTGGCGCATGGAGAGCGGCATGTCCGGATCCATCATCAGCTCGGCATTGCCGCTGATCGCGGTAAGAGGCGTGCGGAATTCATGCGCCACGTCAGAGATGAATTCGCCTTCGCGCTGCTTCATGAGCGCGATCTCGTCCTTGTACGTTTCTACGGAGTCGATCAGATCCTCGATGGCATGAGAGAGCTCTTCGCTCTCGTAAAGGCCATGACGGATCTTGAACGAGATATCGTAATCGCCCGCTTGGTATTGACGTATGCCGTTAGTGAGCGCACGAAAAGGGTTGCTCGTGAAATATGCGATGAGCAAGCTGAGACAGAACGCGATGCAGCTGATCGGGATGACCAGCAAGAGGATCCAGTGCGATGCGTGGAAGAAATGGATGCCGCACACGCATGCGATGCCGCTACTGAGCGCAGCGAGCAACGTGCAAGTGAAAGCGACGTGAGTTGCGAGCCTCATAGAAGCTTGCCCGCGCTATTTTTTGAAGCGATAACCGTAACCGCGCACGGTCTCGACCACTTGAGGATTGTAGCCAGCCGCTTCGATCTTGTCGCGAAGGCGCTTGATATGCGTATCGACCGTTTTCGTTTCGGTGATGAATTCCCAGCCCCACGCCTCGCGCAACAGATCTTCGCGCGAGACCACTTTGCCAGCATTGTGCATGAGGCAGCTCATCAGTTCGAATTCGCGTGGGGTAAGATCGATCGGGCCGTGTTCGCCCATGGCGGTATGCGCGTCGTCGTCGAGCACGATGCCGCTCGCATTGACCTCGGCCGACGTGCTCGTCGCTGCTTGAGACCTGCGGAGCAGTGCGCGCGTACGTGCGATGAGCCCGCGAATACCGAAGGGTTTCGCCAGGTAATCGTCCGCGCCCAGCTCGAGGCCGATGATCTTGTTCACTTCGCCATCGCGAGCGGAAAGGAACAGGATGGGCGTGTCGTATTTCGAGCGGATGCGACGGCAGAGTTCGTAGCCATCGATGCCCGGAAGCATGATGTCGAGGATGTAGAGGTCGTAGGGCTTCTGTTCGATGAGCTCGAGCGCCTGTTCGCCATCTGCGGCGGTATCAACTGAGTAATTTTCCTTCTGAAGCGCGTAGCTTACGAATTCGGTGATGGATGGTTCATCATCAACTACAAGAATGCGTGCAGGAGTGTGATCCATGTCGAGTCCCTCTCACTATCTCTTACGAGCTTTCGCCAATCAAACATTGACGCTGCTCTTTCCCCTTTCACAATATGGTAGCATTCGTTTTACGATTTACTGAATATAATCGCTGAGCGAATACAAAAATATGCACACCTTGAAAGGTACGTTGAGATGCTCTTAGTGGTAGATATCGGCAACACCCACACCGTTTTAGGTATCTATGATGGCGATCGTTTGATCCACATGTGGAGGCTCGCCACCAACGTCGACTACACCAGCGATGAATTGCGCATCAAGCTGCACGCGCTGCTCGGCGCAGAAGAGATCGATCCGAACGCGATAAAAGGCGCGATCCTTTGCTCGGTCGTACCCGCGCTCACGCACAATTGGGAGAAGGTGTGCGAGCGATCGTTCGGCGTCGTGCCGTTGGTGGTCTCTTCGTCCACCTGCGCTCACTTGCTCAACATCGATGCGACCTCGTTCACGGAGCTGGGTGCCGACCGCGTTGCCGATGCAGTGGCGGCCAAGGCCATCTTTGGGGCACCCGTGGTAGTGGTCGATTTCGGCACGGCTACGAACATGGAGGTTATCGATAAGGATGGGGCGTTCGTGGGCGGTGTCATCGCGCCGGGCGTCGAATCCTCCATGCGCTCGCTCATGTCGCGTGCGGCGCTGCTTCGCGCGGTCGAGCTCGAAGATCCTGGCATCTCGATCGGTCGAGACTCTTCTGAGGCCATCCAGATCGGCGTGGTGTGCGGCGAGGCTGCACGCGTTGATGGTCTGGTCGATCGCATCCATGAACAGCTCGGCTACACCACCAAAGTGGTGGCGACCGGAGGTCTTGCGCACCGTATCGCGCCGCTTTCTCGAACCATAACCGAAATCGACGTCGAACTGACCTTACAGGGATTGCGGCTGATCTATAACGACCTGAAAAAGTAAGATATCTTCCAGATTCATTTCGAGGAGAAAGAGGGGCCCGACGTGTTGTCAGACATTGAGATCGCCCAAGCAGCGAATCCGATCGACATTTCCGAAGTCGCAGAGAAAGCAGGAGTCGCTCCTGAGTATCTGGAGTGCTACGGCAAGACCAAAGCGAAGGTCGACTACAACCTGCTTCGCGATAAAGACTATCAGCCGGGTAAGCTCATTCTCGTCACCGCTATCAACCCGACCGCAGCCGGCGAAGGCAAGACCACTACGACCGTCGGTCTTTCCGACGCGCTCGCAAAGATGGGCAAGAACGTGGTCGTCGCTTTGCGCGAGCCGTCGCTCGGCCCTGTCTTCGGTGTGAAGGGCGGTGCTGCTGGCGGCGGATATGCCCAGGTCATCCCCATGGAAGACATCAACCTGCACTTCACGGGCGATTTCCACGCCATCGGGGCTGCGAACAATCTGCTGGCAGCGATGCTCGACAATCACATCCAGCAGGGCAACGAGCTCGGCATCGACGTGCGCCGCATCACATGGAAGCGCGTCGTGGATATGAACGATCGCCAACTGCGCAACATCGTGTGCGGTCTGGGTGGCGTGAAGAGCGGCATGCCGCGCGAAGACGGCTTCGATATCACCGTTGCTTCCGAGGTCATGGCCATTTTCTGCCTTGCGACCTCCATCACCGATCTGAAGGATCGCCTCGGTCGCATCGTGGTGGGCTACACCCACGATGACGAGCCGGTCACTGCGCGCGATCTGGGTGCCGATGGCGCGATGGCAGCGTTGCTCAAGGATGCTCTGAAGCCCAATCTCGTTCAGACGCTCGAAGGCACGCCGGCGTTCGTGCATGGTGGTCCGTTCGCGAACATCGCTCATGGTTGCAATTCCATCATGGCGACGCGCATGGCGCTCGCTCTGGGCGATTATTGCGTCACCGAAGCAGGCTTCGGAGCTGATCTGGGTGCCGAGAAGTTCCTCGATATCAAGTGCCGTCTCGCCGGGCTCGAGCCTGATGCGGTCGTCGTGGTCGCGACGGTGCGTGCGCTCAAGAATCACGGCGGCGTCGCGAAGGATGATCTGAACGAAGAGAATCTCTCGGCGCTCGAAGCGGGTCTCCCGAACTTGCTCCAGCATGTCGAGAACATTCGTAACGTCTATGGTCTTCCGTGTGTGGTCGCGATCAATGAATTCCCGACCGACACGCAGGCAGAGATCGATCTGGTGCGTCGCAAGTGCGAAGAGCTGGGCGTGAACGTCGCGCTTTCCCAGGTATGGGCGAAGGGTGGCGAAGGCGGTCTCGAGCTGGCGGAAGAGGTCGTGCGTCTGTGCGACGAGACCAGCAAGCTCACATTCGCATATGAAGACGATCTGGGCCTCGCGGAGAAGATCGAAGCCATCGCCATGCGCATCTATCACGCTGATGGCGTTGATTTCACCACCTCTGCCGTCGAAGAGATCAAGAAGCTCGAGAGCCTCGGCTTC
The DNA here is from genome assembly GCA_937998355.1 of uncultured Eggerthella sp. Classification (GTDB taxonomy): domain Bacteria; phylum Actinomycetota; class Coriobacteriia; order Coriobacteriales; family Eggerthellaceae; genus Anaerotardibacter. The sequence continues at coordinate 38,337 of CALLDI010000011.1, forward strand.
GGCAGTTATCCGGTCTGCATGGCGAAGACCCAGTACAGCTTCTCGGATGACCCGACGAAATTGGGCGCTCCGAAGGATTTCCGCATCACGGTTCGTCAGGTCAAGGTGTCCGCGGGTGCTGGTTTCGTGGTGGCGCTCACGGGCGACGTGCTCACGATGCCGGGCTTGCCGAAATCGCCTGCTGCGCTTCGTATCGACGTGGACGAAACGGGCAAGATCAGCGGACTGTTCTAAGCGAGTCACCACATGATCGATCGAACCTTCATCGATGAATTAGCGAGTAAAGCGCCAACACCGGGAGGTGGAGGCGCTTGTGCTTATTGCGGGGCGCTCGCAGCTGCGCTCTCTTCCATGGTCTGCAACTTGACCTTGGGAAAGAAAGCTTACGAAGCGGTCGAATCCGACGTGCGCGAGGCGTGCGATGAGCTTGCCAGCTTGCAAGATCGTTTGATCGCGCTGATCGACGAGGACGCACGCGCATTCGCGCCCCTTGCTGCTGCTTACGCGCTGCCGAAGGGGACGCCTGAAGAGCGTGCGGTGAAGGACGCAGCGCTGCAAGATGCTCTCGTCGAAGCGTGCGAGGTCCCCCTTTCGATCATGCGGGCTTGCGCTCGTGTCATCGATCTGGCTCAGGTGCTCGTCGATAAGGGTTCGCGCCTTGCGCTCTCCGATGCAGGCGTGAGCGCGCTCTTCGCGAAAGCAGCCCTTCAAGGGGCTTCGCTCAACGTGCTCATCAATTGCTCGTCGATGAACGATCGTGCGCGAGCAAGCGTCTATTTGGATGAAGTGCGCGATCTTGTGGATGAATACGCTGTACGCGCGGACCGTGCGTACGAAGCTGTGGTGAAGGAGCTCGAGGCATGATCCCTCATATTCTTGGTTCTAAACCGGTCGTTGATGCGATGAACGCCGATCTGCATCCGCGCGTCGAGTCGCTTCGTCAAAAGGGCATCATCCCCACGCTCGCGATCGTACGTGTTGGGAACAGGCCTGATGATGTCAGTTATGAACGTACCGCGATCAAGCGTGCGGAGTCGCTCGATATGGCCGTGCGCGTCTTCGAGCTGCCAGAAGACGTTTCTTATGAGCTCATCGCAGGCGATATCGAATTCATCAACGAAGATCCTTCCATCCACGGGTGCTTGATGTTTCGTCCGCTGCCGGAATTTCTCGACGAGAAGGCGCTGTGCGATCTGCTCGTTCCGCATAAGGATGTGGATGGCATCTCGACAGCGGCGCTAGCGGGTATCTTTACCGATGATCCCGATTCGTTGCCGCCCGCTACGGCTGAGGCATGCATCAAGGTGCTCGATCATTACGGCATCTCGCTCGAAGGCAAACATGTGGTCGTGGTGGGTCGTAGTCTCGTGATCGGCAAACCGGTCTCGATGATGCTCCTGCGTCATAATGCGAGCGTGACCATCTGTCACTCCAAGACCGAGAACCTTGCGAGCATCACGCGAAATGCCGATATCGTCATTTGTGCGACCGGCCGTCCGCGCGCGTATGGCGCGGACTATTTCGCACCTGGTCAGGTGGTGTTGGACGTAGGGATCAACTTCGATGCGGAAGGCCATATGTGCGGCGACGTTGATTTCGAGGCGGTCGAGCCTCTGGTCGCCGCTATCACTCCGGTGCCTGGCGGCATCGGAGCGGTCACGACCTCTTGCACGATGGAGCACACCATCGTTTCGGCAGAGCGCGCCGCGCTCTAAGGGGTCGGTATGGTCGAAGTGGCACGAACGATCGAAAGTAGAAGCGTCGAGGAGACGCAACGGATCGCTGCGGCGCTGGCGCAGCTCGTTTCGCCCGGCACGATCATCGCGCTCGATGGGGATCTCGGGGCGGGGAAGACGCATTTCGTACAAGGATTCGCTGCGGGCCTTGGTGTGGAGCGCGCGGTCACATCTCCTACGTTCAATGTGATGTGCGAATATCCGGAAGGCCGTATGCCACTCTATCATTTCGATCTCTACCGGCTCGAAGATCCGCTCGAGCTCGAGGATATCGCTTTCTACGATCTGGTCGAAGCTGATGGCGTGAGCTGCATCGAATGGGCGCGCAAGTTCGCTGACGAGATCCCGTCCTCAGCATTATGGGTGTCGATCGAGACGAACGCGGATGGATTGCGAAGCATCCGAGCGAGCGCGAGCGAAGCGCAGAGCGATGCGTTGATGGACGAATGGCTCGCGCAGATCGCGTGAAGTCTCTTCGTCTGAAGGAGTTCATTGAAGCAGAAGGATCACATACTCGCATTCGACACCGCCAATGAGGTCATCGCGGTAGGTGTCGGCAGGCTCGATCGAGACGCGCGCTCGATCGAGGTGATCGCCTCCGAAGAGGTTCCTGCATTTCGCGCCTCGAACACCAAGCTCATAAGTCAGATCGAATCGGCGCTCGAGCACGCGCGCGTCGGCAAAGAGTCGATCGCATGCGTGGTGTGCGGACGGGGACCTGGATCGTTCACGGGCGTGCGCATCTGCCTGTCTACCGCTAAGGGCATCGCGCTCGGGCTCGGAGTGCCGCTCTTCGGCGTTTCGACGCTCGACGCTCAAGCTTGGGATCAGTGGCAACGCGGCGTGCGTGGCGACGTGGTCGTTCTTGGAGATGCGATGCGCAAAGAGGTCTATCCGGTGCGCTACGTACTCGATGATCAGGGCGTCACGCGCTTGAATGCCGATCTCGTCATCAAAGCGCAAGACGCGCGCGAATGGCTCGCATCGAGCACGTCGGAGCATCAAGTGATAACGGGCGATGCGCTCGCGAAGTTCGCTGAACTCTTCGCCGATCAGGGCACGCTCGCGCACGAAGACTGTTGGCACCCGACCGGCGCGGGATTGCTCCACGCGACCGCCCAGGCTTGGCGTGAAGGCGCTTTCGATCCCGATGATGCGGTGTTGGGCGATGCGGTCGCATTGCTGCCGGTATACACGCGCTTATCGGATGCTGAAGAACATGAGCGCATCCGCCTTGCGAAGACGTCCGATCAGGTAACGCCGCCTCAAGGTGCGGATCGCAGCATCGCCGCGGGGTCTCAGCGAAGTCGCGATCTTACGAGCGGCGTGCAGGGCGATGCGCGCAAGAACGAGACGGCGCTCTCCGAAAATCAGACGCTGCGTTTCCAGCCCCTCGATGCTTCATGGGCTGCTGATGTTGCTGCTCTGGAAGCGAGCGTGATGGGAAGCGATGCTTGGAACGAGGCGCAGATCATCGACGACCTTCCTCGCTCTGATAGAACCTGGTGGGCAGCGTATCTGTCGAATGACGCCACTACGCGTACGGTCTCGCATGAGACCGATACGCTCATCGGATATGCAGGTGGATGGATCGTCGATGGGGAAGTGCAGATCCTGAAGGTCGCTTCCAGCCCCGATCATCGTCAACAAGGCATCGCGCGAGCGCTCATCGAGCGCGTTGCGAGCGACGCGCGCGATCTTGGCGCACGTGAGATGTCGCTCGAGGTGCGCGTTTCCAATACGGGCGCTCACCGTTTCTACGAGCGGCTCGGGCTTGGGAACATCGGCACGCGTCCTCGCTATTATTCGGACAAGGAAGATGCCTTCATCTTCAGGGGGCCGCTGCCGGTAGCGAAGGCGGATGTTGCGGGCATGGACCTGCTCGTGAACGATATCGCGCGCTTGCAGGAAGCAGTTCCTTCGTCGAATGAGCTCATCTTCGCGCTCGAGACCTCCTGCGACGAAACGGCTGCTGCTATCGTGAACGGAGAAGGCCAGATCATCGCGGATGTGGTCGCTTCGCAGATCGATTTTCATACGCGTTTCGGTGGTGTGGTTCCCGAGATCGCGAGCCGCAAGCACATCGAGGCGATCGCAGGCGTGGCGCTCGAGTGTCTCTATCGTGCGCGTGAGGCGCTCGCGAACCCGACGTTCGGGTGGAAGGATCTTTCCGCAGTCTCGGTCACGTATGCGCCTGGATTGGTGGGTGCGCTCGTGGTTGGTCTTGCGTTCGCGAAGGGGCTCGCGTGGGCGAGCGATCTTCCGCTGGTGGGCGTGAACCATCTGGAAGGTCACATCTACGCCAATAAGCTCGCGCATCCCGACATCGAACCGCCCTTGGTGGTCTCGCTCGTGTCAGGCGGACACACCATGCTCGTGTTCGTGAAGGATTGGGGCGATTACGAAACGCTCGGCTCGACGCTCGACGACGCTGTGGGTGAAGCGTTCGACAAGGTCGCGAAAGCGCTCGGTCTCGGGTATCCGGGTGGCCCGCTCATCTCGCGCTTGGCGCAAGAGGGCGATCCGAAGGCGATCAAGTTCCCGCGTGCACTGCTCCATTCAGGCGATTACGATTTCTCGCTCTCGGGCCTGAAGACTGCGGTGCTCACCTATTTGCAGAAGGAGCAGCAGGCTGGCCGCGAATGGAACATGCCCGATATCGCAGCGAGCTTTCAGCAGGCCGTCATCGACGTGCAGATCGCCAAGGCGCGCACTGCGCTCGAAGAGACGGGCGCGAAGGAATTCTGTCTTGGTGGTGGTGTTGCAGCGAACCCTGCACTGCGCGCGGCATACGAGCAGTTGTGCGAAGAATTGGGCGTTCGGCTGACCATGCCGCCTCTGAAGGCATGCACTGACAATGCGTCCATGATCGCACTGGTGGGTCTTGACCGCTTCGAACAGGGGAAGCTCTTCGGATTCGAGCGCGATGTCGCTGCGCATGTTTCGCTCGACGACCCGTATTAGGCCGCTCCAAAAACCCTGATTGCTTTCCGCGAGGGGTATGGCTACGATTATCACTCGGAGCGAAATCGAGGCACGAACGCGCCTCGATCGCCACATGAGCACGACCAAGGACCCCGAGGGTTATGACCGAATCGAACGAACAGAACCTGACGCATTCCATCGACACCGCGACCGGTGAGAGTGCGCCTGCGGAGATCTCGTCCGATCGCGTCCAGAAGATCTTCACCGACATCGCTTGGGATTACGAGCGATTCAATCGTCTCTCGAGCTTCGGGCAGTACATCTCATGGCTCGAGACGCTCATCGACAAGTCACCCATCACGCCAGATGCGCGCATGCTCGATATCGCAGGCGGTACCGGCGATGTGACCTTCATGGCCTGCAATCGCAAGAAGCCCAAAGAGATCATCCTTTCCGATTACACGCCCGCCATGCTCGAAGTCGCTATGGAGCGTCTTGCTGAGGGCGAGAATCGCGGCGTGCCGGTCGATCTTGCGGTGGTCGATGGGCAGGATATCCCGTATGAGGATGAAAGCTTCGACATCGTCACCATGTCCTACGGCATTCGCAACATGCCCAAGCGCGAACAGGCGCTCTCCGAGATGTACCGCATCCTGAAACCGGGCGGTGCGCTGTGCGTGCTCGAGTTCTCGACGCCACCCAATCCGATCATGCGTCTTGGCTATCGCCTCTACCTTCGTTTCGGCATTCCGCTGTGGGGCAAGATCTGCACGGGTGATGCCTCTGGTTTCATCTACCTCGCCAAGTCCATCAAGGCGTTTCCCGACCAGGCTGGTTTCGCTGCTATGCTCAGGGATGCTGGTTTCAGCAAGGTCGAGTGGACCGACGTCACTTTCGGCGTTGCAGCCGTTCATATCGCATACAAAGCTGAATAGCGAGTCGAATTACGGGCGAGCGTGGTCGCTCGTCGGAGCACGTTAGCCGTGCGTTAGTTTCGAGTGTCACGCGCTGCTTTCACGAACCCTATGAAGAGCGGATGGGGCTTGGTGGGACGACTTTTGAATTCAGGGTGACCTTGGCTCGCGATGAACCAGGGATGATCGGGGATCTCGATCATTTCGACCAGACGTTCGTCGGGCGAGACACCCGAGATGACGAGCCCCGCGTTCGTGAGCGTGTCGCGATACGCATTGTTCACCTCGTAACGGTGGCGATGGCGCTCGTAGACCAGCTCCTCGCCATATGCTTCGTGGGCACGGGTTCCCGGCGCGATCTTGCAGGGATAGGCGCCAAGGCGCATGGTTCCGCCCTTGTCCTCGATGTCTTCCTGTTCGGGCATGAGATCGATCACGCGACGGGTCGCCTCTTCGTCGAACTCAGCCGAAGTGGCCCCTTCGAGACCAGCGACATCTCGAGCGAATTCGCACACCGCCGCCTGTAGGCCAAGACAGATGCCTAAGAAGGGCACGTCGTTCTCACGAGCGAAACGTGCAGCTTCGATCTTGCCCTCGAATGCGCGCTGTCCGAATCCGCCCGGCACGAGGATGCCGTCCATCGCTGCTAAGATCCGGGGAGCATTCTGCGCATCGAGCTGTTCGCCATCGATCAGGTGAACGTTGACGTCGATACCCTGTGTGATACCGGCATGGTGAAGCGCTTCGATCACCGAAAGATATGCATCGGGCAGGCTCACGTACTTGCCGACGATCGCGATGTCGGCTCGCTCGCTGCAGGCCGCGCGTGCATCGAGAAAGGCGCGCAAAGGAGAGATGTCGATCGGCGAAACGGGAAGATCGAGCCGTTCGAGCACCTGAACATCGAAATCTTGTTCTGCGAGCATGACGGGAACTTCGTAGATCGACGGCACATCGGTGCAGGCGAGCACTTCACGCGGTGCGACATCGCAGAACAGCGCGATCTTCTCGCGAACGGTACAGGAGATCTCGTGGTCGCTGCGGCACACGATGAAGTCAGGCTGGACGCCGAGCGAGCGCAGTTCCTTCACGCTGTGTTGCGTGGGTTTGGTCTTCACTTCGTGAGCTGCTGCGATGTAGGGAACGAGCGTGACGTGCACGAAGCAGACATCGCTCGCAGGGCGTTCCTTCTTGAATTGGCGCGCGGCCTCGATGAAGGGTAATGATTCGATGTCGCCGATCGTGCCGCCGATCTCGGAGATGACGATATCGGCGTTCGTCTGGTCGGCGATGCGGTAGAGGCGCTCTTTGATCGCTTCGGTCACATGGGGGATGACCTGCACGGTCCCGCCCAGGAAATCGCCGCGGCGTTCGCGCGCGATGAGCGTCTGGTAGATCGATCCTTGCGTGAAGTTCGACTCTTTCGAGAGGTTCTCGTCGATGAAGCGCTCGTAGTGACCGAGATCGAGGTCGGCTTCCTGGCCATCGTCGGTAACGAACACTTCGCCGTGCTGGAAGGGTGACATCGTGCCCGGATCGACATTGAGATAAGGATCCATCTTCTGCATGGTCACCTTATAGCCGCGAGCTTTGAGAAGATGCCCGAGCGATGCAGCGGTGATGCCCTTACCGAGCGACGAGACCACGCCGCCCGTCACGAAGATGTGCTTAGCCATGATGCTCCTTACGGTGAACGCGCTGGTCATGAACGAGATGCTGTTCACTGGCGTGCCATCCAGCAGTGCCAGGCTCGTTGCATGGGTAGACCTTTGTCCAACCGTTATTCGATTCTATGAGCGAATGGGCTAGGATCGTAAAAACGAAACGTGCGTTCACGTGGTTTTAATCGAATGGAAACGAAAGTGCTCGTGCTGCGTACGGATGAACGCAGGATGCGAGATCGATGCAGGTGCGACTAGCCTTTGAAGAACGCCTTGGAGGCGTGCTCGTAGAACATCTTCGATCGATAGCGCAACAATAGGGTCGGTTCATCGCCGGTGGCGACGACGATCTTTCGGATGGGGGAGTCGAACTGTATCCGTTCGCCGTCTATGAACAGCGTTGCTGCGCGGCTGGCAGGCGATGCGTCAAGATCGATCTCGACCACGTCGGAACGCCCTGTCACGACCGCACGCGATTGAAGGGTGTGCGGTGCGATCGGGACGACCACGAGGCCTTGATAGCTTGGATCGACGAGCGGCCCACCTGCGGAAAGCGCGTAGCCCGTGGATCCAGTAGCCGAGGCGACGATGAGCCCGTCGCCGCGCATGTCCGCCATAGGGGCACCAGAGATGCTGTAGTCGAAGCGGATGATGCGGCCCTGATCGCCGCGCGCGATCACCATTTCATTGAGCGCGAAGAATTGGCGCGGGGTGCCTTCTTCGCCCTTCAGGATAGGATCGGCACTGCGAGAAGAGGTGTCCTCAAGTTCCGATGGTTCGTCTTCGGTGGTCTCGCTCGCATCATCGAAGTCGTCTTCGCAATAGACCTCCACGCGCAGATTCGTGCGTGCTTCGCAGGTTACCTCGCCCGCGAGAGCTGCGCTCACGATCTGGATCACGCTCTCGTCGTTGGGGTTGGCCATGAAGCCAAGGTTGCCGAAATTGATGCCGAGGATAGGAATGCGCTGCGTGCGAATTTGACCCGCAGTACAGAGGATCGTGCCATCGCCCCCTAAAACAACCGCTAGATCGAAGGGAGGTTCGCCATCGGGAGCATCTTGGTCGATAATGATCTGTGGAGACCGAAGGGTATCGCAATCGTAGGTCTGGTATTCGATGCTCTGCTTATCGAAGAACGCCTCGAGCAGAATGGACGCTTCGAGCGCTTTCGGATTGTAGTTATTGCGAACGATCAGAACACGCATGCGATTTCCCTTAGTATGGTTTGTCGAATCTATTAATTATAGTCACATAAAGAGGACCCGTGGCAAACGATTCAAGTTCCAACATCATCAAGAACACCAGCCTGATCACGCTCGCGACTCTGGGCTCGCGCATCACAGGGCTCGTTCGTACCTGGGCGATGGCGTTCGCGCTCGGCAACACGGTTCTCGCATCGGCCTATAACATCGCCTATAACATGCCTGCCATGATCTACGAGCTGGCAGCCAGCGGTATCTTGGCAACGGCATTCCTGCCGCTCTATCTGCTGCAGAAGGAGAAGAATGGCGACAGTGGAGCCCAAACGTTCGCTTCTAACATCCTCACGCTCACGACGATCATCCTCGGCATCCTCGCTCTTGCCTGTTCGATCTTCTCTGCGCAGGTCATCGAGACGCAAACGTTCGCGGGTGGTGACCCTGCGGCGAAGGAGATGGCCATCTTCTTCTTCCGTGTGTTCGCTGTGCAGATCCTGCTCTATGGTCTCGGTGCGGTCATCACGGGCATCCTGAACGCTGAACGCTCTTATATGGCACCCTCTCTGGCACCGATATTGAACAACCTCGTTGTCATCGTGACCATGTTCGGCTTCGTACCGCTTTCTGCATGGAATCCCACGTTCGCCATGTGGTGGCTTGCAGTGGGAACTTCGGTCGGCGTGCTGTTCCAGTTCGGAGCGCAGATACCTGCGCTCATCAAACGAGGCGTGCGACTGCGTCCATATGTGAATCTGCGCGATCCTATGCTGGTCGAAGCGCTCAAGGTCGCGGCGCCGATGTTCCTCTACATCGCTGGCACCATGATCACGTTCTCCTGCAAGAACGCTTTCGCACTGCAGGCTACGCCGAACGGACCGGCAACCTTGAACTATGCGTGGATGTGGTATCAGCTGCCTTACGGCGTGATCGCGGTCTCACTGGGCACGACGTTGCTCACGGAGCTTTCCGATTGTGCGGCACGCGATGATTGGCCAGGCTTTCGCAAGTACGTTTCGAGCGGTCTGCGCAATACGTTCTTCCTCATGATCCCGCTCGCGGCGATGGTGTGCGGCCTCGCATTCCCGCTCATGCAGATGTTCCAGGCGGGCGCGTTCAGCGCAGATGACACCCAGACGGTCGGCGTCATCTTGATGTTCTGGACGCTCAGCTTGCCGTTCTACGCAGGTTATATGTACATGTATCGCGTGTTCGCCGCGATGCGCAAATTCGTACAATTCGCGCTCGTCGATTTCGCGCTGCGCTTCGTGCAGGTGTTCTTCTATTGGTATCTCTGTTCAGGGCCGGTCGGTCTTGCGGGCATTCCTGTCACGGACTTCTTCTTCTATGGGGTCATGTTCGTCGTGTGCTCGTTCATCGTGCGCAGTAAGGTCGGTTCCTATGGTAACGGCCCGATCGTGAGCTTGTTCGTTAAGACCACGATCGCGAGCATCATCGCAGGTGTGGTGGTGTTCGGCCTTTCTCAAGCCGTGCTCTCCGCGCTTCCGCTCATGGGTGCAGCGGCCATCATAGAGGCAGTGGTGGTCGTGTGCGTTTGCGGCGTTCTCGGCCTTGTCATCTCATTTGGGCTTTGCAAGCTTCTTCGCGTTCCTGAATATCGCTTGCTCGGTTCGATCCTTTCGAAGTTCAAGAACAAATTGCTCCGCCGCTAGGGCGTACGGTTCGTCTTTCTGACTCGAGTTAGACTTGTGCATCAGCCGATCTTCGTGACGCTCTGAAAGCGTAGTGGCATGAGGCGCAATCAGTCGACAAGGCGCCAATAGCCTGCCTTGTTCGAGCCGATGCGTTCGATCAGTTCCAGCTCGCGCAGTTTGCGAAACGAGCGACGAACCGTGCTTTCGCTCACACCGAGCACTTCTGCTATTCGAGGAGCGGTCACGCGTCCGTTCGTTTCGATCACCTTCAAAACGTATTCGTCCGTGCTGGTCAAATCGAGTCGATTCGCAGCAGCGATGGAGCGGTCTTTGAAGGTAGTGCGACGTGCTGTCTTGACCGAATCTTCGTTACTGCTCTTGTTTGTTCGTATGCTCGCCTGCTCCACACACAGATCGGCCTCTTCGGTCGTAGAGGTATGGTTGTCTTGCACTGCTTCGCTCTGCGCATCGTGGGCGCTTCGGTCGAAGTGCGATCTGTCGACCTTCATGTTCTTGCCCTGATCGTAATAGAAATAGTCGCCTTGAAAGTCGATGGGGAATCGCGCAGCAGGGACGCGTATCTCAAGGCATAAAGCCGTGCCATCCATGAGTGGCTCGGTCGTGCAAGCGATGCCGAGCGCTTGACGCGTGCGAGCGGGGATCGTCTCGAAGCTCTTTCGGTATCTACGCATCTTCTTCGTCGCTCTTTTAGCCGTTGATGAGACGATGATGCTTCCGCCGCCTGCATTCGCGATGCCGCAGAGAAGTTCCATGTCATCTTCGCTCCACGTCTCGCGCCTCACTACGATCTCGTCTGATGCGTTCTCTTCCATTTCGTTCTTTCTGCTCAAAGCCGCTCAGGACCAGTTTTTGTCGTTTTATCCTATCATTATCATATCATTAACAGATCATTTTGGGATGGAGGCTTTTGGATGAATCGTTGAGGTAATTGAGCGAGAATCGCTCGTGAGCAGGAATTTCGTAGACGATCATGACTCATTTAGAGATCGCTGATGCAGTTTTGGGCGATTTTGAGAAAAAACGTTACCGAAAGGTAATGTCAAAATCATTCGTGGAGTCTGGTTCAGGGGTAAGGGCCGGACTCCATTCTTTGAATGACATTGTTTTTCAGCAACGAAGAAAGGCTTGGATACCATATGCATCTATTCGAATGGGCTCTTGATGCGCGTAAGACGACCGGCGGAAAGATCCTGGCGATCATCCTGTCACTAACGCTCGTCTTCTCGCTCTCAACATGGTCTGCTAATGCGTTCGCAGAGGAGCAGACTGAAACGCCGACCGAGGAAGCGGTCGAAACAGAAGCGGTTCAACCTGCGGTGGTCGAGTCCGCGAGCGTTCAAGAAGATGCGATCATGGTCGCATCCGAAGAAACGCCCGAGTCCGATGAAGCACAGACCCTTACCACGGCTGAAGGGGAGGATGAAAACTCTTCCAATACCGAGCAGTCTGACGGCTCTACGCCTGAGTCTGATGCGAACGAGGAATCGGCCGAGTCGTCTGTCGTTTACGACGAAGCTTCAAAAACCCTTACCATCATGAATGTGGAGACCATCAGCAAGAATACGGTCGCATCATACAAGAACACGGCAGAGAAAATCGTCCTTAGGAACATTGGCACGATCGAGCAAGAAGCGTTCGCTGAGTTCAAGATGAAGACGCTCGAGATCGATCGAGTCGAGCACATAGGTTACGCATTCCGCAGCTGTATTAATATGACGGATCTTACGATCAGCAACGTTGGCAAGATCGACACGTATGCTTTCTACAATCCGGCAAAACTCAAGAGCGTCTCTATCAGTCATGTAGAGGCTATCGGCGATAATGTCTTCAATGTCTACAACGGTGCTACTGCGTTAGAGACGGTAAGGCTGGAAGACCTTTCGGTCGGAAATCGTATGTTCGCCGAACATAAGAATCTCGTTGATCTGAGCTTTACTAATGTTGGCACCATCGGCTTTCAGGCTTTCATGAATTGCACAGGGCTCACCTCGCTCGATCTGAGCGGCAAGGTTGGCTCGCTCGGAGATTCTGCTTTCTTAGGCTGTATCGGTATGACCGAACTTGATCTTGATGGTGTTGAACTCAGTGGCTCGCATCCTTTCTATGCGTGCACTGGTCTGACCACTGTGACGGTGAAAAATGCTGACGTTATAGGAAAACAGGCTTTCACTGGTTGCACGGGTATCACCAAGGTGACTTTGGAGAATATCGGCACGATCGGAGAGCAAGCTTTCTCCGTTTATGGTGACGCGCTTCCTGCCTGCACTGCTCTCCGTAGCATTTCGTTGAAGAATGTAGGCACCGTTGGCAAGAATGCCTTTGCTAGCTGCGTTGGACTTGAAACCGCAAACATGGGCACCGTTGGAATCATCGATGAGTACGCTTTCTATAACTGCACAGGCCTGCAGTCGGTCTTTTTGGGCAGCGTGAAGGAGATCGGGAACTTCGCATTCTGGAATTGCGAGAATCTGACCAGCGTCAACTCCTTGTCGAACGTGAGCGACAGCATCGGCGGTTTTTCCTTCTATGGCTGCAAGAACCTGAAAGGTCTTACGGTCGACGATGCGGCTAAGATGGGCTATGTCGGCACTTCTGAGAGCATCATGAAGCGCGTTGAAGAGATCCTGGCTGGGCAGTTCAAACTCGATCAGGCCGAGAATATCGGCGAGATCACAGGTGAAGAAGGTTGGGATTCCACGACCGAGAATCGCGATGCGATGTGGAACACGTATGAAAACGGCACCCAGGTCGTTCAGCAAGCTCGTTGGGCCGATGAAGAAGCAGGCGTAGCAGAAGTGAAGGTCGACGCATATTTCACTGCTCAGAAACAGATGGACTATGTGTTCGTCATCGATCTCTCTGCATCCATGGCGCAGCTCGGTAACGAAACAGACAAGAATTCGCGCTTCTATGACATGCAGTCGAAGTTGCTCGATGTGACCCATCAGCTGCTGAGCTCTGAGGGTTACGATTGCCAGGTCGCATTCGTGACGTTCGGTGGCGCGTACAACGGCGAAGACGGTACGCGCACAACGACCAAATTCTATTCGAATGCGGATGAGGCTGAAGCATATATCAGATCGCTCGAACCTAAGAACGAGAATACCGACTATACGTTGGGTATCTCGGGTGCAAGCGGTTTGTTGAAGATGCACGGTGATCGCCAAGCGAGCGTCGTATTCCTCTCTGATGGTATGCCGAACTACGACGGCTCTAATAAGATCTCGGATCGTACGCAGTATCTTGAAGATCTCAAGTGGATGGCGAACGATATCAAGAATGCGGGCGCATCCGTTTACGGCGTCCTCCAGTCCGTGAGCGACTCTCAGCGCTCTTATGCTGAAGAAGCTATGAAGGCCATGTGCTCAGAAGGACTCTTCTTCACCTCGACGGATACGAAGAGTTTCAGCGATGCGGTGAACTTGGCTGTGAGCGCGGTCTATCCGGAATTCACCATCACGATCCCCGTTGGCGATGACTTCGAGAATGTCGAGAACATCAATGTGAGCACGCAGGGAGGCACGGCTGAATACGATGCTGAGACCAACTCCATCGTCTGGACCATTAATGGCATGCCTTTCACGAAGCATACGCTGACCTTCAATGAGTCCATCAAATCCGACCTTCTCGACCGCGTTGGTACATTCGACTATCTGAATAATGGCGCCGGTGCGACGGGCGAGGGTGCTACCATCGCAACGGGCGGAAAGACCATCAATCTGATCGAGAGCACGATTCTTTCTCGTGAGGTTCTTCCGACAGTGGTTCCAGATCCCGAACCAACCACACCAACCGATCCGATTCAGCCAAGCACGCCTGAGCAGCCTGACACGCCTACTGTGCCTCAGCAACCGACCGATCCCGCGCCAGGCGATCCTGATGGCGATACCTCAGATGACACAACGACACCAGCAACACCCGCTGGTGGTGCGACCACTCTGACTCCTGCTGCAGGTGGAGCAGTTCTCGCTGGTGATGCAGGTGATGGCGATGCGGGCGTCGTGATCCCCGATGACGACAATCCGCTCGCTGGCCCCGATGACGCTATTATCGAAGACGATGAGAATCCGCTCGCTGCTTTCGATGGCCCGCAGTGTTGGACGCATATCTGGATGATCGTTGGTATCGTTCTGACCGCGATCTATGGCGCAGCGGTCATCGCTCGTCGCTTAGGTTATGCGCGCAAGATCGACAAGATCGACCGCAACATGACCGGCGCAAGTCGCGATGTTCATGGCGCAACGCAGACGCAGAGCGCCACGTATCACGCATAGCGTTCATGACATTGCTGAGTCGGATGCGCTTCGTGCGAATGGCTCAAATGCGATCCATATGATTCGAGGAGACCGAGCTGTTGCTCGGTCTCCTTCGTTCTATCAGGTGTTTTCTCCTGAACAACTACCGAATACCTGCGAAGTTTTACCGCTCATTTCGAATTTCGTACTTAGCGAAAATGTTGGCAACGAAATTCTTGCGGTCGTTGTGATAAAAACTACTAAATGGAATTTGACCTGGTCATTAAGAATCCCGTACGGCATTCGATCGCGAATCGATGCTGCGGGGGGTATCAATGAAAAAGAGCAACTGGTTGATCATCGGCATTTTGATCGCGGCATCCATCATCTTCTTAGGAATGTGGTATGCGTTCGGTTTCAATCTCGTGGATCCTTCCGACCTGTTCGTCACCATCGTTTGGTGGGTGGTCATCCTCGCCGTGTGCCTGGGTATCAAATTCGCAGAAGCCAAGCGCTGTCGTTCCGTGCGCACATCCTTCTTGGCACCCGGTCTCATCTACAATCCTGAAGCTGGCATCGTTCGTTTGAGCGCCGAGCAACCTTATGTTGCGGCACTTCAATCTATCCTGAGCAATCTTGACTACGGTTATTCGAGCGAAGATGTTTCGAATGATCAGCGCATCCATTTCGACTACATCGTTCGTTCTGATAAGTTCTCGAACAATGGTGAAACTTGGGTGGGCGAGGTCGTGAAGGCATCGAATCCTGATGATGTTCGCGCGTTTCAGAACAAGCGGGAGCTCGCGCGTCTTATCGACGCTGCATAAGCGCTCCCTCGCTGGGACATACTCATAGAAATGGTGAAGGCACCCGTTCGGGTGCCTTATTCTTTCGTGGTCCTCGCGCGTTTCGACGCTGATCCAGGATAGAGCTCCACCATGCCCCACTTCTTGATGCTGAGTGCGATCTCGTACAGGAATATCCACGCGATCTTGCTTCAAAAATTTGAGAAATATCGGTCGTTTTGGCTCCGCGTGAGGATTTTCGGCAAAAAACATCCCACTTCGTACCACTAACATACCCACCATATTTTGAAATCGATGAAAAAGCGAACCACAACATGTAGTATCGCATCGAAATCTCGTCGCATTTTGCGTGGTAGAAGTGGGATGAAAGTGGGGCAAAAACGCATTTTGTGTTGCAATGTGGGGCAAATGAGCATAAAATACACTCCAGCGGGAGAGTCTATTTTTGAGAGGAGGAAGTATGAGCGAACTCTTGGGCGAATACCGTCACAAGATGGATGCCAAGGGACGCTTGTCGCTTCCGTCGTCTTTCAGAAAGGTGCTCTCGCAGGATCTCAGGATCACTCCCGATCCCGAGAACCAATGTCTTTATGTCTTCGAAGTCGAGGACTACACCAACTGGGTGGAAGGCCTCTTCGAAGGAGAGGGTGGCTTTGACGTCAGCAGCAAACGCAAGTCTGCTCTGCGTAAGGTACTCAATTCTCGTGTCCGGAATTGCGAGATTGATAACTCGGGCCGTATCCACCTGACTCCTGCCCAGCGCGAGGTCGCAGGGCTTGGCAAGGACGTGGTTTTCGTTGGTGACGAGGATCATTTCGAGATCTGGGACGCTCAACGCTGGGATGATTTCGTCGGCTCTGTCGATCTGGCATCGCTGATGAGCGAATCCTAGAGCTTGCACAGTGACAAACGAATATCGGCATATACCTGTTCTGCTCGATGAATGCATGCAAGGTTTGCAGCTTTCAGCGGGCAAGACCTATGTTGACGCGACGCTCGGTGGTGCGGGGCATTCGCTCGCAGCAGCGAAGCTGATCGGCTCGACCGGACATCTTATCGGCATAGACCAAGATCAGGTAGCACTCGATGCAGCGACACAACGTCTTTTTGCGCTGCCTGACGATATCCGACCGGAGATCGACGTGCTCTCGGGAAACTTCGGAATGTTAGATTCCCTGCTCTTGGAAGCAGAAGTACCCTCGATCGACGCGATTCTCTTCGATATCGGGGTTTCGTCAGTGCAGATCGATACGCCTTCTCGCGGCTTTTCCTTCAAGGAAAATGGCCCACTCGATATGCGGATGAATCCGAGTAAACACACTTTAACCGCAGCAGAGATCATCAACACCAAAAACGCAACAGATCTCGCTCGGATCATCCGACAGTATTCCGACGAGAAGTGGGCGAGTCGCATTGCGGAATTCATCGTGAAAAGTCGCGAAGAGGCGCCTATCGAGACCAGCGAACAGCTCGTTGAGATCATCAAAGCAGCTGTTCCAGCATCTGCTCGAAGGAGCGGGGGTCATCCAGCGAAGAGGACGTTTCAGGCATTGCGCATCGAGGTGAACGGGGAGCTCGACATGCTCCGTTCTGGCCTGGAGGCAGCCATCAGATGGCTCGCTCCTGGCGGTCGCATCGCGGTCATCAGCTATCATTCGCTCGAAGATCGCATTGTGAAGGATTGCTTCAAGGACTATGCGCAAGGATGCATCTGTCCACCTGAACTGCCCGTTTGCGTGTGTGGACATAAGCCGATACTCGAACTAGTCACGCGTAAGCCGATCGTCCCGAGTGCGGAGGAGATCGCGCGCAACCCGCGCAGTAGAAGTGCCAAACTGCGTATCGCGCAGCGATGTGATGAATCTATTACTTGAGCATACCTTTGTGCGGCAAAGCAAGGCATGCTCGAACGAAGCTAACGTATTGCCATAAGGAAGGTGAGACTTGTGGCAGGAGCACCTGCATATCGCTACGATACTGCCGTGCAACAGCCCGTACGTGAACACGTACAACCCTCGGTTCGTGTCGTACCTGGTCATAAACAGGCAACGCGTCCTGGACTTTCCGATCTTCATGTCCTTATCGTCAAAGCGGTGGTCGCGGTATTGGCGGTCGTGCTTTGCATCGGCTTCATTCAGGTCGGTCTAGCTTCAGCTGCATATAGCGCTGCTTCCACATCGAGCGAATTACGCTCGGAGATCGCGACGATGCGTTCGGAAGGGCAGTCGCTCGCAGTTCAGAAGAGCCTTATCGCAAGCCCTAGCAATCTTCGCACCATCGCAGCTGATGAGCTGAAGATGGCAGCGCCGGGTGCCTCTGCGACGCTCACGCTCGATCCTGACGTGGTCGCCTTCGATTCGTCAGGCAATCTTTCGCTCACAGGAAGCATCGCATACGCTGCGGCATTGGAGTAAGCCATGCCCTATTCGAAGCACCCCCGTTCGGGAAGCCCTTCCCGCAAGGACTTCTCCTCTTCACGGCGCCCTGCCTATCGGCAGGCGTCGTCGTCGCATGTTCAGGGCGGCGCGCGTGCTTTCGAAACATCACCGCATCGTTTGAGCATCTTGCTCGTCATCATCTTGATCTTGGCGATCGTCGTGTTCGGTCGTCTCATATGGGTGCAGGTGATCGACGCATATGCGATCGAGCACGCTGAAGGCTCCCAACGAACGGTCACGGTCGATGTTGAACCCCGACGCGGAACCATCTACGATCGCAACGGTGTGGTGCTCGCGACCACGGTCGATGCCTACAATCTGTTCTGCCATCCTCACAAGATCCAGGATTCTGGTCAGGTGAGCGCATTGGTGAATGGACTCGTGCAAGCATGCGGTGGAGATGCCGAGGATTATCGAGAGAAGATCGAGCAGGATACGAATTTCGTTTATCTTGCCAAAGGGGTCGATGAAGAGCAGCTGAACAAGGTCAAAGAGCTCGGCATCGACGGGTTCGATTACGAGAAGACCAGCAAGCGCATCTATCCCTGTGGTGCGATCGCGAGCCAGCTGATCGGCGTGGTGAACAGCGAGGGCGACCCTGTATCGGGTCTCGAACTCTATTACAACGATATCTTGGGTGGCACGCCCGGCAAGAAGACCACGATGTACAGCAAGGAAGGCGTGCCCGTTCCTGGTGCGACCCAGATCGAAGCTGAAGTGGTGAACGGCCAGGACATCGTGGTGTCCATCGATGTCGAACTGCAACAGCAAGTGGAAAAAGCCGTGCTCAAGCGCACCGAGGAAGTCGATGGGAAGACGGGCTTCGGTGCGGTCATGAACGCCGAGACGGGCGAGATGCTCGCGTGCGCTTCGGTGCCGACCTTCGACATCACCGATCTTTCGGAGGTCGAAGAGGGAGCGACGAACCTTTCTGGCATCTCAGGACATTACGAGCCGGGATCGGTGTTCAAAGCGGTGACGATGCTCGCGGCTCTTGAAGAGGGAACCGTCTCGGTCGATAAGAACTACTATTGTCCTTCTGTCTTACAAGTTGGCGAGCACAAGATCACCGACTCGCACGAGCGCGAAGATAAGGATATGACCGCGACCACCATCATGGCGGATTCCTCGAACATCGGCATGTCGCTGATCGCACGCGATCTCACCTTCTCGAAATTCTATGAATACCTGCAGAAATACCAGATCGTAAGCGATACGAACATCGACTATCCTGGCGCTGCGAGCGGATATCTTGCTCCGCGCGACAAGTGGACCGAAGTGCAGGGTTACAACATCAGCTTCGGACAAGGTCTCGAAGTGAGCCCGATTCAGATGATGCGCTTCTATGGCCTGGTCGCGAGCAATGGCACGATCGCACAGCCTCATTTCTTGCTCGAGGTTCCTTCGAGCGGCGAAGAGTTGACCTATACGACCGAGAAAGTGGTCGACAATGATCGGGCGATCGATGATCTCGACACCATGCTCGAGGCGGTTGTCGAGGACGGAACGGGTACGCAGGCGGCGATCAACGGATATCGCGTTGCAGGCAAGACCGGTACGGCTGAGATCGCAAGCCCGAATGGCGGCTATAAAGAAGGTGTGTACAACATCTCGTTCGTCGGATATCTTCCCGATGCTTCGACGAAGCTCGTGTGCTTCGTTGGCGCGACGGACGTGCCAGGCGAGCGAAAGACCGTTCCCGCATTCCATGACATCATGGAGTTCGCGATCGATCGCTATCACATCACGCAGAACTAGGGACCATCATGACCGACCGAACATGCGCAGAACTCATCGAAGGTTTCGACCACACGATCATCGGCGATCCAGATCGTGTCATAACGGGCATCACCTATCGCAGCGATGCGGTGCAGCCTGGTGAAGCATTTTGCTGCATCGTCGGATTGAAGAGCGATGGGCATGCATATGCGCAGGATGCCGTGAACCGCGGCGCGAGCGCGTTGGTGGTCGAGCGTGAGCTCGACCTGAAGGGAGGAGACCATGTTACCTTCATTCTCGTTGACGACTCGCGCAAGGCAATGGCTCATCTTGCGGCTCGCTTCTATCGAATGCCATCTGAAGATCTTTCGCTCGTTGGGATAACCGGCACTAACGGTAAGACCACGACGTCGTTCTTGGTCGATCATATCGCGCGCACGCTTGGCGCGACGACCGGGCTGATCGGTACGGTGGGCATCGATATCGCAGGCAAGGAACTTCCTGCCGATCATACGACTCCCGAATCGTGCGATCTGCAGCGAATCTTCGCACAGATGCGCGATGCTCATTGCAGCGTGGTGGCCATGGAGGTCAGTTCGCACGCGCTCGATCTCGATCGTGTGTGGGGAAGCGATTTCGCGGTGACCGCGTTCACGAATCTGACGCAGGATCACCTTGATTTCCACAAGACCTTCGAAGCGTACTTCGCAGCGAAACGGCGATTGTTCAGCACGGACTATCCCGCCAAGCGCGTCATCAACATCGATAGCGAATGGGGCGAGCGCTTGCTCGCGAGCGTTCTTGAGCAGGGAGATCCCGTCATCACGACGGGCTTCGCCGAGAACGCGGACATCCATCCCATCAAGATCGCCTACGATGTGGCGCGTACGCGCATCGTGCTCGGCGTGATGGGAGATGCGGTCGCGTTCGAGTATCCGCTGGTAGGTCGCTTCAACGTCGAGAACGTGATGACCGCGTTCGGTATCGCGCTCCAGCTCGGATACGCACCGCACGATATCGCCGAGGTGCTGGCAGATGTTCCGGCGGTGCCTGGACGCATCGAGCGCGTCGAGCTCGCTCCTGGCGAAGGCGGAGAACGTGCGCGCAGTTTGTCCGTATACGTCGATTACGCGCATACGCCTGATGCGCTCGAGAAGGCCATCGCGTCGGTCAAGCAGCTCTCCCAAGGCAAGACCATCGTCGTGTTCGGGTGCGGTGGCGATCGTGATGCGACCAAGCGTCCGCTCATGGGCAAGGCAGCGCTCGCGGCCGATCATGCGGTGGTGACCTCCGACAATCCGCGTACGGAAGATCCGCAGCGCATCATCGAAGATATTCTGGCAGGCATGCAAGGAAATGAGGGCCGTTTCAGCGTCGAGCCTGATCGGCGCAGCGCGATCCGCAAGGCGCTCTCGCTCGCTTCACCGAGCGATGCGGTGCTGATTGCGGGTAAGGGCCATGAAGATTACCAGACCATCGGTACGACCAAGCACGATTTCGACGATCGTGCGGTCGCGCGCGAAGAGATGATATTGATCGGTTAGGAAGCCATGAGACTGAATTCGAAACAGATCGCTGAATTCACGGGTGCGACGGTCGTCGTAGAGGCGCTCGATCCTTCGCATCTCGCGTGCGGTATCACGTGGGATTCGCGTGATGTCGAACCCGATTTCGTCTATGTTGCCCTCCCAGGCGAGCGCGTCGATGGACATAGCTTCATCGATGAGGCGTTGCGCAAGGGCGCGCATGTGGTGCTCTCGATGCAGCGCGTTCCTGAAAACACGCAGATCCTCGCCCGAGAAATGGGGGCAGCGCTGCTCGAGGTCTCGTCGACGTTCTCGGCGATCACGGATCTCGCGCGCGCTTGGAGAAGTTTCATCAAGGGTGAGGTGGTCGCCCTCTCCGGTTCAACGGGAAAGACCACCACTAAGAACATCTTGCGCGACGTGCTCGCGACCACCTATCGCGTGGTCGCCACGAAGGGCAATCAAAATAACGAGCTGGGCGTTCCGAAGACGCTGCTCGATGCCGATCCCGAGACCGAATACGTGGTCGTGGAGATGGGCATGCGCGGTTCGGGCCAGCTGCGCGAACTGTGCGATTTCGTGCGACCCGATATCGCGCTCATCACGAATACGGGCGAGTGTCATATCGAACTGCTCGGGTCGCGCGAGGCGATCGCGCTCGCGAAAGCCGAGGCGGTCGAAGCATTGCCGAATGGTGCCGGACTCGCCGTGCTCAATTACGTGGATGACAACACGCTTCTGATCTGCGAAGCTGCGCAGACAGCGAAGCGTGGCATCCAGGTGATCTATTTCGATGGTTCGGGCACGTTCAAGGCGCAAACCAATGAAGGAGTGCCCTGCGTGTGGGCGAGCGATATCGAGCTCGACGATGCGGGTTGTCCGCATTTCAAGCTGCATGTGCCCGGCGAATCGCATTCGATCGCATGCGAGCTCGGCTTGCGCGGCATCCACAATGTTCACAATGCGTGCGCAGCTGCGGCGCTGGCGTATCTCTGTCATGTGCCGCTCGAGCAGATCGCCATCGGACTCAAGGCTTCCGTGCCTGAGGTCGGACGTCAGGAGATACTGCAGGGCAAAGGTGATGTGATGGTGATCAACGATGCCTACAATGCGAACCCCGATTCGATGCGCGCATCGCTGGCCATGTTTTCCGTGCTCAACGTCAAGCATAAACGCTATGCTGTATTAGGTGACATGGGAGAGTTGGGCGATTTCGCGCAGGCTTGCCATGAAGGCGTCGGGCAGTTCGCTGCAACGCAGAAGCTCGATCAGCTGATCTGCGTCGGGGAACTAGCGCGCTTCATCGCCGATGGCGCGCGTGCTGCTGGCTTTCCATCCGAGCGCATCACCGTCGTCGCTACGCGCGGCGAGGCGCTCAATGAATTGGAGACGCGTCTCGAACCAGGAGACGCGGTGCTGGTAAAGGCATCCCATTCCATGGAGCTCGAACGTATAGTCAGGGGGCTTTTGGCATAATGCTCGCGGTTTATGCACAGTATCCGACCTTCACCGTCTTCCTCGCGGTGTTCATGGGTGCGATCGTTACGATGGTGCTCATGCCCTTCTGGATCAAGGGTCTGAAGAAGCATCTCATCGGCCAGCAGGTTCGTGCCGATGGTCCTGAAAGCCATCTGGTCAAGCAGGGAACGCCCACCATGGGTGGTGTGATCATGCTGGTCGCGATGGCCGTCACCGTTCTTCTTCTCGCTGCGCCCGAACTCGATACCACGTTCATCCTCATCGCCATCATCCTGACCGGCGTGCTCGGTTTCATCGACGATGCTTCCAAGGTGGCGAAGGAACGCTCTCTCGGCTTGACGCCGAAAGCGAAGCTCGTCGGGCAATTCCTTATCTCGACCGCTTTCGTGCTCGCGGTGGTGAATTGGCTCGGCATCCCGCCCACCATCGACATCCCGTTCATCGCGACGCTCGACTTCGGCATCCTCACCACGACGTTGCCCATCGAAGTGCCCGCAGGCCAGTTCAGCATTCCGTGGCTCTACGTGCTCTTCTGCGACATCTTGCTGATGGGCCTTTCCAATGCGACGAACCTGACCGACGGCCTGGACGGTCTTGCGGCAGGCACGGTCATGATGGCCATCCTGGTCATGGCGGCCATCGCCTATCGCCTGAACATGCTCGACGCTGCCTTGGTCGGCGCTGCCATCGCGGGCTGTTGCATCGGCTTTCTGTGGTTCAACGCTTATCCGGCCGATATCTTCATGGGTGACACGGGGTCGCTGTCGCTCGGTATGGCGCTCGGTTGTATCGCCATCGTCACGAAGACCGAGGTCATCTCGCTCATCATCGGCGGCCTATTCGTCATCGAGGCGCTCTCGGTCATGATCCAGGTCTTCTACTTCAAACGGACGAAGAAGCGACTCTTCCTCATGGCGCCGCTCCATCATCATTTCGAGAAGAAGGGATGGAGCGAAGTGAAGGTGGTCGTGCGCTTCTGGATCATCTCCGCATGCTTCGCTGCGGTCGGTTTCTGCATCTTCTTCGCTCAATCGATGGTAGCCTAAGGCCAGACGCCAGGTAGCGCAGCGTAGGGAAGGAACGAGCATGAGCGAAGGATCATCTTCAAGAATGGATCGTAAGGCAGCCCCCGAATCGTTGGGGAATGTTCTCGTGCTCGGCCTTGGAAAGACAGGTGAGGCGGTTTGCGAATACTGCCTTGATCAGGGAAGCCGTGTTGCGTCGCTCACGGTCGCAGCGGGGACGCAGAACGAGTCGTCGCTCGCGGTCGCGAAACGTCTCGAAGCCCGCGGCGCTCGAGTCGTATTCGACACGACCAGCTTCGCGAACGCCTACGATCTTTGCATCGCGAGTCCTGGTATCTCGCAATTCTCCGTCTTCTATCAGAATGCGCTCGGTGCTGCACGTGAAGTGATCAGCGAGGTCGAGTTCGCGTGGCGCGAGAGCGCGCGCGATTCGGTCTGGATCGCGATCACCGGCACCAATGGCAAGACCACCACGACCGCGCTCACCGCACATCTTCTTCGAAGCGCTGGCATGAATGCCGTGGCGGTCGGCAATATCGGCGATACCTGCATCGAAGCGGTGCGCAAAGGTGAGGCGAGTCACTTCGTCGCTGAAGTGTCGTCCTATCAGTTGGCTTCTACCAAGGAATTCGCGCCCCAGGTCGCGATCTTACTGAACATCACGCCCGATCACCTCAAATGGCATCAGAGCTTCGAGGCATATTGTGAAGCGAAGCAGCGCATCTACGCTAACCTCGCTAAGGTCGGTGGCGTTGCGGTCATGGATGCGATGAACGATATCGTGCGTGGATACGTGAAGGAACTGAAGCACATTCCTACTGCGGAGCGTGGGTTCTCCTATATCCCGATCGGAACTGCGCAGGGCGTCGGTCAGAGCATGATCGATGCGTGCGGTGCCGAGAATGCCGCCTTCGTCGACGGTGCGGTACTGACGGTCGATCATGCGGGCACGACAAGCGCGCTCGTCGCGACCGATGAGCTCAACATCCCAGGCGAACACAACGTGGCGAACGCTCTAGCAGCCGCGAGCGCAGCGCTCGCCATCGGCTGCGACGTGGAAGCCGTTCGCGAAGGGCTGCGCACCTTCCAACCGCTCGAGCATCGCATCGAGCCGTGCGGCAGCGTGAATGGGATCGCGTGCTATAACGACTCGAAGGCGACCAATGTCGATGCGACCCTGAAGGCGCTCGCCGCATTCGGGGACACGAAACCTATCGTGCTGCTGGGCGGTGACGACAAGGGAACGAGCCTTGATGTGCTCGTGGAAGAAGCGAGCGCGCACTGCAAGGCGGTGGTGTGCTATGGCGCGGCAGGTCCGCGCTTCTTAGAGGCATTCGCTGCTTCGTCGCTTCCGCATCATGCAGCACCTCATATGAGAGAAGCCTTCGACCTCGCGCTCGAGATCGGGCAGCCGGGGGATGTGATCGTGCTCTCTCCTGCGTGCGCTTCCTTCGATGAATTCAGTTGCTTCGAAGAACGCGGCGACGTGTTCAAGGACCTGGTCCGCCAGCGATCGAGCGGCGGGGAAGGCTAGGTTCGCATGAACAGGGCGCCACGAACACACTCACAACGCACTCCGATGCCCTCTCATTCACGCCTTCAACGTTCCTCGAAAGAGGTCGTCGTTCCGCGCTTGATGGTCATGCTCTCCGCGGCCGCTCTGGTGGTCATCGGTCTGGTCATGGTCTTCTCGGCTTCTTCGGTCACCGCATACGTCGAACAAGGCGATGCCTATGGTGAGACGATCAAGCAGGTCATCTTCGCCGTCATCGGCGTAGCCTTGTGCGTCGCCGTCATCGTCGCGACGAAGATGGTCGGTTTCGAAGCGATGAGTTCGAAATTCATCATCTACAGCTTCTGGACCTTGTGTGTCATCGGCGTTCTTCTCACTGCTGCGCTCGGCACGGCTGCGCTCGGCGCGAAGCGCTGGCTCGTGATCGGCGGCATCTCGATCCAATTCGGCGAATTCATGAAGATCGCGCTCGTGTTGGTGGCTGCGCGCATCATGGTGGATTTCAACGACGGTATGGATGCGCTCAAAGTGCTCGTTCGTTGTGCGATCTTCATCGTGGCGCCGCTCGCGCTCCTCTTCGTTTTGCAGTCGGACCTCGGGACGACGGTCATCTGCCTCATCGCCATCTTCTCGATCCTCATCTTCGGTGGTGTTCCGTGGCGCTGGATCGCGCTTTTGGGCATCTTGATCCTCGGGCTCGGTGCGGCCGCTATCTTCTCGGCGCCCTATCGCACCGCACGCCTCTTGACCTTCCTCGACCCGTGGGGCAATGCGGATGGCGATGGCTATCAGATCGTCCATTCGCTCCAAGCGTTGGCGTCGGGTGGTCTTTTTGGCGTCGGTATCGGCAATTCCTACGAGAAGCTGCAGTATCTTCCCGAAGCGGAAACGGACTTCATCTTCGCCATCATCGGCGAGGAGTTGGGTCTTGTCGGTGCTATGGCGGTGGTGGTCCTGTTCGTGGTCTTCCTCTATGGTGGCTATTGCATCGCGAAGGATGCCACGAACAGTTACGGGATGCTCATCGCGGGCGCGCTCACGACCATGCTCGTCGCGCAAGCCTTCATCAACATCCTGTGCGTGATCGGTCTCTTCCCGATCACGGGCAAGCCTCTTCCTTTCATCTCGTCAGGAGGATCGTCGCTCATCAGTTCGCTTCTGATCGTGGGTATCATCCTGTCGGTCTCGTTCAGCAGCGAACCGACCGAGGCACCATATCAACAGCGTCGCGAGAAGCTCCATGTCGTGTCTTCGTATGACGGCGGCACGCCGAAGCCAGGAAGAAGACGTTAGGGGAAACGTATGCGCATCGTATTATCGGGCGGTGGTACCGCAGGGCACATCAATCCAGCGCTCGCGTTAGCCGAGACGCTCCAAGCGCGCGGTCACGAGGTCTTCTATGCGGGCACGCCTCATGGGGTCGAGGCGCGCCTTGTGAAAGAGGCGGGGTTGCCCTTCGAGGCGTTCGAGGCGAGCGGCTTCGATCGCGCTCATCCGCTCACGCTGCCCAAGGCGCTTCGGACGATCCAGAAGAGCACGAAGAAGGCGAAGCGCTGGTTCCAGGAGATCGAGCCTGATGTAGTGGTGGCGTTCGGAGGCTATGTGTGTATCCCGGTCAGCCGCGCTGCTGAAGCGCTCAAGATCCCCTTGGTGGTACATGAGCAGAATTCGGTCATGGGTATGGCGAACAAGTACCTCTCGAAGGGCGCTGCCGCGGTGGCGCTCACCTACGAGGTCGCAGGCGAGGCTGTCGCCGACAAGCGCAAGATCGTCGTGACGGGCAACCCGGTTCGCTCCTCGATCTTCACCTCGACGCGCGAAGAGGGGAGAGATGCGATCGGTATCCCGCAAGACGCGCTCATGCTGCTCGTGTTCGGAGGAAGCTTGGGTGCGCGTCACTTGAACAGCGCGATCGCTGCGATGAAGGATCGCTTGCTGGCGATCGATGGTCTCTACATCATGCACATCACGGGTCCGAAAGAGCTCGAGACCGTCGAAGCGGCGCTCGATCTTACCGATGAGGAACGCGAACGCTATATCGTCTTGGGTTATCAGGACCGCATGGGCGAGACCATGGCCGCGACCGACATGGTCGTCTCTCGAGCGGGCGCCACTTCGCTCGCCGAGATATCCGCACGTCGTATCCCGGCGATCCTCGTGCCGTTCCCCTTCGCAACGGCCGATCATCAGACCACGAACGCTAAAGCTTACGTCGAGCGGGGCGCGGCGTCCATGATCGCCGATGCGGACGTCGAGTCCGATGAATTCACCACGCTCGTCCTCGATCTGATCGAAGATGCCGGCCTTCGCGAGCGCATGACGCAGGCGGCGGCGACCTTTGAGACCGAAGACGCTGCCGCGAAGTTGGCGGATGTCGTATTGGCGGCGGCAGGCACGACGCCATCCGATACAATGTGATGCGGATTCAGGAGGAATTGCGTGGATCGATTCGAGAACAAGAAGATTCATTTCATCGGTATCGGCGGTGTGGGCATGAGCGGCATCGCTCGTGTCGCACATGAACAGGGCCATACCGTTTCTGGATCGGATCTTCGTGAAAGCCGCTATACCAAACAGCTGCGTGATGCGGGCATTCAGGTCTTCATCGGTCAGAAGGCGGATACCATCTCGAGCGTCGATCCTGACATCGTGGTCGTATCGACGGCCATCATGGACAACAACCCCGAGCTCATGGCCGCGCGCGAGGCGGACATCGATATCTGGCATCGCGCGAAGATGCTGGCAGCGCTGGGCGTCGGGCATGCGACGCTGGCCGTGGCGGGGACGCATGGCAAGACCACCTCTTCTTCGATGTTGGCATCGACCATCGACGCGATCGGGCTCGACCCGACCTTCCTGATCGGCGGCATCGTTCGTTCCTACAATTCGAACGCGCATTGCGGCGAGGGCGAATACTACGTGGTCGAGGCGGACGAGAGCGATCGTTCGTTCACGTATCTCGATCCTGCAGCAGTGCTCGTCACCAACGTCGAGGCCGATCATCTCGACCATTACGAAGACCTGGACGAGATCTACCAGCTCTTCGGCGATTTCATGTCGCTCGTTCCTGAAGAGGGATGTTGCGTGGTGTGTGGTGAAGATGCTGCGCTGGTGGAGGTCGCGCGCGCGACCGGACGCACGGTCTACACGTATGGGTTCGACGATTCGTTCGACACGGTCGTAGCGAACTACAAGACCCATGGCATCTCCACCTCGTTCGATATCACGCTGCCCGATGGACAGCATCATCATTGTCGCATCAAGCAGAATCCTGGACGCCATAACGCTTTGAATGCGGCGGGCGTGCTCACGCTCATGTGGACGCGCGGTCTGGATATGACCGCGGCTGTCGAGGCTCTGGCGGAATTCGCTGGGGTGCGTAGGCGCTTCGACAAGGTGGGCGAGGCTGGTGGCGTCACCATCGTGGATGATTACGCACATCACCCGACCGAGATCGCTGCGACCATCGAAGCGGCGAAATCGCTCGATTTCGAGCATGTGCATGTGCTCTTCCAGCCACATCGCTATTCGCGCGTCAAGCTCTTCACGGAGGTCTTGCGCGACGATTTCGAGCGCGCGTTCGACAAAGCCGACCGCATCACGTTCATGGACGTGTATTCAGCTGGCGAAGCGCCGGTTCCTGGCGTCTCGGGCGCGACGTTTCTCCAGGTCGTACTCGATCATCCTGGTCATCCCGAGGACGCGACCTATGTGCCGCATCGCATGAAGGTCGTACCTACGTTGCTCTCGCAACTCGAACCGGGCGATCTTGTCATCACCATGGGCGCAGGCGACGTGACTGCTATCGGCCCCGAACTTCTCGCCGCTCTGCAAGAGCGCGAGCTGGAGGGTCGCGACTGATGGCACGTCATGCTTCGGATCTGGAGCTGCTACGTTTCGAAGACGATTTCGATGGCGAGATCCGTTTGGATGAGCCGATGTCGAAGCACACCAGCTATCGCATCGGTGGCCCTGCAAAAGCCTATATCGTGGCCAATTCCGTTGCGGCTCTGAATGCAGCGCTTGGTGCATGCAAGGCAGATGATCTTCCCTGGGTCCTGGTAGGCAAGGGTTCGAATCTGCTCGTTTCGGATGAGGGCTTTCCCGGTGCGGTCATCACGCTTGCGGGAGAATTTCGTAATTGGATGTTCGACGAAGAGACGAATCGCGTCATCGTGGGTGCGGGCACCATCCTCTCGAGACTCGTGCAAGAGGTGTTCCATCGCGGCTATAGCGGTATGGAATTCGCAGTAGGGACCCCTGGCACCGTAGGGGGAGCGCTTCGTATGAACGCGGGCACGAAAGACGATTGGATCGGCTCGCGCGTCGTGTCGGTCACGACCTATCATCCTGCGGAAGGTTTGAAGCGCTATGCGGGAAGCGACATCGAGTGGGCATATCGTTCGACTTCGTTTCCGAGCGACGAGATCATCGTCGAATGCGAACTTCAGTTAGAACCCGCGCTCTCGGGCAACATCCACGATCGCATGCGTTCGCTGCTCGAGCGCCGCAAAGCCTCCCAGCCACTGGAATATCCCTCGTGTGGGAGCGTCTTCAAGAATCCGGAAGACCATTCGGCGGGCGCGCTCATCGATGAGGTTGGGCTTAAGGGGACTCTGTGTGGAGGCGCCCAAATCTCTGAAAAACATGCTAATTTTATCGTTAACAAGCACAACGCTTCAGCTTCTGACGTGCGCGCTCTCATCAAGACCGCGCAAGAAAAGGTGAAAGAGCACTATGGCATCGAACTTCAACCGGAGGTCAAATTCCTTGGGTTCGAAGAGGACTTCAAGAACTGACAAGGGCGCAGCGCTGCCTTCTTCGGTGAAGGGACGTCCGAGCCAGAACCGTTCGGTGCGCATGTCTCAGAACGATCGAAGCAGACGCGCGAAGCAGTCCACGTCCGCGCGTTCGCAGCGTCGTGTGTCTCACAGCGCTTATCGTGATGCGAACGTGCAGCTGCCGAACGCTCGTGCGCGCAATACGCGCCCGGCATCGACGCACACCGCCTCATCTTCGCGTCGAACCTCTCGTTATGGTTCGAGTCTTCCCAACATCGACCGCAACGGGTATCTCGCGGGCGAGGGTGTTCGTCCAGCGCGTTCATCCGCCCAGCGTCAAGCTCGCGGAAGCGAACCGCTGCGTTCGGTCAGCGTTTCGCAGGTGCGCAACAATCGCCGTCAGACGCAGCCGAAGAAGTCGCGCAAAGGGCTCATCATCGGCATCGTGCTGGCGGTGCTGGCGATCGTGGTCGCGGTGGGCATCTTCATCTTGTCTCGAACCGATATGTTCCCTGTCACCAAGATCACCGTTTCGGGCGTGCATCACCTGACCGACCAGGAGACAGCGGAGCTCGCGTCGGTCCCTGAAGGAACGACGCTGCTCAACGTGGATGCGGGAGGTATCGAGGGGCGTCTCGAGTCGAATCCGTGGATCCTGGACGCCAGCATCGAGCGACGTTTCCCCGATACGCTCAATCTGAACATCACCGAACGCGAGATCGTCGCGGTGGTCGACGTGGTCATCGACGATAACGACAATCAGCAAACATGGGCGCTCGCTTCCGATGGTACGTGGCTCATGCAGATTCCTGAGCGCAACAGCACCGAAGGCCAGCAGCTCGCTCCTCAGGTCTACGAGGATGTCGACGCTGCGCTCCATATCTCGAGCGTACCCTATGGCGCGGTCCCTGAGGCTGGATCGCAGTGCAACAACCCTAATATCACCAACGCGCTCGCCATCATCGATGGCATGTCGACCGAGCTTGCCGATCAGGTTAAATCGGTCTCGGCTGCAAGCTCCGATTCCACGGTGCTCACGCTCGACAACGGTGTCGAGATCGCATTCGGCGATTCTTCTGATATTCGCGACAAGGAACGCGTTTGTCTCGAGTTGATGGAGCAGCATCCAGGTAAGATCGCCTACATCAACGTGCGTACGGTGAATAAGCCGATATGGAGGGCAGTTTAGTGATATTTGCCCAGTTTGTGTTTTCAATCAATCGGCTCTTGTGTACAATTAACCCAATGTTCTCATGGGCTCATCTTCCCATGAGCCACATCTCATTGAATTACTGAAAGCGGGCATGATATGCAACAAATTCTAGGCGCTGATAATCTTGCTGTCATCAAGGTCGTAGGCGTGGGCGGCGGCGGTACGAACGCGGTCAACCGTATGGTTGAAGCAGGCGTTCGCGGTGTTGAATTCATCGCGGTGAACACCGACCGTCAAGCACTGCTCCTCTCCGATGCCGATAAGACCATCCATATCGGTGAAGAGCTCACCCGTGGTCTCGGCGCAGGCGCTAATCCGGAGATCGGATGCCAGGCAGCAGAGGAATCCCGCGCAGAGATTCGCGAGGCGCTCGCCGATGCCGACATGGTCTTCGTCACTGCTGGCGAAGGCGGCGGCACGGGCACGGGCGCTGCTCCGGTCGTTGCAGAGATCGCTCGCGAAGAGATCGGCGCGCTCACCGTCGGCATCGTCACGAAGCCCTTCAGCTTCGAGGGTCGTCTTCGTCGCAATCAGGCGGAGCAGGGCATCGACTTCCTTTCCATGAAGGTCGACACGCTCATCGTCATCCCGAACGATCGCCTGCTCGAGATCGTCGACAAGAAGACCAGTATGCTCGACGCGTTCCGCATCGCGGACGATACGCTGCGCCAGGGCATTCAGGGCGTTACCGATCTCATCACCATCCCGGGTCTCATCAATCTCGACTTCGCGGACATCCGTACGGTCATGAAGGATGCGGGCACCGCTATGATGGGCATCGGCATCTCCTCGGGCGAATCCCGCGCACTCGATGCTGCTCAGCAAGCTATCAACTCCAACCTGCTCGAAACGTCGATCGCGGGTGCATCGCGCATCCTCTTCTCGATCGCTGGCGGCCCGAGCCTCGCTCTTTCCGAAGTGGACGAGGCTGCACGTGTGGTCGAGGCGGTCGCGGACGAGAACGCGAACATCATCTATGGTCAGATCGTCGATCCGGAGATGCAAGAAGAAGTTCGCATCACCGTCATCGCAACGGGCTTCAAAGCGAATACCGCACAGTCCGCGATGGACTTCTCTCGTAAGGATAACGTCTTCAATTCCACCACGCAGCGCAACGGTAACGTTCAGCAGAATCAGGCACCTCAGCAGACGCAGAGCACCTATCAGCAGCTCTACTCCAACGAGCCGCGCTTCGCTGACGAAGACTACATCCCCGATTTTCTGAAGCGCCAATAGGCTCTCGAAGATGTGCGCATCTTCGCTTCGTGCGAACATGCTCATAACAGTAAAACGTATCGCAGACGCATCGGTTCTGGTGCGTCTGTTCGTTTGAAAGGCTCATCATGGATAGGCGTGTTCTTCCTCGGCCGTCGCTTTCTGAAATCGAATGCGAGAACATACCCTTCTTCACTGACGAAGCGCTCTTCGAGGCGTGCGGCGTTCGTATCGCGTTCACGACGCGTGCGGGCGGTGTGAGCGTAGGTCCTTATGCTTCGCTCAATCTTGGCGATCATGTCGCGGATGATGTGGAGGCGGTCAGGCGAAATCGCAGCTTGATCATGGGTGCGCTCGCAGGAGAGGCGTGCTCGCCGATCGAAGCGCATCTCGTCGTACCGAATCAGGTGCATGGCGATATGGTCGTGACCGTCGATTCCCCTGCCGATGTCGTACGTGCGAAGAATGAAGCTACGCAAGGCGCGGATGCGATCATCGTCGCCACACGTGAGGTGGCGGCGCTGCTGTGCTTCGCCGATTGTGTGCCGCTCATCATCGTGATGCCTACGGGACGGTTCGCAGTGGTGCATGCAGGCTGGCGCGGGGTGGAGAACACCATTGCTGCAAAAACGCTCTCGCTCATGCTCGAGCAAGAGAAGCGCGCTTCGGGTGCGTCACAACAAGAGCTTGTCGCTGCTACCAATGTCTACATCGGCCCCTACATCCATCGCGAATGCTTCGAGACGAGCGAAGAGATCCACGATCTTTTCGTCGCTAAGTTCGGGGAGGCGTGCAGTTTCGATCCGCGCCATGTCGATCTGGGCGCAGCGCTTCGTGCTCAGCTGATACGACTTGGCATATCCTGCGCGCGCATATGCGATGTGGATAAGTGCGCGGTCTGCAACAACGATCGCTTCTTCTCGTATCGAGCACAAGGTGGTACGGCGGGGAGGCACGGCGCGTTCGCGATACGTGCGTAAGGCAACAGGCTCATAGCGAAGTTCGGATGACGCTCATCGTGCGCTATAGTGGAGTGAGCACATCAATGTAGAGGCGTTACATCAAGGAGAGCTATTCATGTCAACGAAAGATCGCTATATGCGCGTTCGCGATGAAGTGGATGCTGCGTGCGAGCAGGCGGGGCGCGAGCCCGAAGAGGTTTTGCTCCTGGCGGTATCGAAGACGGTCGATCTCGATCAGGTCCAAGAAGCGATAGAGGGAGGGGCTCATGCCTTCGGCGAGAACCGTCCTGATGAGCTTTTGCGCAAGAGCGCGGCTTTCCCAGACCAGAGCTGGCATTTCATCGGCAACATCCAGTCGCGTCGCATCGCCGATATCGTTTCTGCGGCCGATCTCATCCATTCGGTCAGCAAAGCGGAACATCTTGCCAAGATCGATAAAGCAGCGGCGAAGATCGACAAGGTGCAGCCCGTGCTGCTCGAGGTGAACGTTTCGGGCGAGGCCTCCAAGAGCGGTTTTCATCCGAGCGAGGTCCTCTCGATCATCGAGGAGGCGGCGAGTCTTCCTGCGGTGCGCATCCAAGGGCTCATGACCATGGCTCCGCGTGCCGATGAAGAGGCGATCGAGACTTCCTTCAGCGGTCTTGCGCGCTTGCGCGACGAGCTGCAGCGTCAGCTCGATGACAAGGGGATCGATGTCACGTTGTCTGATATTTCTATGGGTATGACCGAAGACTGGCCGCAGGCGATCGAGCGAGGCACTACTATAGTAAGGGTCGGACGAGCGATCTTCGATAGTTCGTTCGAATAGGACCGAATTGGTGGCCGCGTCCGTGCTGTTCTCCAAGCATGATCAGCAAGGCTGCGATGAAAGAAAGGCGTTATGGATTTTCCTAATCCCTCAAGATCCGCTGGAAATCTCGTTGAGAGCATCAAGGATAAACTGAATTTCGGCTCGTCTCGTAATGCCGACCACGAGGAATACGTGGAAGAGGATTATGCCTACGACGAGTATGGCTACGACGAAGATCTCGATGATTATGGCGAGTACGGTTTCGATGAATCCTATGCCACGAACAGCTATGACGATCCTTACTCGGACAGTTATACGACGCGCGATACCTATCGTACGCGTTCACCGAAGCTCGTCTCTTTGAACGATATTCAGAATACGACCTCTGCTTATGGGGTCATGGCCTCATCGACATCATCCGATCAGGGCATTCCGACCAGCTCTTCCGTGCCGGGATATCTCTCTAGCACGGCTGATACGAGGTTCTCTTCGCGCTCGACCTCGCGCGTTACCGTCGCTGCCGATGCTACCGATGAAGACTGCACCGAAGGGTTCGGTTTCGATCGTCCCGATACGGGTTATCGCGATTTCGTCTCTCCTTATCAGCGTCAGAATGTCGAGAAGACCGCTGTTCTGCCATCCACGGGATCGACCGGTCTCGATGGTCTCTTCACGCCGACCGATAGCGCGCCGCAAGCCGCTTCGATCGCTCCCGAACAGGGAACGAGCATCGGCGGTCGTTTCTCGCGCAAGATCGAGATCTTCGAACCGAAGAGCTTCGAAGAAGCGGTCAACATCGTCACGATGCTCAAAGAGGGTAGCGTGGTCATCTTGAATCTGAAGTACGTGAACGCAGGGCTCTCGAAGCGTGTTCTCGATTTCGCGTTCGGTGTGGTCGCAGCGCTCGAGATGCAGATCACCTATGAGGCGCCGCAGGTCTTCTCCATCACGCAATCAGGGAAGCTCACCTTGGTCGAGCGTGACCAGTTGCGCCTGAAGCGCATTCTTTGATGAAGATCGTGCGACCCGAAAGGAAGTAACGTGAGCTGGCAATATATTCTCGTTTCGCTTTCAGATGCCTATAGCTTGGTCATCGTCATCTACGTATTGATGTCGTGGTTTCCGATCGGCGGTGTGGTCCAAGATGTGCGCAATGCACTCGGCAAGATCTGCGATCCGTTCTTGAATCTCTTCAAACGACTCATTCCCCCTCTTGGAGGGATGGTCGACATTACCCCTATAATTGCATTACTTGTGTTACAGTTCGGGGTACGATTTATAGTATCATTGTTCTAAGTTCGCACATTACCAGGCAAGAGAGGTCGTTATGGCGATTACATCCGAAGATATCCAGCAGCAGAGCTTCA
Organism: uncultured Eggerthella sp.; assembly: GCA_937998355.1. Classification (GTDB taxonomy): domain Bacteria; phylum Actinomycetota; class Coriobacteriia; order Coriobacteriales; family Eggerthellaceae; genus Anaerotardibacter. Next base: position 73,514 of record CALLDI010000011.1, read on the forward strand.
AGATCGAACGTCGTGGTTACGATGTCGATGAAGTGGATGTGTTCCTGGAGCATGTTTCCGACGAGATCGATGTGCTCAATAACGAGATCGTTCGTCTTCGCGCGCAACTAGCGGAGGCTCAGAACGCTCCTGCAGGCGCTGCCCCTCAAGAGACCGCAAGCTCAGAAGATGCTGCGAAGCTTGCTGAGAAGGATGACCGCATCGCCGAACTCGAGTCCCAGCTCACTGAACGCAAGAGCGAAGACAACGCGATCGCGCAGGCGCTCATCATCGCCCAGCGTACCGCAGACGAGATCGTATCCAAGGCCCGCACCGATGGCGAGAACATCCGTCGTAATGCCGAAGAGGAAGGCCAGCGCATCCTCGACAAGGCTGGTGCTGAAAAGCAGCGCATCATCGAGCAGATCAGCGAACTTACGGTCAGCCGCGAGAAGGTTCGCGAGCAGTACCAAGAGATGCTCAAGGACTTCATCGCCGCTTCTACCAAGCGTCTTACCGAGATCGGTGGCGACAATACTTCCGATATCGTCATTCCGGACGAACTGCTGGAGGAAGAATCGACCAGCGCGCCAAGCACTAAGAAATGGAACCCGTCGCCCTCTACAGCCACTTACACCACGCCGACCGTCAATCCTGCAGTCTCGAGCCCCGCGCCTCCGAAGCCTTCGCAATCTTCGAAGGACCTTTCTGGCTACGGAGATGCAGATGATTCCTTCACCTTCGACGAGATCGACTAGTTCGAGCGGATCGAATAGGATACGTCGACGCTCTTGGCAGCTGCGGTCTACAAATTAGCTGTACGTCTCACGCCCCGTTCGGGGCGTGATGCTGTTTTAGGGGTGAAGAGCGTCGATGGATTGCTCGAAGTGCAAGCGAGCGTTACCGCACCGCCCGATAACGGCAAGGCGAACAAGGCGCTCTGCAAACTGATCGCTTCAGAGCTTGGCATCGCGAAATCGAAAGTGGAAGTGGTGCAGGGGCAGACGAGCCGTCATAAACGCTTGGGTGTTGCGGCCGATGCGACGACCGTGGAAGCATGGGTGGCGGGGTTGCCTGTGCTCGATTAGGTGAGCCTCACACCAGCATACGAGACGCGCCCGATCTCCTTCAGCGGGAGGAAGACCCACATGCTTCCCGTGCGAAGCGAGATGCGAGCGGGCGAGGTGATGAGCTCGTTCGAGATCCCCCACAGAGCGCGGTTGCTCACGTGCGCATTCTGCAGACCGTATTCCATGCCCTCTTCGCTGACGCCGGTCGCTTCATCGGAATGAGAGATGACCGAGCAGGTGCCCATCGCGCCTGCGTCGACGGTGAGCTCGGTCAGGCCGCCTGCTGAATCGAGCGTGATCACCACTTCGTCTTCGGTGATGCCCCAGATGCGTTGCCCGTGGTTTGCTGCGTACGCCATCAGCTGAAGGTTACCGAGCGAATGGTCGAGACGCTTGTGGAGGCCATCGCACATGACGATGTTGGTGAATCCCTGTTCGGAAGCATGATTCAACGCCCAGTCCATGTCGGTGAAATCCTTATGCGAATCGAATACCTCGATCTGGACCGGTGAAGCGATCGTTGATGATTCTTCGGTCTCTCGATCGTCCGGAGACACCTGCTCGCTCGAAGGGATGTAGCCGAGCGAATCGAAATCGCCGAACACGCCTTGGGGGATGACGCCGCGTTGCGCGAGGGGAGCATAACCGCCATCGACGGCGAAGATCGTATCGAAGTGACAGACTTCGAGCACGTGATCCAGTCCTCTGTGTTCGGTGGGAGCACCTCCCACCACCAAGCATGAATGCATGAACGTCCCCTTCGTGCGGTGTCGATGTTTGCTAGAATACCATAGGAGTGAGCCGGGCAACCGCGCCGCATGCGGTGAGGAAAGTCCGGGCTTCGAAAGGCAAGATGCCAGCTAACGGCTGGGCGGGGTGACCCGACGGATAGTGCCACAGAAAAGAAGACTCTTCCTCTGGAAGAAAAGCTGAAACGGTGCGGTAAGAGCGCACCAGCATGTTGGTAACAACATGGCTTGGTAAACCCCATCTGAAGCAAGCGCAAATAGGAGTGCGATACGGTCGCCTTTCCGTGCATTCGGGTTGCGTGCTAGAGTTTCGCGGTGACGCGGAATCGAGATAAATGGTTGCCGACCACAGAACCCGGCTTACAGGCTCACTCCCTTTTTTCGATGCTATACTCATTGGTGCGAGGCGATATGCGTTCGTCTTGCGTTTCACATACGGGGAGCTCGACCGGTGCGATGCGCACTGCGCGGCTGAGAGGGAGTACGACTCCGACCCGATGAACCTGTCTGGATAATGCCAACGAAGGGAACTCGATCATGACGATCACGCAAATCGATGCCGCTCGGCAAGGGATCATCACACCAGCTATGCAGCGTGTTGCTGAAAAAGAGCACAAGAGCGCTGAAGAGATCCGTGCGGGAGTTGCGGCGGGCACCATTGCCATTCCGGCGAACATCAATCATAAGAACCTCGACCCCGAAGGCGTGGGAACGGGACTCCGTACGAAGGTGAACGTTAACCTTGGGATCTCGGGCGATCTGATCGATCCGGAGGTCGAACTCGAGAAGGTGCGTGTTGCGCTCGAGCTGGGCGCTGAGGGCATCATGGATCTTTCGAACCATGGCAAGACGCAAGAGTTTCGTACGCAGCTGATCGAGATGGCGCCGGTCATGATCGGAACGGTGCCGATGTACGATGCCATCGGTTATCTGGAAAAAGCGCTCATCTCCATCACGCCCGAGGATTTCCTCGAGGTGGTGCGTCGCCATGCTGAAGACGGCGTGGATTTCGTCACCATCCATGCGGGCATGAACAGGCGCGTCATCGAATCCTTCAAGGAGACGGGACGTTTGATGAACATCGTCTCGCGCGGTGGCTCGCTCATCTTCGCGTGGATGGAAGCGACGGGCAACGAGAACCCCTTCTACGAATACTACGACGACGTGCTCGAGATCCTTCATGAGCATGACGTGACCATCAGCATCGGCGATGCGATGCGCCCCGGATGTGGGTATGATGCGACGGATGCAGGTCAGATCGCAGAGCTGATCGAGATCGGTAAGCTCACGAAGCGTGCGTGGGATGCGGGCGTGCAGGTGATGGTGGAAGGGCCGGGACATATGGCCATCGACGAGATCGCAGCGAACATGAAGCTCGAGAAGCGTTTGTGCCATAACGCGCCTTTCTATGTGCTCGGTCCACTCGTGACCGACATCGCGCCTGGTTATGACCATATTACGGCTGCTATCGGTGGAGCGGTGGCAGCAAGTTCGGGTGCGGATTTCCTCTGCTATGTGACGCCTGCCGAGCATCTGCGTTTGCCCGATGTGGCCGATGTGCGTGAAGGCTTGGTGGCGACGAAGATCGCTGCGCATGCCGCCGATATCGCGAAAGGCATTCCTGGTGCGCGCCAGCGCGACGATCGCATGAGCGATGCGCGTCGTCGCTTCGATTGGGAAGAGATGTTCGGTCTCGCCATCGATCCCGTGAAGCCGCGCAAATACTTCGAGAGCGCACCTCCTTCGAACGAGGAATCCTGCACGATGTGCGGCAAGATGTGCGCGGTCCGCACGGTGAACACCATCATGGATGGTTTGGTTATCGACCTGGGCGATGAATACTAGGCGCGAGCGCGTCGGGTTCGATCATCTATTCGAGCACGGATCACGAGTCGCATCATGAAGACTTGGAGCACAGAAGATATTCGCAACATGCTCGCGCTCTACGCGGTCACTGATCGCTCGTGGCTTGGTGACCGCAGCTTCGACGAAGTGCTAGCTGAAGCGCTTTCGGTGCCGGGCATCACCTGCGTGCAGCTGCGTGAAAAGGATGCTTCGCCTGAAGAGCGAGAAACGCTCGCGCGCAAGGCGCAGAAGCTGTGCGCACAGGCGGGAATCCCTTTCTTGATCGATGACGATGTTGAACTTGCCAAGCGCATCGGCGCTGATGGTGTGCACGTGGGACAGGGTGATCGTCCGTGCAACGAGGTGCGTGCGCTGCTTGGCGAAGATGCTATCATCGGCGTGACCGCGAAGACGCTCGATCAGGCGCTGGCTGCTGAAGCTGCGGGTGCGGACTACTTGGGCGTGGGTGCGGTGTTTCCTACTTCGACCAAGCGGGATACGTGGACGATCGATCATGAGGCGCTGCGCACGATCTGTGATGCGGTCTCGATCCCAGTCGTTGCGATCGGGGGCATCACTGCCGAGAACGCACATGAACTATCAGGAATAGGTATCGCAGGGGTCGCGGTCGTATCGGCTATCTTCGCCCAAGACGACATCCCTGCAGCAGTGCAACGATTAGGGGGAGCGACGGAGGAATCATGAAGAGCGTAGTGACGATAGCGGGTTCGGATTCGAGTGGCGGGGCAGGCATTCAGGCTGACCTGAAGACCATGACCGCGCTCGGCGTATATGGACAGTCAGCCATCACGGCGCTGACGGCACAGAACACCACGGGCGTTCTTGGTGTTGCCGAGACCGATCCGGCATTCCTGGCGCTTCAGATCGAGGCGATCTTCGAGGATATCCGCCCCGATGCGGTGAAGATCGGCATGGTGGCCAACGCCGATCTGATCGCGACCATCGCTTCGTCTCTCAAGACCTTCGAAGCGCAGAACATCGTGCTCGATCCTGTGATGGTGGCTACGAGTGGCGCCTCGCTCGCTTCCGATAGCGTCGCCCAAGCGCTGGTCGACCGCCTTTTCCCGCTCGCAAGCGTGGTCACGCCCAATCTTGCTGAAGCAGAAGTGTTGAGCGGCATCGCGATCGCGCAACCTCAACATATGGTCGATGCTGCTCATATCATCAAAGAGCTAGGCGCACGAGCGGTGCTGGTGAAGGGCGGTCATCTCGAGAATACGCAGACGACCTATGCAGGCACGTCGTTCGATGAAGGATTCGCCTACGATCTCTTGCTCGCAGAAGACGGCACGGAATTCTGGCTGAGCGAGCCGCGCATCGAAACGAAGAATACGCATGGAACGGGATGCACGCTGTCGTCCGCCATCGCGTGCTATCTTGCGCTCGGTCATGCGCTGCCTGATGCGGTGAAGCGCGCGAAGTTCTACCTCACGCAGGCGCTCGCATACGATCCTGGCCTTGGCAAGGGAAATGGCCCGGTGAATCACATCTGGCATCTCGATACGGCGATCGAGCGCTGATCTTCCTAGCGGTGCGCGCGATAGCATTCGAGCGCGAAGGCGAGCAGCGCATCGTGATCGGCTTCCAGGCGTTCTTCGACCACTTCCTGAAAGGCTGCCTCCAGTAATTCGCCTACTATCGGGCCTTTTGGTACGCCCGCAGCAAGCAGATCGTTTCCCGAGAGCGGTAGATCGCGCGGAGAGAAGAGCGCATCATCTGTCAGCATCTCTTCGAACAGCGCTTCGATCTCGTCCGTTATCGCAACGCGATCGTGGTATTCAGGCGCTTGCGCCAGCGAATCGGCGCGCATCAGATCGCAGATCGCATGAAAGAGATACTCCTTGTGATCGAGCTTCGCGAAGAGCTTGCGGATCGACTTCTTCGTGACGGCAGGTCGTGCATCGTGATAACGCACGAGCAAGCAAAGATCGTGCGTGAATGCACGTGAGAAATGCAGCCGCTTAGCGATGGCGCGTACGTGCTCTTCGCTCACTTTCGGATGACCATACATATGGCCCACACCTGCTTCGTCGGTGAAGAAGGTATCGGGCTTTCCGGCGTCATGCAGCAGCCCTGCCCAGCGCGAGAGTGGGGTGGCAGGAGAGTAGTGGACCACCCAGGCAGTGTGCTCGTACACGTCGTAGATGTGATATTTCGTCTTCTGATCGAGCCCTTCCATGGGCTCGAGTTCAGGAAGCACGACGTTGAGAATGGTGGTGTGGTGCATCAGAACATCGAACACCGCCTGTCCGCATAAGAGTTTCGTCAGTTCGTCTTCGATGCGCTCGCCTGCGATCAGGCGCAGGTCGTTTCGATGAGCGTTCGCTGCTTCGATGGTGCTCGCGTTGAGAGTGAACCCGAGCTGAGATGCGAAGCGAAGCGCGCGAAGGATGCGCAGTGCATCTTCGGAGAAGCGCTTCTCGGCATCACCCACGCACCGGATCAAACCTGCTTCCAGATCCTGTTGTCCGCCGAACGGATCGAGGAGGCCTCGACGAGGATGAAATGCCATCGTGTTGATGGTGAAGTCGCGGCGCGCAAGGTCCTCTTCGATCGAGTCCGTGAACGTGACCTCGGAAGGGTGACGGTGATCGAGGTATTCGCCTTCGGTGCGAAACGTGGTGATCTCGAGCACGTGGTCGTTCGCCACGATCGTGAGCGTGCCATGCTTGGTGCCCGTCTCGTGGACCGCGAAGCCAGCGGCAAGGCAGAGTTCCTTGGTCGTCTGCCACGAAGCGGCGCTCGCCAGGTCGAAATCGTGCAGCGGCCTGCCGAGCAGAAGATCGCGTACGAATCCGCCGACCAACCAGGTCTCATACCCGGCATGCTCGAGCGTGTCGATCACGTCGATGACGCTCTTAGGCACCGCATCGCCTAGATCGAACGAAGGCCGATCGAGCGATCGGCCTTGCGGTTCAGAAGATGATATGCGTGATATGTCGCGATCTTGTTCCATAGCTAAGCCCCTCACGAAAAGCTTAGCACACCTGCAGGGGCTAGCGTCCGGTCCAGTGCGGTTTGCGCTTCTCGGCGAACGCGACCTCGCCTTCGTGCGCGTCGGCGCTGGCGCGAGTGATCTTCTCGTATTCCTCGAGCGTCTCCCAGCCCTGCGAAGGATAGACCGGGCTCTGTCCGAACGTCTCCATAGCGGTCTTCTTGGTGTATTTGATCGACAGCGGAGCACCCAGTGCGATCTTCTGCGCCAGCTCGACCGCCTTGTCGACCACCTGGTCTTCGGGAACGACGTAGTTCACGAGACCCCAGTCGAGCGCTTTCTGCGCCGAGATCGGCTCGGCTACCAAGAGCAGTTCCATGGCGAACTTCGTCGGGATCTGTTGTGCGATACGAAGCAGCGTGCCGCCGCCCGCCGCTGTGAGGCCGACGCGTGGCTCGGGCAGGCCGAAGACGGAATCGTCAGCTGCCACTGCCAGGTCGCACGCGACGACGATCTCGACACCGCCGCCGAGCGCCTTGCCGTGCACCGCAGCGATGAGCGGCTTGTCGAAGTAACGCTTCGTCATGGCCGCGAACCCCCATTTCTCGCGACCTTCGGGCATCTGCCACGCATCGTCTGCCAGCTCTTTCAGGTCCGAGCCTGCGCAGAAGACATGGCCGTTGTTGGTGAGCACGCACGCGCGCAATTCGTCGTTCTTATCCCAATAATCGAGCGCATCGCTGAGCTCTTTGGTCATGAGATTGTTGATGGCGTTGCACGCTTCGAGACGGTTGAACGTGATGATGAACACTCCGTCACGTTCTTCGGTCAGAATCGTTTCGAAATCCATGGATCCCCCTTATCCTTGCGATCTTCATTTCAGTATAGAGCTAAAGCGGCTTCGTGCAGGACTGTTACCTGATTGAGATTCTTGCGACTTTTCGTCGGATCATTAGTTTTCATAATGAATGCCGTGTGAAATCGACAGCTCATCATCAGTTTGGTGTTCTCTTCATGCGCCAGACGCGCTTTGGTTAAGCTTGAGGGGTGCGCAGAATCACCCCGTGCGCTCAGGAGGAAAAGGCAATGCCAACGTTCAAGCAGTTGATGAAGCTCGCTCAAGTCACCGTGAACGACAAGACGTCGGGCAAACGAGCGAAAGAGATCGTCGCGATCATCAAGAAGGACCAGGTCCTGCACGGCATGGACCCGCAGAAGGCCGTGCGCTTCCTGGAAGATCTCGGTCCAACGTACGTGAAGATCGGACAGCTTGCATCGAATCGCGCCGACTTGCTTCCGGCGGCTTACTGCGAGGCGTTCGCGAATCTTCGCAGCAACGTCGATCCGCTCGATTTCGAGACGGTCATCACGTGCATCGAAGAGGACTATGGCCAGCCATGGAGCGCGGTGTTCGCGGAGATCGATGAAACGCCGCTCGGGTCAGCCTCCATCGCGCAGGTCCATAAAGCGACGCTGCATGATGGGACCGTCGTCGCGGTGAAGGTGCGCAGGCCTGGCATCAAGGAAGAGATGGCCGAGGATCTTACGCTGCTGCGGCATCTGCTCACGCTCGCTGAATTCGGTAGTACTGAGCATGAAAGCCTTATCGATTCCTTCGAGGGGCTGCTGACCGAACTCGAGCGCACCACCGAAAGCGAACTCGACTTCACGATCGAGCTCAACAACCTCGTGCGATTCCATCACGAGCTGGAGAGCAGCGAAGGGGTCACCTGTCCGCGACCATTCCCAGAATACTCTTCTGAATCCATTCTGGTGATGGAGTACGTCTCTGGTCCCGAGATCAACGATCATGCAGCGCTTCTGGCGGAAGGAAACGACCTCGACGAGCTGGCGAATCGGTTGGCGCAAAACTACATCTCTCAGGTCATCGATGCGGGGTTCTTCCATGCCGATCCGCATGAGGGAAACATCATCGTGCGTGATCACGAGATCTACTGGATCGATCTGGGTATGACCGGCTCGCTCAATTCATCGCAGCGCGCGCTCGTGAATCAGGCGTTCGCTGCCATAGCGGCGAAGGATCCGTATGAGTTGAAAGAGGCGGCGCTTGGTCTCACCACCATGAAGGGTCCGGTGAACCAGGGGAGGCTCTTGCAGCAGATGAGCGAACTGCTGAATTCCTATGGCACGGCTGACTTAGAGGACATCAACATCGGCGAAGCCTTCATGGACATCATCGAGATCCTGCGCTCGCAGAACCTTTCCATCAATCCATCCTTCACCATGCTGGCGCGCGGCTTTCTGACCATCGAGGGTGTGGTCAGTGATCTGTCTCCTACCACTAACATCATCCGCATCGTGCAGGATCATGTGCAGAAGAAGACGCTGACCTTGGATGCGATGATGCAGAAGATGAAGGAGATGACCATCCAAACAGCGCATTCGGTCGATGCGAGCACGAAGATCCCTACGCAGGTCTCTCACACGCTCGACATGCTCAACGAAGGCGAGCTACGCCTGGGGGCGGATATGGATGTGCCGAAGAGCGTCACGTCGACAGCGTATTCGCTCACCGGTTATCTGGCGTTCGCGCTCATATCGGCGGGTCTCTTCATCGGTTCGAGCATCGTGTGCACCACCAAGATGCAGCCTGAATTCTTGGGCGTGCCGCTGCTCGGCGTGATCGGGTACGTGAGCGCATTCGTGCTGGGTGCGTATGTAATTTGGCAGATGTTTTCAGCGCGCCACAAGACCCGCAACGACGAAGACATAAAGTAAAATCTTCTTAGATATTCTTGCCGCGCTCCGAGAAAGGCTCGTTCATGCTCGATGAAATGCATATTGCAAATGTTGCGCTCATTCGCGATACGCTCTTCCAGCCCTCATCAGGCATGACGGTCATAACGGGCGAGACCGGTTCGGGCAAGACGGCGCTCTTGAATGCGCTCAAGCTCTTGGTGGGCGAGCGCGCGAATGCGGGCATGATCCGTGAAGGCGCAGGCGAACTCTGCGTCGAAGGGCGCTTCTTCCTCGATGCGAGCGATCCGGTAGCCGCTGAAGGGCGCGCGAAGGATGCCGCAGGTGCAACGCATCTGTTCTCCGAAGACGGTACGGTCGTGTGTCGTCGCGTGGGACTCAACGGCCGTTCGCGCGTGACCATCGATGGGTCGCTCGCGGGCGTGAAGGATCTTGCCGCAGGTGCGGGCGCGAGCATCGACCTGTGTGGCCAGCACGAACATCAGCAGCTGTTGAACGCCTCGTACCAGCGCATGCTCTTCGATCGCTGGGGCGCAGCCGAGATCGACGGTGCGCTCGCGCGCTATCAGGCAGCGTTCGACGACCGGGCTGCCGCGCAGGCGGAGGTCGAACGGTTGCAGGCGATGAGTCAGGCCGACAGCGTGGCGCTCGATCGCGCGCGCTTCACGGCCGAGCAGATCGAAGCGGTCGACCCACACCCTGGCGAATACGAAACGCTGCTCCAAGAGCTACCGTTCTACGAGAATGCGGAGATGCTGGTCTCGGAGGCTCGCTCGAGCTATGAGGTGCTCACAGGGGAGGGCGGCATCGTCGAACAGTTGGAGAGCGTGGCGACTTCGCTCGACAAGATCTGCGCAGTGGACGACTCGCTGGCCGCGCAACAGAAGACGCTGCGCGAAGCATTCTTCCAGATCGAAGATCTTGGCCATGAGCTCGCACGCTACCGAACGAGCATCGATTTTTCCGAAGACGAGCTCGAGGTCCGTCAGACGCGTCTTTCGGCGCTCCAGGGCATCATGCGTGGGTATGGTCCGACGATGGATGAAGTGTTCGCCACATACGAAGAGGCGAAACGTCTGATCGAGTCGTTCGATTCGTGCGATGAACTGCTCGCGCGTGCCAACCACGCGCTATCCGAAGCAGAAGATCGACTCGTCACTACAGCTGACGAACTGGCGGCTGCGCGCGAGGTGGTCGCGCCTCGGTTCGCTGCAGCGGTCACGCAGCAGATGGCGCGTCTCGAGATGGGAAGCGCATCGCTTTCGGTCTCGCTCGAAGACCTGCCACGCGATGCCTGGACGAGATGGGGTTCGCAGAGCCTCGATTATCTGTTCATGCCAGGTGCGGGCCTCACTCCGCAAAAGCTCTCTTCGATCGCATCGGGCGGCGAGATCAGCCGTGTCATGCTCGCGCTCAAGGTGGTGCTGGGTAGTTGCGACGATGTCGATACGCTCGTGTTCGACGAGATCGATGCAGGCGTGGGCGGTAAGACGGCGCTCGCGCTGGCGGCCGTGCTGAAGGATCTTGCGAAGACGCATCAGGTCATAGTGGTCACGCATCTTCCGCAGGTTGCGGTGGTGGGTGATGTTCACTACCTCGTCGAGAAGCATGAGGATCCCGAATTGGTCACCGATATCCGCCTGCTCTCATCAGAAGATCGTGTCGCGGAGATTGCGCGCATGCTCTCGGGGCATACCGATCCTACCTCGCTCGCACATGCGGAAGAGTTGCTCGCTGCTGCACATCTGGCGCAATAGGAGGGGTATGCCACTACGGCTGCTCGTTCAGCGCAGGGTTAAAGGCCCAGGCTCCAGCGTCGCTCGTTCGAGCTAACTTTCGTTCCTTCGTCACGAAAGTGGATCTCTCACCTTCGCTTTGGCCAAGTCGCCCGTGTCCTTCAGCCCTGCACTGAACGAGCAGCCGTAGTGACTGAGCGACATCTTTACGGCCTTGCTCCTGTTCGATAGAGGGCGATCAAAGGCGCACTGCATCGCGGAAGAAGGCGATCTCCTTGGCGTAGCCAGGCAGTTCATTGGGGGTCTCGAGGATGGCGGGGAGGCCTTGTAGCGCGGGATGTTGCAGCACGGTAACGAGCGCTTCGGCCCCGATCTCGCCTTCGCCGATGCGGGCGTGACGATCCTTGTGCGCGCCGCAGGGGTTCAGCGAATCGTTGATATGGAGCGCCTTCAGGTGTTCGAGCCCGATCACGCGGTCGAATTCTTCGATCACGCCGTCAAGATCGTTCTTGATGTCGTAGCCACCATCCCAGATATGACAGGTGTCGAGGCACACGCCCACCTTCTCGGGATGATCCATGCGCTCGCGAATAGCGGCGAGTTCTTCGAATCTACCGCCCACTTCCGAGCCTTTGCCCGCCATGGTCTCGAGCAAGAGCGTGGTGGTTTGGTCGGGCGTGATGACCTTGTTCAGCGTCTCGGCTATCTGCTCGATGCCTACTTCGGCGCCTTGACCGGTATGAGAGCCGGGATGCATGTTGAAGAGCTGCCCCGGGGTGTTCTCCATGCGCATGAGGTCATCCGTGAGCGCTTGCAGCGCGAATTCGCGCACCGATTCTTTAGCTGAACAGGGGTTGATGGTGTACGAGCCGTGCGCGACGATCGGACCCATGCCGATCTCTTCGCAAGCAGCCTGGAAACGTTCGATGTCTTCAGGATCGATCGCTTTCGCCGCGCCACCGCGTGGGTTGCGCGTGAAGAACGCGAAGGTATTCGCGCCGATGTTCTCGGCAGTGCGCGCCATCGCTTCGTATCCTTTTCCCGAAGACAGATGACAACCTATTATCAGCTCGCTCATGGCCATGCCCTCTCTGTATGCGATTTCCTATTTTATCCTTGCACAAGATGAGCGGTTTGGATACGATGAAAACATCTTTTATATCTCCCCCCATTTGCATATCGCGCAGCGTCTCGTTCTTGCATACTGCCTTTATGTGTACCAGTCTAAGGAGGACATGGTGAAATTCTTTTTGGATACCGCAGACATCAAAGAGATCGAGGAGGCGAACAGCTGGGGCGCCATCGCAGGCGTTACCACCAACCCCACGCTCTATTCGCGCGTAGGGGGCAAGCTTTCCGATTTTCATGATCACATCAAGCTCATCTGCGACATCGTGCAAGGTCCTGTTTCGGCTGAGTCCGTCGCGATGACGCGTGACGAGATCTTCGCCGATGGCAAGAAGCTCGCTGCTATCGACCCGCACGTGGTCGTGAAGATCCCGACCATGATCGAAGGCCTAGCCGCCACCAAGATGCTGGCTGCTGAAGGCATCCCCGTGAACATGACGCTGTGCTTCACGGTGCCGCAGGCTATCCTCGCTGCACGCTCGGGCGCGCGCTACATCTCGCCGTTCGTCGGTCGTTTCGACGACATCTCCGAAGACGGCATCCCGCAGCTCGTCAACGTGGTCGCCGCGATGGAGAACTACGACTTCGGCCATGAATGCGAGGTCATCGCTGCTTCCATCCGTAGCGCGAACCATGTCACCCAGGCTGCGCTCATGGGTGCGGATATCGCCACGGTGCCCTTCGGCGTATTGAAGAAGTGCATCGAGCATCCGCTCACCGACCGCGGCCTCGAATCGTTCTTGAAGGACTGGGAGAAGGTAGCTGAATAATGGCAGACGAAGCGCTCGAGCAGAGCCAAGACGCGGCTACCGAAGAGAAGCCGAAGACCACGCGTCGTCGTACGACGAAGAAGACCGCCGAAAAAGCAGCTGCAGCTGAATCGGCTGCTTCGACCGAAGAAGCACCTGCTGCTGCTCCGAAGAAACGCGGTCGTCCGCGTAAGACGCAGGTCGTCGACACGCCCGCTCCTGAAGCGAGCGATGCAAAGGCTTCCGAGTCGTCTTCTACCTCCGATGGCGATAAGCAGGCGTCTTCCGACAAGGCGTCTCGCAACAACAATAACAACCATCGCAACAATCAGAAGAACAACGCGAAGAACCAGAACAAGCAGAACAACAATAACAACCATCGCCGCCAGCGCCGCCAGCACAACAATCAGCGCCGCGAGCCGGTAGTTCCGCAGACCACCAAGGAAGACCTCGAAGCGCTCAAGGTTGCCGAGCTGCGCGAAAAGGCAGACGAACTGGGCGTCGAGCACAAAGGTCTCAAGAAGGCCGAGCTCGTCGATGCGGTTCTGGAAGCCAGCGTGAAGGCAGAGGGCTTCGTCTCGACCGAAGGCGTGCTCGATATCCTCTCCGATGGCTATGGATTCCTGCGTACCAGTGGTTATCTGCCGGGTGAAAATGATGTGTACGTCAGCCTCTCGATGATCCGTCGCAACGGTCTTCGCAAAGGCGATTACGTGACCGGTCATGTGCGCCCTGCGCGTCAGAACGAGAAGTACGCAGCGCTCCAAGAGATCGACACTGTGAACGGCACGCCCGTCGATGAACTGGGCAAGCGCGTACGCTTCTCCGATCTCACGCCCGTGTTCCCTGACGAACGTCTGAACATGGAACATGGCAAGAATACGCTCACCGCACGTGTCATCGATCTGGTGGCTCCTATCGGCAAGGGCCAGCGTGGCCTCATCGTCTCGCCGCCCAAGGCTGGTAAGACCACCGTGCTGAAGGATGTCGCGGCTGCTATCTCCGCGAACAACCCCGAGGTGCATCTCATGTATCTCGGCATCGACGAACGCCCCGAAGAAGCGACCGATATGGAGCGCTCCATTCGTGGCGAAGTCATCTCCTCCACTTTCGATATGCCGGCAGAGAACCACATCGCGGTGGCCGAGCTCGTGATCGAACGTGCGAAGCGCCTGGTGGAAGAGGGTAAGGATGTCGTCATCCTGCTCGACTCGATCACGCGTCTCGCTCGCGCGTACAACTTGGCACAGCCCGCATCGGGCCGCATCCTCTCTGGTGGCGTCGATTCGACCGCGCTCTATCCGCCCAAGAAGTTCTTGGGTGCTGCGCGCAACATCGAGTTCGGCGGTTCGCTCACCATCCTCGGCACCGCGCTCATCGACACCGGTTCGAAGATGGATGAGGTCATCTTCGAGGAATTCAAGGGCACGGGCAACATGGAAGTGAAGCTCGATCGCGCATTGGCCGATCGCCGCATCTTCCCGGCCATCGATCCCGTCTCTTCGGGCACGCGCCGTGAAGACTTGCTGCTCGATCAGCAAGAAGCGCCGCTCATCTGGGCAGTTCGCAGGATCCTTGCGAACCGGAACAATACCGAACGCGCGATGGAGTCGCTGCTCAAAGGCCTTTCGCAGACCAATACCAACCAGGAATTCTTGATCCGTGCTGCGAAGAAGATGCAAGGTCGTCAGCTGGAAGAGGTCGAGCTCTAAGCGTTTCGTTCGCAGGCTGAACGCGAGCTCTGAAGGGAATCGGATGACGGAAAACGCACACGTTGCTGGGCAGCAGCCCATTCTCCCACCGCCAACAGGTTCGCCTTACGGTGCGCCATCGGGGATGCCTCATGGTACTCCTCGTGCGACCGTGCCGCCCAAGCGCAAGAAGAAGCTGCCCGTATGGGCTATCGTGCTGCTGGCGGTATTCGGTGCGATCCTACTCTTCGCGCTCGGGAGTTGTGCGCTTTCAGGCGCGAATCCCGTTTCGAAGACGGTGGGCGTGATCGATATCGATGGCACCATCGGGCAGGATGGGGGAGCGAACACTCCTGAAGGCCTGCTCGCGCAATTGCAATCGGCAGAGAACGATCCGCAGGTGGCAGCTGTGGTCTTGCGCGTCAATTCCGGCGGTGGCGCTGCAGCGGCAGGTGAAGAGATGGCGCGCTACGTGAAGGATTTCACGAAGCCCATCGTCGTATCGACCGCATCAGGCAACGCATCCGCTGCCTATCTCATCTCATCCCAGGCAGATTACATCTATGCCAACGAGGCTTCATCGGTAGGTGCGATCGGTACTGCCATGCAGCTGACGGATTATTCGAAGTTGCTCGATCTGTTGGGTATCGATGTGCGTACCATCACCTCAGCAGAGAGCAAGGATGCCTCCTACGGACATCGCCCTCTCACGGATGAAGAGATCGAATACTTCCAAGACCAGGTCGATCAGATCAATGAGAACTTCATCGAGTCGGTGGCTGATGGTCGTGACCTGTCGATCGAAGAGGTCACGAAGTTGGCTACGGGCATGTCCTTCACGGGCGAAGATGCCGTGAAGAACGGCCTCATCGACGAGATCGGCACCTACAAGGATGCGTGCGCGAAAGCGGCATCGATGGCGGGCGTCTGGTCTTATCGTGTCGAGTCGCTCGGTTCGAGCGATGTCGGGTTGGCCGATCTGCTCGCTGCGTTACTCTTGAGCACAGAAGATGCGAGCAGTGCATCGAACACTGAAATACGAGAAGGAGCTTCTGTCAATGGACAGCTATCCTAAGCGTAATATCGTATGGCCGCGCCGCGCGGTGGTCACCGCAGGCATGCCGTACGGCAACAAGCCGCTCCATTTCGGACACGTGGGCGGCGTCTTCGTTCCCGCCGATTGCTACGCGCGTTTCTTGCGCGACCGCATCGGGCCTGAGAACGTCTGCTTCGTTTCGGGGACCGACTGCTATGGCTCGCCGATCGAGGAGGGCTATCGCAAAGAGGTCGAAGCGGGCACGTTCACGGGAACCATCAAAGAATACGTCGAGCGCAATCACGATCTGCAGAAGGCGACGCTCGATAAGTATGCGATCAGCCTCGACATCTACGAAGGCAGTGGCCTGGGACATGCGGGAGAAGTGCAGCGCACCATCTCGGAAGCGTACGTGAAGCGCCTTCACGACCACGGATACCTGCATCTTGAGAGCACGTATCAGTTCTACGACGCACAAGAGGATATGTTCCTGAACGGTCGTCAGGTGGTCGGCCATTGTCCTGTGCAGGGATGCAAGAGCGAGAAGGCCTATGCCGATGAATGCGACCTGGGTCATCAGTACGACCCGGCTGATCTCATCAACCCCATTTCGTCGGTCTCGGGCACGGTTCCCGAGATGCGCAAGGTGGAGAACTGGTACTTCGACCTGCCCAGTTTGGCCTATATCGTGAAGGATTACGTGAAGGCAGCAGAAGCGGACGAGCAAGTGCGCCCGCTCGTGCCGAAGACCATCAAGGAATTCCTCGTTCCGCCCATCGTCTACATCAAGGTGGAACTCTACGATCAGTACGCGGGCATCGCCGACAAGCTGCCTCCACATGAATATCGCGATGCGGCCAAGGGTAAGCAGAGCTTCGAGATCGAGTTCGAGACCATCTCCGATCGCGATGCCGCACGTAAGGTGCTCACCGAGGCGAACATCAGGTTCAGGACGGGCAAAGCGCTCGTGCCGTTCCGCATCTCGGGCAATGCCTCGTGGGGCATCCCGTGTCCCGAGATCGATGGGGTGAGCGGTCTTACCATCTGGTGCTGGCCCGAGAGCCTTTGGGCACCGCTCTCGTTCACCATGGCGTGCAACGATGAACGCGGCCTGTCGCGCGCGCTCTGGCGTAAGTTCTGGTGCACGAAGAACGCGCAGATCTATCAGTTCATCGGGCAAGATAACTTGTACTTCTACGGCGTCGCGCAGCCTGCGCTGTTCGCTGCGCTGCAGGAAGAGAAGCCGGTCGTCGAAGATGCGCCCGAAGGAGAACTGCAGCAGACCAAGCTCATCGCGAACCATCACATTCTGTTCGGTGATAAGAAGGCCTCGTCCTCTTCGGATGTGAAGCCACCGACGGCTGATGAACTGCTGGAGCATTACACGGTCGAACAGCTGCGTGCTCACTTCTTGGCGCTCGCGCTCGATCAGAAGTCGGTCGGTTTCAAGCCGAAAGCGTTCGAGACCGATCCCGAGAAGCGGGACGATCCGCGCGTGGCGGACCCGGTGCTAAAGGAAGGCGCGCTGCTCACCAAGGTGTTCAATCGTCTGGCGCGCAGCTGCTTCTATGAAGCTCAGAAGAACTTCGAAGGATACATGCCGCTCGGTCGTGTCAGCAAAGAGGTGCTGAAGAAGGTCTATCACGTGATGTGCACCTACGAAGAGACGATGTACAAGGTCGAGCTGCATTCGATCATGTCGCAGATGGACGAATTCATCCGCTATGCCAATAAGTATTGGTCGAGCCACATCAAAGAGGCCGAAGAGACGGGTAGCGAAGAGCTTCGTCGTCAGACGCTCGTCGATTCGTTCTATCTGCTGCGTATCGCCACACTGCTCATGCACCCGGTCGTGCCGCGGGGCACCGAGAAGATCTGCGACTTCATGAACTTCGAGTTCGATGAATTCTTCAGCTGGAATTACGATTTCGACAGCATGGAGGAGCTGTGCAGCGCAGGCGAACTCGAAGCGCAGCGTCATCGTGTACGTGATCTGCCGCCTCGCACGGACTTCTTCAGCTTCCATCCTTCGCAGAAGAAATAGCGCTCCTCGTTCGCGTTCGCATCGCCGCATTCGTGTGCGGTCGAGATGCGGCAGGAGAGGGTCGAGCGGCGAGGGTGATCGACGCGCGTTGCGTCAACGAGAGGCGTGTACGGTGTCGTCTGTGGAGGCGATGTGCTGCTCGCAGAACTTCATCGTTGCACGCGTGAATGATTGTGCTACTATAGCAAGGCTAATCTTCGCTTTGGTCGGAAACCAAGGCATCAAAAAGGAGACCAACATGAAAAAAGACATCCATCCCGATTATGTGGATTGCACTGTAACGTGCACCTGTGGAAACACCTTCCAGACGCGTTCCACCAAGCCGGAACTTCGCGTCGATATCTGCAACGCATGCCATCCGTTCTTCACGGGCACCCAGAAGCTCATCGACTCCGGCGGACGTGTTCAGCGCTTCGCTAACAAGTTCGGTACCGCTACCGAGACCGTCGCTGCTCGCGAGGCTGCTAAGAAGGCAGAGCGTGCTGCTGCTGTCGAGGCTGCTGAAGCAGCTAAGAAGGCAGAGCGCGAGGCTAAGGCTGCTGCTAAGGCAGAGCGTGCTGCTGAATATGCCAAGAAGGCTGAAGCAGAGGCTGCAAAGAAGGCTAAGGAAGACGCCGAGAAGGCTGACACTGAAGCTGCTGTCGAAGAAGCTGACGAAGCTGCTAAGGAAGCGACCGAGGAAGCTGCCGTTGAAGAAGCCATCGAGGCTAACGAGGCTGCTGCTGAAGAGGCTCCCGCAGAGGAGAGCGCTGAATAACTCAGTGCCGATCCGCTGGATGCGAAACCAGCGGGTATCACTACAAGAATATCCTTACGATCTAACATCTTTCGTAAGAGGAGTGAAAAGAAAGAGGGCTTCGGCCCTCTTTCTTTTGCTGTTAGAACATGATGTCTTCAAGGCGACGCTTGGGCACGAAATGTACCTGATTCTCGTCGCGATAATAGGTGGTGTCATCACCCTCTGCATCAACGAGACGAATGTCTTCGATCGGGCGGCCGAGCGCGAGCACGAGAACCGGTTCGAGGTCGTCGGGCATATTGAGTATCTCTTTGACTCGCTTATGGTCGAACGTCAAGATGATGCATCCGCCGAAGCCCTCTTCGGTAGAGGCGAGCATGATGGTCTGCGCGGCGATGCCGGCATCGAAGCGCCAGAGCTGGCCTTTGAGCACCTTCGAATCGACTGCCATGACGATGTATCCCGTAGGGCGCTCGCCCTCTTCGGGTTCATCCCAATCGGGAAGCGAAGCTGCCCAGGAAAGCGTTTCGAAGATGCGTGCGCACTGATCGCTGTCAGTTACGATGCGATACCTGAGGGGCTGCTTGTTCGCGGCGCTGGCAGTGACGCGGGCATTGTCGATCCATTGCGTCATGAGGGTCTCGGTCACGGGGTAGCTTTCGCGGAAACGACGGAAGCTGCGAGTGGTGCGGGATAAGTGTTCGATGAAGCGAGGCACGGAACATCCTTTCAGAGAAGAATCCTTATTCGCGTGAACGAATCAATAAGATTATACGCGCGAATCTTACGGTTGGCTTACGAGGATGCTCTTGAAACGTAGAGTTCTGCCACAATAGGAGAAGAACGATCTTTAAGGGGGAGACATGGTCGACAAGAAAGCATTTCGCAGCCTCTCATACGGGCTCTATATCGTTTCATCCATGAAAGACGGCAAACCTGTGGGATGCGTTGTCAATACGTTCGCGCAGGTCACCTCCGATCCTCCGCAGGTGAGCATCGCCATCAATAAGGACAACTTCACCACGCAAGGTATCCTCGAGACGGGTGCGTTCGAGGTGACCGTGGTGCATAAGGAAGCCGCGCCCGAACTCATCGGCACGTTCGGTTTCCACACCAGCAAGGACACCGACAAGTTCGCAGATTTCGCTGCGAGCACTTCTTCGCAGGACATCCCGTATGTCACCGAGCATGTATGCGCGCATTTCTCCGTGAAGGTCAACCAGCAGCTCGATCTCGGTACGCATATCTTCTTCGTGGGCGATGTGATCGAGGCTGAAGCGGTGGATTCGACGGAGCCGATGACGTATGCGTATTATCACGAAGTGAAAGGCGGTCGTACGCCGAAGAACGCTTCGAGCTTCTCAAGCGAGGAACTCGAAGCTGAAGGGAAGAAGATAAGGGAGGAAGTCGTGGAAGACCTGACTGCAGAGGGTGTGAAGAAGACGCGCATCGGTTGGCGCTGTCAGCTGTGCGGTTATATCGAATACGTTGACGAGTTGCCCGAAGATTTCGTGTGCCCGGTGTGCGGTGCGACGCGTGAATTCTTCGAGCGCATCGAAGTGGAGATCGACGAATAAGATCTTCGAAATATGTTTCTTCACCGAGGCGGCTTTTCGTAGGCCGCCTCTCTCATTTATGATGAGGGAACGCTAATCCCGATTCCGAGGTCCTGCATCATGAATGTCGAACTGCTCCAGTATCCTGAAGATCCCGAGCGCGCCGTCGCGACGGCCGCACGCCTTTGCTATGCTCCCGTGGGCGCGAAAGAGCTCATGGAGACCATGCCTCCCGAGCGCGTGAAGAGCGTGCTCTCCACCATCATGAAGTCGGGCCACTTCTCGACGCTCGAACACGTCAGCTACACCTTCGCGGTGGATGGCGTGTCGCGCGCGCTCACGCATCAGCTCGTGCGTCATCGCCTGGCGAGCTTCAATCAGCAGTCTCAGCGCTACGTGAAGTTCACTGAAGGTGTCGGCATCGTCAAGCCGGATACGGTCGCGGAGAACGCCGAGATGAACGAAGTATTCGACAAGGCGGTCGATACGATCCTGTCCGCGTACGAGACCATGCTCGAAGCAGGCATCCCTGCTGAAGATGCGCGCTACATCCTGCCGAACGCCGCAGAGAGCAAGATCGTCATCACGATGAACATTCGCGAACTGTTGCATTTCTTCGAACTGCGTTGCTGTAATCGTGCTCAGTGGGAGATTCGCGAGCTCGCGCATCGCATGTTGGAGCTCGTTCGTCCAACGGCTCCGTACATCTTCATGGACGCCGGCGCAGGTTGCGTGCGCGGTGCTTGCCCGGAAGGCAAGATGACCTGCGGCGATCCCTATCCACGTGTCGTGCGCGATTAGCGACTTCGATCACGTCCCTCCCAAGCGTTCGGGGTAATTGCGCGAAAGAATTGAACTTCGCGGGCTGATTCTAGGCAGAGCAATCCGTTTCGTGTATCCTTACGAATCGTACTTGCGCCCTATGCGGCAGGCGCTGCGCAGAGCGCGAGTCATCCCCACGCACGTAAAATCTAGGGAAGGGGCTTCGTGTGAAACTGGTCGTAACTGAGAAGAACATCGCGGCGCAGAAGATCGCTGAGCTGCTCGGCGTTGGAAAGCCGACAGCGGATAAGGTGTATTCGACACCCGTCTATCGTTTCGAGCGTGACGGCGAGGAATGGATCACCATCGGTCTGCGAGGACATATTCTCGAGCCGAACTTCGTGCCCGCGCTCACTTATAAGAAACGTGGTGGCTGGATCGGGGTCGATGCCAATGGTGAGATGATCCCTGCTGACCTGCCTGCTGAACTACCTAAACCACCATTCAAGAAGAAGAAACCATTCGTTCCTGATGGGGTCGAGCTCAACGCATGGAAGATGGATGCGCTTCCGTATCTCATCTATGCGCCTATCGAGAAGCTCCCGAAGGAAAAGGACATCATCCGTTCGCTGAAGAACCTGGCGAAGAAGGCCGACTCGATCGTGATCGCGACGGACTTCGATCGCGAAGGTGAACTGATCGGCTCGGATGCGCTCATGTGCATCCGTGAAGTGAACGATACCGCACCGGTCAGTCGTGCGCGCTATTCCGCGATCACCAAAGAAGAGATCACGCGCGCGTTCACCAACTTGGTCGAGCTCGATGTCGATCTGGCGCAGGCGGGTGCGTCGCGCCAGGATATCGACCTGATCTGGGGCGCGGTGCTGACGCGCTATCTCACGCTCGTGAAGTTCGCGGGATACGGTAACGTGCGTTCTTCGGGCCGCGTGCAGACGCCGACGCTGGCGCTCATCGTGGCGCGCGAACGCGAACGCATGGCGTTCGTTCCCGAAGATTATTGGGTCATCAAGGGCGATTTCCGCGACGCGGATCTCGAGTTCGTTGCGAATCATGCCACGGCACGCTTCAAGGTGGAAGCCGAAGCTGATCAGGCGATGGAGCACGTGATCGGCGCTACTAGCGCACGGGTCGCCTCCATCGAGAAGAAACAGCGCAAGCAGGCTGCTCCCGCGCCGTTCAATACGACATCGCTCATGGCCGCGGCCAGCGCCGAGGGCATAACGCCGGCGCGCACCATGCGCTTGGCTGAGAGCCTCTACATGGATGGCTATATCTCGTATCCTCGCGTCGACAACACGGTCTATCCGTCCTCGCTCGATCTGCGCGGCATCGTGAAGCGCATCGGCGAGAACCCTGCGTATCGTCCGTTCGCGCAGGATTTGTTGAAGCAGGACAAGCTGGTCGCGACCCGCGGCAAGACCGAGACGACCGACCATCCGCCTATCCATCCGACCAATCTGGCGACACCGGACGACCTGCCGCCTGCGGAATACAAGCTTTACAACCTGATCGCACGCCGCTTCATGGCGACGCTTTCCGAGCCCGCGGTCATCGAGGGTACGAAGGTCACGCTCGACGTGAACGGCGAGCCGTTCGCAGCGAAGGGTGACGTGCTGGTCAAGCCTGGCTTCCGTGCGATCTACCCCTACGGTCTCAAGAAGGATGAGCAGCTGCCTGCGCTCGAAGAGGGGCAGACGATCGATTTCTTGGGCGCCACCAAGACGCACAAGCAGACCGAGCCGCCCGCGCGCTATTCGCAGGGCAAGCTCATTCAGGAGATGGAGAAGCTCGGTCTTGGCACCAAGTCGACCCGCCACTCCATCATCGAGCGCCTCTACACGGTGAAGTACGTGCAGAACGACCCGATCGAGCCCTCGCAGCTCGGCATCGCGGTCATCGATGCGCTCGACAAGTTCGCGCCACACATCACCTCATCGGACATGACGGCGAATTTGGAAGAGGAGATGTCCTCGATCGCAGCGGGCGACAGCCAGAAGGTCGAAGTCGTACGTCACTCGCGCGACCTGCTCTCCCAAGAGCTCGAGAATCTGCTGCCCCATCAGGAAGAGATCTCCGACGCGCTGGCTGATGCGGTAGCGGCGGATGCGTATGTCGGCCCCTGCCCGAAGTGCGGCAAGGATCTGCAGCTGCGCACCTCGCAGAAGACGCGTTCGATGTTCATCGGATGCGCGGGTTGGCCCGATTGCGATGTCACCTATCCGCTGCCGAAGGGCAAGATCGAGGCGCTCGAAGAGAAGTGCCCGACTTGCGGCATGCCTCAGATCAAAGTGACGGCGTTCCGCTCGAAGCCCCGTACGCTGTGCATCGATCCTGAATGCGAGACGAACAAAGAGCCCGATCTGGAAGTGGGCACGTGTCCGACGTGCGCTGAAAAGGGCCTCACCAAGAAGCTGATCGCGCATAAGAATCCGCGCACTCTGAAGCGCTTCATTCGCTGCGAGAACTACGACGAATGCCAGACGGGCTATCCGTTGCCGCAATATGGCGCGCTCACGGCGACCGAAGAGACGTGCGAGGACTGCGGCGCGCCCATGGTCATCGTCACCACCGCGCGCGGTCCTTGGAAGCTCTGCCCGAATTTCAGCTGTCCCTCGAAAGAGAAGAAGGCCACGAAGGGCAAGGGTAAAGCTGCAGGTAAGAAGACGAGTACGAGCAAGAAGAAAGCTGCTGCTAAGAAATAGCGGCGCTCTTCGTGTGAGCGTTCGTCGCTTTGCTCTCACATTTCCCGATCGAATATGACTCGAAAAATGCGAACAACCTCGTAAAGTTCTTTCTTGCGGGGTTGTTCGCCTATAAAATAGGGGATAATGAAATCATGCATGTCTGCGCACGCGCGCATGCGATCGAACATTCAAGCACGCCCGCGCTCGAAAGGGTCTTCACTGGTCGTGCTTCGCATATGAACTCAGGAGGGAATCGTGGCTAAAGTAACCATCGTCGGTGCAGGAAACGTCGGAGCGACCGCTGCTCATATCATCGCCAGCAAGAATCTGGCAGATGTGGTGCTGGTGGATGTCGCGGAAGGCCTGCCGCAGGGCAAGGCGCTCGACATGATGCACATGCGCTCGGTCGAGAAGTTCACTGTCACCGTTACCGGCACGAACGATTATGCTCCTACGGCCGATTCCGACATCGTGGTCATCACCGCAGGCATCGCACGCAAGCCCGGCATGACGCGCGAGGATCTGCTCGGCGTGAATTCGGGCATCATGTCCTCGGTCATCGACGAGGCCACGAAGCATTCTCCTAACGCCATCTACATCTGCGTCACCAATCCGCTCGACGTCATGACCTATCTTGCTTACAAGAAGTCCGGTCTGCCCAGCAATCGTCTGATGGGCATGGGCGGTGTGCTCGATTCATCGCGTCTTTCCTTTGCGGTCTGCGAGAAGCTCGGCTGCGATCCGGCCGATGTCACCGCGTGGGCGCTAGGCGCGCACGGCGAAGGCATGGTCTGCTGGCCGCGCTACACCACGGTGGCTGGTCGTCCCATCACCGAGCTGATGAGCGAAGAAGAGGTCGCCGAAGTGGTCCAGCGCTGCGTGAAGGGTGGTGCTGAAGTGGTGGCGCACCTCAAGACGGGTTCTGCTTATTATGCTCCTGGTGCTTCCATCGCCAAGATGGTCGAGGCTATCATCACCGATTCCAAAGAAGTGCTGAGCGTGTGCGCTTACATCGATGGCGAATACGGTCTCAACGATCTGTACATGAACATCCCCACGCGTTTGGGCAAGAATGGCGTTGAAGAGATCGTTGAATTCGAGCTCACCGATGAAGAGATGGCGGCGCTCCATGAATCCGCCGCGAGCGTGAAGAAGGGTCTCGAGAACCTTCCCGCCT
Organism: uncultured Eggerthella sp.; assembly: GCA_937998355.1. Classification (GTDB taxonomy): domain Bacteria; phylum Actinomycetota; class Coriobacteriia; order Coriobacteriales; family Eggerthellaceae; genus Anaerotardibacter. The sequence goes on from CALLDI010000011.1 coordinate 98,154, forward strand.
AGTGGATCCTCGAAGTTAGTTGGTCTGTCATGCAGGTTCTATCCTCAAATACCATTTCCGATGCGTTGCTCGTATCCATTCCACGCCTCGCCAATGTGCTGCCTCCCGATATCTTGGAGGCGCTCATCGCCGCGCGCGATCGTGAAACGCACGAACGCGCGAAGATCGTGCTCGATCAGCTGGTGCTGAACGCTCAGATCGCGAGCGAAGATCATGTGCCCATCTGTCAGGATACCGGCACCGTATGGTGCTGTCTGGAGGTCGGCCCCGATATCGGTTTGAATGCGAACGTATTCTCCAAGGTCGATCAATCGGTGGCAGCAGGCTTCATCAATTCGAAGCTGCGCAAATCGGTCGTGCGCGATGCATTGTTCGATCGTACGAACACAGGCGACAATACTCCCGCGTTCTGCGAATTGCGCCTGGTTGATGAACCGGGCGTTGCGCGTCTGCACATCATGCTGAAAGGCGGCGGCTCGGATAACGCGAGCCGTGTGGTCATGCTCACTCCGAATGCGGGCAAGCAGGGCGTCATCGATACCGTGCTGGCATGCGTTGAAGAGAAGGCGGCCAACGCCTGCCCTCCGCTCGTCATCGGCGTGGGCGTCGGCACCACGTTCGACAAGGTGGCAGGCCTTGCGAAGCTCGCGCTCATGCGTCCGCTCAACATCCCTGCTCCCGATCCTGAGGTCGCGGCGTTCGAGCAGGAGCTGCTCGAAGCGGTCAACGCGACCGGTATCGGTGCGGGTGGTCTCGGTGGCGATACCACGGCTTTGGGCGTGCGCGTGAAAACGGCTCCCTGCCACATCGCTGCGCTGCCCGTTGCGGTCAATATGGGCTGTTCTGCAATGAGGAGGCTCACCGTTGAACTATAAGCACATCCAACTCCCCTTGAGCAAAGCCGATGCGCGTTCTTTGCGCGCAGGCGATGCATGTCTTTTGAGCGGGCCGGTCTATACCCTGCGCGATGCGGGGCACATTCGTTTGCTCGACGAGATCCGAGAGGGAAGGCTCAAGACCTTGCCTTACGGTCTCGCTGGTCAGGTCATCTTCTATGCGGGCCCCACGCCTCCCAAGGCGGGTCGTCCGTTCGGCGCTATCGGTCCTACCACGTCTTCGCGCATGGATTTCGCCGCACCGCTGCTCATGTCCATGGGGCTCACGGGTACCATCGGTAAGGGCGATCGTAGTGACGAAGTGAAGCAGGCGTGCATCGATTATTCGTCGGTCTATTTCATCGCGACCGGCGGAGCGGCCGCTTTCTTGGCGAAATGCGTCGTGGCTGACGAAACGCTCGCCTACGACGACCTGGGCACCGAAGCGCTCAGGCGCATCGAAGTGGTCGATCTGCCCGTCTTCGTTGGCATCGACACGCTCGGCCAGGATATCTATTCGCTGGATGAGTGAGGTTGGCGTGACGCAACAAGAAGAACAGAAGAGCGGTGCAGGCATCTTCATCACCTTCGAAGGTGGCGAAGGGGCTGGTAAGACCACGCACATCACCTTCCTCGCGAATTCTTTGCGCGCGATGGGCTACGAGGTCATCTGTCTGCGCGAACCTGGTGGAACGAACATCGGTGAAGAATTGCGCAACATCGTGCTCGATCCGCAGAACGCGAATATGTGCGACGAGACGGAATTGCTCATCTACGAAGCTGCGCGCGCTCAGATCATCCGCGAGGTCATCATCCCTGCGCTCGCGCGTGGGGCGGTCGTCCTGCTCGATCGTTTCTACGATTCCACCATCGCCTACCAGGTGTTCGGTCGCGGATTGCCCATGGCGTTCGTTCGTCAGGCGAACAGCTTCGCTTGCCAGGGCGTTCATCCGTGTCGCACCATCTTGCTCACGACGGGTTCTTCGGCCGAAGAAGGCCTCGAACGAGCTACGCACCACGGAGAGGCCGATCGACTTGAACAGGCGGGCAGCAGCTTCCATGCGCGCGTGAACAATGGGTTCCTCGCCATCGCAGCAGAGAATCCTGAGCGCATCCGTGTGGTCAATTCTTCAGGTGCGAAGGACGATACCGCTCGCGCCATCTTCACCGAGCTCGCCGACATCTTCGGATGGGATGAAGGCTCGTTCGTGTGGAACGAGGGCTTCTTCGATCCGATCCTGCAACGCGATACTAGCGCGAAAGCGCATATCGACCTTGCGAAAGGCTGATGCGGGTGGCCGATGTCTTCGAAAGTATCTTCGGTCAGCCTCAGGTACGAGATTATTTGCGTGCGACCCTGCGGACGGGCAGGTCGAGCCATGCGTATCTGTTCACCGGACCTCCTGGTTCCAACAAGACCTCTGCTGCCTATGCGTTCGCGCAAGCGCTCATCTGCCCCGATCAGGGTTGCATGACGTGCGAGCACTGCAAGCGCGCGGCCAGGCGCAATCACCCCGATATTCATTTCATCGAGCCGGAGGGTGCGCATGGTTATCTGGTCGATCAGATCCGCGAAGTGGTGGCGGATGCGAACCTGGCACCCATCCAAGCTTCGCGCAAGATCTACATCATCGATCGCGCCGATCTTCTGGGTATCCAGCCGGCGAACGCATTCTTGAAGACGCTCGAAGAGCCGCCCGAGAACGTGATCTTCATCCTGCTTGGTCGTACGAAGGATGCGGTGCTGCCCACTATCGTCTCGCGTTGTCAGGTCGTGCCCTTCCGCCATATTCCCACGAGCGAAGCGGCGGGCATCATCTCGCAGCATACGGGCGTTTCCGCTGAACAAGCGCGCATCGCCATCGAGGCGTGCAATGGTTCGGTCACCAAGGCCATGGGCTTTTGCAAGAGTCCCGACAAGATCGGTTTTCGCAAGCGCATCTTGGAGATCATGGCGCTGCTGCCGCTCTCGGACGAGCGCGATGTGCTCGAATATGCAGCTGAACTGGTGCAGAGCGCTAAGGCGTGGGTGGATGTCGTGCAGAGCCAGCAGGCGGCAGAGCTCAACGAGTCTGAAGATTTCCTTTCCAAGGCAGCGCTCAAGCAGATCGAGGCGCGCAACAAGCGCGTGCTGACGAAGACGAGCCTGGAGTCGCTCGCGCAAGTGAATTCGATCATCCGCTCGTGGTTGCGTGACGTTTTGATGATTAAATCTCAGGCACCCGAGCAGGTTGTTAATATTGATGTGTTGGGCGATCTTGAACTTGCCGCTCAGCGCACGAGCGAAGCGGGCTTGGTACGTGCGATCAACGAGACGTATCGATGCGATAACGCTATCGCCTATAATGTTTCTACAGAAACGTGTCTTGACACGCTTCTTTTTACGATAAGAGAGGTTTTCTATGGTTCGGGTGGCTCCCATTAAGCTACAGGTCGGACCGAAAGTACTGTGGTTCGACCCAACCGATTTAGATATCCATGCAGGTGACGATTGCATCGTGAATACGAGCCGCGGGCTCGAATATGGCGTTGCGACCTCAGACGTGCTCGAAGTGAGTGACGATCTGGTCGCGAGTTTGAAATCTCCGCTCAAGAAGGTGGAGCGCCTTGCGACTCCCGAGGATATGGAGAAGGTCAAAGAGCTCGAGCGCAAGAGCGACGAAGCGCTCGGTGCGTTCAAAGAGATCGTGCTCGAATCCAACAAGGACATGCATCCTGTATTGGTCGAGTATCTCTTCGAAGGCGACAAAGCCGTATTCTATTTCGAGGCTGAAGAACGCGTCGATTTCCGCGAGCTGGTTCGAAAGCTCGCTTCGTACTTCCATGTTCGCGTGGACATGCGCCAGATCGGCGTGCGCGATGGCGCGCGCATCATCGGCGGCCTGGGTCATTGCGGTCAGGAACTGTGCTGCAAGCGCTTCGGCGGTGAATTCTCGCCCGTGTCGATCCGCATGGCGAAAGAGCAGAATCTCTCGCTCAATCCGCAGAAGATATCAGGCGTGTGCGGCAGGCTCATGTGCTGCTTGCGCTACGAATACGAAACGTACAAGGAATTCAATTCGCGCGCACCGAAGATGGGCGCGAAGATCGAAACGCCCGAAGGTATCGCGAAGGTCACTGACATCAACGTTCCTTCCGAGCAGATCTCGGTCAAGCTCGAAGATGGCACGGTCCTGAAGATTCCGCTGGAAGATTTCGAGGCACCCGAACAGGGGCGTCGTCCGCACAAGATCAGCGAAGAGGTCTTCGAGCAGTACATGCAGAAGAGCCAGTTCGACGCGATGGGCGGGGCAGGACTCGTTGACGTGGTGAATTTCAGCGGCGAGGACATCGTCGCGGCTCGCCGTCCGGCTGCTTCGCTCAATGGCGAAGAGCTCTCTTCGGATAAGGACGACAAGAAGCGTCGCCGTCGTCGCAATCGTTCGGGCAAGGACGCTCAGTCGAACAAGAAGAACGGACAGGGGAACAAGAACGACGCTTCACGTGGCGATTCGAAGTCCGGTGGCAAGGATTCGTCGCAGCGTTCGCGCCGTAACCGCCGTTCCAATTCGTCCGAGGGCGGAAGCGCGAACAAGCAATCCAATCAGAACAAGCGCAACGCTTCGAATTCTGGACAGAACAAGAACAATTCCAAGCGAAACGATCGATCGAAGAACAACCAGCGCCAGGTGCGACCTGGTCAGAAGTCATCTGGTCTAAGCTCGTTGCACGGACAGGAACACGAGGATCGGTCTTCGCAAAGTTCGCAAGGTCAAGCGAACGCGGCGTCGACGCATCGCAAGTCGCGCCGTCGTCGTCACACCGCAGGGGGAGAGAATCATGACGGTGGAGAATCATAACTATTCTCTTTTGACTGATCTTTATCAGTTGACGATGGCCCAGGGCTACTGGGAGTGCGGAAAGCTCGAAGAGGAGGCGTGTTTTCACGCCTTCTTCCGTAACAACCCGTTCGAAGGGGGTTACGCGATCGCGTGCGGCATGGATCATGTGCTCGACGTGATCGAGAATTACCGCTTCACCGAAGATGATATCGCCTATTTGGGAAGCCTCGATGCGCCTGGCGGTGGCAAGCTCTTCAAGCCAGCGTTCCTGGACTACTTGCACGAGATGGAGCTCGAAGTCGATATCGATGCGGTGAAAGAGGGGACCGTGGTGTTTCCGAACGATCCGCTCTTGCGGGTCATGGGCCCCGTTCTGCAATGTCAGCTTCTTGAGACGGCGCTGCTCAATTGCGTGAACTTCGAGACGCTCATCGCCACCAAAGCCGCGCGCGTATGCCTTTCGGCAGGCGCGCCCGTCGCGGAATTCGGTCTGCGCCGCGCCCAAGGTGAAGATGGTGGCTTGCGCGCATCTCGAGCTGCGGTAGTGGGTGGCTGCGCTTCGACTTCGAACGTGCTTGCTGGCAAGCTCTTCGATATCCCGGTCTCGGGTACGCATGCTCATTCATGGGTCATGTCCTTCGATTCAGAGCTCGAGGCGTTTCGAGCCTATGCGAAGGCGATGCCGAACAACTGCGTGCTCCTGGTCGATACGTATGACATCACGCAGGGCATCGAGAACGCCATCACGGTCGGTCTCGAGATGAAGGCGCGGGGCGAACGTCTCGCTGCCATCCGCATCGACTCGGGCGACCTTTCGTGGCGTGCCAAGCAGGCACGTGAGATGCTCGATGCAGCGGGCCTTACCGATACGGGCATCGTCTTGTCGAACGATCTCGATGAATACACCATCAAGTCCATCAAGGACTCGGGTGCGCAGGTCACGTCGTGGGGCGTGGGTACCAAGCTCACCACCGCATACGATCAGCCAGCGCTCGGTGGCGTGTACAAGCTCGCTGCGAAGCGCGATAACAAGGAAGCGCCCTGGCAGGAATGCATCAAGGTTTCCGGCCAGGCGAGCAAGCTCACCACGCCTGGTGTTCTCGATGTTCGCCGTTACTTCCATAAGAACGGTATGTTGGCAGGAGATATGGTCTTCGATATCAATCACGGCGTTCACTCCGAGCGCATCGTCGATCCGGCAGACGAGATTCGTCAGAAGGATCTTTCCGGCCTTGAATACACCACGTTGCTCGAGTCGATCGTTCGGGAGGGCAAGTCGGTCGTATCCCGCCCGAAGGACAGTGCCATGCAGGCGCGCGCTCGCTGCATCCAGCAGCTCGAACTGTTGGATGAAAGCCAGAAGCGCATGCTCAATCCTCATTCATATCCTGTAGGATTAGAGCAGAGCTTATTCCACCGCCGCCACGAGTTGGTCGCACGAATGTTAGGAATTTCGTAATGATAAGAGTTGTTACCGATTCTGTTGCTTCGTTGCCTCAAGATATCGTCGACGACAAGAACATCGAGGTCGTTTCGCTCTTCGTCAATCATGACGGAGTCGAATACGTCGAATCTGAGATGGATCTGGACGGATTCTACAGCAAGATCGACAGCATGATCGATAACATCCCCACATCCAGCCAGCCTTCCCAAGCGGTTCTCGAAGAGCTGTTCGAGGGTTACGCGAAAGCGGGGGATGAAGTGCTCGGCATCTGGATCTCGACCGAGCTTTCAGGTACGTATGATGGCGCATTGCGCGCTGCCCGCGCGGTCGAATCGCGCAATATCGGCTTTCGCTACATCATGATCGACTCCACTTCCTGCGGCAGCGATGAGGCGTTTCCTGTGCTCGATGGAGCCGAGGCGGTAGCAGCGGGTGCTACGCTGGAAGAGGCAGCGCAAGCGGTGCTCAAAGGCATCGCCTCGACTCGTTTTCTCTTCACGCCTGAAAGCCTCACTTTCTTGCAGAAGGGTGGCCGTATCGGTGGAGCAGCAGCGCTGCTCGGTAATCTCATGCGCATCGCGCCGATCCTCACGGTGAAGGATGGCACGGCACAGGTAGCCGCTAAGGTACGCTCGCACAAGAAAGCGCTCCTTCGCATCGTCGAGATGCTCGAGGCGGATATCGCCGCATATGGCGGATTGAAGCGCCTGGTCGTTCATTACATCGGTGACAAGACGCCAGCGTTCGAGTGGGCGAAGAACGTGATCGAGCCACTGGTCGAACGTTCGGTTCGTGTGTTGCCGGTCAGTCCTGTTCTGGGTTGTCATGTTGGCCCAGCGGTCGGCATCGCCTACGAATGCAACGAGCCGATCGAGAACAAATATAACGGAAATACCCAATCGCTCATGTGCGCGAACTAGAAGGAAGTTACCATCATGACCGCAAATTGCACTCTGATCATCGACTCTTGTTGCGACCTTCCGCAGAACGTGGTCGATGTCGATGATGTTCGCATCGTCAATTTCTCGTATAGCAACAATTCGGGAAATCATAAGGACGATATGTACAAGTCCATCACGGCACACGATTTCTACGAATCGATGCGTGAGGGAGACGAGCCTACCACGTCGCAGGTTCCTCCTGGAGAATTCCTCGAGACGTTCGAGTGGGCCTATGAACAGGGGCGACCTGCTGTATTCCTGTCATTTTCGAGCGCGCTGTCGGGTTCGTATCAAGCAGCTTGCATGGCTGCCGATCAGGTTCGGGAGAAGCATCCTGAATTCGAACTTCATGTGGTCGACACGAAATTGGCCTCGGTAGCAGAAGGTCTGCTCGTCTACGAAGCGATCAATCAGCAACAAGGCGGTATGACCGCAGCGGAATTGGCGCAGTGGGCTGAAGAGGCGCTCTATTACGTTCACGGTTACTTCATGGTGAGCGACCTCGAATCGCTCCATCGTGGCGGTCGCATTCCTGCCTCGGTCGCGATCGTAGGCTCGAAGCTCGATGCGAAACCGTTGCTCGGATTCGGCCTCGATGGATCGCTCGCGCTCGTGGGTGTCGCGCGCGGTCGCAAGAAGGGCATGCGCGCGCTCATCGACTACTTCGAGCGCAACAGCGGCGATGAACGCATGGGCGGTACCGTGCTCATCGGCAATGCCGATTGTCCGAAGGATGTGACACGCCTCTCCGAGCTGTTCGAGAAGGTCGACGAAGATGCGATGGTCATCGAGTGCAGCATCGGTCCGGTCATCGGCTGTCATGTCGGTCCGGATATGATCGCGCTCGTGTTCTGGGGCAAGGATCGCCGCCAGACCGTTTCCGTGGTCGATCGCATCGCGAACAAGGTCAAGGGAAACCGCAAGTAAGCACGTAGAGTAGAGGTCGGCTCATGGCATGCAATAATTTCGTATTCGTAGGAGATACCGAGATTGGCTCTCGCATCTCTCAGTCGCTCGTCGAAGGGGGATTCTCTTCGGCTCCCGGGCTTCGTGATGCCGACGTGGTCTTCACGTACTATGAAACGCAGCAGGGTCTGGAAGACCTGTATTTCGATACCCAGGGTCTCTTGCAGGAGACGAAGCAGGATGTGGTGCTGGTCGATCTGAGCCCTACTACGCCGACGTTCGCGCGCGAGCTCTATGCGGTCGCACGTGTGAACGACCGCTATACGCTCGATGCGCCGCTGGTGGTGCGCAACATCGTCGAAGAGGATGCCTTCGCTGAGAAGGACAATCTCTTGATGTTCGTGGGCGGCGAAGAGGAGAGCTTCGAAGCGGTGCGCGACATGCTCCATGCCATCGCGCGCCATGTGCTGTATCTGGGCGAAGCGGGTTGTGGCCAGAGCGCTAAGATCATGGCCACGCTGCAGCGCGCATCAGCGCTCATCGGTGTCATCGAATCGTATGCGACCTATGTGAACGGGGATGTCGTCTTCGATTGGGAAGAGGTCATCGATACGCTCAGCGTTGCAGGCTGCGTCTCTCCGGTGAACATCGCCTATATCGATGCGATCCGCAATCATGATTTCACGGGCACCTATACCGTCGAGATCCTCATGGCGGAGTTGGTGGCGGCGCTCTCGATGGCCGACGATAAGGACCACATCATCCCGCAGGCTGAAGCTGGTTTTCGCCTCATGGAACTGCTGGCGATGGTGGGCGGTGCGGCTTATAATCCTGCGGCGCTCGCGCTCATCTTCGATGATGAGGAGGCGGCTCAGAAGTTCGGACTCGATTGGTCGCGTGCAGCAGGAGCCTACGAAGAGCATGCGCATCACGATCACGACTGCGACTGCGGCCACGGACACGATCATGCTTTTGACGTGATCGACGACGAGGTGGATTTCTACGATGCGACCGAAGGGTTCCCTGAAGCGTTCGGCGGTTTCTCCTCTAATTAAGCTCTTTCGCACGTATCCTTCAATTTCGCGCTCGTGCCTTCGGTGCCGTGTGCGATCGTATCGAGCGTGATATCAGCCATGTTCTCCTATCAGACATCAGATCGGATCACCGCCTATGAGGCGTGCATGCTCTGCCCGCGTGCGTGCAACATCGATCGCACGCGTAGAGTGGGCGTGTGCGGGGCACGCGAGGTCTTGAAGATCGGACGCGCTGCACTGCATTGGTGGGAAGAGCCTTGCCTGGTGGGCGATCGGGGCAGTGGAGCGATCTTCTTCGCACACTGTGCGCTCGGCTGCGTCTATTGTCAGAACAAGCGGCTTGCTGAAGGCGAGGGCATCGAGGTCGATCCTCAGCGTTTGGCCGAGATCATGCTCGAGCTGCAGAACGAACAGCATGCAGCGAACATCAATCTGGTGACCGCGAGCCATTATGCGCCGACGGTCGCAGCGGTGCTGTCTGTGCTGCGCGGATCGGGTCAGCTGCATATTCCGGTGGCCTGGAACACGTCCGGCTACGAGCGTGCCGAGACGCTCGCGCTGCTCGATGGGCTCGTGGATGTGTATCTGGTCGACTTCAAGTACGCGAACGCACAGACCGCCGAGCGTCTTTCGCGTGCGAAGGATTATCCTGCAGTCGCGCTTGGTGCGATCGAGCGTATGATCCTGCAGGTGGGTGAGCCGCAGTTCGATGAAGCGGGCTACTTGCGCAAAGGTGTGATCGTACGCCACTTGGTCCTGCCAGGCTATGTGGATGATTCGCTCGCAGCGCTCAAGGTGCTGCATGAGCGATTCGGGCCGCGCGTGATGATGAGCATCATGAATCAATTCACCATCGTGGATGATGCGTTCGACCTTGCGGCATATGGACTTGAGCGCGCGGTTTCCGATGAGGATTATGAGCGTGTGCTTGATTTCGCAGATGAACTGGGGATCGAGGATTATTTTTGGCAGGAGGGCGGGGCCGCCAGCGAAAGCTTCGTTCCAGCCTTCGATGGGACCGGGGTTGCGCGTTCGTAAAGTCGTCGAAGCATGCTATAATGCTACGCGTCCTACATGCCGACATGGCGCAATTGGTAGCGCAACTGATTTGTAATCAGTGGGTTGCGGGTTCGATTCCTGTTGTCGGCACCATCAAAATGCCAGGTCAACCGCTTCTTGCGCGTTGGCCTTCTTTTTTGCTCGCGTTCGCCGGTAAGCTCGTTCCGCGCAGTGTGGTACGAACAGGGCACCATCTGCCACGTTTGTTTACGATTGCCTTTCGGCTCGATCGACGTGCCTTCTGACTTGCTAGAATGAAGTTCGATAAGGAGAACTTTCACGGCTTCGAGGAAGGAATGCTCGAGCGAATATGGATCCAGTGACGCTTGGCATAGTGGTCGCGCTCACGGTGCCGTTGGCAGGAACGACGGTCGGCTCGGCGCTCGCATTCTTCATGAAGAAGCAGATGAGCATCCCGTTCCAGAAGGCGCTCGTCGGATTCGCGGCGGGCGTGATGATCGCCGCATCGGTCTGGAGCCTCATCAACCCTGCTATCGAGATGGCAGGAGAGCAGGGCATCGTCGCATGGATCCCTGCGGCGGTCGGCTTCCTGTGCGGTATGGGTGTGCTACTCGTCATCGACTCGCTGTTGCCTCATTTGCATCTCGACTCGAAGAAGCCCGAAGGCGTCCGCAGTAATCTCAAAGAATCGACGATGCTCTTCTTGGCGGTCGCGATCCACAACTTGCCCGAAGGCATGGCCGTGGGCGTCGTGTTGGCAGGCTTTCTCTCGGGAGAGGGCATCATCGCGCTCGCGGGGCTCGTCGCGCTCTCTATCGGCATCGCGATCCAGAACATCCCGGAAGGTGCCATCATCTCCATGCCACTCGTTTCGGCTGGCCTATCGCGGAAGAAAGCGTTCGGCTTCGGCTTCCTTTCGGGTGTGCTCGAGCCCATCGGTGCGCTGCTCATGCTCGCGCTCACCAGTCTCGTCACGCCGTTTCTGCCCTATGTGTTGGCTTTCGCGGCAGGGGCGATGATCTATGTCGTGGTCGAAGAGCTCATACCCGAAACTCAGGCGGGGAAGCATTCGAATGTAGGAACTATAGGCGTTGCGCTCGGCTTCACGCTCATGATGATCCTTGATGTAGCATTAGGTTAACTAAGCGACGAATCGAGTCTGGAGGATTCATATGTTAGAGACTGGCATCGTTCATACCGAAGCGACGATGGTGACCGAACAGAATACTGCTGCGGCATTAGGCAGCGGTACGGTGGCAGTGTTCGCCACTCCTGCGATGATCAACTTGATCGAATACACGTGCGCGCAAAGCGTGCAAGACGAGCTCGAGCCTGGTCAGACCACGGTCGGTACGCATCTCGACGTGAGCCATGATGCTCCTACGCCCGTTGGTATGGAGGTTCGCTGCACCAGTACGCTTTCGAAGGTGGATGGTCGTGCGCTCACGTTCGAGGTCGAGGTGAGCGATGGCAAGGATATCGTCGGCCGCGGAACGCATGCCCGCTTCATCGTGGATAAGGCGAAGTTCGAATCGAAAGCGAACGCGAAGGCGAACGCTTAGCATTCGCACATGCGAAGACGTTTCGACGGGTCGGGCTTGTTGCTCGGCCCGTTTCATTTCGGGGGCACCGGCCCCTTCGCTCGGCGTTGCGCGAGCTTTAGCCTAGGGTTTGCAGCGTGAACAGGGTTGATATCCCTGACCGATCAGACTTTCACGACTTGTGGTCACATCCTTGCGGTTCTTCGCTTTTATCTCGGTCGCAGAGCGGCAGTCGGGGTAGTGGAACTTCTTCGTGTTGGTGTTGAGCACATAGGCGTGTTCAATGCCTTGCGTGTTCGTTTCGCTCGTTCGAGATGCCTCTGTTGTTTCCGCAAGCCTGCTCTCTCCTGTCGCATAGTCGATCGTCACGCCAGGTTGGACGTTATAGCAATACACGTTGAAGCAGATGGATGCGCCCGCATCGTCGACCGAGAATGCTTCGATCTGAACGCCGCGCGCCACCAGTTCGTCGTCCCGGAAATCGGGCGTGACGCGCATGAGCACGTGTTTGTCGTGTTCAGGGGTCGCATCCTCTTCGTCGAGGTAATCGCGGATCTCTTGCTCGAATGGGCCCATCACCTTCTGGTTCAGCTGTTCGGTGCCCGTTATCAGATCGCAGGGGTTGACCGCCTCATCGCTCAAAGAATAGGCGATGAGATGCGAGCGTTCGTAGAGGTGGTCGAGGCCGATCTCGGGGTAGTAGGCCTGCACCCAGCCGCTCGGGTTCGGCATGTTCGTGTTGCGCTTACTGCCCGGTTTCGGGCGCGTGTTCTCGCACAGCACTGCGAAGGCTGAAGTAGCGCGACCGAGGCTGTCGAGCTCGCCGTACACTTCAGTGCCATCTTGCGCTGCCAGTTCATCGACGGTGAACTGCGGCATGTTGTCGTTCAGCTCGATATAGGCCTCGCCAGCATAAGCGGGGATATCCGCAGGATCGAGCGTGCGTTCGGCCTCTGACGTAACGACCTCGATCGCAGGGGAGGATGCGTGCTCGTCTGCGATCGTCGAAGTGGCATTCTCGGCTTCGGGGGCATCGGCTGCGCATCCGCCCATCAAGAACAGCGAGACGATGAGCGCGAAGAATGCAGCGATGAGACGTTCTTTCGCCGTACGATCGCTGTTTTGGAAGAATTGCCCGAGATGCCGCATGTCGCTCCGTCCCGCTCGTGGAAATGTAGGCGTTATTCTACCACTTCACATGGCGACATCTTCGGGCGTTGCAGTATACTAAGGGTACGTTCTTGGAAGAGGGTCTATGGCTAAACGCGGCATCATCATCGCAAATACGGGCAGCCCTGCAGCGCCCACCCCTGAAGCCGTGCGCGCATATCTGCGCGATTTCTTGAGCGACCCTCGCATCTGTCCGATCAACCCGATCTGCTGGAGATTCATTCTGAACGCCTGCATCCTCCCGAGGCGTTCGGTCGCTTCGGCGAAGAAATACGCATGGATCTGGACGCCGTCAGGCTCTCCTTTGAGCCTCATCATGGATCTGCTCACGACCAGATTGCAAGATGCGCTCGCGGGCGAGGATGTGCTCGTGCGTTCCGCGATGAGCTATGGCGAGCCTTCGCTCGAAGAGGTCTTGACTGAAATGCAGGCAGAGGGCTGCGAAGAGCTCGTCGTCATCCCGCTCTATCCGCAAGGCGCGTTCTCCACGACCAAGGTGGTGGAGGATAAGGTGACGGCAGTGCTCGAGAAACTCGCGTGGAACCCTCAGCTCGAGATGATCGAAGATTACTGCACGAGCGAACTTTACACGAATGCCATCGTGCGTTCGATCGAGGCAGCGGGCTTCATCCCTGAAGAGGACACGCTGCTCCTTGCTTTTCACTCCATTCCCATCAAGGATATCGAAGCAGGCGATACGTATCCCGATCGCGTCATGGAAAGCAGTAAGGCCATCGCTGAAGGCGTGGGTGCGCGCGCGGACGCGTGGCGCGTGGGGTTTCAATGTCGTTTCGATAAGAGTCGTAAGTGGATCGGGCCTTCTACGACGCAGGTCATCGAGGAGTTGCGCGACCATGAGGGTCGGCTGTTCGTCGTCGCGCCGAATTTCTCCATCGATTGCTTGGAGACGCTTTACGATATCGAGGTCGAGTTGAAGCAGGCGTTCTTCCAGCACTATCCCGAGGCGAGATCGGATGATCTCGTTTACGTTCCTTGCTTGAACGACTCAGATGACCAGGTCACACTGCTCGCCACGCTCGCACACCACAACTAAAAAAGAGCACCCGTAGGTGCCCTTTCTCGTAAAGGATGAACGATCCACTCTAGAGCGCGTCGTAGTGCACGTCATCGACCGACTCGAGCCATTCGTTCGAGGTATCGGTGCCGGGGATCTCGAAGGCGAGATGCGAGAACCAGCTGTCCGCTGCAGCACCATGCCAATGCTTCACGTTCGCGGGAATATGCACGACATCGCCCGGAACCATGAGCTGCGCAGGCTCGCCCCATTCCTGATACAAACCGCGTCCGCCAACGCATACGAGCATCTGGCCACCGCCTTCAGTGGCGTGATGGACATGCCAATTATTGCGGCAGCGCGGCTCGAACGTGACGTTGAAGAACGGCACCTGCTCGGTCGATACGGGTGCCAGGTAGCTGTTGCCGATGAAGTACTGCGCGAAAGCGGTATTGGGATCGCCGATAGGGAACATGATGGTGCGTGCGTAGGCCGCCATCGCATCGTCGGTCGCATCGGGATCTTCTGCCCACACGCTGGTAGCGAGGCGGAATGCCGCCCACGCTTTCGGCCAGCCTGCATAGAACGCGGCATGCGTGAGGATCTCGGCGATCTCGCTTTTCGTGATGCCGTTGTTCTTCGCATTCTGCAGATGATGCTCGAATGAAGAATCAGTAAGACCTTGCGCCATGAGCGCGACCACGGTGATGAGGCTGCGGTCGCGTAACGAGAGCTCATCCTCGCGGCTCCACACTTCGCCGAAGAGGATATCATCGTTCAAGTGTGCGAATTCGGGAGCGAAATCTCCCAACTGATCGCGACCTGCGGTCTGTTTCACTGCCATAGGGATCACCTCGTATGCTTCGTTGCGGGATGGCTGTTCGTTCGCTCGTCGAGCTTCGCAGCATATGTTCTTGTTGCGCTTTCCTATTCTCTTACTTCAACCTAACTTTAAGTCAAGCGCATCGAGAGCTCGATGGAAATATGGTTCATGCTTCGCTCGCACTCTAGGGCAAGCTCGGTGATATGGAGATCATCATGACGGGATCCGAACGATCTTGCTAGGACACGAAGGGGAGAAGTGCGGTTCGGTAAGCTTCGACCAGATCGGGCAGGCGCATGGCAGCGTTCGCGGGACTGGTGGAGGGGAGCTGGACGCAGGGGATGCCGAGGGCAGGTTCGCAGAGCTTTCGGTAGAGCTGTGCGGCTTTCGCACCCGTGCAGAAGATGCGTTCGATGGGCGCGTGGTCGAGGATGAAGCGCAGGTCATTGGGCTTCGGATCGCGAATGCTCGCATCGCTCGCGCCCGTTATCTCGCATGATGCGAGCACATCCCAGAGCGCGATATGGTGTTCGAGCAGAAACGTGGTCTTTTCGGGAATGCCCTCAGGAACAGGCGTGTCGAACACTGCTGCCAAGACCTTCCAGAATCGGTTCTGGGGATGACCATAGAAGAACCCCTGTTCGCGCGACTTCGGCGAGGGCATCGTGCCCAGCATGAGCACGCGACTGCGCCGGTCGAAGACGGGCTCGATGTCATGTTCGATATGCTGTGCGATCTCCTTCATCATAGGATCACTCTAGCACGCCTCATGCTGCGATGTGGGAGCGCGAAGATCTTTCATGGCTGTATCGTGATGAACGAGCGTGCATCGAGCGAATGTTATCTCATAGTGTTCTCATAGTCCCAGGAATGCGCTAGAATATACGGATACGAAGGGGGTCTTATGTATCACAAAACATTGCACATCGCGCTCTTCGGGACCACTGATGAGGTCACGCAGGCGATCCGTAACAAGACTCCTTTCCGCTGTTTCACGCACGAGGTGGTCGCATTCCCTGCTTTCGACGAAGCGGCTTTCACGAAATGCGATATCGCCATCATCGATGCTTCCACCTGGCAACGGACGCAGGATTCCGCTCTCATGCCCGCGCGCGACTTGAGCGATCTCGTCGCACGGTTCACCGAGAATCACGAAGATCGTTTTCGTGCGGTGGTGGCCATCGCGACGAAGGAACAGTCGGCTGCGTGGGGGGAAGCTGATCTTGCCACTATCACGCATCTTTGGACCGCACCGCTCACGGAAGCGGAGGCGAGCTTTCAGTTCGAGGCGCTCCAACGTGCCGCGCAAACGCGTTCCGACCTGCTGCTCTCCGAAAACTATTTCAATACGCTCATCGATTCCATGCCTTCGATGGTGTGGGTCAAGCGTGTCGATGGCACGCATATGAAGGTGAACGATTTCTTCTGTTCGGTCGTGAACAAGCCCAAGGAAGATGTGGTTGGCCAAGGGCACAACTACATCTGGGGTCTGCCGCCCGAGGATACCGAAAGCGCTGCGGTGTGCGCCGAAAGCGAACAGCAAGCCATCCTCGCAGGCGAAACGCGCGAATTCGAAGAGCAGGTCATCACCGATCGCGGCAAGCGCATGCTTATCACCTACAAGACGCCGCTCTACGATGAAGACGGCTCGGTCATGGGCACCATCGGTACTGCGAACGATATCACCGAACTCGACAATCTACGCTTCGAAAATAGCTTGTTGCTCGATTCGCTGCCGCTCGCGGTCATCGTCGAAGATAACGACGAGACCATCACCAACATCAATTCGACCACCGAAGAGTACTTCCAGCAGAAGCGCGAAGATACGGTGGGTATGAATTTCTCCGCTTGGCGCAAGATCGCCTTCGGGGAAGAGCTCGCGCGCATCCGCGAGGAATATGAGAGCGCGGAGCTATTCCTCGATCGTGGTGGAGTGCAGCGTCTCATGTACATGCGCAAGGCGCCCATCCTGGACGTATTCGGCAACTCGACCGGCCAGGTGCGCATCTATAGCGATATGACCGCCCAGCGCGAGCTCGAACAGCAGGCTTTGCTGAACGCTCGAACGGACTATCTGACCGGTCTTTTCAATCGTCGCTACTTCTACGAGCATCTGGATGATTACGATGAGTCGCTCTCGGTGGCCATCGCCATCTTCGACCTGGACGATTTCAAGCGCGTGAACGATACGATGGGTCATGCCATCGGCGATCATGTGCTGATCCTGGTCGCGGATGTGCTCTCGGAAGTGTTTCCCGACAGCCTGGTCATCCGTTGGGGCGGCGATGAATTCGTGGTCGCTATGTTCGATGTCGAGAGCGTGGAAGTGGTGCGCGAACGTGCGCAGCACGCGCTCGAGTTGTTCGCTGCGCGTTCGAGCGAACCGGGCGAACCGTGGCAGATCTACGGCACCGCGGGCATCGCGTTCTCATCCTGCGTTCCGAATCCCATCGATCCGCTCGTGCAGCGCGCCGACAGT
This sequence comes from uncultured Eggerthella sp., assembly GCA_937998355.1. Classification (GTDB taxonomy): domain Bacteria; phylum Actinomycetota; class Coriobacteriia; order Coriobacteriales; family Eggerthellaceae; genus Anaerotardibacter. The sequence continues at coordinate 115,223 of CALLDI010000011.1, forward strand.
GCGCTCTACGCTGCGAAGGAAGCGGGTAAAGGAACCGTTTTCGTCGACTGACGTTCCTTCAAGATTCATATGAAGCCGCGACCGTCAGGTTGTTCTGCGCATGTTCGCGGATGGTTTCGTTCTCTGTTCGCACGCAAAGGACGCCACGTTCATCCTGCGTTCTTGTGAAGACTTCATGAAGCATCATATTAGTCTGAAATCGGACTCGATCTTCTTCTATCATCTTTGAGTACGAAATCGGACTAATACGAGAGGGCGGTATGCTCACATGGTCATGAAGGACAACAATAGCGTCTTCGTGGATTTCTTACGCGTCGACCAGATCTTCAATCAGCTCTATCGCGATGCCGCTACGCGCATGGGTCTTTCGGGAAGCGTGTTCGACGTGCTCTACAGCGTCAACTACCTGGGTGAGGGATGCTTGCAGAAGGAGATCTGCGACACGTCATATCTGCCCAAGCAGACGGTTCATTCTGCTGTCGATAAGCTTGTAGCCGAAGGGCTGCTGCGCAAAGAGAGCGGTCATGGTCGTGCGGTCGCGCTCTATCTGACGCCTGCAGGAAAGCAGTACGTGGAGGCGCGCATCGTTCCCATCGTGCAGGCGGAAAAGCGTGCGTTCGAGGCGATGAGCAGTGAAGAGCAGCAGCACTATTGCGATCTTGCCATGCGCCTTGCATATGCGTTTCGCGATCAGGTCGAAGAACTTTCCCTTGAAGAGGCGTGATGACCGATGGCGATCAAGCTTTCCGATCATTTCACCTATGGGAGACTGATCCGCTTCGCGCTACCCTCCATCGCGATGATGATCTTCACCTCCATCTACAGCGTGGTGGACGGTCTCTTCGTGTCGAACCTCGTCGGCACGGCCGCGCTCGCAGCGGTCAATCTCATCTTTCCGCTGGCGGCAGCGTTCGCTGCGGTCGGTTTCATGCTGGGTACCGGTGGCGCAGCGCTCGTCGCCAAAACGATGGGCGAGGGCGATGAGGCGCGCGCGAACAGGCTCTTTTCGTTCATCATCGTGAGCGGTCTGGTGGGCGGTATCGCATTCGCCATCATCGTCCTTGCGGTGCTGCCGCTGTTCTTGAGTGCGCTCGGGGCAACCGGCGAGCTCATGGAGCTCGCGATGATCTATGGGCGGATCCTCGCGCTCGCGATACCGGTCTATATGCTCGCGAACATCTTCCAAAGCTTCTTCATCGCGGCCGAGAAGCCCCATGTCGGTCTTGTGGTGATGACGGTAGCGGGCGTTACGAACATCGTGCTCGATTACTTTTTCATCGCGCTGTTCGGCTGGGGCATCGCAGGCGCTGCTTGGGCGACCCTGATTGGACAGGTGATCGCTGCGGTCATTCCCGTGTTCTACTTCTTTCGCAGCACCACCGCGCGCCTTCGTTTCGCGCGCCCGCTCGTCGACTTCCGTGCGCTCGGTAAGACGTGCGTGAACGGTTCGTCGGAGTTGATGACCGAGGTCGCGGCATCCATCGTCGCGACGCTGTACAACTATCAGCTGATGGTCTTCGTTGGCACCGAAGGAGTGGCGGCGTATGGCGTGATCATGTACGTGAACTTCATCTTCACGGCGATCTTCTTCGGTTATGCCATGGGAACCGGTCCGATCGTGAGCTATCATTACGGAGCTCAACATCATTATGAGATGAAGAACCTGCTGGTGAAGAGTCTCATCATCATCGGCGTGGCGAGCGTCGTCATGGTGGTGCTCTCTCAGACGTTCGCGCAGAGTCTGGTGTCGCTGTTCGTCGGCTACGATGCGGCGCTCGTGGCGCTCACGGTGCATGGCTTTCGCATCTATGCGCTGTCGTTCTTATTCTGCGGATTCAACATCTACGGTTCGGCGTTCTTCACCGCGCTCAACAACGGCAAGGTATCGGCGCTCATCGCGTTCATCCGCACACTGGTCTTGGAAACATCGACGGTCATGCTGCTGCCGATCTTCTTCGGCATCAATGGTATCTGGTCAGCGATCATCGTCGCGGAAGTGGCAGCGCTCATCCTCACGGTCTTCTTCTTGGTGAGGTATCGCAAACGCTACCACTATTAGCGCGCGCATCACAGCACGCCGGTCTTGGCAAGCTGCTCGTCGATGAAGTCGTTGAGCTTCATGATCGGACGACGCAGTACGAGCCCCAAAATGAGTGCCGGTATGACGAATGCCAAGAGACACGCCATCGAGATGAGGTATTGGTTGCCGTAGACGCCCGCGATCGCTCCTTGGAAGAGATTCATCGAGTGCGTGAAGGGCAGCCACGGGTAGATGTCCTGGAAGATCTGTGCGGAAAGCTGGATGGGCAGTTCGCCTCCGCTGCCCGCGACTTGGGCTACGAGCAGGATGACCGCGAGCGCTTTGCCGATATCGCCGAACGCGACCACGAGCGCGTAGATGAGATTCGTGAACACGAACGAACAGGCGAGGCCGGTCAGGTAGTAGAGCGCGATGCTGTCGCACTGCACGCCGAGGAAGAAGAGGTTGCCCGTGCAAACGAGCACTGCTTGTGCGAGCGCGATGAGCAAGAAGAAAGCGAGGTTGCCGAAGTATTCCTGATACGGTTTCGGGTCGCCGAGCTTCTCGCGCCGTTCGGGCGTTAGCTTCACCTTCAAGATGATGACCAAGAAGATCGCTCCGATGAAGAGCCCGAGCGAGGTGTAGAACGGGCTCATCGCTGACCCGTAATTCGCCACGCCATAGACCGCGTGCTTTTCGAGCTTGGTCGGTGCGGTGAGCGTATGGGCGAGCGTGGTGGGATCGTCGCTGATGATGCGGCGCACTTCCGCAAGGTCGTTCGAGGAGATCGCTTTTGCGAGCTCGTCGCGTGAAGTAGCGAGCGAAGCTGCCGATCCTTCCAGCAAGTTCGCGGTCTCATCGAGCGCGCTGCGCACCTCTGCGATGCTCTCGACCAGCGGCTGGGATGAATTCGCGAGCGTCTCTGCGGTCTGATCGAGTTCGCTGGCGATGCTCTCTGCGCTGCTACCAAGACTATCGAGCGAGGAGCGAAGGCTGTTCGCTTGAGCTTCCAGCTTATTCTCGTAGGTCGACTGTGCTTCGTCGAGCGCGCTGGTCGCTTCGTCCACTACCGAAGCGATCTTCGAGCGGGCTGATGCGATATCGGTCGTGCCCGTCGCGATCTCGTTGGAGAGGGAGCCGATGTTCTGATCGAGTGCATCGATCTCGGTGATGATGGAATCGATGACGGGGATGACGGTGCTGTTCGGGTCGAGCGCAGCTACAGCAGAACGCGCCTGTTCGTATGCGTTCTTCGTCTGGTCGAGGTCGCCGCGCAGCGCATCGAGCGTGGTGGTGATGGCGCCCGGGTCCTTCTCGAGCGTATCGAAGGCGCTGTTAGCGGACGATTCGATCTTCGAGAGCGCAGTGCGGGCTTGACCGATCGCCTCTGAGGCAAGCGCAGCGAAGCCATCGGCGCCCTGCAGCGCTTCATCGAGTCCGCTCTTCGTATCGTCAACGAGCGGTGAGACCTTGTCCGTTATCTCACCTGTGCTTCCGAGTGCATTCGAAGCGGTCTCGATGAGCGTTTGTGATTGCTGTAAGAGCGCAGAGAATGCGCGCACCTGGCTCGCGTCCATGGTCATCTCGTCGATCGCGGAATCGAGGTGATTCACGAGCGTGTGTGCGTAAGCGGAGATGCCCTCGCCGTTCAGGAACTGCGTGAGATTCGAGTTGGTGGACAGCGCGATGTCGGTGACCGTCTGACTGAAGGTCTGGTCGATGTCGTTCTGGATGGTGGTAGCGCCGATCGAGGTGAGGTGCGGCGCGATCGGGTTCTCCTTCTCGTTCACGTAATACTGGATGGTGGGATTCTCCACCGTATCCGAGAAGACCGAGACCATGTCCTTCGAGAAATCTTCAGGGATGACGATGGCTGCGTAGTATTCGCCCGACTTCACACCTTCGATGGCCTGGTCTTCGTCCACGAAGACCCAGTGGAACTTGTCGTTTGCGCGCAGCTCATCCACCACTTGGGCTCCTGCGTCGATGCGCGTCGGTATCAGATCGGACTGATAGCCCGCATCGCAGTTCGCTACGGCGACATCGACGTTACCCGTATTATCTTCAGGATCCCAGAACGCCAGCAGGCTGAACCACACGTAGAGCGCAGGCAGCAATACGAGGCCGCAGGCGATCACGATCGCGATGATGTTGCCCTTCAGGCGCTTGAGGTTGTCGAGGAAGACGGCAGAGATCATCTTCATGAGCGATCATCTCCCTTCTTATCGAGCAAAGTGGAGAGTGCCTTGGGCTTGCGGGCCTTGATGCGCTGTTTGGCTTGCTCGGTCAACTCCTCGCTCGAGAGATTGGCGAGCGAAAGCTGAGAAGAGAGGCTGGTCTTCATGTATACGATCACGATCAGGTACGTGTCCACCACGATGATACCCACGACCATCGCCATAAGGAGAAAGAGCTTGGTGTTCACGTCGGCTTGGAGCAGGATCATGATGGCGAACGTGATGAGGAATTGAGCTGCTAGTGCGAACCACCCGATCGCACGCAGTTTCGGGAAGCGCACCTCGAAACGTTTGACGCGCTCGGCCAGATCCGCGCGATATTCGGGCGAGTGCAGCAGTGCCCTGAGGAGGGTCGAGAGGCGAAGCTTCATCTCCTGCGGGGCTTGCTCGCCATCGAAGAGCCCTGTGCGACCGATCTCGCGATCGAGCAAGAGCGTGAGATTCGAGGCCCATTTGCCCAGCACGAGCCCGACGAATAAGCCGATCGGGACGAAGACCAGCACGAGGATCGCCAGATCGATCCAGTAGTTCATGCCATAGAAGCCGCCGATGGATTCACGGAAGGCATCGATGGTGTAGGTGAAGGGGAGCAAGGGGTGCAGGATCTGATAGAAGTCGGGCATCATCTCGATGGGGTAGAGGCCTGATGAGCCGGGAATCTGGATGATGAGGAAGAGCACCACGAGTCCTTTGCCGATATAGCGGAAGGCTTGTGCGAACGCGTAGATGAGGTTGACGTATACGAGTCCCGACACCAGGCCCGCGAAGATGAACGCAGCCGGGTTCACGCATTGGATGCCCATGATAAGGTCGCCGATGCAGCAGATGAGCGGCGGGAAGATGCCGAGGAACATGAACAGCATCCAGCGTCCGAAATAGGCTTGGCGCTGCGTGAAAGGCGGCAGATCATCCTTACGAACGCGCATCTTCAGCAGGTCGATGAAGACGAAGCCAGCCACCCAGAGTGCAACGCTGGTGAAGAAGGCGACAACACCGCTGCCGTAGTTCTTCACGGGATAGACGTTGTTGGTCTCGAGCTTCACGGGTGCCGAGATGAAAGAAGCTGCCTGGTCGGGGTCGATCTTCAGGAATTCGTTGAGCTTGCCAACGGTGGAAGAGGAGGCGAGACCCTTCAAGTCGTTCAGGGTGTTCTCGAGGCGAGATTGGATGGCGGAGAGCGAAGTTTCCGCATCAGAAGCCGCATCGCGCGATCGAGCGAGCGATGACGAGAGGCCTTGCAGCGCGCTTCGTGCCTGGTCGACGCTCGTTTCGAGCGCGATGGTAAGACCCGAGAGCGCCCCGAGCGCATCGGCATAATGATCGAGGCTCGAAGTGATGGCGGGCATGACCTCGCTGCGGATCTTGGCTGACGTGGTAGCAAGATCGCTCGAGCCTTTGCTCGCCTCGTCGTTCATGGTACCGACAAGACTACCGATGCTCTGAAGCGAGCCATCGAGGGCGTTGTTAGCTCCTTCGAGGGCGGTGATGGTGGTATCGAGTCGTGAATTCGCTGCTCGCAGGTCGGCGATGGTGGATGCGATATCCGCATTCGATGTGCTCATCGATTCGAGCGAGTTGATGAGCACATCGTTCTGCGCGACGATGGCGCGAGCGCGTGCGAGCGCGGCAGTGGTCTCACCGTGCACTTGCGAGAGCTGGACCGATGCTTTTGAAAGCGAGGTGGAGGCCTCTGACGAAGCTCTGCCGATGTCGACCGCGCTCTTGTCGAGCGCGCTCTGCAGTTCGTTGCTGTAATCGATAGCGCTGGTGCGCGCTTCTTCAAGGGTGGAGTGCGCCTGGTCGAGCGTTTCGTTCATGGTGGGCAGCGTCTCTTTCATCTCGGAGAGCGTCCCATCAGCCTTGTTCGCTGCATCGATCATGCCATCCAGCGCGGGTTTGGTGTTCGAAAGAGAGCCCTTCGCATCGGCTATGGCGGCGGTGGCGAGCTCGACGCCCTGCGTCAAGCTGCTTTCGGCATCATCCGCTTTCGCTTCGGTATCCTTGCCGTATTTCTGGGTGATACTGAAGACCGTCTGGGAAACGGTGTTCACGAAGTTCTCGTCGATCTCGTCCTGGATCGCTTGGGCGCCTTCATTAGTGAAGTCGGGCGCAGCTGCCGATATCTTCTCGTTCAGGTAGTAGTCGATCTGGGGCTCGTGGAAATCGCCCGAGAGGATGCTCGTGAAATCGGCACTGAAATCGCTCGGGATAATGATAGCCGCATAGCATTCGCCTGCATACACGCTCTGTAGCGCTTCGTCCGAGGAGTCGTAGAAGGTCCATCCAAGCTCGTGATTGTTCTTGAGTTCGTCGACCACTTCGTCGCCGATGTTGATCTGGCCGGTCTCTGGCGTTGAGGCGCCTTCGTCTTCATTGGAGACCGCGATGCGAATGCCTTGCGTGCTCTGGTAAGGGTCCCAGTTCGTCGCCGTGCAATACCACGCATAGGCGGAGGGCAGCGCGCAGGCGCCGATGATGAGGATGAGCGCGACGGGGTTGCGCACGATGCGCAGAAGGTCGCGTTTGAAGATGGCGAAGATGACCGAAAGGTAGCCAAGAGCGCGGTGGATCATAGCCCCTCCTTCGTCATCGCGAACCAACATCATCTTTCAATGGTATCGGTTGACGCTTTCGGGTCTTACGGGGTCAGCTGAGAGTAACCGAAACGTTTCAAAAAAGCTTTTCGCGCGATTCTTTACAGTACGATCCAAATGTCGCGTTCCTTGTTGGATTCATTCATGTTCGTAGCGGACCTATAGCCTACGCCTATAGATTCATCGCTGATATGCAATGCTTTTCTGATTTGTATTCGATACTGAACGAGTTCACAATAAGGGCAGTTCATCCAATGATATGGGGGTATCAATGAATCCAAATGCAACTATCACCGACGAGCAATTCGATGCGTATCTCACGCAGATCCGCGATCTGGTCGAGGGGCCTTTCGAGGAGATGCAGAAAGAGATCGAAGTGACGAACAAGTTCCCCGACGAGTTCTATGAACTCGCGAAAGAGAACGATCTGTATCGCTTCTTCCTTCCTGCAGAGTATGGCGGATGGAATCTTAACGAGCTCGAGATCCTGCGCGTTCAGGAAGAGTTCTCTCGTGGTCCTGGCGGCATGCGCATGCATCTTCATCATGCAGCCGATATGAACTGGCGCATCCTCGAAGACTATGGCAAGCCTGAGCTCAAAGAGAAGCTCATGGACAAGTTCCAGGACAAGACCATCTACTGCAACTTCGCCATCACCGAGCAGACGGGCGGCACTGGCGCTGACCTTCACACCACGGCTGTATGGGATGAAGAGAAGGGCAAGTGGATCCTGAACGGTGAGAAGTGGCTCATCTCTCATACCGACTGCTCCGACTATACGTATGTCATCGCGGTCACCAATCCTGAGGATGACAAGGATACCCGTCTTTCCGCATTCTTCGTTCCCGTTGATGCTCCTGGTTTCGAACTCGTTCCGATGCCTCATATGATGGGTTGCCGCGGTGCAGGCCATGCAGGTCTCAAGTTCACCAACCTCGAGCTCGATCCAGAATATCTGCTCGGCGAAGTGGGCCAGGGCATGGAAGTCGCTATCCATTCGCTCTCCGTTTCCCGTGTTCACATCGCATGCTCTAACCTCGGTATGGCTCAGCGCATGCTCGAGATCTCGCTCAAGCGCGCTCACGATCGCGTCACCTTCGGCAAACCGATCATCAAGCGTCAGGCGATCAAGATGAAGATCGCGAATATGCAGATGATGATCCACGCTCTGCGTTGTACCATCTACGATTTCGCGACCACTTTCGATTTCGATCCCTACAACGAGTACATCGACGAGAAGGCGGCTATCTGCAAGCTCTTCTCCATCGACACCGTTCGTCTCGTTTCTGACGAGATGCTCGAGATCTTCGGTGGCGACGGCTACTTCGAGGATTCTCCCTACGGTCCGACCGAGCGTCTGTACCGCGACTGCCGCGCTATGTGGCTCGAAGAGGGCGCACCGACCGTCCAGCGCATCACCATCGCTCGCGAATGCGAGAAGCATGATGGTGCCATGGGCTACATCTTCCAGGGCCGCGAGATCACGGTACCGTAAGACTCCTTCAGTGAGATAAGGCATCCATGACCCGGATGCGCAAGAAGCTGCGGGCCTGTTCGTGCGAGAGCGCGACGGGCTCGCAGCTTTTTTGCGCTCTTGAGGCGTGGTGCTCTCAGACGCAAAAAAACCAAGGTACGAAGCCTTGGCGGGGAAGATAGAGGGAATTCTTTTTTGCGAAGAGGCGCTAGACCGCGCAGGCCGTAACGTTAGGAAGGCGATCGTGTAGGTAGGCATCGGCTGCTTGCAAGGCGTTGCCGGAAGCGCCCGTAACCACGGTGATGCCCGCTTTGTTCATGATCTCGATATCGCGTTCGGAGATAGCGCCGCAAACGAGCACGCGGACTTCGATCTGGCGTAAGAAGTTAGCCTGCGACCCGCATAGATGCTCCTGGCTGGGCAAATTGCGCGAGTCGACCAGTTCACCATTCTCTACTTTGTAGAAATTGAAGTTGGTGCATGAGCTGAAGTGCGTGCTCACGTCCAGACCTTCACTGGCTACTGCTATTCTCATGCCTCTCGTTTCTTTGGGTTGAAAGATTACGGTTCTACTTTACGTTGCAAACTGCGCGGGGTCTTCTACCGTTCGGGCGAGGGGGCAAAATCTTCTGCGATAGGAATCGCGCTCCGCGTTCGCGTCGTACAGAAAAAATTCGCCGATGGATACTTGCAAAAGCAGATGAGCTTTGTGATAATAACCAGGCTGTGTTTTGCAGTAGCGTTGTCCCCATCGTCTAGCGGTTAGGACGCCGCCCTTTCAAGGCGGAAACACGGGTTCGATTCCCGTTGGGGGCACCATATGATCCCTACGAACCAGTCATGGTTCGTTTTTATTATGGTGGGGAAACGAGCTTGAAGAAACTCATCGCTCAATTCATGAAGTTCGGCATCGTGGGTGTCATCGCGTTCCTCATCGACTACGGCCTCATGGTCGCCCTCACCGAATTCTTCGGCGTCCCGTATCTCATCTCGAACACCATCTCGTTCATCGTATCGGTCATCTTCAACTACGTCGCCTCCATGCGCTATGTGTTCGAGCGGCGTGATGACCTCTCTCGACGCCGCGAATTCATCATCTTCGTCGTGCTGTCCATCATCGGTCTGATCTTGAACGACGCGCTCATGTGGTTGTTCGTGAGCATCTGGTTCGTCGACTATCGCATCGCGAAGTTCATCGTCACGTTTTTGGTGGCAATCTGGAACTTTGTCACACGAAAGATCTTCTTGGAGAAGCACTAGGCCAAAAGCACTAGAATAGGGGTACGGTCGAGTCCTGAAAAGAGTAGGAGAGATGGCGTGAACGTAACTTTCAAATTGATGCGCCGTTCAGGTGATAAAGCCTATGTTCTCTCCGAGATCACGGACTACGACGAGGGGCTGCCCGTCGTCCTCACCGCATCGACCGAGAATGGCTCCCGCATTCCTTCTGACGTATTCCCTTTCGTCAACGAGACCGATCTGCTCGCGATGGAGCACGCGCTGTTCGATACGGCGCTCGCGGTGCGTGACGATATCCTTGCGAGTCGACATGCGAAGAATTCGCCAGCGGTGCGCTTCTTCGTCGTGGTGCTGCCCTGGTTCAACGTGAAGCGTTGGGTGTTGGAATTCCGTGCCATCAATGCGGAGGGAAAGACGCAATCCTTCTGCGTGAACAGCCTGGATGTCGATGCGTTCAGATGGCGCAGTCGTCTCGATATCCGTCGAGGCATGTTCCAGAGCGAAGCGCTCGAGCAGATGAGCAAGAGTTTCGTGCACGACCGCATCCAGATCTCCTTCCTGCGCGCCATCGAAGAGGACAAGAAAGTGCTCGTCAGCGCTGCGGTCGATATGCCCTATCACGCGGAAAGCTCGATAGAGTTCGATTTCCTGGATGGATACGGAAGGCCGATCGACCTCGATTTCGACGTGATCGAAGATAGCGTCACTCATGGCGAGGATTTCGGTTCGCTCGAACGTCGCCATTTGGAGCTTTCAGTCGCGTTGCCCAAGTCGAGCAGCGAGGTGTGCATCTGCGCTACCGATACGGTCGGTACTATCGCTCCGGGTTTCGCGATGCTCGGCCAGAAGAGTCTCGAGACACTGCTCGAAGCGTTCGCCGAGCAGACTCGTACCGCGTATCACGACCCCCGCTACGATCAGTGGTATCAAGAACACCAGCGTGCTGACCTGCCGACGTTGTTCGAGCAGGTGTCGGTGCGCTTCGAACATGAACCGCTCATCAGCATCGTGTGCATCTTGGACGATGCGCAGCATCACCATATCCATGATGTGATGAACGCGCTGCTCACGCAGAGCTACGGGAAGTGGGAGCTCATCCTGGTCGATGTGACCGGGGAAGATACTTCTGCTACATCTCTGCTCGAAGTCTTCCAGGACGATCGCATGTATCTGGTCGACGTCGATCCGAATCTCTCGCGCACCGAAAAGATCAATACGGCCATCTATGCGGCCGAGGGAGAATACGTGGGATGCCTTTCCGTGCATGACCTCCTTGCGTCCAATGCGCTCTTCGAGTGTGTACGCACCATCAACGCTTTTCCCACCTGCGATGTCATCTACTGCGATTCCGACACGGTCGATGTGCAGGGATATCACTCGCACCCCGTGCTCCGTCCCGATTATTCACCTGAATTCTTGCGCTCGTTCAACTACTTCGGTAGCTTCGTCGTCTATAGCGAGCAGTTGCTCGAGAAGATCGGCCTGCTCGATCCTGCCTTCGAAGGGGCGCTCGCCTACGATCTCAACCTGCGCGCGTCGGAGCAGGCGCGCAAGGTGTGCCATATCGCGCGCGTCATCTGCCATCGTCGCTTCGCGTCGGAGATGAAGCCCGATCAGGCTTATGTCGATCGCGACCAGGAAGCAGGCAGGAAGGCGCTCGTCGCTCACTGCAAGCGCGTGGGGATGAGCGGAGAAGTGCTCAGTCTCGACATGCCTTTCCGGTATCGCATCCGCCACGTGCTGGTCGAGACGCCCAAGGTCACCATCGTCATCAACTCGGAGAACAACGCCGATCAGGTCGAGCGATGCGTCAAGAACATCTATCAGCAGCTCAATTATGCGAACTTCGAGGTCGTGGTGGTCGATACAGGAAGCACCACCGAAGATGCCAAGCGATGCTATGCCCATCTTTCCGAGCGCTTCGCAACGTTCTCGACGTTGCAATGGACAGGGGAGTTCAACCATGCGCGGCTCGCGAACTTCGCGGTCTCGCTGATCGAGAGCGATTATTACTTCTTCATGACCGACGACACGCGCATCCTCACGCCCGATGCGATCCAGATCATGCTGGGCTATTTTCAGGATGAACGTGTCGGCATCGTCGGCCCGCAGAAGCTCTTCTTGGACGGCACGATCGAACATGGTGGTCTCGTGGTGGGCGGTCAGCACATAATCACGCCGCTCTCGCGCTTCATGCTCTCGGGATGGCGCGGGTATCTCGATCGTTGCGTGGTGTCGCATAACGTCTCGGCGGTCTCGGGAGATTGCATGCTCGTTTCGCGCAAGGTCTTCGACCAGGTAGGCGGATTCACCGAGGAATTCTCCATCGCCTATTCGGATGTCGACTTCTGCTTGAAAGCGCTCGAGCTCGGCTTCTATACCGTCTATACTCCGTATGTCACGCTCACGCATTTCCGTTCGGTCAACCGCCTGCGCAACTATTCCCAGGCGTTCCTCACCAAGCGAAAGCGCGAGGCGGCGCTCCTCCAGTACTTGTGGCCTGTCTATTTCGTGAAGGGCGATGGCTTCTACAGTCCGAGCTTCGATCCCAATAGCTCTTATTTCGCGCTCAGGGAAGGCTAGCATGAACGTTCGCATCGAGAGCATGTGTCAGGGCGATGGCAAGATCTACGTGCAGGTCGCCATCGAACGCCTTTCTCCGCACGCCATCGTCATGCTCGAAGCGCGTCTCAAGGATGGCACGGTCATTCCGTCGCATCTGCTCTCGTTCGATTCGCTCGACGGACAATCAGAAGCGAATTTCGCGGTCATCCTGCCGCACTTCGACGAACGAGAGATCATGCTCGAATTCGTCGAATACCGCAGCGCCGATGCGCCGCTCGGACGCGCTCATCTTACGATCGAGACGAACATGCTCTCATGGCGCACGCGCATCAACTCGGTCGTAAAGAACGAGCTCATCACGCAGATGTTCGATATCGAGCGCGAATACTATTCCGACCGCATGAACACGAGCTTCATCGCCGCCATCGACGACAAGGACGAGATCGTGGTGAAGATGCTCGTCGATCTTCCGCAGATCGAGGGGGCGGATGTCGAGGTGCGGTTCATGGACGCGCACGGCAAGGATCGCGATCTGCCCGTCTATCCGCTCTTCGAAGAGGTGAAGCCCGCACGGCGCTTCGGCGATGAAAGCCGCATCAACGTGGGCTTTTCGGTACGCGTTCCGCGCGATGATAAGGATTTCTGCGTGAGCGCTTCCGACGCGCTCGGCGTCGTTCCTGAAGGCTTCGCGATGTTCTGCGACGAGACCTACGAACCGCTCAAGGCGCGCTTCGCGCATAAGACCGACGATGCAGCGAAGGATCCCGCCTACGACCAGTGGTACCTGCTCCACAGCGCGACCCTCGCCGATCTTGCGGAGCAGCGACGCTTGACGTTCTCGCATGAGCCGCTCATCTCGCTGATCATGCCGCTCTCGATCGGAGACAAGGACCGCATCGCACAATGCTTCACCGCGCTCGCTTCTCAGACCTATAACGTCTTCGAAGTGGTGGTGGTCGACCAATATTACGGAGATGCGGAATTCGAGGCGATGGTGCGCGGACTGAAGGGCCCTGAAAGCTTGACGCGCGTGAAGGTCGACGAGACGCTCGGCTTCGACGAGGTGTTCGCAGCGGGGCTCGACCAGGCGCGGGGAGACCATTGCGCGCTGCTCACGCCCGATATCGTGCTCGCCCCCGAAGCGCTCTTCGAGGTGGTGCGCCGCATCAACGAGGCCGCTGCCTATCCCGATCGCGAACAGGCGCACATCATCTATGCGCACCATGATCTCATCTTCGCGGATGGACGACTGGGCGGCCTTGCCTGCAAGCCCATCTACTCGCCTGATCTGCTCCTTTCGTACGACTACATGGGTCCGTTCATCGTCTTCGACCGAAGCCTCGTCGCGCACGTGCGCGAACAGCATGGTTTCGTGGCCGAAGCGCTGCTCTACGATCTGCTCTTCAAGGCATTCGAGCAGGTAGGCCATGCCGAACGCATCGATCAGATCCTCTACCACGTGCAAGCTGCGCCCAGTGCCGAACTGCTCGACGAACAGGCGCGCATCGAAGCGAAGGAGGAGGATTTCCGCGGGGGCAGGCGAGCGGTGGCGAACCACCTGAAACGCGTCGGTATCGAAGCGACCGTGCTCTCGGATATCCATGAGCAGGTCTATCGCTGCAACTACGCGCTCCCCGAAGAGCTGCCTTCGGTCTTGGTGGTCATCGTCAATCACGAGCATCCGTATTTGCTCGAAGCATGCGTTGAGAGCCTGTTCGAGAAGAGCCCCTATCCGAATCTGCAGGTGCGCATCGTCGATGATGGTAGTTCGTCTGCGGAGATGTTCACGTGCTATGGGCGCTTGCAAGGCCAGCATGAGCAGATCGAACTCATCCAGAAGAGCGAGCGCCAGGGCTATGCTGCCTGCGTGAACGAAGCGGTGCGCGATACGGAGAGCGATTATCTGCTCCTGCTCGACGCGAACACGGAAGTGGTCTGCGACGATCTCGTCGGACGCATGGTGTCGATCTGCCATCGCGCGGACGTCGGAGTGGTGGGAGGCAAGCTGTTGTTCGCTGATGACACCATCGCGAGCGCAGGCATCACGGTCGGCTCGGCGGCGGGTTCGGTGGGCATCGGGACCGATCTTCCTCGTTCGGCCGCAGGATATATGAAACGCATCACCTGCACCAACGATGTCTCAGCCGTTTCGAAGGCATGTCAGCTCATCAAGCGCTGCGTCTTCGATGAGGTGGAAGGTTACGACGAGCGTTTCAAGCTCGATTTCTCCGACACCGATTTCTGCCTGAAGGTCATCAAGGCAGGCTATCTCGTGGTCTACGACCCGAGCGTCGAGCTCTATCATTTCGAGAATACCATCAAGGATGAGCATCTTTCCGAAGCGCGTCGCATCCGTCTCGAGCAGGAGCGTGCCTATCTGCATTTCAAATGGCCGCGCGCGTTCGTGGAGGGCGATCCGTTCGCCAGCTCGCTGCTCGCTCCAGGCAATGGTTATTACCAGCTATATCATTAACGTATACCTCCACGGTCATTTCACGCATCTTCATGTGCCCATTTCGGTTTTTCTTGAACTATAGTTGAATATCGCGCGCTGTTTCCCTTACGGCGCGTACGTATCGAACACCACCAGAAGCATCGTAGGATCCGCATGATTCAGATCGAACACTTATATAAGACCTATACGGGGGATAAGCATGATGAAGCGCATCATGCCCTGAAGGACATCAATCTCACCATCGAAGATGGCTCCATCTTCGGCATCATCGGGCAATCGGGTGCCGGCAAGTCGACACTGGTGCGTTGCATCAATCTGCTCGAGCGCCCCACATCGGGCGAGATCATCATCGATGGCCGCGACATCACGGATCTTTCCGGCAAGGAACTCTTGGAATTCCGCGCGAGCGTAGGGATGATCTTCCAGAACTTCTCGCTCTTCCAGCAGCGCACCGTGCTGCGCAACGTCATGTTCCCGCTCGAACTGCATAAGGGCTACAACAAGGCGGAAGCGAAGAAGCGCGCGATGGAACTGCTCGAGCTGGTCGGTCTGGCCGATAAGGCGAATAAGTATCCTTCGCAGCTCTCGGGTGGCCAGCAGCAGCGCGTCGCGATCGCGCGTGCGCTCATCAACAACCCGTCCATCATGCTCTGCGACGAGGCGACCAGCGCGCTCGATACCATGACCACGCAGTCGATCCTTCGTCTGCTCAAGGATATCAACGAAGAGTTGGGCGTCACGATCGTGCTCATCACGCATTCGTTGCTCGTCGCCGAGATGGTCTGCGACACCATCGCGGTCATCGACGAAGGCCAGATCGTCGAGATGGGCTTCACTGAAGAAGTGTTCGCGAATCCGCAGAGCGACGCGACACGTCAGCTTCTAGGAAAGAGGGCATAGACCATGGAAGCGCTCGTTTCTTTCTTCGATTCTTACGGATCGCTGCTCGCTCAAGGCACGTGGGACACGATCCTCATGACCGTCATCGCGACGTTCTTCGCGTACGTGATCGGCATTCCGCTGGGCGTTCTGTGCGTGCTCACGAGCCCGAAGGGCCTCATGCCTCACCGCATCCTGAACATGGTGCTGGGCTGGATCATCAACATCGGTCGTTCGATCCCGTTCATCATCCTGCTCGTCGCGCTCATTCCGTTCACGCGCTTCGTCGTCGGCACCTCGCTCGGCGTGCCGGGCGCTATCGTCCCTCTAGTGGTCTCGGCCGCGCCCTTCATCGCGCGCATGGTCGAACAGTCCATAGAAGAAGTGGATGGCGGCCTGGTCGAAGCGGCGCAGAGCTTCGGTGCGAACACGTGGCAGATCGTCTATAAGGTGTTCCTGCGCGAAGCCATGCCTTCGCTCGTCCGTGGCTTCGCGATCGTCTTCATCACCATCCTGGGTTACTCCGCGATGGCGGGTACGGTCGGCGCAGGCGGTCTGGGCGATATCGCGATCCGCTATGGTTATCAGCGCTATCAGGACGATGTCATGATCGCCACCGTCATCATCTTGATCGTGATCGTTCAGATCGTACAGAGCGCTTGCAGCTATGCGGCGCGCAAGATGGACAAGTCGTAACAGCACCAGAAACAAATCTGTAACACCGCCGCTCTTCGAAGCCCCGTATAATGAAACGAGGTATCGACGCATCGCGTATGCGGGAAGGAAGATGTGGCATGGTGATGAGCCCCGACCAAGATTTCGTGCTCAAGACGATCAAGAGCCGCGACGTTCATTTCGTGCGGTTCTGGTTCTGCGACGTGCTCGGCAACATGAAGTCGTTCGCTGTCATTCCAAGCGAGCTCGAGAACGCTTTCGAGGAGGGCATGGGCTTCGACGCGAGCTGCGTGCAAGGCTTCTCGCTCAACCACGAATCCGACATGCTCGCATTCCCGGATGCTTCCACGTTCCAGATCCTGCCGTGGCGTCCTGCGGAGAACGCGGTTGCGCGCATGTTCTGTGCGATCCGCACGCCCGAAGGGCGCATCTACGATGGCGATTCGCGCGCGGTGTTGGCGCGCGTAGTGGCCGAGGCCGAACAGCTGGGTTACATGATGAACGTCGGCCCCGAGATCGAGTATTACTACTTCAAGGACCGTGATGGGCTCGAGGTGCTCGATACCGGTGGCTATTTCGACCTCACCTCGCTCGATTACGCGAGCGACCTGCGTCGCGATACCATCCTCACGCTCGAGAAGCTGGGCATCCCGGTCGAATACTCTCACCACGAGAACGGCCCGTCGCAGCAGGAGATCGACCTGCGTTTCGCTGATGCGTTCACCATGGCGGACAACGTGATGACCTACAAGCTCACGGTCAAAGAGATCGCCATGAAATACGGTCACTATGCCTCTTTCATGCCAAAGCCCATGGCTGACCAGCCTGGTTCGGGCATGCACATTCACCAGAGTCTGTTCGACGAAGGCGGCAATAACGTCTTCTTCGATAAGAACGACCCCGATGGCTACAACCTCTCGAAGATCGCCAAACATTACATCGCGGGCCTTTTGAAGTATGCGCCCGAGTTCGCGCTCATCACGAATCCGACGGTGAATTCCTACAAGCGCTTGGTGCCGGGTGGGGAAGCACCGACGCAGATCACGTGGGCGCGTTCGAATCGCTGCACGCTCGTGCGCATCCCTGGCTATAAGCCCAACAAGGAAGAGGCGTGCCGCGTCGAACTGCGCAACCCCGACCCTTCGTGCAACCCTTATCTTGCGTTCTCGGTCATCTTGGCGGCGGGACTTCGCGGCATTCACGATGAACTGCCGCTCGAACCGCCGATGGAGGATCCGAATCTGTTCAACTGCTCTCGTCAGGAGTCGAAGGAGCGCGGCATCCGCACGATGCCCGCAACGTTGGGCGAGGCGGTCGAACTCTTCGCGCAGTCCGATCTTATGAAAGAGGTCTTGGGCGAGCACATCCATACTTATTTGGTGGATGCGAAGCGCGCGGAATGGGATAGCTATCAGAAGAGCGTCTCAGCTTGGGAGCTCGATCATTACCTGGCTGTGCTGTAGGAGGTCCGTGATGCAGAGAAAGAGCGTCATTTTCGTCGCGGATAGCCTCGATAACGCCCATAAGTTCCAGGCAGTGCTCTCCAGCATGGACGTCAACGTGGTGGCGGGTTCGTCGCTGCAGTTCAAGAAGCTCTTGCACGAGCACCCCAGCTGCGATCTCATCATCTTCGAAGCGAGCAGCGACCCGAGCCAGTCGATCGCGGCCGTGGAGGATCTGATGGTCCAAGACGGAGGCGGTTCGATCCTCATCATCGTGAAGGAAGAGATGCTGCAGGGATTGCGCCTGCCCGTGCGTCTGAAGAGCGATTTCGTCGTGCATGGTGCGAGCGCTGATGAATGCGCGCTGCGCATCCGTCAGTTGCTCTGGCCTGGCAATGAAAGCTCTACGAGCGATTTCATCTCGATCGACGCGATGACCATCAACCTGGCTACCTACCAGGTCACGGTGAATGGCGATCCGATCGATTTCACCTATTTGGAATATGCCCTGCTCGCATTCCTGGTCACGCATCCAGGACGCACGTATTCGCGCGATGCGTTGCTTCGTCGTGTGTGGGGTTTCGACTACTTCGGCGGTTCGCGCACCGTCGATGTGCATGTAAGACGCGTTCGCGCCAAGCTCGGCCCCGATCTGGCTCAGCGTTTGGAGACCGTGCGCGGCGTCGGCTATCTTTGGAGTGCCTGATATGACCAAGACTATCGCCATCATCGATGGCAATTCGCTCATGCATCGCGCCTTTCACGCGGTGCCTCCTGCCATGCAAGCGCCTGACGGAACGCCGACCAACGCCGCGTTCGGCTTCATGGCGATGCTCATCAAGTTCATCGAGATGGCGCGCCCCGACGCCATCGTGTGCGCGTTCGATAAGGGTCGTCCTGCGTTTCGCATGGAGGCGCTCGAGCAATACAAGGCTCAGCGGCCGCCCATGGACGACGCGCTGCGCGTGCAGTTCCCGATTATCGAAGAGCTGCTGCATGCCATGGATATTCCTGTGGTCGCCATGCAGGGCTGGGAGGGTGACGACATCCTCGGCACCATCTCTGCGCAGGACGAACAGCTGGGATATCGATCGCTTCTGGTGACCGGCGATAAGGATGCCTATCAGTTGGCGAGCGATCTCACGCAGATCGTTACGACGAAGAAGGGCATCACCGACGTGGTCATCTACGGACCCGCGGAAGTGGAAGAGCGCTATGGTGTCACACCGAGCCAGTTCACGGATTTCTTGGGGCTCAAGGGAGATAAGTCCGACAATATCCCTGGCGTGCCGGGCATCGGCGACAAGAAAGCTGCCGCGATGTTGCAGGAATTCGACGACCTTGAGGGAATCTACGCGCATCTTGACAGCTTCAAGGGCAAGCAGCTCGAGAATCTGACGAACCATAAGGAGGACGCGTTCCTCTCGCGTCAGGTCGCGACCATCGTGCGCGATGCGCCGATCGAACTCGATCTCGAGGCGCTCTCGTTCCCGAGCTTCGATGTCGCTGTGGTCACCGAAGCGTTCACGAACGTGCGCTTCATGGCGCACTTGGGCAAGGTGCTCGATATGCTCGGTAGCGATGCTGCGATGCCAACGGGTGAATCGTTCGAGGTGCATCCGCTGGTAGAAGGCGCGGATGCGCAAGAGCTGCTCGATCAGTTGCTCGCGATCGACGAATACGAACGCGCTCCTGTCGTACTGGCTGGCGCCGATAAGCAGGGATCCCTTTTCGGAAGCGTGCTGCATCTGGTCGTGCGCTTCGAAGAGAAGACGCTCTACTTCCAGGGGGATGAAGCGGCCCGCGCTCTCTCGCGTCTCGTGAAGAAGGGCTCGTTCATCACCTTCGACGCCAAGCTCTTGGTCGAACACGTCTTTCCGTGCGATACGTCTGAAGCCGCCTTGGTCGAACCCAGCGACGTCATGATGATGGAGTGCTTCGATGTCGCGCTCGCATCATACGTGGTCAATTCTTCGAATGGAGGCTTCGATATCCAGAAGCTAGTCGAGCTCTATTGCGGCTCGTTCTTGCCTGAAGAGGAAGCTATCGCTGATGATCTTGCTCTGAAGGCAGCGGCCGTGGAGCGTCTCGCTAGCATTCTCGAACAGCGTCTCGAAGAGGACGGGGTCGCATCGGTCTACGAGACGATCGATCATCCGCTCATCGGCGTGCTCGCCTGCATGGAGCGCATCGGTGCTGCGATCGACATGCCCACGCTCGACCGTATCGCGATCGCTACGCAGGAGGAATTGGATGTCCTGCGCGCGAAGATCATCGATCTGGCGGGTGAGGAATTCAATATCGATTCGCCTAAGCAGCTCGCGCATATCCTCTTCGAGGTGATCGGCCTCACGCCCATCAAGAAGAATCAACGCGGGTATTCGACGGACGCTTCGGTGCTCAAAGAGCTCGCGAAGGTGCATGAACTTCCTGAATTGGTGCTCCATTACCGCGAATACGCGAAGGTGAAGTCGACCTATATCGACGCGCTGCCACGCATGCGCAAAGGCGACGATCGCATCCACACCTCGTTCAACGAGATGGTCACCACCACGGGGCGCCTCTCGTCATCCGATCCGAACCTGCAGAACATCCCCGTGCGCACCGATTTCGGGCGCCAGATCCGTGAATGCTTCGTGCCGCTCGAGGCGGGCGAGGTCTTCCTGTCCGCCGACTATTCGCAGATCGAGCTTCGCTTGCTCGCGCACCTCTCGGGCGATGAGCACCTCATCGACGCGTTCCTCTCGGGCGAGGATTTCCATGCCAAGACGGCGAGCCGCGTCTTCGATGTGCCGCTCGAAGAGGTGACGCCGCTGCTGCGCAGTCGTGCGAAAGCCGTCAACTTCGGCATCGTCTATGGCCAGCAGGCCTATGGTCTGTCGCAATCGCTCGATATCCCGCTCTACGACGCTAAGGAGATGATCGACCGCTACTTCGATGCCTATCAGGGTGTTCGTACGTACCTCGATCGCGTCGTCGAGGAGGCGAAGCGCACCGGTTACGCCGAGACGCTCTTCGGGCGCCGCCGCTACATCGCCGAGCTCAAAGCGCGCAATGCGCATCAGCGTGGCTTCGGCGAGCGCACCGCGATGAATCATCCGATGCAGGGGACCGCGGCCGATATCATCAAGATCGCCATGCGTCAGGTGCAGGACGAGCTGATCGCACAAGGGGCGAAGACCAAGCTCATCTTGCAAGTGCACGACGAACTCGATTTCTCGGTCCCGCAAGACGAGCTCGAGGACGTTTCAGCTATGGTCAAGCGCATCATGGAGTCGGTCGTCGATCTCTCCGTTCCGTTGTTGGTCGACGTTTCGCAGGGAGCGAATTGGGCAGAAGCACATTGATGTGAGAAATCGCGCCGCCTATGAAAAAATCCATGACAAGTGCGCGCGAGTCGCTATAGAATAGTAAGGCTCTTTTCCGTGCGATCCGATCGGCGTCCAGGCTGTTGGAACTTTGGGATGTCGTGCGTTTCGCTAGGGAAGATGCAGGCGAAGCAGCGAGCATCATCTTTTCCCTCGATCGTGCTCGAGACCATGCGACGTCGAAACGAATACTTTTAATGGTAAACGCTGCAAGGGTTTGTTGACTTAGGCCCCTCGGGCTGATAAGATAACGGCTTGCGTTTTGACACATTTATAGGAGTATGCATGTACGCAATTGTTAAAACCGGTGGTAAGCAGTACAAGGTCGCTGCCGGAGATTATCTCAATATCGAAAAGCTCGACGCAGAGGTCGGCGCTAAGGTTCCGCTCACTGCGATCGCGGTCGTCGATGGCGACAAGGTCGTCGCAGATCCCGCGAAGGCTGCTAAGACCAAGGTCGAGGCAGAGGTCGTCGAGCAGTTCAAGGGCGAGAAGCAGATCATCTTCAAGTTCAAGAAGCGTAAGAACTATAAACGTACCCGTGGTCATCGTCAGAATCTCACGCGCGTCAAGATCGTGTCCGTCGGTTCTGCTAAAGCGAAGAATTAAGAAGGAGGGAATAGAATGGCACACAAGAAAGGTCAAGGTTCCATCCGTAATGGTCGCGATTCTCAGTCGAAGCGTCTTGGTTGCAAGCGTTTCGCTGGTGAGCAGGTCGGTCCTGGTGTGATCCTGGTTCGTCAGCGTGGCACCCGCATTCATCCTGGCGAGAATGTCGGTCGCGGCAAGGACGATACGCTGTTCGCACTGTGCGAGGGTGTCGTTGAATACACCAAGGGTGTTCGCCGCAAGGTTCATGTTCGCCCTCAGGCATAACGAATCCTGTCATAGGTAATTGTTGGAGCCCTCTGCATTCGCAGGGGGCTTTTCGTTTAGAATGGAACATCATGTTCATCGATAAAGTACGCATACACGTAAAAGCGGGCGACGGCGGCGCAGGCTGCATGTCGTTTCGCCGCGAAGCCCATGTGCCCAAGGGCGGTCCCGATGGTGGCGATGGCGGCCGTGGTGGCAATGTCATCGTACGCGCGGACGCTGGCGTCTCAACGCTCATCGACTATCGCTTCAAGCACCATTTCAAGGCGACGCGCGGAACCCATGGCAAGGGTTCGAAGATGCACGGTGCCAACGGCGAAGACCTCATCTTGAAGGTGCCGGTCGGCACGGTGGTGCGCGAATACTTCGAAGAGACGAAGCAGACGGGCGAGATCCTGGCGGACCTGACGCACGATGGCGAAGAGGTCATCGTGGCCGAAGGTGGTCCAGGCGGTCGTGGCAATACTCACTTCGTCACGCCGACACGCCGCGCTCCTGCCTTCGCCGAGCTGGGCGTTCCCGCGGAAGAGTGCTGGATCGAGCTCGAGATGAAGCTGATGGCCGACGCGGCGTTAGTAGGCATGCCCTCGGCGGGCAAGTCGTCGCTCATCGCGCGCATGTCAGCTGCGAAACCCAAGATCGCAGACTATCCGTTCACCACGCTCGTTCCCAACCTCGGGGTAGTGAAGGTCCAGGATTATAGCTACGTGGTCGCAGACGTTCCCGGACTCATCGAAGGAGCGCATGCGGGCAAGGGCCTCGGTCATGAATTCCTACGCCACATCGAGCGCAGCGCCATCATCTTGCATGTGGTCGACCTTTCGGGTGGCTTCGAAGGGCGCGATCCGGTCGAAGATTACGAGATCATCAAGCGCGAGCTCGAACTCTACGCACCCGAGCTCGCCGAGCGACCCTGCATCGTCGTGGGCAACAAGATCGACATGCCGGGCGCACAAGAGGCAGCCGAGCGTTTGCAGGAGGTCGTGAAGGCCGATTCGCTGGCACTCGCGGGCGGCGATGAATTCGCGGTGAGCCCGCTCAACCCGCGTTTGTTCCTCACCAGCACGGTCACCAATCAGGGCATCGATGCGCTCATGGCCGCTACGGGCGGGGAAGTGCAGAAGCTGCGCGAAGAAGCGCGCAAGGAATACGAATCGCAGGAGCATTTCGACCAGATCTGGGAGCACAAACGTCAAGAGCGCCGTCAGCAGTACGAGATCACGCAGCTTTCAGATGGCGTGTTCCGCGTGAGCGGCAAGCAGATCGAACGCATGGTCATCCAGACCGATTGGGAGAACGACGAGGCTATCGCGTTCTTACAGCATCGTTTCAAGCGGCTCGGCCTCGATGCGGCGCTCGAGAAAGCGGGCGCGCGCGATGGGGATGAGATCCGCATCTTGGGCTACGAATTCGAATTCGAGTCCTCCAAGATGCACGAGGATATGTTCGGTGGGTTGGATCTTTAGCGAGCGCTGCTGCTCGATGGGGTTCGATCGAACAAGGAGATAGAGCGCATGACGCTTGAGCAGAAGAAGATAATGGTCATCAAGATCGGTTCCTCGACCCTCGTGAACGATGAGGGTCGGCTCGACGTCGCCTATCTTGAAGGTCTTGCCGCCCAGGTGAACGCGGTGCGTGAACGCGGTTGGACGCCCATCATCGTGACGAGCGGTGCGGTGGCGTGCGGCCTCGAGGCGCTCGGCATCGATCAGCGCCCGAGTGATACGCCCTCGCTCCAGGCGGCCGCTTCGGTGGGGACGAACATCCTCATCAGTTCGTACGCGCAGGCCTTCGCGGCTTACGATATCCTCACGTCCGTCGTACTGATCACACGTCAGATCACCGCCGATCGCGAGCAGTATCTGCACGTGCGCGATACGCTCGAGCGCTTGCTCGACCTGAACGTGATCCCGATCATCAACGAGAACGACACGGTCTCGGTCGATCAGCTGCGCTTCGGAGATAACGATACGCTGGCAGCCTTGGTCGCGTGTCTCGTGAAAGCGCAGCTCTGCGTCATCTTCTCTGATATCGATGGACTCTATACGGCGAATCCTTTCGAGGACCCGGCTGCGACGCTCATTCCTGAGGTCACCACCATCACGCCCGGGCTCATGGCGGCAGCGGGCGGTTCGAGCTCGACGGTCGGATCGGGCGGCATGATCACGAAGATCCGTGCTGCACGCGTCCTCATGGCGGCAGGCATCGATATGGTCATCTGCCAGGGGCGCAACGAGGAAAGCCTCGTGCAGCTGGCTGAGGGGGAAGCGGTCGGTACGCGCTTCTCGCCGCAGGGGATCGCTCACGATATCACCCCCAAGAAGCTGTGGATCGCGCTCGGCGATACGGCGAAAGGTTCGGTCGTCATCGATGCGGGAGCTCATGAAGCGCTCGTCTCGCGTGGTTCGTCGCTTCTGGCAGTGGGCGTGCGCGGTGTCGAGGGAAGCTTCGTGCGCGAAGACATCATCGACATCATCGACGAGGGTGGCCATATCGTAGCCCGTGGCAAGGCGGGTGCATCCTCATCCGAGATCGCGCTGGCATGCGGGCGTAGTCAAAAAGAGATCAAGAGCAACGAGCTGCTGAAGAACCTCGCTCAGCATCCCGTCGTTCATCGAGATGAATTAGTGGTTTTCGAGTAAGCGAGATTTCATGAGCGGTTTAGCAAGACAAGCTGCCCAAGCAGCACGGCAGGCGTCGATCGTCCTTTCGCAGGCGAGCGAGGAAAAGCGCAACGAAGCGCTGTTCGCGATGGCTAGCGCGCTGCGCGAACGTACGGACGAGGTGCTTCGTGCGAATGTGCGCGACATGGAGGCTGCGCGTGAAAAGGGTACGAAGGAGAGCTTGCTCGATCGCCTCATGCTGGATGGGGGGCGCATCGAAGCTATCGCGGATGCGCTCGAATCGTTAGCCGATCTGCCCGACCCGACGGGTACGGTGCTCGAAGAGCGCGTGCTCTATAACGGGCTCGCGCTCACGCGCGTCACTGTGCCGCTCGGCGTGGTGGCCATGGTCTACGAAGCGCGCCCGAACGTGACCGTCGATGCGGCGGGCATCTGCGTGAAATCGGGCAATGCGTGCGTGCTGCGCGGTGGATCGCTTGCCATACATTCTGCGGTCGCGCTCGGCGCGGTCTTGCGCGATGCGCTCGAGGGCGTGGGGCTGCCGAAGGATTGCGTGGTGGTCATCGATTCGACGGACCGTGCGGTCACTGACGAACTGTTCACCTTGCGCGAGCTGATCGACGTGCTCATCCCGCGTGGTGGTGAAGGCCTCATCCGTCATTGCGTCGAGCATTCGCTCGTGCCGGTCATCGAGACGGGAACGGGCAATTGTCACGTCTATATCCACGAATCGGCCGATCTTTCGAAGGCCTATCCTATCGTGATGAATGCGAAGACCCAGCGCATCGGCGTGTGCAATGCGTGCGAATCGGTGTTGGTCGATCGTAGTATTGCACGTGAATGCTTGCCCGAACTGCTCCAGCAGCTCGCGGGCGCGGGCGTGCGCATCCATGGCGATGGCTTGGTGGGAGAGATCGCCGCACAGCTCGATATCGCCGTCGAGGCCGCAACGGAGCTCGATTGGGCCACCGAATACCTCGATATGGAGATCAGCATCAAGACCGTTGAGGGGCTGGACGAAGCGATCGCGCACATCAACCGCTACGGCACGCGGCATTCCGAGGCCATCGTCGCCGAAGACGAACAGGCGGCGCATGCTTTCGCACGTCAGGTGGACGCGGCGGCGGTCTATATCAACGCTTCCACGCGTTTCACCGATGGGGGCGAATTCGGTCTCGGTGCCGAGATCGGTATCTCGACCCAGAAGCTGCACGTGCGTGGTCCATTCGCGCTCGATGCGCTGACCACGTACAAGTACATCATCGAAGGCGAAGGCCAGGTGCGTGCGTAGTGCCCGTCATCAGCGAACGATTCGACGACCTGGGCAAGGACGACCCCGATACCATCTATCGTCTCGGTATCATGGGTGGTACGTTCGATCCTATCCACATGGGGCATCTGGTCTGCGCTGAGCAGGCGCGCGATGCGCTCAAGCTGGATGGCGTGTTGTTCATGCCCGCGGGAAATCCCGTCTTCAAGAAGCATATGAAGGTGACCGATGCGGCCGATCGCGTCGCGATGTGCCGTCTGGCCACGGCCGACAACCCGTATTTCGACGTGAGCACGCTCGAGGTCGATCGCGGGGGAGACACCTATACGGTCGACACGCTCGAGGCGCTGCGCGATCATTTTCCCGCGAACGTGAAGCTCTATTTCATCGCGGGAGCCGATGCGATCGAGACGTTGCCCACATGGCGCGATGCGCGCAGGCTCTCCAAGCTGGCGAGCTTCGTCGGGCTCAATCGTCCTCGCAGCGCGAATCTGCGCAGCCCTCAGGTCGGGCAGAAGCTTCGTGCGGCAGGGTTTCGCACGTTGTTCGTCGAGGCGCCGCTCTTCGAACTCTCTTCGAGCGATATTCGCAAGCGAATTCTCGGTAACCGATCGGTAAGATATCTTATTCCGCCAGCGGTTTTAGAGTATATTGAATCTGTTGGACTTTACGGAGATTGATCGATGGCTTCTTTAGAATTGGCTCCCCTCGATCCTTCATCAGCTGAAGGTGGGGAAGAAAACTCAGAGAATATCTCTCACGCGCGTCACGCGCGCGAGCAAGCGTTGCCCGATTATCATGAAGATTCGGGCGAATACGTCGCCGAAGCGAACGATGCGCCCGCATCCGTGAAGCCGCTACCGCAACGTCCGAAGGGTCGTTCACGCCTGAGCGTCATCCATGCTGAAGACGATCCTCATTCCACCGAACCCATCCCGCGCATCCAGGCGGCGCGCGAAGCTCAGCTCGGCATCGCGACCGAGCGTGCGGGCAGAGAACGGGTCGCCATCGAAGACGCGAACAAGAAGGACATCAAGGCCTATCTCGCGTCGAACACCTTCAAATGCGCCAGCGCACGCGATCCAGAAGCGCTTTCGGAATACGCGTATGCGCCGACCGATAAGGGTCTCATCCTTTCGGTCGAGAAGCCGCTCAGCAACACCAATTTCAAGCGCATGAAGGCGCTGCTGCGCAGGCGCGTCAAACCTTCGCGTTTCGTTCACAGCGTCATGGTCGCTGAAACGGCCGAGAAGATGGCGCTCGCCTATGGGGTCGATCCGCGCGTCGCGCGCATCGCGGGGTTGCTGCACGATTGGGATAAAGCGCTCTCGCCGAAGCGACTGCGCGATCGTATCGCTCGTTACCACCTCGACATCGATGGCCCGACGCAGATCAACATGCCACAGCTTCTGCATGGTCCCACTGCTGCAGCGGTGCTCGCAGATGAATTCCCTGAATTCGGGGAAGAGGTCTTTCAGGCGATCGAGCGCCATACCGTGGGCGGACTTCGCATGACGCCGCTCGACATGATCGTGTTCTGTGCCGATAAGCTCGAACCGGGCAATGACGTGCAAGTCTACCGCGATCTGTACGACCAGATCGGTCAGATCGGCCTGCGCGACCTGTTCTTGGCTGTACAGCGCGAAGGCCTCATCTATCTGTTGCGTTCGAATAGACCGCTCAACGTCGATGCGGTCGAAGTTTGGAATTTCTACTGCGCTGAACGTCAGCGCGATGGTGAATAAGGAGTTATTCGATGACCGAGAAGCTTTCTGCTCGCGAGTGCGCTCTCATCGCTGCGAGGGCAGCCGATGAACACAAAGCGACCGATATCATGGTGCTCGAGGTGGGGCAGCTCGTGGATGTGACCGAGTATTTCGTCATCGCCACCGCGCGCAATACCCCTCATGTCGGTGCGATCCTCGAAGCGATGGAAGATGCGCTGCGCATCGAAGCGGGCGAGAAGCCCTTCTCGCGCGAGGAGACGAAGGATCATACGTGGGAATTGCTCGACTACGGCAACTTCGTCATCGATGTGTTCCAGCCTGAAGCGCGTGAATACTATCGCTTGGAAACGCTGTGGAACGATGCTCCCATCGTGGATCTGGCTGAAGCGGGTATCGAGCATCCCGAATATTCCGAGCGCATCGCTCAGTTGGTCGAGAAGATGGAATCCGCCAAAGAATAGCGAGCGAAAGAGCCCCTAATGGGCTGAATGGTCGATCTAGCCTTCAAGACCGATGTCGTTGAAGTATTCCAGCCATTTCTCGAACGATTCATCGCTGATGGCGTGCTCCATCTGGCAGGCCTCTTCTTCTGCAGTCTCAGGATCGAGGCCGATCCTCTTGACGAGGAAGCGCGTGAGCATCTCGTGACGCTTCAGCACGGCGGAACCATATGCATAACCATCTTCCGTGAGCGTGATATCGCCGTAGAATGGCTGGTCGAGCAACCCTGCGGTCTTCAAGCTGGCGATGGCCTTCGATACCGATGCTTTGGAGACGTTCATCTTCGTGGCGACATCGACCGAACGAACGGGGTTCGAGGGCGAACCGCCCAGCATGACGATCGCTTCAAGATAATCTTCATGAGACATTGAGACTTTTTCGTTGCCCACGATACAACTCGCTTTCGGATATGGATTCATGCAAGAAGCGCGCATCGACACCGTTTTCCTGAAGATCGACCGTCGCTTCGAACAAAGGACTGATTGAGCATTATTGATAGTATACTGATTAACTGCAATAAAACCCTACGAAGGAACGCAGATGATGCACAATCGTTATATTGATACGCGTGGAAATGTCGAAGAGCCGATCACGTTCACTGAAGCACTGGTGAAGGGGCTCGCACAAGGCGGCGGTCTGTTCGTCCCGCTCTCGCTTCCTTCGTTCACGCTCGACGAGATCGTCGCGATGGCCGATCTGCCGTATGCGAAACGCGCCGCGAAGATCTATCAGGCGTTCGGTACCGATCTCGATGACGAGACCATCGATCGTTTGATGCAGGCGACCTATGGAGCGGCCTTCGATACCGAAGAGATCTGCCCTATCACCTCGCTCGACGAGAACACGCATGTGCTCGAGCTGTGGCATGGCCCCACGAGCGCATTCAAAGATATGGCATTGCAATGCTTGCCGCATTTCTTCAGCGAGAGCGCTGCGAAATTGCGTCGCGAGGGCGTGATCGACAACACGTTCTTGATCCTGGTCGCCACGTCGGGCGATACGGGCAAGGCGGCGCTCGAGGGATTCAAGGACATCGATGGTATCCAGATCGCGGTCATGTATCCCGATGGCGGTGTGAGCGACATCCAATACAAGCAGATGGCTACGCAAGATGGCGATAACGTCAACGTGTGGGCGGTCAGCGGGAACTTCGACGATTGCCAGACCGGCGCGAAGAACGTCTTCGATGATGCGGCGTTCAATGAAGGGCTCATGGCTGATCATAAGGTCGCGCTCTCAAGCGCTAATTCCATCAACTGGGGACGCTTATTGCCGCAGGTTGTCTACTATGTTTCCGCGTATGGTCAGCTGGTCGCGCAAGGTAAGATCGAAGCGGGCGACCCCATCGACGTATGCGTTCCGACCGGCAACTTCGGCAACATCTTGGCTGCGTGGTATGCCAAGCAGCTCGGGACTCCGATCGAGACGCTCTTCTGCGCGAGCAACGAGAACCGTGTCCTGACCGACTTCATCAATACGGGCACCTACGATATTCGCGACCGCGAGTTCGTGCTCACTCCGTCTCCTTCCATGGATATCCTCGTCTCCTCCAATGTCGAACGTCAGCTCTTCGAGCTTTCGGGACGCAAGAGCGATGCCATCGCTTCCTGGATGAAGGACTTGAAGGAGAACAAGGTCTTCAGCATCGATGACGCTACGCGCGAGAAGCTCCAGGCTGAATTCAAGGCAGATGCGGTCGATAGCGAGACCTGCTTGCGCACCATCAAAGCGGTGCTGGATGAATATGATTATCTCGTCGATCCGCATACTGCGGTGGCGATGAAGGTGGCGCAGGATCTTCGCGGTGAAAATCCTGTTCTGGTGGCTTCGACGGCTCATTGGGCGAAGTTCGGCGATAGCGTCTACAAGGCGTTGAAGGGCCTTGCCCCTAGCGATGAGCTGCCAGCAGAGGTCGCTTCGTTGAGCGGATGTGCGCTCAACGATCTTATCGCGCAAGAAACGGGCCGAACGTCCATTCCGCGTGGGCTCGCGGAACTCGATTCGAAGCCCATTCGCTTCACCGAGGTCATCGAAGGGTCGACCCCTGCAATCGAAGCGGCGGTCGAGTCCTTCGTTCGCTAGGTCCTTCCAGAAAGGATCGAGCTTGCTCGTCTCCGAAGGCGTTCGTGCCTCGGAGGCTGTCAGAGCAACTTCACGGTGATCGATACTTCGAACTGTCGGCCTTCTCCGTCTGAGCAGATGTGATGCGAGGTCATCGCATCCTGCGCGTTCTCGCAATGTGCTCGAGGTGAGCAGGGTCGCACTGCTTCCGGTTTCTTCAGTCCTGGAATGTCGCGCATATGATCGAAGGGTGTGGGAGGAATTTCGCCCGCTCTTTCCTCTTCAAGTGACTCGTCTGGCGCGGGCATGGTGAATGGCTCGCTCGGACGTGCGTCGGTTCTCGTTTCTCTCTCGCTTTCGCCGTGATCCATCTCTGGTCTTTTCTGCGCATGCGTCAGGTCTCGATCCATGATCGGAGTTCCGTCACCTTCGAAATGATGGAGGCAACCGAAGCACACCTCCATATCAGCGAAGCAGGTCGCACCGCAGATCGGGCAGATCTTGAATTCTTGCGCTTCAGGGATGGGGGGCTTCGGGGTCTTCGGGTCGCATTCCGTGAACTACTTTCATCTTCTTTCTCCTTTTCGTGACCGATCAGCATGATCGGTCGAGTCGTTCGTGGTCAGCCGATGTGGAGTGATCATGCTCTATCGGGTAGGTTTCTCGTGTCTAGGAGCGGCTGGCTTCAGGCGGAGCGAGCCTGAGGTGATCACCGCAGGTGAACCATGTGTCATCTTGAAAGACCGCCGGCATCTCGAGCACGCCGACCGCTCGATCGCATGAGCGCTTGCATCCTGGTGGCACGGAGGTCTCTGCGTCGATCACCACGCCTTCTCGGTCGAAGAACGCCACGTGGATGGGGTATTCCATGCCGAAGGTGTGAATGCTGTGACACGGCGCGATCAAGAGCATCTGTGGTTCAGGTGGCGCACCGAGCAGGCCGCGCACGCGTTGCGAGAACGAACTCGCGACGCCCATCTTGGGAAAGAGCGGCATCTCCTTTCTTTGCCAATCAGAAAGAGCTTGATCGATGGTCGTATGGTCTGACATGTTCATCTCCTTTGGTCGAGGTCGTCGATATGGTCTTAGCTCTTCAGTGGATGGTCGAGTCGATCAGTACGACCGTCTTCTTGTCCATCGAAAGGTACTGCACGATGAGACTGCGGTAGGTACCCGAGCTCTTCACGAAGCTCGTGATAGCCTGGTCGCTCGCTTGGAGCGATATCCATCCTTTCTGTTCGAGGGATCGCGCGCACGAAGCGCGCGCATCCTCGAGGGGGCCATCGTAGGTGAAGCTCATGGTCTCGCCCGATGCGTATGCTGCATCGAAGTCGTTCGGGTCGAGCGCTTCGGCCTGGAATTCGTCAGGTATCTCGGTATCGAGCGAAAGGTCGAAACATGCGGCTGCGAGCACGCTCATGTTCGGATCATCGGATCTGATCGCTTCAAGGATCGAATCGGTGTCCTCATCGCTCGCCACTTCAGGTGTTGCGAGCGCGTTCGCTTCATCCGGGTCCGCCGCAAGGAACGCATCGATGCTGAGGCATGCGCCAATGAGGATCGCGAGCAAGCCCGCGAACAGGCATATCTTGGTAAGTGCTGTTCTGGTCATAAGAACACTCCTGGTTTGTAGGCATCGACCGCGATCTGGGTCGTATGTTCGATCGGAGAGAGTGCAACGCCGAACACGCTTCTGAGCGGGTACGCTCCGAAGATCGTGGGCGTGAAGAAGATCGTGCCCGAGTAAACGACCATGCCGTCGCTTCGTCCATTCGCTGAGACGCTGCAGGAAAGGTGATCCTTCTGCGTGAATCGATCGAGGCCTTCTTCGACTTGCGCGCAAATGCGATCGGAGGATTCGTCGCTCGCGGGAGAAGGGGCGAGCACGCTCACCGACTCGCGAAAGATGCGATCGAAAGCAGCGCATTCGGAGAGGAACAGAACGCTATTGAATGCGATGAGCGCGATGACGAGCATGATGGGGAAGAGCACGACGAATTCGATCGTCATCTGGCCGCTCGTTCGTGTAGCGCAACGGACCGAAAGCGCGGGATCAACGCGTGATGAAGAATGCGAGAACACGCTCATCTCCACCTCCGCGAGAACTGGAAGGACGCGATGCGATCTTGGAGCGCTGAGAACGCTTGGCGGATGGCGTCATTCGC
The DNA here is from genome assembly GCA_937998355.1 of uncultured Eggerthella sp. GTDB lineage: Bacteria > Actinomycetota > Coriobacteriia > Coriobacteriales > Eggerthellaceae > Anaerotardibacter. The sequence goes on from CALLDI010000011.1 coordinate 147,395, forward strand.
GGTGTCCTTGATCGACTGCGGGATCGTGATCGTGATCGGGATCTCGACGGCGCCTTGAATGATCTCGACCGTCGCGATCTCGATGGTGAAGTCGGCATCGTCGATCTGGTCCGTTATCGCGTTTTGAGCCGAATCGAGCACATTCTCGAATACCTCGGCGCTCGTATTACGTCCCAGGTTGGCGATCTTCACGTCGATGAGGCGAGCACAGAACGGCGAGTCATCCGCATAGCCGATGTGCATGGTGTTGACGAGGGCTGCTTTTCGCGGTGAAAGATCAGCGGGTTGCAGACCAACATCTTCGATGATCGATTCGAAGCAGTCTGCGGCCCACGACCCCAGTCCGCTCTCGCTCGCGAATGGGATCGCATCGATCGCGTCGTTCAAGACACCCATGAGCGTTTCTTGGGCTTCGCCGTATCCTTCGAGCAAGCGAGACCAGAGATCGAGCGCGATGCGAGCTCCACTGGTTCCTCCAGCGACGCCTGCTTCTGCGTAACCATCGAGGATGCTGTTGATGGCGTTCTTCCCGCTCTCGGTCGATTCGGGCAAGAGCGTCGCGCCCGAAAGAGCCACGCGCGCCCTGAGCTGTTCTGTGCTGTTGACGAAGCGGGTGGTGAGATTCGAGTGCCCCGGATCGGTGGTCACGACGAATGCGACCGCGCCGAACTTCCCTGGAGGATCGATCTTGATGCGTTGGCTGTCCGCCTCCTCGAAGGCTTCGCCGATCGACTGGAAGAGCTCTTTGGTCTGCCCCTTGAGCTCTTGCGAGCTTTCGTTGGCTTTTTGATAGGCTTCCTGATATGACGTCGCAAGATCGGCGACCTTGAGATAGTGGTATTCGAATCCATTGTCGATCGAGCTCGAGGCGGAAGCTACGCTTCCCATGCTCGTCGCATCGAATTGGCACTGGGAGCATTTCTCGAATGCAGCATTTCCGTCCGCTTGAGCGAGAGAGCCTTGGCCAGCCTTCGTGCCTTGAGCATAGGCGGGACACTCTTCGAACGCATGGAGCACGCGCTTCCCTTGTGCTGAGATCGAGAGAGGGTAGCACGCGTCAGTGTAGAGCGTCGTCCGTTTCATCTCTTCGGTGTTCTTCGGTAGACGCGGGAAGTGCGCTTCGAAACCATCGGACGTTCGATTCACGTATCCCTTCGCGAGTTCTTTCGATGCGTATTGGTAGAGCTTCTTGCGCAGCGCCGATCGTGCGCGCTCCGCGACCGATCCATCGGAAGGAGCCTCTATCTGAGTGCGCGCGCGATAGTATGCTTGCGCACGTGCGAGCGCTACGTCGAAATCCCACGTTTCAGCAGAAGCATAATAGGGGTTCTCGTGCGCATCGAGGTGGGCGAGCGTCTTCGCTCGTTCGTACATGCAGTAGGAGCTTTCGCTGCCGCTATCGAATCGGTAAGCCGCCTCTTTGAAAGCGTTCGCATCGTGAGCGGCTTCTTCGGCCTTCTCGCCAAGATCCTTGATCGTACCCCGCTTCTCCTCCGCTTCTTGGAAGGCATCGTCGCTGATGCGATGCTCGGTCGCTTCGAGTGGATCGGTCTGCCAAGGAACGAGGACGGCGATGCCGGTATACGATGCGCCGCCTCGTATACCCGAGTTCGCGTCGATGACGCTCTTTGCGCTCGCCGCAGCGGCGAGCGGCAGGACGAGCTTCAAGCGCTCGAGCGCATCTTGCGCTCGCTCGACGAATGAGATCTGGGACCGTTTGAGCTTTTGAGCCGTTTGCCAGAGCGTTTCCGAGAGCGTTGCGGTAACAGGAGTGCACGCTGCAGCTACGCTCAAACCGAGACAGCATAACGACGACAGGGAGAGCGAGAGCGCCATCGCATCGCAAACGGTCCCGACGACGTAGTATTCGCCCACCACGTTCTCCGCGGCGAGCGCTGCGACGTCCGCAACCTCTTGAATGTCAGCTGATACGGATTCGATCTCGTAGACCTGAGCAGCGGTGAAAATGAGCGCGAGCGTGATGAGCAGCGCAAGAGCGACTCCTACGGTCGAGAATCCCTTCTCATCATGAAGGTTCTGTTCAAGGTCGTTCAAGAAGCGTTCCATCGTTCAATCCATTGGTCGGGGTCGGTGCCGATCGGGTTCTGCTGTACCCAAGCGCTCTTGGTCGCAAGATGATGCGAGACTTCGAGTTGGTAATTGCCCTCATCGTTGAGAACACCGAGCGCTTCGAGGCCGAAGTCGAATAACGGCAACGGTTTCACCTCGTTGGTTATCTCAACGGTGACCTCGCTGGTCGATTCATCTCCGGTATAGGTGATGACCCACGTGCACGATGGCTCATGCACGTGGAAATTATCTTGTTGAGGGACGGCGGCAAGACGGCGCTTGGCGAAGTCTTCGACCGCGTCGACGTTCTTCTCCATCAGAGATTCGGTCGCAACGATCCTGCAGGTCTCTGCGGCTGCGCCTTGCATGACGAGCGTGGTATAGAGCAGAATGGCCGGTTGGATCAAGAGCAGAAGGGCGAGCAGGAGCACAGGGATCAGGAATGCCGCCTCGACGACCGCCTGTCCTTTCTCTTTGCATCTCGTCCTTCTTGTCGATCGAGCGAGCACGCTCTTCGCACGGTATGTTCGCATCTTGCACGCTTTCATCGTTCACACGCACACGAAGTCTTTGATGTTGTCGAATTCGAACGACTCGATGGCATGGGAGGAGTTCGCGAGCGCATGCTCGACGATCTGTCCGTTCTCGAGGAATGCATGCAGCGCCCCGAATGCGATGACGATCGCGAGCATGCCGACCAGGACGACCGCGTATTCCACGCTCGCCTGGCCAGACTCGCTCCGGTCCATTTCTGCCGGTCTGTTCCGAAGGTCTTGCATCAAAGTCCGTTGATCCCTGCTGCGATCGCATCCCAGAGTTCCTGGATCTTCGGACGGAAGAGTGTGATCGCGATCACGGCAATGACCACGAGGACCCCGACAAGGATCGCGTATTCAGTGGTACCCTGACCTTTCTCTTGGACCCAGAAGTCGATCGCCTTGTTCGCGACCGATCGATGCTTTTCGGCAAGCCAAGCGCGCATTGAGTGGTACATGGTGGTTCCTTTCGTTCGTATTCCTAAAATCCGCCGATCAGCTCTAAGATGACCGGACCGAGAATGAAGATGAGCATGGCGGGCAAGATGAGCGTTCCGATAGGGATGAGCATCTTCACTGGTGCTTTTGCGACGCGCTCTTCGAGCTTCGTCTTTCTCGTCGCGCGAATCTCTGCTCCTGCGTTGCTGAGCGTTTCAGCCATCGAGGTGCCGAAGCGCAGCGAGCGGATGATGCTGTCCGTGATCCGCTCGAGCAAGCCCGAGTCGTAGCTCTCTGCGACGGTGCGCAGTCCGTCCTCGCGCGTGATGAGCCCGTGATCCCATTGCGTTTGGAGTCGCTCGCACATCTCGCTCAGCCCGCAGGAGAAATAATGGCAATAGAAGCTGAGCGATCGGTCGAAGCTCAACCCGCTGCGCAATCCGAGCACGAGCACTTCAATGAGTTGCGAAAGCTCGTGCTCGACCGAGGCGCATCGCGCCTCGACCTCTTGTTCGAGCGCTACTTGGAGCAGGTGATAGCCGACCAAGAATCCGATGCAGAGCAGGATGAGAGCGAGCAGCTCGGAGAACACGAGCCCGCAGGCGAACCCTCCGAGCGCGAATCCGATCGAGAGGTTGCGCCGTACGCGGGCGCATCCTTCAAGGTCGACCCGTCCTGCAAGCCCTGCTTTCTTGATCAGCATCGAAAGCTTGTCCTTCTGCAGCGACCAAAAGCGCTTCGGAGCGCGGGCCTGTTGCGTCCCCTGTTGGGAACACGACAGCGCCAGCATGAGCACTTTGCGATAGATGCCTCCGATCTGCACGAGCGCATGAGCATCAGCGCCTTGATCAGCTGCGCCTGCTTGCAGGCGACACGAGCGGATGATCTTCTGCTCTTGGTGCTGCGCAAGACCCCAATAGCCCAGTGCGCTGCCCGCAATCGAAGCGCTCGCTATCCCGAGGACGATCATGGCTGTTTGCATCAGGCCACCTCCACGCGAAGGAGATTGCGAACGAGCATGATCCCGATCGCCTGCATCGCGATGGCTACGGCGAGCAAGATGATGCCCATCGTGCTCGTGAAGAACGGCTCGAGGAATCCTTCGGACACGAGCGAGAAAACGCCGATGATCAAGAAGGGCATGATGGTGACGATCTGAGCCGAGAGCTTCGCCTGAGCGGTTTGCGTTCGAAGCAGTCGCTTCAGTTCGAGCTGGTCGTCAACGGATTGTCGGACGACTTCGAGCACTTGAGAGAGGCTGCTGCCCGTACGATGCTGGATCTCGAGGGCGGTCGCGAGGAAGAATAGCTCTGGTTCATCGGTCTGTTCCTTCAGTACTTCGAGCGCTTCTTCGACCGTGCCGCCAGCGTTGATGACCGAAGCGGTTCGCTGGAAGACGCCCTTCAAGGGCCCTTCGAGATCGAGCGCGACTTGATCGAAGATCTGTGGTAATGAATATCCGATGCAAAAGCATGAGTTCATCGCCTGTAAGGCGCTGGGGAGCTCCTCTCGCAAGCGCTCGTGATAAAGATCTTGCTGCTTGCTCACCCAGGTATTGATGAGGATAAGGCAGAGGAAGATGCAGGTGAGCGCGAAGACCCCTGAACCTGAAACGATCGATGCTCCGATGAATATCACGATCGCCCCTCCGATCAGAAGGCTCATGAGGGCGGCATCGTACGAGAGGATGTCGCGTTCGTCGAGAGCTCTTCGAACGCGCGCAACGAATCGTTTGGCGAACGAGACCTTGAGGACGAGCCCTGCAAGAGGAAGGAGCACGCGGATGCCGTTTCTGAAAAGGTGTTGCAGCCGAGCGCTCTCTGCGCCAGAGAGCGCTGCCGCTTCACTGCCGTGCTGTTTGCGGATGATGGACTGGATGAGCCATACCGCGAAGCTTCCTGCTGCGAAGAAGGCAGCAGCGAAGGCTATGCCGCCGATGACGCGCGTCGTTTCCACTGTTCCACCTCATCTCTGTCGGCGATCCCGAACGACGGGAGAGAATCGATCCAGCTCGGTATCTCGAGCCACGAACCCTTCTCGCTCCACAGCGCTCGTTCGTAGTAGGTCTTCGTGCTGCAATGCTTTCGTTCGAGGTCGTAGTAATAGCCGACGATCTCGTTGATATAGCGCTTTCCGCCTGGGTCGCGGTTCGTTTGGATGACCAGGTCGAGAGCCTCTGCGATCTGCAGTTCGATCACTTCGACAGGAAGATCGACCCCGTAGCGAACCATCGTGGTCAAGCGGCTGATCGCTTCTTTCGGTGAGTTCGCATGCAGTGTCGTGAGCGAGCCATCATGACCGGTGTTCATGGCTTGCAGCATGTCGAGCGCTTCGCCGCCGCGGCATTCGCCCACGACGATGCGATCGGGCCGCATACGCAGTGCGTTGATCACGAGGTCCTTGATGCTCACCTCACCGAACCCTTCGATGTTGTTCGGGCGCGCTTCGAGTCGCACCACATGAGGATGGGTGGTAAAACGCAGTTCAGCGGAGTCTTCGATAGTGATGATGCGCTCGGTCTGCGGAATGCAGGATGAGAGCGCGTTCAGAAGCGTCGTCTTGCCGCTTCCCGTTCCTCCTGAAACGGCGATGTTGCAGTGATTCTGCACAGCCCACTGTAAGAAGACGAGCACCTCGTCATCGAAGGAGCCGAGCTCTTTCATATCTTCGAGCGAGAAGAACTGCTCGCGGAATTTCCTGATGGTGAGGATCGGGCCATCGAGTGAGAGCGGAGGGATGATAGCATTCACGCGATGCCCCTGTTCAAGGCGCGCGTTGACCATAGGGGAGGTTTCGTCGACGCGTCTGCCGAGCGGACTGATGATGCGATCGATGAGCGCATAGACTTCGCTCGCGCTGCGAAAGCGACTGGGACAGCGATGCAGGACGCCATCCGCTTCATAGAAGAGCGATCGCGTGCCGTTCACCATGATCTCGGTGATGCTCGCATCTGCCAAGAGCTCTTCGAGTGGGCCGAGGCCGAAGACGTTATCGAGGTAGCGTGTGATGAGCGCATCTCGTTGCGCGGGGGCTTGAGCAAGCCACGGACGTTCCTCGAAAACGCGCTTGCACACGTGCGTGATCTCATTGCGCGCCTGTAAGGGATTCTGCGCGATCAGTGCTCCCATCTCGAACGATGAGAGGTGCTGCTGCACGCCCTCGCGCAGCTCTTCGTAGCTTTGATCGAGCGAGTTCGTTGCATCTCGTTCTCTCGTCTTCGATCCAGGGTCGGTCGCATCGGGGCGGAAATGCGCTTCTTGAGCTTTCGAAACGCGGTCGAGCAGGGTCATGATCGGCCTCCTTTCATGAATGGTCGTTCGTCAGCAGGGTCGGTAGAGGGCTTAGAAGCAGGCGGCGCGTTTCTTCTGTCGTCCGCGATGTTTCATTCGACCGCTCGCTGGGGCGATCTTCTCAAGCGGCTTCTCCTCGCTCGTGGCGAGCGAGGGCTTGATGCGGTCGTAGACGGTCTCGGCGAGCACTGCTTCGAGGCTCGAGCAGAACGAATTGTTCAAACGAGAGAGCTTGTGAGCCATGCCCGCTCCCAAGAGCTCGCTCACCTCACTGCCGCCGTCCTTGATCTCGTAGACCTTCGCGCCCTTCAACGCGCATGAGACGTCGAGCGAGCTCAAGAGCGATCGTTTCGAGCAGAAGTTCAAGAGATAGGAGAAAGAAGTGGTGGCCATGCCGCAGCGAGCGCACAAGTCGAGCGCGTGGTTGCATGCGCGCACCGAAGAAGGCCGCTGGTCGACGAGGAAGAACACGTTGTTCGAAGCTTCGAGCAGTTGGATCTGGAGCTCCGACCAGAATGAGCCGGTGTTCACCACGATGAGATCGAAGTGTGGTTTGAGGTAGGCGAGCAATTCGCCGATGCGCTCTTCCATCACTTCCGAGTATTCGAGTCGCGCGGGAGCGGCCAGAAGAGCAGGCCAGGTGTCAACCTTGAGCAGCGCTTCGATCTGTTCGGGATGTTCGAGGATATCGGTCGCATCGAACGTTTCCTTATAGCCGAGCAGGTATTTCAGGTCACCGAATTGGAAATCCGCATCCAGAACGAGCGTGCGGATGCCTCGTTTCTGCGCGAGCAGCGCGACGAGCGCCGCGATGCTGCTCTTGCCCGTTCCGCCGCTGCCGCTCACGACAGAGATGATGTTCGCACCTTCATCGAGAGCAGGCAGCGGGCGTTTCACGATCTTGATCGTTTCGCGCTCGACCTTGGTCGCACGCTCTTCGCGGGGTGTACGCGTCTCGTTGGAGAAGTCCTTTCGAGGCGGTACTGGCGCTGCTGGGTCGGATGCTTCTGTGAAAGGTGGTTCTTCGATCTCGACCCTTGGGAGCGGGCCTGTCGCTTCGTCTCGTTCGCGTTCGATGCGCGTCACGGTCACGTTCGAATCGCGCGGAGTTCGCTCCTCTTTCGCGTACGAAGGCACGCGCTGCTGTGTGTTCGTACGCCTGCGACCACGAGTAGGTGTGTTCTTGAGCTTTCGGTCGGTATAGAGATGGGCGAACTCTCTGCTGCCGCAGATCGGAATGATGCCCGCGTTCTCACAGCGGCTCATCTTCGATCCTGAAGGTGAAGAGAGGAAAAGGCGGATATCGTTACGCTGATTGTCCTTCTTCAGGGCGGCTGCGAGGTTGATCCCGTCGATCGAGTCGCTCGAGACCACCCAAGTTTCCGCTACAGCATGTTCACGCAAGTACTTGCGTGCGATCAATGCGTCTGCGAAAGGGACGATCCATGTTTGGTCGAGCATGCGCTCGCCCTTCAGGCCGAGCGCGCTCGCGTCTTCGAGGCATTCGGAATCGGCACAAACCGCGATCTTGGTGGTCATCTTCGAGTTCTCCTTACTGGTCAAGTGGTTCTGCGAGGTGGGGAGCGTTGGTCGTTCAGACAGTGCTATCGTTCGTGTTGTCATCGGTGCTCGAAGCGGGGTCTGTCCGTTCGGATGCTGACTGGTCGACGGCGCTGTTCGCGAGCTCTTTCGGTTTTGCAGAGGGGAGCGTGAAGTAGATGTCCATCGATTGGGATGCAGCGACGAATTCCTGGGTCTTCTCAGGGTCGACCGCGAGCGTCACCCAGGTGATCTTCGAGCGCGTGGAGCTCTCTTCGGTCCCAGCGCTCGTAGCGAGCACCTCGAGATCGCGGCCAAGGCAGGTCGTCTTCGTACCCGTGGCGTAGACATCGACCTTGCTCCCAACGGTGATGCTCCCGCCGACCGCTTGCACGTCCTGGGCGGGAAGAGCGATAGCGACCGAACCAGCTGGGATGTCGAGCTCTTTCGTCTCGTTGTCGAAGCGACTGCTCGAGACCACTTCGCCTTGCAAGATGAGCGATGTCGCTTGTTTGCCCTCGGCCTCGTCCATGCTCATGAGCGCGCCTTCAGGTAAGAGATCGGAGAGCCAGGTCGTCGAGGTGCAGTTCGACGGATCGAGGGCCTCTCCAGGATGGATGGTCCTGGTCGCTACCAGGACCTCGACTTGTTCGCCTCCGTATCGTTGGAGCGCTTCGGTTCGTTTGGAGTCAGCTTCCGCATAGACCATTTCGGTATAGAGGAAGACGCAGACCGCGCAGACGAGCCCGCATATGACTCCGCATACCAATAGACGTTTCTTCATAAGGTCCCCTTCGTTTTCGTATCTTCATTGTGAGAATCGGACCTTACGTAAAACTGAAGAAAATCTCATGTTTTGATCAACACGACCTTACGAAAATTTGAAGATCTTGAATAATGCCAGTTCATATAGTGGTTTTTTGGTATGAATGAAGGGTATGTGGATGATTCGCGAAGAGGGAAGATGAGGGTGATCCACTCTTTTCAATCGCGGTCGATGTGGTATCATACGAACAAATGTTTGTTTTCGAGAGGAAGCAGCGTGTCTTCGATCGACCGCATCATACTGGGCATCGACCCTGGGCTCGCTAATACGGGCTGGGGTATCGTGCGGCAACAAGGTCCTCGGTTGTCGTGCATCGCGTATGGATGCATCAGCACGGATACCCGTTCGTCCTTGCCGCTCAGGCTGCGCAAGATCTACGAACAGATATCCGCGGTGGTCCAGCGCTTCGAGCCTACGTGCGTCGGTATCGAGACGGTATGGTTCGGTCAGAACGTCACCGCTGCGTTCGGCACTGGCCAGGCACGTGGAGCCGCGCTCGTCGCGTGCGCGTCCGAGGGCATCTGCGTCGAAGAGTTCTCTCCACGGCAGATCAAGCTCGCGGTGGTGGGCACGGGTTCTGCCGACAAGCATCAGGTGCAGTACATGGTCAAGCACGTGCTCTCGCTCGAGCATCCTCCTTCGCCCGATCATGCAGCGGACGCGCTCGCTGCTGCGGTCTGTTTCGCAACGCATGCGTTAGATGGAAGAAAGCTCAAGCACGTCTCAGCATAGGCAGGAAGCGAATCATCATGATCTCGTTCATCAAAGGCACGCTCGTTGTGAGCGATATCGAGGGAGCCATCATCGAGGTGAATGGCATCGGGTATCGCGTAGCGATGTCATATAATTCCCTCGCAAAGCTCGGTCAGATCGGTTCCTCGGTCCAAGTCCTTACCTATTTATATGTGAGAGAAGACGCGCTCGTGCTGTATGGCTTCGCTTCAGATGAAGAGCGCAGCCTCTTCGAGAAGCTCATCACGGTATCAGGCATCGGTCCTAAGGTCGCGCTCTCGGCGCTCTCGCAGTTCGAGGCAGTCGAACTCATCTCAGCCATCGTTTCCCAAGACGTCTCTGCCGTGCAGAAGATTCCCGGCGTTGGTAAGAAGACGGCGTCGCGAATTGTTCTAGAATTGAAGGATGCGTTGGGGCAGGCGGAACTGGGTCCGCTCTTCGCTGCGGCGAAACCGCAAGCGCAGTCGGTCGATGCGACCACCGATGCGCTCTTATCCATGGGCTTCACGTCCGCAGAGGCAGAGCTCGCGCTCAAGGGGGCTCCTGCCGAAGCCAGCGAATCAGAACTCTTGCGCTATGCGCTCAAGCGTTTAGGGGAATAAGTGGCAGATTTCTTCGAAATAGAGAATCTTCTCTACGATGCTTCGGAAGATGAAGGCAGTGTTGTGCACTCGGCGCGCATGTGCTCGGTGGATCTGCAGGAAGCCGATCTTGTGCTCGACCGTTCGCTTCGCCCTCAGATGCTCGACGAATACATCGGGCAGAAGAAGGTCAAGGAAAGCTTGCTCATCCTCATCGAAGCTGCGCGGCAGCGTGAAGATGCGGTCGACCACATCCTGTTCTCAGGGCCTCCGGGCTTGGGTAAGACCACGCTCGCTACTGTGGTCGCGCACGAAATGGGCGCGCGCATCAAGGTCACCAGCGGTCCCGCTATCGAACGCACGGGCGATCTTGCTGCCATCCTCACCAATCTCGAAGAAGGCGATGTGCTCTTCATCGATGAGATCCATCGTTTGAATCGCATGGTCGAAGAGGTGCTCTATCCAGCGCTCGAAGATTTCGTGCTCGATATCGTGGTAGGGAAGGGACCAGCTGCTCGCTCCATCCGCCTCGATCTTCCGCATTTCACGCTCATCGGCGCTACGACGCGCACCGGGCTGCTCACCGGCCCTTTGCGCGATCGTTTCGGCATCTCGTTTCGTTTGAACTATTACGAGCCCGAAGAGCTCGCTCAGATCATCCAACGTTCGGCAGGCATTCTCGATGTCGCCATTTCCGAAGATGGTGCGCTTGAGATCGCGCGCAGGAGCAGGGGAACACCGCGCCTAGCGAATCGATTGCTCAAGCGCGTGCGCGACTGGGCGCAGGTGAAGGATCGCGGTTCCATCGATGAAGATTGCGCTGCACAAGCGCTCAGCTTCTTCGAGGTCGATTCGCTCGGTCTCGACTCAATCGATAATCGCATCCTCGATATGCTGTGCGGGCAATTCGGGGGCAGGCCCGTTGGCCTCTCCACGCTCTCATCCGCGCTCTCGGAAGTCCCTGAAACCCTCGAAGATGTCTATGAACCTTATCTCATGCAACAAGGATTGCTCATCCGCACGCCTAAAGGGCGTCAAGCGACGCTGCGTGCATTCGAACATCTTGGTCTACAGCCGCCTGAAGGAGTGCTCTGATGCTTCAACAAGACTATCTGCTTCGTATGTTCACGGCGCTCGCCGTTGCGATCCGCGAGAGCATGCTGCGCGCACAAGGCGACGAGGATCCTGAAGGCGCAGCAGAACTGCTCGAGGCCGCGCTCGATAATGCGACCGAGATCGATGGTTCGCTGCTCCTGCAAATGGCGCCCGAGTCCTTCGTCACTATGGTCCAGCTTTCTCAGACCGATCCCGATCTGATCGGTTATATCTCGCGCACGCTCATGCTGGAGTCGCAATATCTGCATGAAGCAGGTCTCGATACCAAAGCGGACCTGCGTGCAGCGCAAGCGCAAGCGCTCGCACGGGCATACGGGTTCGAGGTCGATGCCTCCGATGTGTCTCCCGAGGCGCTCGATGCGTTCTTCGGAGAGGAAGACGCAGAGGATGAAGACCTTCTGGAACCTTTCGATGAAACCGTTGGCGACCGCTCAGAAGTAATTTAGGAATTATTCTTGACGCAAAAGTTACAGGTAGTTAACATCAATCCTAAGTTAACTTATGTGAACTGTTTGTTCACGCTTTTTGCAGGACGGAAGTGATCGTATGGTCTTAGCTGAAGTCAAGAAGAACGGCTTGTATCACGTCAAGCAGCTCCATGGCATTGGTGATGTTCATCGTCATCTTGAAGATCTAGGATTCCTTCCCGGAGAAACGATTCGTGTTATATCGCGTATCGGCGGCAACTTGGTCGTGAATGTGAAGGGCTCTCGCGTAGCGCTTTCCTCCGAGTTGGCGAAGAATATCGTGATCTAACGCAAAAGAAGGGAGTGAGCGTGAGGACTCTTCGCGAAGCAAAGCCCGGTGAAACGGTCACCGTTGCCAAGCTCAATGGCACTGGCGCGGTCAAGCGTCGCATCATGGATATGGGAATCACCAAAGGGTGCTCCATCTATATCCGCAAAGTTGCTCCACTGGGCGATCCGGTGGAAGTCACCATCCGCGGCTATGAGCTGTCTTTACGAAAAGAAGACGCTGACATGGTCGAGGTCGCTTGATCTTTTGATAGATGACCCGCGCGATCTTTCGAGTTCGTGAGGGTGATTTCTCATGGTGCGTTCAGCGCCATATTTTTGGACTGTAAGTTAACCTTAGGTAACAACGAAGGAGTATAACGCATGAGAGTTGCGCTTGTCGGTAACCCGAATTGTGGTAAGACGACGTTATTCAACGCACTCACTGGCGCCAACCAGTACGTTGGTAACTGGCCCGGCGTTACGGTAGAGAAGAAGAGCGGTAAGCTCAAGGCGGATAAGGCGGTCGAGATCGTCGACCTTCCTGGCATCTATTCGCTTTCCCCGTATACCCTCGAGGAGGTCATTGCTCGTGACTTCCTCATCAAAGAACATCCCGATGCCATCCTGAACATCATCGATGGCACGAATCTCGAGCGTAATCTGTACCTCACCACTCAGCTGGTCGAAATGGGCATCCCGGTCGTGGTCGCGGTCAACATGATGGACGCAGTGCGCAAGCGCGGCGACCAGATCAACGTTACGGCGCTCGAAGAGAAGCTCAGCTGCCCGGTCGTCGAGATCTCGGCACTGAAGAACGAAGGCATCGACCAGGTGGTCAATTGCCTCACCACCATCCCTCAGACCGTCGGCATCGAAGCCATGGCTTACAGCCGTGAGGTCGAAGACGCGATCACCGAGATCATCGAGCGCCTTGAAGGTAGCCTCGAATACGCCTACACCGACCTGAAGCGCGAAAAGGAAGGCGACATCGATCAGGTTCCTGCGCATCTTCATCGTTTTTATGCGATCAAGCTGCTCGAAAAGGACGAGAAGATCCGCGCGAGCCTGAAGAACCCGCCTAACGTTTCCGATATCGTCGAGCGCATCGAAAAGCACTTCGACGACGATACCGAGAGCGTCATCACCAACGAGCGCTACACCTGGATCTCTTCGATCATGCACAGCGTTCGTACGCTGGGTGACGAAGACGGTCTCACCACCTCCGACAAGATCGACCGCGTGGTCACCAATCGTTTCTTGGCGTTGCCAATCTTCGTCATCGTCATGTTCCTCGTCTACTACATCTCCGTTTCCACGGTTGGTACGTTCGCGACCGACTGGGCTAACGACGGTGTCTTCGGCGATGGCTGGTTCCTCGGTGCCGGCGGCGATGAATACGCCGAGGTCGCTGATGAATTCGACGAGGCGAGCGAGAACGTCGCTGCCTTCGATGAGGCTGCGATCGAAGAAGGCCTCGATCCTGAGTCCGATAACTTCCTTTTCGAAGCTGAAGAAGCGGGCATCATAGGCACCTATGAGTCATTCGACGACGAAACAGGCGAGAACGAGCTCGTCGAAGTCGATGCTGCCACCTATGAAGAGTCGCTCGACATCATCGCTCCGTACGCGGGTGACGCTGATGCGATCGCTGCTTTCGAGCTGGCTGCCGCCAACGAAGGCCTCGATCCTGAATCCGAGACCTTCATCGAAGATGCTGAAGAAGCAGGCATCATGGCTGAGTACACCAAGGTCGACGAGGAAACGGGCGACAATGTCACGCAGATCGTCGATGCTGCCGTCTATGCCGCTGAAGTGGAAGGTGGCGCTCCTGATCCGGCTGAGTACGGTATCTGGGTTCCCGGTATCCCTGTGCTCGCTGAAGAGGGCCTCGCTGCCATCGGCGCAGCAGATTGGCTGACCGCTCTCATCCTCGACGGTATCATCGCTGGTGTTGGTGCGGTCCTGGGCTTCATCCCACAGATGCTCGTCCTCTTCCTGCTCCTCGCATTCCTCGAGAGCTGCGGTTACATGTCCCGTATCGCGTTCATCCTCGACCGTATCTTCCGTCGCTTCGGCCTGTCCGGTAAGTCCTTCGTGCCGATCCTCATCGGTACCGGCTGCGGCGTGCCTGGCGTCATGGCATCTCGTACCATCGAGAATCAGAACGACCGTCGTATGACCGTCATGACCACCACGTTCATTCCGTGCGGCGCTAAGTTGCCCATCATCGCGCTGTTCGCAGCAGCGGTCTTCGGTGGCGTCTGGTGGGTCGCACCTTCTGCCTACTTCCTCGGCATCGCCGCGATCCTCTGCACGGGCATCGCGATGAAGAAGACCCGTTTCTTCGCAGGCGATCCTGCTCCGTTCATCATGGAGCTGCCGGCATACCATATGCCGACCGTTGGTGCAGTGCTGCGCAGCATGTGGGAGCGTGCATGGTCCTTCATCAAGAAGGCAGGTACCATCATCCTGCTCGCTTGTATCCTCGTTTGGTTCATCTCCTCCTATGGTGTCGTCGACGGTACGTTCATGGCTGTTGAAGACCAGAACGATTCCATCCTCGCAGTGCTCGGCACGCTCATCTGCTGGATCTTCAATCCGCTCGGATGGGGCGACTGGCAGGCGGCTTCCGCTACCGTTACGGGCCTCATCGCGAAGGAGAACGTCGTCGGTACGCTCGGCATCCTCTACGATGGCGATGCTGGTTGGTACGCGAACGTTCAGGCAGCATTCACACCGCTCGTCGCGTACTCGTTCCTCGCATTCAACTTGCTCTGCGCTCCTTGCTTCGCTGCGATGGGTGCCATCAAGCGCGAGATGAACAACCGCAAGTGGTTCTGGGCGGCTATCGGCTATCAGTGCGGTCTCGCCTGGGTCGTGGCGCTCTGGATCTACCAGATCGGTGGTCTGATCATGGGCGAGGTCACCTTCGGTGTCTTCTCGGTCATCGCGATCCTGCTGGCTGCGGCGTTCATCTATCTGTTGTTCAGAAAGAACAAGTACCGCGGCAAGAGTGAGAGCGTCACTTCGGTCGCTGCTGAGGGCTAAGCCGATAAGAGATTCGCTTCAGGGCTTCGGATCGATCTGGAGCCCTGAGGTTGGAACTCGTAGGCTGCGTTTCTTAAAGAAACGCCCCGTCCACCCTAAAACTGTTTATCTCGAAAGGAAGGGGGTTGGTCAATGAATCTCGGAACCGCGATCGTATCGCTACTCCTCATAGCGGTCGTCGTCGCCATCATCAGAAGCCTCGTCAAAGATAGTCGTGCTGGCAAGAATGTTGGATGTGGAGGCTGCAAGTCGTGTGCACACTCAACCTCTTCTCAAAAAACTTCTCATGCGCATGCAGGAACTTCATGCCCATCATGCAGCAGTGTCGACAAGATGTTGGCCGATATGGAAAAGTCCGTAGATACCTCCTCGGACGAACCCTCTTCCAAATCTTCGCACTAGTTTCTTTAGTGCTCGTTATTCCTTGCAAGAGCGTCGGGTCTCCCGGCGCTCTTGTGCGTTTGGGGACCGATCGTGCATGAGGGTGGCGTGAGGAAAGGAGCGCGAGTTGTTGCTCGAAGTACCCGTGCTCGCCAAACGAGAGCTACTGCTCGAAGATGCTCACGGTCTCGATGTGGTAGGTCTGCGGGAAGAGATCGACCGGGGTGGCTGAGGTAAGTCGATAGCCGGTCGCTTCGATGAGCGCGACGTCGCGCGCCCAAGTACTGGGGTTGCAGCTGACGTACGCGAAGCGCTTCGTGCCAGTGGCTGCGATGTCTTCTGGGACGCTCGGAGCGAGCCCGAGGCGTGGCGGGTCGACCACCAAGCCGTCCAGTTCACCGAGCGCAGGCAGCTCGCGCGCGGTATCTCCACCGATCACCTCAGCGAAGAGGTCGTTCAGTTCGAGGTTGCGACGCAGATCGCGCACGCTCGAAGCCTGCGATTCGACCGCGAACACCTCGCCGCAGTGTTCAGCCAAGGGCAGCGTGAAGGTGCCCGCTCCGCAGTAGAGATCGGCGCAATAGGATTCAGGACCAGTGGCAAGACCGTCTAGCACGAGCTCGATCATCGCTTCAGCTTGGGCGCTGTTCACCTGGAAGAAGCTCGGAGCGCTGACCTTGTACGAGAGGCCGAGCAGCTTCTCCTCCCAGTATCCTTTACCTGCGAGCACTTCGACGCCCTTGATCTTGCGCGCTTTGCCCGGGTCTGCCATCACGCGTACGACGCTCGTTGCTTTCAGGCTGTCTTGCAGGATCGAGGCGACGTGAGCGCGCGGGAATGCTCCAGGAGCGGTCCAGAGCGCGATCTCGGTCGACTTCGTGCGATCGCTCGTGCGCACGCCAACGCGAAAGATGCCGAGGTCTTGGTTACCCTGTGCGTAACGCAGCGCGCCACGTAGGGCGGCGGGGGATTTCTCGATAGCCTTCGCTGCCACTGGGCAGCTTTTCGTTTCGACGATGTGATGCGAGCCAGGATGATGGAATCCGAGCTCGAATCGTCCGCTCTTCTCCTTGCTATAGGCGGCATGCAATTCGATCTTGTTGCGGTAGTTGAACTCTCGCTTCGATGCCACGGGCGCAGCGACGAGCTTTTCGGCGTTCGTGCGCTCCTTGCCGCCGATGCGAACGAGCTGTTCGACCACGTTCGCGCGTTTTGCGCGCAGCTGCTCTTCGTAGGCGACTTGCATCCACGGGCATCCGCCACATTGCGCGTAGAACGGGCAGCGAGGGGTCACGCGTGCAGGACTCGGTTCGACGATGTTCACGATGCGTGCCTCGCAATAGCGCTTCGCATCCTTGGTGATCTCGACCTCTACCACGTCTCCAGGAACGCCCTTTTCGACGAACACGGTTTTTCCAGAAACGAGCCGTCCAACGGCGTTGCTCCCTTGTGTTAGCCCAGTTAGTTCGACGATTTCGCTCACGGAGTAATCAACCCTCATATCTAATGTAACGCGCCTGTTGTTTTGCAAGTTTTATAATAACGTATAAAATCAAACATAATGCCCTCTTAGCTCAGGGGATAGAGCGTCTGCCTCCGGAGCAGAAAGTCGCAGGTTCGAATCCTGTAGAGGGCGCCAAGAATCGTCACAGAGTGCAGACTTACTCTGAAGACCAGCCTCTTCGAGGCGCTAAGAATAGAACGCTACCACCAGAAACGAGGAGCACTATGGCACTGTACACACCAGGATACAAGCCCAACGGTCGCGAGGTCGCGGTCATCAAGACCTCTCAGGGCACGATCCGGGTCGAACTCGATGGCAAGAACGCCCCGATTCATGTTGGTAATTTCGTCGAGCTCGCTCAAAAGGGCTTCTACGACGACTTGAAGTTCCATCGCTACGTTCCCGATTTCGTCATCCAAGGCGGAGATCCGAACACGCGCGATCTTGATTCCGAACAGGTGAAGGCCGCGGAGGGCAATCCGTTCGCGGGACTCGGTACGGGCGGCCCAGGCTACACCATCAAAGAGGAATTCTCCACTAACCCCAACAACAAGCATCTGGACGGTACGCTGGCCATGGCGCGCAGCCAGGATCCGAATTCCGCTGGCTCTCAGTTCTACCTCTGCTTGGGACCGCAGCCCTTCCTCGACTCGGGCTATACGGTCTTCGGTCAGACGGTCGATGGTCTCGATGTGGTCTCGAAACTGCGCGTGGGAGATGTCATCGAGACGATCATCATCGAGAACGCAGGTAGCAAGGCTTAACTATGAACAATGATCTGTTTCAGCAGGCACGTACTGCCTACGTGGCGAAAGACTATGAGACCGCGCTCGCGGATTTCACCGATTGCCTGAAGGACTCTTCGGCAGGTCTCGCTCCGGGCGAGATCGGTCTTTTGTACCACCAGATCGGCAACTGCCTGGTCAAATTGCACGATCCTAACGAAGCGGTGCATGCATATTCGCAGGCATTGCAGGATTCTGCCTACGATGCGCTCGGGTCGGTCGCCTACAACTTGGGCACCGTCTACGCTTCGCAGCTCGACTACGAAGATGCGATCCCGTTCTTCACCGAAGCGCTCGAAGATCCGAAATACAAGACGGGCTACAAGGCTTACATGGGCTTGGGCAATGCATATCTAAAGCTGGGCAAGTCGGCCGAGGCGGGCGCGTCGTTTCGTTCCGCGGCGCTCGATGAAGCCAACCCCGATCCCACCAAGGCGCTTCTGAACCTGGGCGTGTGCTTCATGGCGCTCAATCGCCCGATGGACGCCATCGCATCTTACGAAAGCGCGCTGCAGTTCGATATGCCGTCCGATACGCGCAACAAGCTGTTCGCGAACATGGGTCAGGCTTACGTTGCCGCAGGCAAGATGGCCAAAGCGGTGAAGGCGTTCGAATCGGCGCTGGCCGACCAGACCTATGTCTTCAACGATGCTGCCAACGTCGATTACCAGCGCGCCATCCAGGCGGTAGCCTCGGGTAACGCTGAAGAAGAGCAGAAGCCCGAATCCGAAGCGAACGATCTTTCTGGTCTGGATGTTTCGGGCAGCGCGATCCCCTTCGATGTGCAGGAAAGCCACGAGCCGATCGCGGAGGCGGGCACGATGGTGCTCTCGTCGAGCGATATCAACGAACAGGTCGATGCTTACGGCAATCCGGTCGACACCAACTTCTTCAATGCTAATGACGTGCGTCTGCAGGACTGGAGCAAGTCTGCTACGAAGAAGAAGCGTCGCAAGGGTGTCACGTTCGCGGTCGTCATCATCCTCATCGTGGTGATCCTGGGCGGCGGTGCGGCCTTCGCGCTCACGCAGGGCGTCGGCGTTCCTTCCAAACAGGATGTCATCGCCGAGCTCTTTGCCGATCCAACGAACGAAGAGGTCTATTCTTCCGACATCGATGACACGCGTCGTTCGCGCATCGTGGATATGGTCGCACCTGGTTCGACCGTCACCGTGCTGGGCGAGAACAATGACCTCACCACTGCGAAGGTCTACGTGGATGCCACGACGCCCGAAGGCGGAACGGTCCCTTACGAGATCAGTCTTGTGCGCGACGGCCTTGGTTGGAAGATCACGGGCGCCACGCTCTATTTCACCTCTCAACATTAAAAGCCTTGAACGAAAGGATTCATACATGGCAATGGAAAAGACCTACATCATGATCAAGCCCGACGGCGTTGCGAATGGCCACATCGGCGAGATCGTCAATCGCTTCGAGCGTGCTGGTCTGAAGATCGAGCGCATGGAGCTCGGCATGGTCACACCCGAGCAGGCAGCTGCCAACTACCAGGAGCATGAGGGTAAACCATTCTACGATGGCCTCATCACCTACATCACCTCCGGTCCGGTCGTGAAGATGATCATCTCGGGCGATGGTGCAGTGCTCAAGTGCCGCTCGCTCATGGGAGCCACTAATCCAGCTGAGGCAGCACCTGGCACGATTCGTGGTGACTTTGGCCTGATTATGGACGAAAATGTAATCCACGGTTCCGATTCCGTCGAATCGGCCGAACGTGAGATGGCGATCTTCTTCGCATAATCTCGCACTGCGCATCAGCGCGTGAACAGCGCTCGTGAGGCTGCCCTACGAAAGGAAGCGCACATGCTCTATCGGGTCATCGATGCAGACAAGCTTTCCTCGCTCGTTCGTGGTTTCATGAATGATTATGAAGTCATAGCCCCGGTCAAGAAGGACCAGGGCTATGTTTTTGATATCATCCAAGACCCCGACGACGTGGCGTTCGACTGTACGACCACGCAAGTATCTCCTAAGAAGTTCTTCCTCCCATCGCACGAGGTCCTCATGCGATTCGATGCAGAGGAGAACGAGGTCACCGATTTCGATCTCGAGATCAAGCCGCGCGTGCTGTTCGGCGTGCATCCCTGCGATATCAACGCGCTCAATCGCCTGGATCTGGTGTACAAAGATTGCGCATACCCCGATCCCTATTACACGAAGCGTCGCGAGAACACGCTCATCGTCGGTATGGGCTGCATGCCCGGACCGATGTGTTTCTGCAATCTGTGCGGCACTGATGAAGCGCGCATGGGAACAGATATGTTCTTGCAGAAGATCGGCGACAAATACCTGGTGTCCTTGGCGGGCGTCGAAGCATCGAGCGTGTTGGAGGCATCGTGCGACCCTAAGCACGCCACCGATGAAGATCGTCGCGAATTCCGTCGCGTGACGCGCGAGCGCGAAGAGGCGTTCAACACCGATATCCCGCACGTTCAAGAGGTCGCCATGATGATGGACGTGTTCCATCGCGATGAATTCTGGACCGAGATGGGGCAGCGTTGCCAGTCGTGCAGCGCCTGTTCAGCGGTCTGCCCGACGTGCTTCTGCTTCGATATCTACGACGAGCTCGACCCGGACGGCAAGCACGGTAGTCGTGTGCGCGTCTGGGATTCGTGCACGTCTCCTGAATTCGCTCTGGTGGCGGGCGGCCACAACTTCCGCGATACCAATCGCAAGCGCGTGCGCCACCGTTTCTATCATAAGCTCAACGGTTTTACGGGAAGTCATGACTATCAGCTCTGCGTGGGTTGCGGGCGTTGCGTGTACGCATGTAAGGCGAACATCAACCCGATCGAGGTGCTGAAGTTCTTCGACAGAAAGGGAGCCGAAGACCATGGAGAGTAAACGTCGCACCGCTCCCACCACGCTCGAGGTGAAGGGGCGCTACAACTACACTGCTGCCCTCGACGGCGCGGAGATGATGGCGGCGAACCCTTATCGGCCGTGGTCTGCGCGCATCACGTCCATCACGCCGCTCACGGAGAAAGAAACGCTCTTCGAGATGCGCCTGATCGACGATCGCATTCGCGATGCGTTCCATCATCACCCGGGTCAGTTCGTCTGCGTCAGCGTCTTCGGCGTAGGGGAGGTGCCCATCTCCATCTCGAGCTCTCCTTCGAAGAGTGGCTTCATCGAGATCTGCGTCCGTCGTGCGGGTGAAGTGACCAAGGCACTGCACAACATGCAGTGCGGCGATATCGTCGGCCTTCGTGGTCCGTATGGTCATCCGTTCCCGTTCGAGGATATGAAGGGCCACGATATCTTGCTGGTGGCGGGCGGTCTCGGCATCGCGCCGTTGCGTTCGCTCATCAATAACATCCACGACGAGCGTTCCGAATTCGGCAAGGTCACGATCATCTATGGATCGCGCGCGCCCGAAGAGATCATGTTCCGCGAACAGTTCGAGATGTGGAACCATCGTCCCGATTTCGATTTCTACCTCACCATCGACAAGCCTCATCCCGATTGGAGTGGCAACGTGGGCATGGTCACCGAGGCGTTCAAAACGTTGGAGGTCGACCCCGACAACACATTTGGCGCGATCTGCGGGCCACCGGTCATGTATCGCTTCGTCGTCGAGGAGATGGCGAAGAAGGGCATCAGCTACGATCGCATCTTCATGTCGTTCGAGCGCCACATGAAGTGCGGCATGGGACGCTGCGGGCACTGTCAGATCGGACATCAGTACGTGTGCTTCGATGGCCCGGTCTTCAATTACTGGGAAGCCAAGAACATCCAGGGGTCGATGTAGCATGATGAAACCATCTCAGTGTTCTTCTTGCGCCGAACAGGCGATCCCATCCGTGGTCGTGGTGGGTCTGGCGAGCTGCTTCGGCTGCCAGCTGCAGATCACCAACCAAGAACAGTATCTCACCGACGTGCTTGGCCGCTTCGACCTGAAGTACTGGCAGCTCACGTCTTCAGAACCGATGCCCGAGGATTTCTCGGTCGCCATCATCGAAGGCGCGGTCACCACCGCTGAAGCGCTCGAACAGGTGAAGGAGTTGCGCGAAAAGGCCGATACCATCATCACGATCGGTGCCTGCGCGAACACCGCGGGCATCCCTGGCATGGCTTCAGATGGCTTCGATCGTCGTATCGGAGAAGTCTATGACACGCTTCCCGAAGCGTGTGGCGATATCATCGCGCCACGCGCGGTGAAGGACGTGATCGACGTCGATTTCGAGGTGCTCAGTTGTCCGATCGACTTCTATGAATTCGCCCAGGTCCTGAGCGCTGCGCTGCTCGGATCGAATCGCGCTCGTCGTTCGACCACCATGTGCGCCGAATGCAAGCGTCAGGAGAACCCCTGCTTCTATCCACAGGGCGAGATCTGTCTTGGTCTCGTGACCAGGGGCGGCTGCATGGCACGCTGTCCTTCTCTTGGCCGTCCGTGCATGGGCTGTCGTGGCTTGTCGCCCAAGGCGAATCTCGATTCCGCTCGCGAATCGGTCAAGCTCTTCGGTCTTTCGTCCGAGGAATTCGAACGCAAGCTCACCATCTTCAATCAAACCAACGAAGTGCTTTCTTCGGAGGGTGAGGGATCACATGACTAGATCACAGCTCAACATCGATCACGTCGCGCGCGTCGAAGGCCACGGCAACGTTCACGTCGTCATCCAAGACGATGTCGTGAAGACGGTCGAGATGAACATCGTCGAGCCTGCGCGTCTGTTCGAGAGCATGGTGCGTGGCCACAGCTACAAGGATTGCTCCTACATCGCTTCGCGCATCTGCGGCATCTGTTCGCCTAGCCACTGCGTCACCGACCTGAAGGCGGTGGAAGACGCGTTCGGCATCGAGGTGAGCCCGCGCACGAAGCTCATCCGCGAGCTGTTGGTGTATGGTTCCTACTTGCAGAATCATGCGTCGCATCTCTTCGTGTTCGTCGTGCCTGATTTCATCGGAGAGCCGAGCGTGTTCCCGCTCGCCCAGAGCGACCCGGAGCTGTTCGAGCAGGCGCTCGAGCTCAAGCGTCTCGGTAACGACCTTTGCACGCAGGTGGGCGGCCGTTCGATCCATCCCATCACGGCGGTGGTGGGCGGTTTCACGCACGAGATCTCGCCTGAGGAATATCTCGCATTGGCAGATCGCATGGAGGCTATGATCCCCTTTGCGAAGCGCACGGTCGATCTGTTCTCGTCGTTCCGCATCACCGATATCCATACGGCATCCGATCTGCTCGCCATGGTCGAAGAAGATTATTACCCGGTGCAATCGTCCGACCAGCTCGAGCTGTTAGACGAAGACGTGGTCTTCGAAGCGCGCGATTTCGAGGACTACCTGGAAGAATACGAGGTCCCGCATTCAGGAGCGCTCTTCACGCGCGTGAAGAAGACCGGAAAGCCCGTCTTCACCTCCGCGCTCTCGCGCTTGAACGCTTCATGGGATCATCTTTCGCAAGAGGCGAAGGTCGCCTCGGCGAAGGCGGGGTTGCGTCCTGAAGAGAAGAACCCGATGAAGAACAACCTCGCGCAAGCGATCGAGATCCTCGATGCGCTCATTCGTTGTTCGGCCATCTGCCGCGAACTCGCGAAGGGTGAAGGTGACTCGAAGCCGGTCGAGTTCGTGCCGAAGGCGGGCATCGGCATCGGCATGACCGAAGCGCCGCGCGGTGTGGTCTTCCACAAGCTCGAGTTCGACGACGAAGGCCGTGTGCTGCATGCA
Organism: uncultured Eggerthella sp.; assembly: GCA_937998355.1. Lineage (GTDB taxonomy): Bacteria > Actinomycetota > Coriobacteriia > Coriobacteriales > Eggerthellaceae > Anaerotardibacter. Next base: position 170,663 of record CALLDI010000011.1, read on the forward strand.
TCCATCATCACGCCCACGTCGCAGAACCTCGCGTCGCTCGAAGCGGATACGCGCCATCTGGTCGAAGTTCTGATCGAGTCGGGACTGGGGGAGGACTACATCCGCTCCGAGATCGCCAAGCTCGTGCGCGCCTACGATCCATGTCTTTCCTGTAGCGTCCACTAACCTCCGCTCATGGTGTGGATTTCTTTTATGAATGCGGTGCCTATGTTAGAATCGTTAACTGCACGAAAATGACCGTGAGGAACTTGCATGTCCTTTTTTGATTTCATTCAGAACGCTTCGTCGTCGAGTTCGTACGATATGGCGATCGACCTCGGCACTGCCAACACCTTGGTGGGCATCAGTGGTCAGGGTGTCGTCATCAATGAGCCTTCCGTCGTCGCGATCGAACGAAGCACGCATCGCGTCTTGGCGGTCGGTCATGAAGCGAAGAACATGATCAACCATACGCCCGATACGTTTTCCGCAGAACATCCCCTTCACGATGGTGTTGTCTCCGACTACGACATCACCGAAGCTATGATCTCGGCTTTCATCAACAAAGCCGCACCTCGCCGTTATCCTTGGCAGCCCAAGCCGCGCATCGTCGTGTGCATCCCGTGCGGTGCTACCTCGGTCGAGAAGCGCGCGGTGTTCGAAGCCACCATCCAGGCGGGTGCTCGTCAGGCTTACCTCATCGAAGAGCCCATGGCGGCTGCGATGGGTGCCGACCTACCCGTCACCGAACCTACTGGTTCGATGGTCGTCGACATCGGCGGCGGCACCACCGAAGTCGCGGTCATTTCGCTCGGTGGTATCGTCACCTCGTCCTCGCTGCGTTTGGCGGGCAATCGCCTCGACGAAGCGATCGCGATGCATCTACGCGATCTGCTCGGCATCAAGATCGGTGAACGTACGGCAGAGGTCATCAAGATCAAGATCGGCTCCATCCTTCCGTTCGAAGACGGACGCGAGCGCGATATGATCATCTCTGGTCAGGACGTGCTGACCGAGCAGCCTAAAGAGGTCACCATCCAATCCGAAGACGTGCGCGAAGCGCTCCAAGAACCTATCGACGAGATGGTCGTCCATATCAAGGAAACCTTCAAGAAGACCAATCCCGACCTCGCGTCGGACATCATTTCGAACGGCATCTTGCTCACGGGTGGCGGTGGCCTGCTCTCAGGTCTCGATCGCTATCTCACGAACAAGCTCGAGATCCCGGTGTGGACCAGCGAAACGGCGCTCACCAACGTGGTCACGGGTTGTTTGAAGGTCCTTGAAACCCCGGCAGCTCTCAAGCAGATATTGATGCGTTCGAAATAGGAGTTCATCTCATACATGGCCCTGAAGCTCAAAGACAATCCGCTCCAGTTCGGTGGCCATCTTGGAGGAAGAACACTTCTGATCGTTCTCCTTGTGGTCTCGCTCATCCTGTTCGTAGCGTATGCGCGTGAGGGCAATGAAGGCCCGCTCCATTCGCTGCAGAACACCACTTCTGGTATGGTCACGCCGCTCACGGCGGTGGGTACGACCGTGGGCTCGCTCGCGGTCTCGGGCACGATGTCGGTCGAGGACTTGACCGCATCCGACGCCGCTTACAATCAGCTCAAAGAGAACAACCAGCGTCTTTCGCAGATGGTCGTCGAGTTGGAGGAGTACCGCCAGGAAGCGGCGCGCCTCGAATCGCTCATCGGCCTGGCGGACGCGTATGGCTTCACGTCCATCGCGGCACGCGTGGTGGGTTATTCGACCGATTCCTACAACCGCAGCATCACGCTCGATGCGGGAAGCGCTTCGGGCATCAAGACGGGCATGCCTGTCATGGGCTCTACAGGCGTCATCGGTCAGGTGGTCTCGACCACGCCTGCAACGTGCAACGTCCGTTTGCTCACGGACCCGCAAAGCGGCGTGTCGGTGCTCGTGCAATCTTCGCGCGCTGAAGGCATCGTGCGCGGTTCGGTGGAAGGCACGCTCTATCTCGAGGGTATCGACGACACGGTCGAGCTCTCCGAAGGCGACGTGGTCATCACGTCGGGGCTCGGTGGCGGCTACTACCGCGGTCTCGTGGTCGGCATGATCACGAAGATCGAACAGCGTCCAGGAAGCCTTTCCCGCACCATTGTGGTCACCCCGAATGCGTCGTTCTCGAATATCTCTGAAGCGCTCGTCGTCATCAGCATGGGTGACGCGAACGCTGCCGACAACGAAGAGCTTTCGCGCAAGGTCGATCCTTCCAGGCTCCAGGGCCAAGGGTCGAGCAGCGGCGATTCGGGCGAATCTGGCACTGAAGGAGGGGAGCAGTGATGCGCACTAAGCTCGTTCCTTTGGTCTCGGCCGCGATCATCGTGCTCCTGCAGATCGTCATCGCGCCGCTCATCGCCATCTATTCGGTCGTGCCGAACTTCATCGTCTCGTTCGTGATCGTGCTCTCCATCGTGCGCAGGGAAGATACCACCTATCTCTACGCGTTCGTGCTCGGGCTCATCTCGGATCTGCTCAGTACCGTGCCGTTCGGTCTCACGCCGCTCTTGCTGTTGCTCATCTCCTTCGTGCTTTCGCGTGTCTTCGAGGTGCTCGACAAATCGAGTTTCGCTATGGTCCTCGCTTCATGCGCGGTGGCGCTCTTGCTCTATCAGATCATCGTGGTCATCGTGCAACTCGTGCTCGGCTATCCTGCAGGTTTCTTCGAACTGCTGGTAGCGCGTGCGCTCCCTGCGACTGTCTTCAATCTCATCATCTGCGCGATCCTCTATTTCGTGGCGCGCAAATTCCCCGACGAACCCGCTGGCAATGAAGCGTGGACGGTCGATCGCTCTCAGCGTTTCCGCTAAGAGAGGCGTGTCATGCTAGCCACCATCGCCGTTGTCGTCATATCGCTCGTCATCATCGCGCTCGTGCTGATCGTCGTCTTCAGATGGCGTTCGGGCACATCTCATATTCGTACGCGCAACAAGATGGGCGTGCGCTCCATCTCGTCGGTCGGCATCTCGGCTGAAGCTCCGAAAGTGGATGGCGCGAGCGTTGGGTCCACTGGTCCGTATTCTGCGACGGGGACGACCACGTCAGGAACGCCGAGTGGCCAGCGCAGCCGCTTTCTCGCAGTCGGTGTTCTGGTGGCAGGTGTGTTCAGCGCGCTCGCCGTGAAGCTCTTCGGGCTGCAGGTATTGAGCGCTGCGAGCTATCAGAAAGAAGCCGAGTCGAACCTCTACACCACGGTAACGACCCCTGCGCCGCGTGGCGTGATCTACGACCGCGATGGCGTGCCGTTGGTCACCAATCGTCAAGTGCTCACCGTGCTCGCCGACGCCGATGTCGCCAAGAACACCAATGTGATCCTGCGTCTTTCGGCGCTCTTGGGCATTCCTTACGATGTCGTGCGTGCGCGCATCCTCGATTCGTCGACCGGTGCGCAGTCGCAGCGCGTCGTCGCGAAGGATATCCGTCTGCGCGATGCGGCATTCATCAGCGAACATCAAGATGCGTTCCCGGGTGTCACGACTCAGATCCGCAGCGACCGCATCTATCCTTATGGCGCGCTCGCCGCTCATATTCTGGGGTATACGGGCACTTCTTCTGAAGAGGACCTGAAGAACGTTACCGAAGGTCGTGACATCGAGATGGGTGATACGGTCGGCAAGTCCGGCATCGAGCAATCCTACGACGACGTGCTGGCGGGCGATCATGGCCAGCGTACCCTCATCACCGATGCGTCGGGCGAGGTACAGCAGGTCGTGAGCGAGTCCGACCCCACCAAAGGAAACGACATCTACCTCACCATCGCAGCTCCGGTTCAGTACGCTGCCGACACGGCGCTGCGCGAGCTGGTGCAGGGCGGCACGGGTACGGCGGCATCGCTCGTGGTCGTGGACGTGAAGACTGGCGGCATCTTGGCCATGTCGAACTATCCCACCTACGAACCAGAACACTTCATCGGCGGCATCTCGCAGGATGTGTGGGATGCCTATCAGACCGAAGAATCGCACTATCCGCTCATGAATCGCGCGATCGCAGGTACGTATCCTGCTGCATCGTGCTTCAAAGCGTTCACGGGTTTGGCAGGTCTCACCTACGGTTTCGCCGACTCCACGAAGGTGTGGGATTGCACGGGCACGTGGACGGGATTCGGCAAAGAATACCCGCAGAAATGTTGGGACCACGACGGACATGGTTGGTTGTCGTTCCGTGAAGGCATCGTCGTCTCGTGCGACGTCGTCTTCTACGAGATCGCGCGCGACTTCTATAACGCGCGCGGCTCGATCGGCGATGAGGCCATGCAGGACTTCATCAAGGAGTTCGGCTACTCGGCGCTCACGAATGTCGATCTGGCGGGCGAGGCTCAAGGTCGTATTCCGACCCCTGAATGGAAGCAGGAGTACTTCCGCGACGTTCCGACCGAAGCTCAGTGGCTTCCGGGCGATATCTCGAACATGGTCATCGGTCAGGGCTACGTGCTCGTCACACCGCTCCAGGTGGCGCGTGGATACGCGGCTATCGCGACGGGTAAGCTGTTGCAGCCGCACCTGTTGAAGGAAGTGCGCAATTCTGCGGGCGAAGTGGTGGTCGAGGCGCCCGTGGTCGAGGCGGCCACTCCCGATGTGAGCGAGGCGAATTACCAGATCGTGCGCGACGCGCTGCGTGGCGTGGCGACCGAGAATAACGATGTTTCAGCGGACTTCGCGCAGTACGATTTCACGTTCGCCGCGAAGACCGGTACGGCAGAGGTCGCAGGCAAGCAGGACTTCGCGTGGTTCTCGTGCTATGCGCCCTATGAAGAACCGCAATTCGCGCTCTCGCTTTGTATCGAAGAAGGCGGCTCGGGTGGTTCGGTCGCATCGCCGGTGGCGGCTCGCGTGATGAAGGCCGCGATGGATTACGCTCGCGGTGCCGATCTGAAGTACGAGAAGATAACCGCAGGCGATCCACAGAAGGCGAAGACGTCGGGAGGTGAAGAGAATGGCTGAGATGATGGAGATCAACTCCGTTCAACCGCGCGACCCTGAATTAGCCAAGGCCTACAAGCCGCGTCGCTTCAAGTATCTGAACCTGCCATTCGTCGCTTGCTTCGTGGCGCTGGTCATCTATGGTCTGATCGTGCAGTTCTCGGCAACTTCGTCCGACTCCGACTTCAACTTCACCACGCAGGTGCTCGGTGTAGTCATCGGCATCGTGCTCTTCGTGCTGGTGAGCCGCTTCGACTATCGCGCGTTATCGGGATTCACCACGTTCTTCGTGGTCATCAATGTCGTGTTGCTGCTCTCGCCTCACTTGCCCTTCATCGGTAGGGAAGTGAACGGGGCGAATTCGTGGATCCGTATCGGCGGATTCAGCATGCAGCCAGGCGAATTCGCGAAGGTCACGGTGGTGTTGCTGGCGGCGAGCATCATGTCGCGCTATGGCGGCCGCCTGGACGACCTGCGTGAATATCTCAAGGCGCTCGGCATCCTGTGCATCCCTTTCTTGTGCGTGCTCACGCAGCCTGACCTCGGTACAGGTCTCGTCTATCTCTGCATCGCTGCTTTCGCGCTCATCATCGGTGGGGCGAATTGGCGTTTCTTGGTGGGCACCGCTGCGGTCTTGGTGGTGCTCGTGCTCGGCGTCTTCATGCTCGACCCCATACTCGATGGGTTAGTGGGAAGCGATGTGCTGCTGAAGGATTATCAGCGCTCGCGCTTGCTCGTGTTCATGGACTCGAGCTACGACCTCTCGGGTGATGGCTACAACTTGCAGCAAGCGAAGATCGCCATCGGTTCGGGTGGCTTCTTCGGCAAAGGCTTCATGCAGGCGACGCAGTCTTCGCTGGGCTTCCTGCCCGAGGCACCCACCGACTTCGTCTTCTGCGTGCTGGCAGAGGAATTCGGCTTCTTCGGTGCGCTCGTGCTGCTCGCGCTCTATCTGGGCCTCATCATCACCAGCATCCGTGTTGCGAAGAATGCTCCCGACCTGTTCGGCACCATCATCGTCGTATGCATCGTGGGCATGTGGGTCTTCCAGATCCTCGAGAACATCGGCATGGACGTCGGGCTCATGCCCATCACGGGCATTCCGTTACCATTTATCAGTTACGGTTCGTCCTTCATGCTGGTAAACTTTGTGATGTTGGGACTCATCAATTCCATCTGGGCGCATACCGACAAGGCGCCGCAATAAGGATCGAGCTGCTCTGGAGGGGAAGCATGATAGATCTTAAATCCATCGACATCAAATCCTTGATCACCGAAGCGCTCGATATCGAGAAAGCGCGCAAGACCGTCGTGTCAGTGCAGGTGCTGCTGGACGAGACAGCTTCGCCGGAATTTCAGGTGTTCGTTCGCTCGGGTTTCAGCTCATCTTCCGTCAATTCGCGTTTGACCGTGGGCTACTATCCTTCGCAGGATATCGCGGTCATGCAGGATACCGATCTGGTGGTCATGGCCGCGGGTCAGACGGCTGATACGGGTCGCATCGCAGCGACCATTCGTGATGCGGGCGTTCCGGTGCTCGTCATCGCGGAGCATGGTAACAAGGTCATGCAGAGCGCGGAAGCTGCTGGTTTTCCGCTGCCTTCCGATGCGTTCATCTCGCTGCCAGCAGGCCAGCCGCTCGACGAGGATATCAAGGGGTCGCTTGCTGATACCATCGGCTCTTGGATCATCGCGCACGATCGCGGCAAGCGCTTGGCGTTCTCGCTCGCGTATCCCTTCGTGCGTCGTCCGCTCGCGAAGGATGCTATCCAGATGACCGCGGCGCAGAATGCGGGCATCGGCGTGCTGGTGTTCGTTCCGGGCGCTGATATGCCGGTCATGACGCTCAATCAGATCAAGATGGTGCTGCAGATCGCCGCTGCGTATGGAGAACCGCTCGACAAGGATCGTTTGAAGGAGATCATCCCGACGCTGGCTGCAGCGTTCTTGTGTCGTGACATCACGCGTAAGCTGGTCGGTCTCGTGCCGGCTGTCGGGTTCATCATCAAGGGCGGCATGGGTTACGTGGGGACCGTCGCGATCGGCGAGGCCACGCTCACGTATTTCGAGCAGGGTGGCAATATCTCGGGCCTTGCGGGGGTCGTCTCCCAGGCGAGCGGTGCTGCAGCGGATACCGCGATGAAGATCCGCAATCAGCGCGCCTATCAGGTGGCAAGCGACGCCGCGTCACCCATCGTTCGCAAAGCCGCCAGCAAGGCGGTCGGTATCGCGGGATCAGTCGCAGAAAATGCTGCTCGCGGCACGATGAACTACTACAAGAACAAGCGCGGAAAGAAGCGCACGAAATAAGTTCGATCAGCAATTGAATTCGGATACCTATTGGACTGAATGCATCTTTTAGGGAACTTCTGTGTCCGTGGCGTAGTGTCGGCGGAAGGGGTTCTGCGGCTTGTCCCATGCGGCTCTCATGAAGAGCTCCAACTTGCACTTCGACGCTGCTCGGAATTTTTAGGATTGTGACTTGTTTTGGAGTCTTTTATGTTTATAATAGTCAACGCTGATAAAGCACGGGGTGTTAGCTCAGTTGGTTAGAGCGCTGGCCTGTCACGCCAGAGGTCGCGGGTTCGAGTCCCGTACATCCCGCCAGTTTTTGAATTTGAAGACCGATTTCGATCGGTCTTTTTTCTTGTCAGAATCGATCTTCAACGAGCGCTCGTCAATACGAGTGCAGGAAGTAGGTCGACCGCTCCGCTAGGAGCAGGATCGACCATTGCGCTAGAAGTAGAGCCGACCGCTTCGCCAGGAGCAGGGTCGATATCATCTGTAAACACTGTTTTGCAGCGAAAACGTTCATATTTGCAAGAGATTTGCGTTTATATGCACAAAATCGTGCGATTCGGGAACATTTTAAGGCTAAATGAGTCGCTTTCTTGTTCTTGATGCGATAAACCCCAGTTCAGATTTTTTAGGAAAGCCAAGACGTGTATACAACCGAAAACTTCTTGCAAAAAATCGGTGTTTGACTGCAAAAGTTGTTGTATCGCCAACGTAGTACAGTGCAGCGCGGTGCGGTTCTGTGCGGTGCAACGCAGTGCAGTGTAATGCGCTGCGGTTTCGTGCCAAATGACTCTATAATGCTAAGACTTTTGAAGCGGGGGTTGGCCGATCATGCAGGGCACTGATTCGCGAAGCTGAACTATCGCATGTTTTGCGATAGTTCAAAAGGAGGGGAGAGCGACGACGATCATGATCGCGGAATCGAAGTCGAAAGAAAAAGAGTCGATGGTGTCGGTCGCCATGAATTTCCGCGATTAAACATGTACCTGTGTAAATTTTCTGTCGCAGTTCGTCGAGCTTTGTTTTTGGAGTACCCTAGAGAGCGTCTGTTTTTCATCTTCGAGAAGAGTCGCGTTTGTTCAAGCTCTTTCGCACATATTTGAAGCCATTCGTCTGGCTGGTCATCGGGGCTTGCGTGTTCACACTCTTGCAGGTGGTCGCGGAACTGCAGCTTCCCGATATCATGGCGCGCATCGTCGATACGGGCATCTACAACAAGGATCTTGGCTACGTGCTCATGCGTGGCTGCGAGATGCTGGCCTGGGCGGTTGGGTCGGTCGCTTGCGTGGTCGTGGCTGCGTTGTGCGCTTCGCGCGCCTCCATGGGTTTCGGACGCGATGTGCGCGCGGCGATCTTCTCCCAAGTGCAACGCTATTCGCTCGCTGAATTCGAGAAGTTCGGCGCTTCCACGCTCATCACGCGCAACACCAACGATGTTCAGCAGGTTGAACGCTTCCTGCAAATGCTCATGACCATGGCGGTCATGACGCCGGTCATGTTCATCGGTGCGGTGGTGATGGCGTTTCTCACCAACGGGGAGATGGCGCTGATGATCTTCGTCGCGATCCCGGTCATCATCGTCATCGTGGCGGTCTTTCTGAAGATCGGCATGCCGCTTTTGCGTTCGTTGCAAAGTCGTATCGATGCGGTGAATCGCGTGACGCGCGAGGAACTGCAGGGCGTGCGTGCCATCCGCGCGTACAACAAGGAAGAATTCGAACGCAAGCGCTTCGGCGGGGTCAACCGTGCGCTGGCGGACACCTATATCAAGGTCGGGCGTCTGATGGGCGCGGTCATGCCGCTGCTCATGCTGATCGTGAACCTCACCATCGTGGCGCTCTATTTCTTCGGAGCAGGTCAGATCGATGCAGGAACGCTGTCCGCAGGCGAGATCATGGCGTTGGTGCAGTACGTCACGCTCATCCTCATGTCGCTCATGATGGTGTCGATGATCTTCGCGCTCTTGCCGCGTACGCTGGCAGCCTGCGAGCGCATCAACGCGGTGCTGGCCACACATTCGACCATCATAGACAATGGCACGAAGCAGACCGCGAGCGATGCGGGTGTGCCTGATGAAAGCGAAGCATCGACGGCTGACGTCGCGACCAGCACGACATCCACCATTCCTATCCTCGAGATGGACGACGTGGGTTTCCGCTATCCCGAATCCAAGAAAGATGCGCTCTCCGGGCTTTCTTTCAGGCTCGAACCGAACACCACCACTGCGCTCATCGGGCCGACGGGTTCGGGCAAATCGAGCCTCATCAATCTCATCATGCGCATGTACGACGCGACCGAAGGGACCATCTATTTCGATGGCGCAGCGATAAAGGACATCCCGCTCAAAACGCTGCGTGCTCATATTTCCTACACGCCGCAGAAATCGTTCCTGTTCACGGGCACCGTGGCAGAGAACCTGCGCTTCAGTGACCCTGATGCCACCGATGACGAATTGTGGCGCGTGCTCAAGATCGCTCAGGCGACCGAGTTCATCACGCCTGAAGCGGGCGGCCTCGACTTCGAGGTCTCGCAAGGTGGCGGCAATCTTTCGGGTGGTCAGCGTCAGCGGCTTGCTATCGCGCGCGGTCTTCTGCGTAAGGCTGATCTCTATCTGTTCGACGATTCGTTCTCAGCGCTCGACTTCAAGACCGATGCGCTCGTCCGTGCGGGCATCGAGGACCATCTGAATGGTCAGAGCGTTCTCATGGTCACGCAGCGCGTGAGCGTTGCGCTCGGTGTCGACCAGGTCATCTTGCTGGGCGAATCTGGCCAGATCGAGGCGTGCGGTACGCATGATGAACTGTTCATGTCGTGCCCGACCTATCGCGAACTCGCATTGTCTCAGCTTTCCGAAGCAGAACTCTCTACAGCTGCTGATTGGGGAGGTGAGTAGCATGGCGCCCGGACCAGGAGGACCGCATGGACCGCACGGACGCGGGCCGAAGGAGAAGCCCAAGAACGCCTCGAAGACGTTGCGTCGCCTGATCGCGCGCTTGAAGCCTTTCACCCCGCTGCTCGTTGTCGTAGTGGTGTTCACTATCGCAGGCACGCTGTGCAACACGGTCTCGCCGCTCATCCTGGGCGAAGCGACCACGGAGGTCTACAGCGCCTTCGAGCGTGTGATGGCAGGGTCGGGTGGTCTCGACTTCCTCGTGTTCAATCGCATTCTGCTCACGCTCGTGCTGCTCTACGTTGCGTATTCGTTCTGTCAGTTCGTCTGTCAGTTCATCATGGCGAAGGTCACGCAAGAATTCATCTACGGCCTGCGCCGCGACATGAAGGACAAGCTCGATCGCGTGCCGCTCTCTTTCTACGACAAGCGCGCCAAGGGCGAGATCCTCTCACGCGTCACGAACGATGTCGATCTCATCTCGTCCACACTGCAAGAGACCCTCGTGCAGATCATCTCTGCGGTGGTCACGCTCGTCTCCGTGGTCATCTTCATGTTCTCGATCTCGTGGATATTGGCACTGGTGGCATTCGCTACGTTGCCATTGTCGCTGCTGTGCACGGTCGGTATCGCCAGTCGTTCGCAACGCTATTTCAAAAGCCAGCAAAAGGCGCTGGGCAAATTGAACGCGCACATCGAGGAGATGTATAGCGGCAATACGGAAGTGAAATCGTTCGCGCGCGAACAAGAGGCGATCGATGAATTCAACGCTCGCAATGCTGAATACTTCGGGCAAGCATGGAAGGCGCAGTTTCTTTCCGGCGTCATTCGTCCCGTCATGGCGTTCATCGGCAACCTTGGGTACGTGCTCGTGTGCATCGTGGGTGCGGTGCTCTACATAACCGGCGGCATCGCGACGGTCGGCCAGATCCAGGCGTTCGTCCAGTACATGCGCCAGTTCACTATGCCCATCACTCAGATCGCCTCGATCGCGAACACCATCCAGGCGACGCTCGCGGCAGGAGAGCGCGTCTTCGAAGTGCTCGATGCGCCCGAGATGACCGAGCTCGCGCCTGACCAGGTCGAGGCCATTCCCAAACCTTGCAAGGGCGCGGTCGAATTCGAGCATGTGAAGTTCGGCTACGATCCTGAAAAGCCCGTCATCAAGGATTTCTCGCTCTCGGTCGAACCCGGTCAGATGGTCGCGATCGTCGGACCGACCGGCGCAGGTAAGACGACGCTCGTGAATCTGCTCATGCGCTTCTACGACATCGATGCGGGCACCATCTCGATCGATGGGGTGAACACCGCGCTCGCGACGCGTAGCGATGTGCGCAGCAACTTCGGCATGGTATTGCAGGATGCATGGCTGTTCTCGGGCACGATCCGCGAGAACATCGCCTACGGTGCTCAGGACCCTTCGGAGAAATACATCCGCCTTGCGGCGAAGCTCGCGCAGGCCGATCACTTCATCGAACTTCTGCCCGATGGCTACGATACCGTCATCAAGGAAGATGGCACGAACCTCTCGCAAGGCCAGCGTCAGCTGCTCACCATCGCGCGTGCGCTTCTCTCGAATCCTTCCATCATCGTTTTGGACGAGGCGACGTCTTCGATCGACACGCACACCGAATCGCTCGTACAGAAAGCTATGCGCGAATCACTGGAGGGCAGAACCAGTTTCGTCATCGCGCATCGATTGAGTACCATTCGACAAGCTGATATGATTCTTGTTATTCGAGATGGGGACATTGTCGAGAAGGGGACCCATGAAGAGCTGCTCGCTCTGGATGGATTCTATGCCGAATTGCACAATTCCCAGTTTGTTGACTGTATCGACGAAAGCGATTAGATCCGCGACATGGATTCGACCGAACTCAAGAGCGAAGACGATAAACCGGCGAAGGAGCCGGTCGAGATCGCTGTCTTCGATTTCGATGGCACGTGCATCAGCGGGAATTCTCCCGTTCTGTTGGTGAAGTATCTGCTGCGCCAAGGTAAGGTGCGGCCGACCGTGCTCGCTCGTATCTGCATGTGGGGCATCGCTTACAAGACGCATCTTCCGCAGAACGAAGCTTGGGTCCGCAGCCTCGTCTTCTCTTCGTTCGAAGGCATGAGCAAGGAAGAGGCGGACGAAGAGATGTATCGCTTCTACGACAGCTGGATCGTCCCGCGCATTCGCCCCAAAGCGCTCGAAGTGATGCGCGATCACATCGCTGCTGGGCGCGAGATCTGGATCGTGTCCGCCACCTTCGATCCCATCATCGTGCGCGCGCAGCGCGACCTGCCGTACGATCATCATGTTGCGACGGACATGAAGGTCGATGCAGAGGGAAGGTACACGCGCGAGGTGAAGGGGCGTCCTGTGGAGGGCGCGGAGAAGCTTCGCCAGATCGAAGAGCATGCCGATGAAGTGCATGGGACGGGCAATTGGAAGCTTGCGTACGCGTACGGCGACCACTATTCCGACTCACCGCTGCTCGCTGCTGCCGAGCATCCCTTCGCGGTCACGCCCGGCCCGACGTTGCAGCGTTTGGCAGAGAAAGAGGGCTGGGGGATCCTGGACTGGAAGTAGCCCATCAGTTTCTTCACGGGTGTTCAACGTGGGCTCGATTTGCACGTTTCTTGTAATCACGCATGGGATAATTGAATAACTGTTACTCCTTTAGTAGCATTGGTTAACTAAACCATTCGTCGTCATGAAAGGGCGCTCGCACTGCTTGGACGCGCCTTCTGTGTTTATAAGGGAAGTGAACGAGGATGAACGAGGACACTAACTTCGGCAACGTTCCATCTCATGGTCATGATTTCAGCGATTCGCACGATTACCTGAAGCGCGCTGCGTATGCGGTCGAATCGGGCGATCAATTGTTGGGCATCCATCTCTATCTTGCTGCATTCGAGCAGTCCATGCTCGAGAACATCGTCCCGAGCGATGAGACGCTGGGCGGCATGCGCAAGGCGTGGGATCTTGCCGTGGCCGCTCGCCAGCATTCGCTGGCAGAGTACATCTTCGAGAAGCTCAAGCCCTATGTGAGCTCTGATGAGCTTGCGAGCAAGGCGGATGAGCTTCAGGACATTGCGCTCGATCGCTTGGAGGAGTTCGGCTTCTCGCGCGAAGCGATCGAGGATATGGCCGAGCTCATCAATGAAGACCTGATGGGGCTTTCCCCGAATCTGTTCTGTCGTTATGAAGAGGACGCGCTCGCATCGCCCTTCTCGCTCATGAACTTCACGTCGGGCTCCGACGATGATGATCTTGAGGCGCCCGTGGCTGAACTCGAGGAAGAGGAGTTCGAGAGCCCGGAAGCCGAGGCCAAAGCGAAAGGTCTCGACGAGCCGGAAGGTCCGACCTCGCCCGACCAAGACATCGAGGCGATCAAAGAGGCGCTCGAACCGCTCGAACTTCCCGCATTCCCCCTTCCGAAGTTGAAGGGTGCGAAGATCGCGCACATCGATCTGACCGATCACAAGAAGAAGAAAAAGAAGAAGGCCGAGCCATCGTTCGACTATTCCACGATCCGTGGTTTTTCGGGTGCTATCGAGAAGATGGGACAGCTCGGTGTCGGCCGAATGCGCGATCCGCAGTTCAAGGAATTCGTGAAGATGCTCAATTCTCGTCATGGCGTATCACGCATGCCGCAGCTCGGCACGCTCGTGTTCAGCAGCCCTGCGCGCGAGGATGCGAACTACTTCATGGTCGCGACCGTGGGCGAGATGGGTATTCCTGCAGTGCGCATGCGCATGGATCACAACATGCAGGGTCAGGCGGTCCTGTGCGTCATGGCATCACCCGATGCGGTCATGAACCAAGGCGGCTTGAATCGCTTCGGGTTCGACGGCCCGGCTGCGCTCATCTTGGAAGACCTCGACCTGTGGGATCTTCCTTGGTTCGATATGGGCGGCACGGATGTCCCCGATCTTCTGCAGATGCAGATCTCGCGCGGTGCGCGCGAGGCGATGGCCTTCATCCAGTCTGCGCTCGAGAATCCCGAGGTCACGGTTTTGGTCTCTGCGTCGAATCTGGATGCGCTCGATGCCTTGTTCGGTCCGATGCTCGGCTTGTATCGCGTCGTGGAGCTCGACTATCCTACCGATGCTGAGCGCAAGGAGATCTGGCGTCACGCGCAGAGCGAGCACCCGTCCATGCGCGGTCTCGATGTGCTGCAGATGGTCCCGTTCTCGAAGGGCATGTCGCGCTTCGAGCTGTATGCGGTCATCACCGAATCGGTCGAAGAAGCATATCGTCGCAGCATCGCGAAGGATTGCTTCTGCGCAGTGCGCAGCGACGATGTACTGATGCGCCTGGCGAACTTCCACGATCTTGACTCGAAGGAATATGAAGCCATTGAGAAAGCGGTCATGGATCGCTTCCATCGCTCCATGGATCACATCGACGACTTGTTGAAAGAAGACTGATGGATATCACGCGCCGTTGCGATTACGCCTGTAGGATCCTGCGCTCGGCTTATGAGTGCGGGCAGTCCTATATCTCCATCGCCGATGTGGCGGAGAAGGAGAGCGTGCCGTATTCGTTCGCGCGCAGCATCCAGCACGACCTGGTGAAAGCCGGTTATCTGAAGACGATCCGCGGCGTGCGTGGCGGTCTGACGCTCGATTGCGATCCGCATGAGGTCACGCTGCAGGAGGTCATCGAGGCGCTGCAAGGCCCGATCGGCATGTCTCCCTGCTCGGTCGATTGTTCCTATTGCGATCGTTCGTCGGGTTGCGAGTTCAACTCGGTGTGGTGTGCTGCCGATGTGTTGGTGGCGCAGCTCTTCTCGTCCATCACGCTGGCCGATCTCTTCGAGAAGGGTGCGAGTCACCCTGAGGTGAGCAGGATCCTCGATTCGAAGTACTAGCGCGAGCGCCAGCGCTTTTGTTCGTCACCTCACTCGCGAGATACGCCCATGAACACGACCTTCACTCCCGAACAGCTCGATAACTTCATCCGCACCGTCTGGCGCGAAGGGGAGGATCATCATCGCGATCTTCCTTGGCGCTACATCGACGATCCGTATGCGGTGCTCGTTTCCGAGATCATGCTGCAGCAGACGCAGGTCTCGCGCGTCGAGAAGCACTGGACGCGGTTCTTAGATCTTTTCCCTACGCTCGATGCGCTGGCTTCAGCCGACGTTTCGTTGGTGCTAGAGATGTGGCAAGGGCTCGGCTACAATCGTCGCGCGCTCGCGCTCAAACGTACCGCGGAGTACTGCGCCGAACACTACGCGGGCAAGCTGCCCGAAGACCATGCGCAGTTGCTCGCGCTTCCTGGTATCGGACCCGCGACAGCTGGTGGCGTGACGGCGTTCGCCCTCCAAAAGCCCACGCTCTATCTCGAGACGAACGTGCGCACGGTGTTCTTGCACGAACTCTTCCCTAGCGAGGAAGGGGTGAGCGATAAGCAGCTCGAACCGCTCGTGCTCGCGACGTGCAGCAAGGATGATCCGCGCGGGTGGTATTACGCGCTGCTCGATTATGGTGCGCATCTGAAGTCGATCATACCTAATCCTTCGCGCAGATCTAAGCACTACACCAAGCAGTCAACCTTCGAAGGATCGAAACGCCAGAAGCGCGCGGAGCTCGTGCGCATCGTGCTGGCAGACCCTGGCATCACGCTCGATGAAGCACATCGGCGACTCGATGAATTCGAGGCAGGGAAGGGGCGTGCGCTGATCGACCAGGCGCTCTTCGACGAGTTGGTCGCGGCTCTTTCGTCTGAAGGCTTCTTCACCTTCGACGAAGCGACGAACACCTTGCGTTCTTAGATGGTGGGGTAGGAGCCGAGCACCTTCACTTCGTGCAGCTTCAGACGCAGGCAGTTCAGCGCCGTCTGCACGTCCACATCGCTCGTCGAGCCCTCGAAATCGATGAAGAACATGTAGTCGCCCAAGGCTTGCTTGGTCGGACGCGACTGGATCTTCGTCAGGTTGATGTCGGCGTAAGCGAATTCCGAGAGGATCATCAGAAGCGATCCCGATTTGTCCTGCTTCAGGCTGAGCAGGATGGAGGTCTTGCGCTCCTTTTCGGGGAAGACTTCAGGCATGCCTTGGCGCGCGATCAGCGCGAACGAGGTCTGGTTGCCGAAATGATCCTCGATGTTCTCTTCGTAGACCACCGCGCCATACAGCTCGGCGGCGAACTTGTTCGCGATGCTGGCCACGGTCTTGTCGTTCATGGCCTTGCGCACACCGGATGCGGTCGACGAAGCGGAACTGGTCGTGCGGCCAGGGAAGTATTCGGTGATGTAGCGACGACATTGACCGATTCCTTGGGGGTGCGAAACGATCGTTTCGATATCAGCCACTTCAGCGTCCGGATGGATCACGAGGCAATGATGGATGTCGAGCACGGTCTCTGCCAGGATCTCGACGTTGGCATGCGTCGCGAAGTTGTCGAGGCATGCGGTAACGGGACCTTCGAGCGCATTCTCGGTAGCCACTACGCCATAATCGCAGCGCCCGCGCTCCACGTTGTCGAAGACTTCCGTGAACGAGACGCATTCTACGAGCTCGGCTTCTTGCAGCCCGAGCTTGTCCATGAAGCGATGCGTCGCTTCATCGCTGTACGTTCCAGCTGGTCCTAGATAGGCGATCTTGGTCTGGGTGGTCATGTGCGCTCTTTTCAAATTCGCTCGATCGGTCTTGTGGGGTAATTGTAAACGAATCGACGAGCTTTCATCACTTGGCTACCGTTCGCCCGCCAAATGGAACGGAACTTTTGAAGGGTTTGTGAGGATTACGGTGTTTCTATGGATTGTGTTATTTCGAAAAAGCGCGGTAACACTTTCTTACCACTTGCGGGAATAACCGACGTTTTTCGAATCGAACCGCGCGTTCCTTGCTGGTAATGAACGAAAATGCTATTCAGAAGTTTTACTGGAAGAAGACACCCTTAAGGAGGTGTGCACATGGTAACAGAGGCTATCTCACCAGAGTTTCTGGCTAAGCTTGAAGCGCGTGGCGTTTCTCGTCGTAGCTTCATGAAACTTTGCGGCTCTCTCGCGGTTGCAGCAGGTCTTACCGAACTCGCTGCTCCTCGTGTTGCGGCTGCGATCGAGAACTCGGTCATTGGTGCTGAAGAAGGCAAGCTCTTTCCTGTGATCTGGATCGAGGGCGCATCCTGCACCGGCTGTACCGAGTCTTTCGCTCAAGGTGATTCTCCTGATCCAGGCTACATCGTTCTTGAAATGATCTCGCTCAACTACTGCGAGACCCTTTCTGCGGCGGCAGGCTGGTCCATGGAAGAAGCTAAAGAGCAGACGATCGAAGCAGGCAACTACATCCTCATTTACGAAGGTGCAGTATTGGAAGGTTGGGACGGTCAGGCGCTTCGTGTCGCTAACGAGGTCGGCACCGACATCCTCGCTCATGCTGCAGAGAACGCGAATGCAGTCGTTGCCCTCGGATCTTGTGCGGTGAATGGTGGCTGGATGGCCGCTTATCCCAACTCAGCTCAGGCTATCGGTGTTCAGGGTCTCCTGAACAAGCGCGGTATCGACACCCCGGTCATCAACATCCCCGGTTGTCCCGCGAACCCTGAGTGGGTCACTTCGGTGCTCGTCGACGTTCTGCTCGTCGGCCAGCTTCCTGAGCTCACCAACGAGAACAAGCCGAAGGTCATCTTCAATCAGACCGTGCATGACAATTGTCAGCGCCGCGGCCACTTCGAGAACGGCGAATTCGTCTACGCATTCGGCACTCCCGAAGAGAAGATGGGCTACTGCCTGTATCCGATGGGTTGCCGTGGTCCTCAGGTCAAGGCCAACTGCGGTATCGTGCGCTGGAACCGTCGTCGTTCCTGGTGCGTCGAGTCCGGCGGTCCTTGCATCGGCTGCTGCGTAGCAAACCCGAACAACCCGGGCGAGAACTGGGTCGAGACCAACACGCCGTTCCGTGCACGCTTCCGCGATCTGCGCATCGGCGGTGCTGTCGTTCAGCCTGAGGCCATCGCTTGGACGGTCACGGGCATCCTCGCTGCAGCGCTCGTCGTTCATGGCTTCGGCATGAAGAAGGCTGGTCGTACCGATGGCGGTGCTCCGTTCGAGAAAGAACGCGAATGGGATATGAAGCACCCCAACGAATCGATCGGCATCTACACCCTCGACGATAACTCGAAGGGAGGCAACTAATAATGGCACGTTCAATCATCGATCCCGTAACTCGTATCGAAGGTCACCTTCGCGTCGAGATGGAAGTCGATAACGGCGTCGTTTCCGACGCTTGGGTCTCTGGTGGTTGCTTCCGTGGCATGGAGCTCGTAGTTCAGGATCGTACTCCTGAAGACGCTGCGCACATCGTTCAGCGTATCTGCGGCGTTTGCCCGGTTTCCCACACCCACGCTTCCTCCATCGCTGCTGAAGCGGCATACGGCATTGTCATCCCGAATCAGGCACGTATCATCCGTAACCTGATCGAAGGCGGCCAGTTCCTCCACAGCCATATCCTGTGGCTCTACACGCTGGCAGCGCTCGACTATGTCAATCCGCTCAACGCGCTCAACGCTAACGTCGGCAAGGCTTACGACCTCATGGAGGCCGCAGGCACTTCTTGCAACACCGACCTCAAGACCCTCATGGGAACGCTCACCAAGTTCGCGAACAACGGTCAGCTCTCCATCTTCAGTGGCGGTTGGTTCCTCGACGGTCTCGCACCCGAGGCGTTCAAGCTCGATCCGGAAGCCGACCTCATCTGCACCGCGCACTATCTCGAGGCGCTCAACATGCAGGCGAAGGCATCCGAGATCTGCGGTCTCATCGGTGGCAAGATGCCGCACGTCATGACCGTGGTTCCTGGTGGTACCGCATTCGTTCCGACCGAGGAGAAGCTCGACGAGCTCTACTCGATCACCCGCGAACTGCGCGATTGGATCGACTCCACCATGCTTCCCGACACCAAGATCATCGCTTCTGCGTATCCTGAGGCTCTCGGCTTCGGTCGTGGTTGCGGTCGCTACGTCGCATGGGGCGTCTTCCAGCGTCCTAACTTCGAGATGGCCGATCGTTACATGCCATCCGGCGTCGTCTACACCAATGGCGAACTTCGCCTCGAAGATGTCGACGAAGCAGCGATCAAGGAATATGTCGGCCACTCCTGGTATGTCGGCGATTCCGACCTGAACCCACGTGAAGGCGTTACCGACCCGCTGTACACCGAGTACTACGTCGCTGGTACCGAGCATGAGGAAAATGGCCACATGATCGGCACCGTCAACGATCGTTACACCTGGTCCAAGGGCCCAAGCTACAATGGTGAATGCATGGAAGCTGGTCCGTTCTCCCGTGTCCTCGCAGCTTATCTGCGCGGTGGCGAGAAGAATCAGTACGTCGTCAATTCGCTCGACAAGCTCATGGCAGACCTCAACCTCACGCTTCCGCAGCTCCAGTCCACGCTCGGTCGTGTCGCTGCACGTCAGGTCGAGTGCTCCTACATCGCTCACCTCATGGTCGAATGGGTCGACGAGCTCATCGCGGCTCTCAAAGAGGGCGACAGCGAATACTTCCGTGCTCCCGAGCACCTCACCGGTGACGGCACGGGCTTCTGGGAGGCACCGCGTGGTGCTCTCTACCACACCGAGCATGTCGACAACGGTCGCATCACCGGTTACCAGATCATCATTCCTACTACTTGGAACATCGCACCTCGCAACGCTGATGGTGTTCGTGGTCCTATGGAGCAGGCTCTCATCGGTACCCCGGTCGACAACGTCGATGCTCCGATCAATGCGCTTCGTACCGTTCATAGCTACGACCCGTGTACTGCTTGTGCTGTTCACGTGTCCGAACCTGCAACGGGCAAGCACTTCGAAACCGTTACGAGCCCTTGGGGGGTGAGGTAAATGGCACACCTCGCACACTATAAGCAGGCCCATCCACTGCCCATGAAGGTCACTCACTGGGTGAACCTCTGCTGCATGGCGCTCCTTATCTTCACTGGTTTTCTGATCCATTTCCCCTTCTGGGCGGGTCTGACCGGCGTCGCTCGTGGTGTCCATGTCTTCTGCGGCATGGTGCTGGTCGTTAACTGCATCCTGCGTATCGTCTTCGCATTCATGTTCCATTCTGCTCCTACGGGCGGCACGCGCAACATGGTTCGCGACTACAAGACCTACCTTCCGCAGGCGGACAACAAGCATCAGCTCATTCCGTGGATCAAGTACTACTTGTTCATCAAGAAGGATCATCCGCTGTCAGCGAAGCTGGGCGTGCCTCAGAAGCTCTCCTATCTCTTCGTTTGTCTGTTGATCTTCATCATGGGCTACACTGGCTTCTGCCTTTGGATCCCGACCGCGTCTTGGGATTTCTTCGCTGCAGGCACTGCAGCAGTTGGTGGCATCATGTCCATGCGCATCATCCACTACTTCCTCATGTTCGTTTTCATCTGCTTCTCGATGATCCACATCTATCTGGTATTCATCGAAGGCACGGCGAATGCTAAGAACATGCTCGCTGGCAAGGAGCATGGCGGCCTGGTCTACGATCCAGAGCGTCACTGCATCGTCGGCGAAGATCACAGCGTGGGCGAGCACTAGACCGCACGCGCGATCGCGATGCGCATACGCTTCGGCATGAACGCAAGACCGTAAGGTTGATGAAAGGACTCGATTCGTCGAGTCCTTTCTTTTTTGTGAGAATAACGACCCCTAGCTCGTGGCTCTTGCGGTTTTGCAAGCGCCTATAGCGACACTGAATTCTGAGGGCTCACGAGCAAGAGGATTTCGTGCCCAAAATGCTCGCACTCACGGCAAACTGGAGGCTGTGGTCTTGCCGTTTCTTGTACCATAAGAAAAAAGAACACCCGCGCGTATGAACTTGAGAGAGGCCTGTATGAAGAAAGAAGAGAAGAAAGAGAAGACCTACCGCGAAGAGCTGATGAAGGACTTGCTTCCCATCAATCTTGGCGCGTTGTTCATGGCGCCCATTTGGGGTCCTGCGAACGGGATCTGGATCACGATCCTGTACTACCCGCTGTGGCTGTTCGCCGACAATCTCTTCTATGAAGCTTTCACCAACCCCACTACCTTGAGCGTTATCTTCTCGATCGTGGTCGCCGTACTGCTCGCAGTGGTCACCATCGTGTTCGCGCGCGTCTCTCAGGGCTACGCATGCGAGCGTGCGATCAACATGGGCAAGACGAAGGAATGGTACATCAAGCGCCAGCGCGTATGGGCGGTCGCTATGGGCATCCTTGCGATCGTGATGATCGCGCTCGCCACGTTCTACAACCTTGCGATTCGTCCCGGTATGCCGGTCGCATAAACGCGACGGAAAGTGGAGCGCTATGAAGATCGCGGTCTTTTGCGTGGGCAATCGCCTCATGCTCGACGATGGTATCGGGCCTGCAGTATACGATGAACTGGTAGAACGTTACGAGATACCGGATAACGTCGATCTTTACGACCTTGGTTGCATGACCATGAAGCTCATCTCTAAAGTGAACGATTACGACCTCATCATCACGGTCGATGCGGTCGATGGCACCGATGCGGAACCAGGTACGGTCTTTCGTTATCAGCCCGACGATCTTGCGCGCACTACGTCAGCTATGGCGTCGCTTCATGAATTGAAGCTGGTCGATCTCTTCGATGCAGCACAGTTGCTCGGGTATTCTTGCGATGGTATCTGCTATGGCATGCAGATTGAGAACATGTCTCCTGCGGAACTGACCGAAGGGCTCACGCCGAAGGTGTACGACCGTCTCCCGTTCCTGACAGAATCTGTGGTCGCGGAGCTCGATCGCAGGGGAGCGAAGCTCACCCCGAAGCAGACTTCGCACTGAGCTTGCCGAACTCACGAGGGGCTTTGTTCTGCATGATCGTAGGACGACTCGCTGCTTCTATCTTAGTATTCTAAAGCGAAGCAGCGCAGCGACGCATGAGCGAATCTGCATAGCTGATTCGCGAACAGGGAAGCGGGTCGATCCGAGATCATGTAGAGCAAAGCCCTCTCGTCACGTTCATGCGATGAGAGGGCTTTGATCGTTCTCTTATGGTTCGAGTCGTGCGTTTCGGCTCGAACTACTTGTATGAGCGGTGGTCGCGATAATTCGCGAGGTATCCTGCGAATTCCTTCGAAGTGTCAGAGTTGCCGACGCGCCACATCTTGTGGTCGATGATGGTGCTCTGGAAGCCGTAGTACGAGTCGATGTAGGCGATCAGCTTATCGAGTGCTTCGAGCTGCGCTTTGGGATATCCTTCGCCCGTGCTGCCGTTGTGGACGAGTTCGATACCGATAGAGTAACTGTTCATACCGTAATCGTTGCTCCAGGAATTGCGGGTGGTGCCTCGTTTGTCGTCTCTGCTTTCATCAGTGACGCCGAATTTTGTATTATGGCCTGCGGTTCCCCAGCCAGCATGATGTGCGATCTTGTCCATGGGTACGCATTGAACGATGGTGCCATCTTTGCCGATCACGAAATGAGCCGCGATGAGGTTGCCGTTGCTCGCCCACCAGTTCACGACGTTTTGGGGCGTGCCGCCGCCTTCAGTATCGTGGAGCACGATGTATTTCTGATACTGAGCTGTCTTCGTTCCGTGAGAGAGGGAAGAGCGAATATCTTGGATGATGTTCGCCTGTACCCAGACCCCATTGGCTCCAACATAGTACTTTCCGCCATCGACCCAAGCGTTCGTCGCCATCGCGCCGCTGTTCTTGTCGAGCCAGTACCACTTATTGCCATCTTTCAGCCAGCCCGTCTGCATGACGCCATTCTTGTCGCCATAGAACCACTTACCAGCCAGCTTCTGCCAGCCCGTGAGGATCTTGCCGTTAGCGTCTTTCAGGATGACCTTGTCGCCGCTGAATGTACCGATGGTGGTGATGGCACCCGAAGATGCTGCATAGCCGCATGCGCCGTTGTCGAGCTTCACTTGGCAGTTCGCCTGCATAGCGCCACTCGAGGTGAACGAATAGAGCGCGCCGTTGATGGTCGCTTTCGTATTCGCAAGCATCAAGCAGTCCTTGTCGGCTTGTAGCCAATACCACTTATTTCCGCTCTTGAGCCAGCCAGTCTTGAGCGCACCAGATTTGGTCGCGTAATACCATCCCTCGGAGAGCTGCACCCATTTATTGGCATACATCGCACCTGAGGCATTCGAGATGTACCAAGAATCGCCCACCTTATACTTGCCGGTCTTCATAGCGCCATCAGCGGAGCCGAGATAATACCACTTACCGCCGCTCTTGAGCCAGCCTGTGGTCATGGCGCCCGAGTTCTTGTAGTGATACCAGGTTCCATTCTCCTTATTCCAGCCTGTCTTCATCGCACCAGAAGAGGTGAGGAAGTAAGTGGCGTTGCCGACGGCCTGTTTACCCGTGAGCATCTTGCCGTTGGAGGGATCGAGGTAATACCATTTGCCCTTCACCTTCGCCCAGCCAGTCTTCATCGCGCCCGAACCTGTGAAGTAATACCAGATGTCGTCGACCTTCTGCCAACCCGTCTTCATGTCGCCATTGGCGGGATCGAGGTAATACGTGACGTTCTTGATGGTCTGCCATTCGGTCTGCATCATGCCATTCGTAGGATCGAGGTAATACCACTTGTTCTTGACCTTGGCCCAGCCGGTAGCCATCGCACCTGACTTATTGAAGTAATACCAGGTATCGCCCTGTTTCAGCCAGCCAGTCTTCATAAGAGCGGTATCGGCATCGAGATAGTAGGTCTTGCCGTCGATCTTGACGAATCCGGTCAGTGCGCCTTCGTCGGTGAGATACTTCCAACCTGCAGCGCTCTTCTGCCAGGTTCCATTCGTAGGTTGAGAGATGACAGGTGCTTGAGCCTCGGTTTCTTCGTCCGCATGCGCGCTGGTGAGCGAGAAGCCAACACAGAGTGCGAGTACGAAGGCGACGAGGAGTGAGAAGGTGATGCGAGTGGCTCTGAGATACATGGAGCAGCCTTTCTTCGAGAAGTGAGCGATCGACAAGGGGTCCTTGTGCGTCGTTTTTCCTTTATATCACGGATCTGGTCGTCGTGAAAGCGTTCGATCAGGAGAAACAGGTGATGAAACGGGTTTCGTGCGCGCTAATCCCGTTCGAGCGAGTAGTACGCTGGAGCCTCGAGAGACTCTGCTGCGAGGAGCGATTCCTCTTCGACTGCGGGTGCGGATGCGGGAGCCTTCGCGGGTGCGCTCGGGGCTTCGAGAGTCGCAGCGGTGAGCGTCTTGTGCCCTGCGAGGGGGACGGCTTTCTCGAAGTTCGGAAGGAGCTTGTTGAAGACGTTCACTACTACGCCGACGAAGAGTGCTGAGAGGATGGTGCCCTCGCGCACGCCGAACAGCCCACCCATCGCGATGAGCGAGATAGCAGCGCCGGTAAGACCTTGGATGGAGTCGAATGCCACTTTGCATTTCGGGAATTCGATCTTGGTGACCTTAGAAACCGCGAGCACGATACCTTCGCCCGGGAGCGTGATGAGCGAGGCTTTCACCTGAAGGAAGATACCGAAGCCGGTCATGAAGACGCCGATGACGGTGTAGAACAGCTCGAAGCCGTAATTGGGCATCGGGATGGCAGCGCAGAGCGGCACGAAGAAGTCGATCATGGCCGAGAAGACGAAGACGAACGCGATCTGTAAGAACTGGATCGGGTTGAAATCGCGACGCAGCAGGACGATCTGGATGAGTACGAAGAGCACGTTGATGACGAAGGTCCAGGTGCCGATGGTCCAGTCCGTTGTGAAGCTGAGGACCGCGGGTATGCACGAGATAGGAGAAGTGCCCAGTCCCGATGCGCGCGTGAGCGCCACCGATGCTGCCACCATGGCGAGACCGAAGAACATGACCGCCAAACGCAAGACCATGTTTGGAGCAGCTTTATCGAAGAAAGTATGCCAACGCTCAGTAAGATCCATGATGCTCTTCTCTTTGCCTATGCTCGTCGTATGGGAAGGTGTTACGACTTGATTCTACGTCTCGTCGACGCTCGTCAGAGCATCTTTTACGTAAAAGGGGCTTGAAGGGCAGATGTCGTTCAGGAAGCACTCTTCGCATTTCGGGCGACGCGCGATGCAGGTCTCGCGACCGAAGAGCACCCACTGGTGATTGATCGGACCCCAGTATTCGCGTGGGTAGAGCTTCAGCAGATCCTGCTCGGTCTTCAAGGGGGTGTCGGCGTTCGAGAACTTCAGACGATGCGCGATGCGGAATACGTGCGTATCGACTGCGATGCCCTCCACGATGCCGAAGCCTTCGTTCAGCACGATGTTGGCGGTCTTGCGACCAACACCGGGAAGTTTCTGCAGGCTGTCCATGTCTTGCGGGACCTCGCCGCCGAAATCGCTCATGATCATCTGGGCGCAGGCGACGCAATTCTTCGCCTTGTTGCGAAAGAAGCCGAGCGAATGGATCAGATCCGCGACCTCTTCGACGTTGGCTTGCGCCATGGACTCGGGCGTGCCGAAGCGTTCGAAGAGCGCGGGCGTGACCCGGTTGACGTTCACGTCGGTGGTTTGCGCAGAGAGCGCGACGGCGATGGTGAGCTCGAAGGGTGTGCGGTAATGCAGCGCACATTCGGGTTCGGGATAGTGAAGGCTCATGCGCCGCGCGACTTCGAGCGCGCGTCGTTCTTTGTCGGCTTTCTTCTCACGTGCCATGCTTCATCCCTTCGGTGGTACGGATCGTTCTCACATTGTAGCAGGCGGAGGGAAGGATAGGGTGCGGTCATGGTGCAGTCCTGCGATCATACGTTCTGCTCGTGTGGAGGTGTGCGGATGGTGCGTGCCGAATCAGTAACGAGCCCGTGAAAAGACATTCGGGTTTGATAGACTGATATCCGCTGAACGCCGCGAAATGCGGCTTTTCGTGTTGGTGAATCACTGTTCGTGGGTCGCTCTTCGTTCGGTTCGCGCCGAACCAGAGGCGATCTCGCTTCGTTCTTATCGAAAGGGTCTTCATGCTCATCGATCTCTTATCACGGACCTTGAAGCGCTCAGGTGCGCTCGACAACTTCTGGGGCAAGCTCGACGCAGGGCAGGACGCTACTGTCGGCGTCGCCTCGTCGGCGCGCCCGTTCCTGGTGGCCGCACGCTTCGCGCTCCATCCGCAGCCGACGTTGGTGGTGGTGCCGGGTGACGAGGCAGCGGAGACTTTCGCACGTATGCTCGGATCGTACATCGGTGAAGAGCGTGTGTTCCTCTATCAAGAGCGCAACGAGAATCCTTTCGTGCTCGATCCGCCTGCCAGTGCGAAGGAATACCAAAAGCATGCGCGCGAATCGGCGCGAAGGCTCGAAGCGCTCTGGGCGCTCCAGAGCGGCAAGGAATGCATGGTGGTCGCTTCGGCGCGTGCGCTCCTGCGCAAGGCCGCACCTGCATCCGCGCAGACCGCGCGACCGCTTTTGTTGCAGGTGGGTCAAGAACTGAGCGAGCAAGGGATCGAAGGCGTCGACGATTATGAGAGCTTGATCGAGAAGTTGGTCTCGATGGGGTATGAGAACACCGGTAAGCTCGATGGACCCGGAACGTTCAGCGCCCACGGTGGCACGATCGATGTTCATGCAGGCAATCTGGTGAACCCAGTGCGCCTCGACTTCTTCGGTGATGAATTGGAAGAGATCCGCAGTTTGCTTCCGGGAACAGGACAATCGTTCTCATCGCGCGATGTGGTCGAGATCTTCCCAGCGCGAGAATTCACTGTCACGAGCAGCGGTGCGCGCCATGCGCAAACGCGCCTCGTCCCGCAATCGACCACGACGCCGCTCTATCGCGACCTGCTCGATGCGCTCGATAAGACCGAGACCTTCGCGCCCAGCGCGCTGTTGCCTTATGTCTACGAAGAGACGGCTTCGGTAGGTGATTACCTGCCGAGCGATGCGCTCACCGTGGTGGTCGAGCCGCGAAGCTTGGTGGATGATGCGCTTCACTACCGTGACGAACTGATGAAGAAGACCGACGCGTCGGTGCTGCTCTTGGAAGAGCTCTTCTTCACGCCGCAAGAGTTGGACTTCGGCGCGAATCAGCGGGCCACCTATGTCTCGATCATGCGCATTGGGGTCGAGCTCGACGACGAGATCGTGGTCAAACGCGTGGATGTGGCAGGGGATGGCGAGAAGCTGTTCGGCAAGCTCTATTCGCTCACGCAGCAAGGCTTCACGGTCGTGTTCTCGGTGCCGCATTTCCGCGCGCGTCAGGAGATGAAGCTCGAACTGGTTGATCGTGGCATTCCGATCAAGGAAGAGCTTGATGTGCTGGCTGCGTCTGATGAGACGAGCGCCGATGGCGGCGAGCGCGAGGCGAAGTTGCGTCGCGGTGTGGTGAACATCGTCGACGTGGACATCCCGCTCGGCATGATCTTCCCGGCGGCGAAGCTGGCGCTGGTGTCGCTCTCGGACACACAAGGAAGCATGTCCGTGCGTTCGACCAAGCGCGTGGACGTGACCGAGATCACGTTTCCGTACAAGCCGGGCGACTACGTCGTGCATGCTCATCATGGCGTGGCGTTCTTCCGCGACTTGGTGCGGCGCGATATCGGCGGCATCGAACGCGATTACCTGCTCTTGGAGTACGCGGAGGGCGACAAGCTCTACGTTCCGGTCGAGCAGTTCGACCGCGTGACGCGCTACGTGGGGCCCGAGGGTGCAAGTCCGCGTCTGACGCGCCTGAACACGTCGGACTGGTCGCGGGCGATCGGACGTGCGCGCAAGGCGACCAAACAGCTCGCGTTCGATCTGGTCGACGTGTATACCCGCCGTAGCGCGACGAAGGGCTATCAATACAAGGAAGATACGCCTTGGCAGCATGAGATGGAGGAGGCGTTCCCGTATCAGGAGACCCCCGACCAGCTTGCCGCCATCGCGGACATCAAGACCGACATGCAGTCGATCCATCCGATGGACCGCCTGGTATGTGGTGATGTGGGCTTCGGCAAGACCGAGGTGGCGCTGCGTGCAGCGTTCAAAGCAACACAAGATAAGAAGCAGGTGATGGTGCTGTGTCCTACCACCATTCTGGCACAGCAGCACTACACCACGTTCAAGGAACGCTTCGAACCCTTCGGCGTGCGTGTCGAAGTGCTCTCGCGTTTCAGGACGGCAGCACAGCAGAAGAAGACGTTGGAAGACTTCGCCAATGGTGACGTGCAGGTATTGGTGGGGACGCACCGCTTGCTCTCGCGTGACGTGAACCCGAAGGATCTAGGCCTCGTGATCATCGACGAAGAGCAGCGCTTCGGTGTCGGCCATAAGGAACAGCTGAAGAACATGCGCGAGTCGATCGATATCCTCACGCTCTCGGCGACGCCGATCCCGCGCACCATGCAGATGGGACTCTCGGGCGTGCGCGACATGAGCCTGATCATGACGCCGCCGGATGATCGCAGGCCGGTCGAGGTGCACGTGGGGGAATGGGATCCTGACGTGGTGGCAGATGCCATCGCGCGCGAGCTCGATCGCAAGGGCCAGGTCTACTATGTGTCCAACCGTGTGCGTTCGATCGATGACGCGGTCAAACGCGTGCGCGAAGCAGCTGGTGAGGCGCGTATCGGCGTGGCGCATGGCAAGATGTCGAAGGAGGAGCTCGAGATCGTGATGGAAGATTTCTCGGCAGGAGAGATCGACGTGCTAGTGGCCACTACCATCATCGAGAGCGGCATCGACAACCCGCATACCAATACGCTCATCATCGAGGACTCGCAGCGCTTGGGTCTCGCGCAGATGTACCAGCTGAAGGGCCGCGTGGGCCGCTCCTCGACGCAGGCGTACGCGTACTTCCTGTTCCCTGATAACGTGCCGCTCACTGAAGAGGCGCGCGACCGTTTGACAGCGATCGACGAGAATGCGGATCTGGGCAGTGGTATGCGCATCGCGATGAAGGATCTCGAGATCCGTGGCGCGGGCAGCATCTTGGGCGCGGAACAGAGCGGCAATATGTCAGCGGTGGGCTTCGACCTGTACGCGCAAATGCTCTCGCAGGCGGTCACGCTCACGCGCGAAGGTGAGAGCGTGGGTGACAACTATCTGCCCGAAGCGCTCTCCGACATCGTCATCAACGTGCCCGACCATACCTATATTCCCGAAGAATACGTGCCCGATGCGGATGAACGCGTGCTCTATTACCGTAAGCTCGCGAGCGCGGATACGATCGAATACGTGGATGCGCTCGCTGAAGAGATAGCGGCCAAGCATGGCGAGATGCCGCCCGCTACCGTCAATCAGTTCCAGAAGGCACGCCTGAAGGCGTTCGCGAACGAGCGCAATATCTCGCAGATATCCGTAACGGGCGGAAAATTGGTGGTCGAGCCCATCACGATCTCGAAGACGCAAGCCTCTGCGCTGCGCAAGAAAGCGGGACGCTACTTGGCGGACAAGAAGAAATTGATCGTGCCGATGCGCGCCGTGGGAGAGAGCGAAGACGGCACGACGCTCACCGCCGTGCATGCGTTCTTATCGGATTTGCTCGCTTAGCTGCGGTGCGCGGTGCAGACGAACTGCGCGACCTTGGTACCAAGATCATCGTCGATGTCGACCGTGTAGAAACCGACGCTGCGGCCGCCTTTGTTGGTGCTGCCCGTCGCGATGAGCTTCTCGCCCTTCGCGGGAGAGAAGAAGCGGATCGTGCAATCGATCGCCACAGTGGGCTTGTTGTCGAGGTTGGAGATGACCGCCATGGTGAAATCTGCCAGCGTGAACATCGCACCACCCATCACCGTGCCATTCGCATTCAGGTGATCGGGCGTGATGGGCATTTCGCAGATGGCGTGATTCGCACGCGCTTCGACGATCGAGCATCGTGCCTGCGCTGCGAACTTGTCCTGCGCGAAATATGCTCGGATCTCTTCAAGAGAATTGTTCTCGTCTACCATGGTAGCTCCTTCACTCGTTCGTTCTTTCGTCCAAGAAGATAGTAGCATTCGTTTCGAGAAGATAGGCTGCGCCCGTGGGGCAATAGAGCGCGCAATTTCCGCACGCGATGCACAGCAGCGGATCGACTTGGATCGCACCTTCGCCATCGACCGACCGCGCGCCGGAGGGGCAGTGCGAGAAGCACGGTTCGTAGCAGTGCTGGCAGAGCGATTCGTCGACAGCTGCCAGGTAGCGGGGGATGTTCTCGGCGATGGCGGGGTGCTCCTGCACGGTGTTCGCGATCATATGGAGGCGTGGCCAGGTCTTCTTGATGGGAAGCTCGACCGTGGAAGGCACATGCTGGTGATGGCGCGCATTAGTGGCGTGCCCTTTCGCGCGCATGTGTTCGGTGCGGGCGTGGTAGTTCGCGAGCGTTTCGTTATTGCGCTTGCGGTGCTTACCTGAGGTGATGTCTTCCACCTCATTGATGAGCGAGGTGGCCACGCCGCGACGGTGGAATTCATCGTCGGTCGCATCGAAGAAGCGCGTGAGGATATCGGCCTTCTCGGGCAAGTGTTCGGCCCTTCCCATGTGAATACGCGTCCACTGCTCGCCCAAATTCACGGCATGCGTGAAGAAGCTACGGGCATCGTCGCCCGCGATGGGACAATCTTCGCAGAGCGCGAAGTTGCAGTAGATCTGAACATGAGGCGTCACTTCGAGCGCGGAAGCCCAGAATTCGGGCGCGACCGCGCCGATGCAAGGCAAGACGACGACGTTCGGGTGGACCTCGAAGTCTTCAGGGATCTGATCGTAGCAGGTGAAGAACACTGGGTCGCCGTCCGCGGAAAGACGGCGGACCTTCTCGATCAGGTCGTTCATGGTGATGCGTTCGGTCACGAAGGCATCGCAGACGCCGCAGCAGAGCCCGCAGCGCGTGCAATGTTGCGTATCGATGAGCGGTGCACCTGCCTCATCGAACGAGATGGCATCGTAGGGGCAGACGAACGTGCAGCGCTCGCATGCGCTCCCAGCGAGTCGCGTGCAGAAGCCTGGCAGCACGGCGATCGGAAAGCGCTCCTCCACGTCGTCCTCGAGCGACTCGTGCGAGCCTCGTTGAGCCGTTGCCTGAGCGGCGTCGGGCGCACCGAAAGCAGAGCCCGCAGCGAATGCTTCGAGGGCTGCGCTCGAGATCGGTATGCTCTTGTCTTCGCTCATAGGCGCCTTTCGGCCTTGATGGAGGACGGGTCTTGGCGTGAAGGGCGCAAGTCGCAGCCTTCACGCGGCGTTGCGGTTCGCGCGGGATCTTTCGTGGTCTTAAGCTCCGAATACGGTGTCGAGCGTGTAGTCGATACGTGCCAGTACGTCGTTGCGATCCATGAGCTCGATGCTCTCGAAGAGCGGAGGCGAGACCTGCGAGCCGGTAACAGCTACGCGGATGGGCTGGAAGATGAGCTTGGCCTTCAGGTCGAGCTTCTCGGTCAGTTCGCGCACAGTGTCTTGCAGCGGATCGCATTCCCAGGGGATCGATTCATCGGCAAGGATCGCACGCACTTCGCGCAGCACTTTGTCGGCGCGACAGCCTTCCTTGAGCAGGTTCTTGTTGACCGACTTCTCGTCGAGCGTGACGCTGGGGCCATCGAAGATGAAAGCGAGCTTCTCGGGCGCTTCGGTGAGACGCTTCATACGTTCTGCGACCAGCGGATAGAGCTTCTCGAACCATTCGTGGTCCTGCTCGATCTTCTCTGCGGTGGTGAGGCCGGCTTCGATGAGGAACGGTGCGACCGCGTCGACCCAGGCAGCGGCGCCCATGTTCTGGATGTAGACGCCGTTCATCCAATCGAGCTTCTCGTCGTCGAGGATGGCGTCCTTGCGCGTGACGCGATCGAGCGTGAAGTTGCTGGTGAGCGTGTCGCGGTTGATGATGGTGGTCTCGCCATCGAGCGACCAGCCGAGCAGCGCGAGGAAATTGATGAGCGTGTCGGGCAGATAGCCCAGATCCTGATATTGCTCGACCGACGTGGCGTTGCGGCGCTTGGAGAGCTTGCGGCCATCGGAGCCGAGGATCATGGGCAGATGTGCGAACACGGGCACATCGCAGCCCAGCGCCTCGTAGATGAGGATCTGGCGTGGCGTGTTGGAGAGATGGTCGTCGCCACGGATGACGTGCGAGATGTTCATGTTGGCATCGTCGCAGACCACCGCGAAGTTATAGGTGGGCGTGCCGTCGGAGCGGACGAGGATCATGTCGTCCATCACTTCGGCGGGAAAGCTCATGTCACCATACACGGCATCCTTGAATTCGATCATGCCGCGATCGAGCGGCACTTTGAGGCGCCACACGTACGGCTCGCCCGCATCGATGCGGGCCTGGGCCTCTTCAGGAGCGAGCGAACGACAGGTGCGGTCGTAGCCGGAATAGCCGCCTTCGGTCGCTTCAGCTGCAGCGCGCTTCGCGTCCAGCTCCTCCTTCGTGCAGAAGCACGGGTAGACCATGCCGCGTTCTTTCAGGCGTTCGAGCGCCGCGTCGTAGGTGTTGAAGCGCTCGGTCTGAAGGTAAGGGCCGAAATCGCCACCGACTTCAGGGCCTTCGTCCCAATCGAGGCCAAGCCATTTCATGGCGCGCAAGATGATCTGCTTGTTCGCTTCGGTCGAGCGTTCTGGGTCGGTGTCCTCGATGCGCAGGATGAATTCGCCATCGTTGGCGCGTGCGAATGCCCAGTTGTAGATCGCAGTACGTGCACCGCCGATGTGCAGCTCTCCGGTGGGAGAGGGAGCGAAGCGGACACGAACGGGTTTTTCAGAAGCAGCGGTCATCTTGATCCTCGATCCTTTCTTGAAATGAACTGGTTATGATTCTACCTCGCTCCTGCTTCGGCGCGGAGCTGTTTTGGGCGAGCAGGGGCGTATCGTTACCTAGCAGGTACGCTCTTCGCTGCGCAGCGGGTAGACTATCGCTTCACGAATCTGCCGATGAGGCAAACGATGAGGCATGCGACGATGCTGACCAGGACCCAAGTGATGCCCATTCCCATCCAGAACGCTTCAGGGAAGAGCGTGATGAGCAGCGAGTCGGCAGGGAAGAGCCAGGTACCGCCCGCGAAGAAGAGCGCGTGGAGTTGCGTGAAGAGCGAGTCGAAGTCGACGAAGGCCCAGATGCCGAGCACGGTGATGATGCCGATCACGGCGAGCGGAGTGACGAACATGATCCAGCCTGCTAACCGGCGACGTCTGCGCAGCACGAGCAGGATGATGCCCACCAGCGCGAACACCAAGCTCAAGATGATGGTGATGCGCGAGGTGGTGAAGATGGGGATGCAATCTTGCAGATGATCGAGCGCGCTTCCGGGAAGCGTGTAGATCGAGATCAGGTTGCCGACGCCCAAACCGCCTGCGGCGAGGTTGCCGCCGACGTTCTGTCCGGTGTTTCCTGCCTGGATGCCCTGTTCGACTTCGGGGAAGTTCTGCGCGAGCGCGCTCTTCACGGTATCTTCGAGCAGTTGCCTGCCCGTGTCGTCGATGGAGAACGAGCGCACCGCTTCGGCGAGCTCTTCCATGGTCTCTTGCGGGTAGGTCGCATCATCCCAGCCTGAGAAGTTGTTGCCGAGCAGCTGCGTGGTCTGGGGCATCATGCAGATGACGAGCCCCGATCCGAAGAGCCCGAACGCTAAGAGAACGGCCGTGATGGCCGCGATCGCGATGTCGACGGTGCGTTTCACCATGAGGACACTCTAATCGAGCACGCGGATCGTGGCAGCGGTGATGCCGTGATGCTCTTTGCTGATCTCGGGCAGCGGTCCTAAGCGCGAGAAGATGCCCTGGAACGTGCCGTTGAAGAGGTAGAGTCCGCTGATGTTGTTGTAGGGAACTCCCTGCAGCGGCACCTCTTCGTCGCTTGCTTGCATGAATCCTTGCTCGATGAGCCATGGAACATCGGCAGCGGGTGGGAGGGTGTTCGTCTTGTAGGGCGTGATATAGCGCTGCACGAGGAAGGGCGCGCCCGCCGCGCCATTGGCGAAACGGTCGATGAGCTCGTTCCATTCCTCAGGCGTGCACGAGATGCCCGCATAGACATCGCGCGCGCCATACGCATCGGTAGGTTTGATGATCCAGGCATCCTTATCGCTTCGAACGGTGGCAAGGTCGCAATCGGTGTCGGTGAGGAAATGCGTGACGGGGATCTGATCCTCGACGAAAGCGTTCTCTTCGTCGGTCAGGAATGCCTTCGTGAGCGGGTGGCGCAGTGCTTCGAAGATCTGCTTATCGTGCACGATGTGGCCCGAGAAGGCACCGATGAGCGCAACGACACCCGCGCGCACGGCAGCGATGAGGTCTTGCGTTTCGTCCCAGTGCTCGATCACGTCGTTGGTAACGCTACGACGCCAGATCGCATCGATGATGCGCCCTTCGCCATCGCGCAAGTGGTTGCCATCGAAGCGTAGATCGCGCACGTCGGCGACGACGCATTCGTAGCCAGCACGCGCGAAGTAATCGCAGAAGATGCGGAATTCGTCGACCACGCCCACATCGAGGTAGTCGCAGATGGCGAAACGAGGATGTTCGACCTTGTTGTCGAACGTGTCGTAGATGGCGATGAATTCCTGCACCCAGGTTTCGAAGAGCTCGCAGCTTTCGACGCGGTGCGCCTTCGCGAACGTGGTGAACGTCTCGGTGTGCTCGATGCTGTGCACGATCTCGCGGTCTTCGTTGAGCCCTGCCGATCCATCGCCATTGATCTCGCAGAATGCACTCTCGAGCGTGTCCTCGTTCAGGAAGATATCGACGCGCGCGAAGGGGAGCACGGCATCGTAGCCGCGGGGGAGCAGCGCCAATTCGACCAGGCGCGGGTCGTAATCGAAGATCTGGCGGTAGGCTGCATCGCTGCGGTAACGTTCGATCACCTTGCACAGGATGGTATGCGTCGTTTCCGCGACATAACGAAAACGCTGCCAGACCTCGGTGTTGTATAGGCGAGGGACGAACGTGGCGCCCACCACGCGGTGATGCACGATCGCGCTCGACTGGTCCATGTAGGTTTGCGCCGCCTGCCTGCCAGCGATATCGCCTTCGAGCGAATTCATGATGTCGAAGTATTCTTGCGTGAGCGCCTTGTCGCTTACCATGAGCGGCCTTTCTCGTGAATGCTCTACCTTCGCGCACGACCAACTCGTCAGTGCGCAGGAGAGCATGGAACGTCTTCATCCATGGTAACGCATGCGCCTCGATCGTGCGGGCATTCGCAGGGCGAGACTATCCGACAATGTGGGGGATTTTGCCGTATAAATGCACTTCGACAACCACTTTTTTAGTGGCATAATGTGTTAGGAGCAATTCATCGATTGCTCTTTTGATTTTTGGGGAAGAAGAGAAGGGTCAAAAAAGAGAGGGATAGCTATGAAAGCTACGGATCGTATCAAAAAGGCAGCCATTACGAAGCTGATGAACTACCTGCTCGAGGATCCAGAGACGAACATCAACAAGATCATGGACACGCTCGATAAGTTGGTTCCAAATGCTCTGTTCCCGCAACAGCGCGATGCCATTCGCAATTCGATCGAGACCAAGAACAATTGGTACCAACTTATCATGAAGCTCATGGATCTGAACCCAGCGATGCGCGACGACCTGTTGAAGACCTTCATCGTCGACGCGAACCTTCTGGCATGGGGCACGCAGGAACAGAACCGCGAGAAGTACGAATGCAACATTCCGTGGGCCATCCTGCTCGACCCTACCAGCGCATGCAATCTGCATTGCACTGGCTGTTGGGCGGCCGATTACGGTCATGCGCTCAATCTGTCCTATGACGACATCGATTCCATCATCACGCAAGGCAAGGAACTGGGCGTTCATGTCTACATCTACACGGGCGGCGAACCGCTGGTGCGCAAGAAGGACCTCATCAAGATCTGCGAAGCACATCCCGATTGCGCGTTCTTGTGCTTCACGAACGCTACGCTCATCGACGAAGAATTCTGTCAGGAGATGATCCGCGTCAAGAACTTCGTTCCCGCCATCTCTGCGGAAGGCGACGAAGCCTCGACCGACTCTCGTCGTGGCGAGGGTACCTATCAGAAGGTCGACCAGGCGATGGACCTGCTGCGCGAACACGCGCTGCCCTTCGGCGTCTCCATCTGCTATACCTCGGAGAATTCAGCCAGCGTCACGAGCGAGGAATACTTCGATTGGTTGATCGACAAGGGTGCGCTCTTCGCATGGATCTTCACGTACATGCCGGTGGGTAAGGACGCGCCCACCAGCTTGATGCCCACGCCTGAACAGCGCGAGAAGCTCTATCTGTTCGTCGATAAGATGCGCCAGACGAAGCCGTTGTTCACGCTCGACTTCCAGCACGATGGCGAATATGTGGGCGGCTGCATTGCGGGCGGTCGTCGTTACCTGCACATCAATGCAGCGGGCGACGTGGAGCCCTGCGTGTTCATCCACTATTCGAACGCTAACATCCACGACTCGTCACTGCTCGATTGCTT
This sequence comes from uncultured Eggerthella sp., assembly GCA_937998355.1. Classification (GTDB taxonomy): domain Bacteria; phylum Actinomycetota; class Coriobacteriia; order Coriobacteriales; family Eggerthellaceae; genus Anaerotardibacter. The sequence continues at coordinate 207,038 of CALLDI010000011.1, forward strand.
GCGCTCGCCCATCTTCATGCAGTATTACCACGAACAGCCCTTCAACGATAACTACATGCGTCCCTGCCCGATGCTCGAGAATCCTGAGTGCTTGGAGTACATGGTGGCCGAATCGGGCGCGCATTCCACCGACTTGGTAGCGCAGGAGAGCGCTGAAGAGCTGTGCGCGAAGACGAAGCCAGCCGCTGAAGCGTGGGCACCTGTGGCAGAGCGTTTGTGGACCGACAAGGAAGGCCCGCGTACCGCCAATCGCGAACGTGATAACATCGGCATGTCAGATACCGACCTTACGAAATTCGAGCGCGAGGGCCGTGTGATCCATGGAGCATGGGACCCCGATCGCGATCCGCGTTCCGTCGTTGCTCAAAAGACCGAATCATCAGCAGAAAACGAGAAAGTTCACAACTAACATGGCTAATTCGTTCCTGTTCACCTCCGAGTCCGTCACCGAAGGACACCCCGACAAGATCTGCGACCAGATCTCGGATGCCATCCTCGATGCCATCCTGGAAAAAGAGATCGCGTTGGCCGAGCAAGGGTATATCTCTCCTTCCGGCGCACCTGCCGATCCAAGCGCGGTGCGCTGTGCTTGCGAGACCGTGGCCACTACGGGCATGGTCATCGTGACGGGCGAGATCCGCACGCAGGCTTATGTCGATGTGCCCGCTATCGTGCGCGATGTGGTGGATGATATCGGGTATAACCGCGCGAAGTTCGGCTTCGATGCCATCACCTGCGGCGTCATGAACGCGATCCATGAACAATCGCCCGATATCGCGATGGGCGTCGATCAGTCCTACGAAGCACAGCACGGAGCTGCCGAAGACGCGCTCTCCGAGATCGGTGCGGGCGATCAGGGCATGATGTTCGGTTATGCCTGCAACGAGACGAAAGAGCTCATGCCGCTTCCCATCCATGCTGCGCATCGTTTGTCCGAGCGTCTGACGTATGTGCGCAAGGAAGACATCTTGCCCTACCTTCGTCCTGACGGAAAGACGCAGGTCAGCGTTCGTTATGAAGACGGAAAGCCCGTCGCGATCGACAAGATCGTGGTATCGACGCAGCATTCCGAGGATGTCGATACCGAGCAGCTGCGTCAGGATATCGTGGCGCAGGTCATCGATCCGGTGTTCGACGAGTTGTGCATGTCCTACGAAGGCGCCGAGCTCTTCATCAACCCGACGGGGCGCTTCGTGGTGGGCGGTCCGATGGGTGATGCGGGTCTTACGGGTCGCAAGATCATCGTCGACACGTATGGCGGTATGGGTCGTCATGGCGGCGGCGCGTTCTCGGGCAAGGACTGCACGAAGGTCGATCGTTCGGGCGCGTACGCTGCGCGTTGGGTCGCGAAGAACGTGGTGGCTGCCGGTTTGGCCGATCGCTGCGAAGTGCAGATCGCGTATGCGATCGGCGTCGCGAAGCCGGTGTCGATCATGGTCGACACGTTCGGTACCAATCATGTGCCACAAGAAGAGATCGAGGCGGCGGTGAACGAGGTGTTCGACCTGCGTCCTGCTGCCATCATCGAGGCGCTCGATCTGCGCCGTCCGATCTATCGTAAGACGGCGGCTTATGGTCACTTCGGCCGTGAGCTTCCTGAATTCACGTGGGAGCACACGAACAAGGTCGACGATCTGAAAGCAGCGTGCCCTTCGCTGAAATAGCGCTCTTCTGCGAGATTCGACCATATCGTGACCATAGGCGTGCGTTACACTGGTTCAACTATGAACTTCGCCTCTGTCATACTCGATATCCCTACCCAAGCGCTCGACAGCGCTTATACGTATGCGGTGCCCGACGATCTTGCAGGCGTGCAGGTCGGCTGCGCGGTGCTCGTTCCCTTCGGGGGGAGACGCGCGATCGGGTATGTGGTCAGCATCACGGCCGAAGCCCCTGAGAACATCGCTCGCCTGAAGGCGATACAACAGGTGCTCTCCGAATCCTATTTCGATGAAGCGGGTGCGCAGCTCGCGCTCTATCTCTCCGATCGCTATATCGCTCCGTTGTCCTCATGCGTGCGCTCGTTGCTGCCACCTGGTGCTACTCCGAAGATGCGCCGCGTGGCGGGCCAATGGGAAGTGCTCTATCCGAAGGTCCAGCAGGTCGATGAGCGCTGGGCCTCGCGCCTGCCCGCAGCCGACGATTTCACGCCGCGCAAGAGCGCGGTGAAGCAGATCGCCATCCTCGAGGCGCTCGCGCAGGGCGACCTGAAGGTAGCCGATCTTACCGCCGAATACGGTTCGGTCTCTGCGGTGCTCAAAACGCTCGAATCTAAGGGCGTCATCGCGATCGAGGAGCGTCGCCGTGTGCGCGGCAGTGCTGAGATCAGCCCTGCGTTCTCTAAGCGTATCCATGAACGACCAGAGCTCACGCCTGCTCAAGCGAGTGCGCTCGAGGTGATCAGTGCGTGCCAGCAGCGTGGCGATGGGGAAGTGGTGGTGCTCGACGGCGTGACCGGTTCGGGCAAGACCGAAGTGTTCCTCTGCGCCATCGAAGAAGTGCTCGAGCAGGGACGCAATGCTATCGTGCTCGTACCCGAGATCTCGCTCACGCCGCAAACGGTCGCGCGTTTTCGCGGCCGTTTCGGCGATACGGTCGCGGTATTACATTCGCGCATGAGCCAGGGCGAGCGTTTCGATCAGTGGGATCTCATCCATTCGGGTGCGATCCGCGTGGTGGTGGGCGCACGAAGCGCCTTGTTCGCACCGCTGGCGAACGTGGGCATGATCATCATCGACGAGGAGCACGAAGGCAGCTACAAGCAGGATCAAGCGCCACGGTATGTGGCGCGTGACGTGGCCGAATGGATGGCGAACCGAAGTGGTGCGACGCTCATCTTAGGATCCGCGACCCCTTCCATCGAGGCGCTCCATCGGGCGAAGACCGACGAGAAGTGGCATCAGGTGGTGATGGCCGAACGTGCGAACGGCAAGCCGCTTCCTAGCATCCAGGTAGTGGATATGGCGCGCGAGTTCGGCGGCGGGAATCGCAAGATGTTCTCGAAGGCGCTCCAGAAGGCCCTGAACGAAACGCTCGATAAGGGCGAGAAAGCGGTGTTGCTGCTGAATCAGCGCGGTTTCGCGCAGTTCCTGCTCTGCCGCGACTGCGGTTTCGTTCCTGAATGCGAGTCATGCTCGACCTCGCTCACGTTCCACGAAGAGGGCAATCGGCTCGTTTGTCATCATTGTGGACATGAAGAGATCGCTCCTGCGGTCTGCCCTGAATGCGGCTCTCCGTATCTGAAGCGTTTCGGTGCGGGCACGCAGCGCGTGGAGGCTGAGCTGCGCGCATTCTTGCAAGATCGCGAATGCGAGATTGTGCGCATGGATGCGGATACGACCGCTCATAAGGGCGATCATCAGCGCTTGCTCGAGCAGTTCGCGAAAGCAGAAGCCGCGGTGCTGTTGGGTACGCAGATGATCGCGAAGGGACTCGATTTCGACGATGTGACGTTGGTCGGCGTCATCAACGCTGACACCATGCTGCATCTGCCGGATTTCCGAAGCTCCGAGCGCACGTTCGACCTGATCGAGCAGGTCGCGGGCCGTTCAGGACGTGCGGAATTGCCGGGCAAGGTGATCGTGCAGACCTATAGCGCCAGCGAGACCGCCGTGCGCGCTGCTGCTCGCTATGATCGCGAAGGATTCCTTGAAGAAGAGCTGAGGTTGCGCGAAGGCCTGCACTATCCGCCGTTCGTCCGCATGGCCAACGTGCTCATCTGGGGTGCGAGCGAGTCTGAAGTGATCGGGGTATCGCAGCAGCTGTTCTTCGATCTGATGCGCTTGGCAGAAGAGACGGGCACGGAGGGCATTCAGATCCTTCCACCTACGCCGTGCGTGCTCTCGCGTTTGAAGAAGAATTGGCGCTACCACATCCTCATCAAGGCGCAGCCAGGAAACGACATCTCGGCATTCTGCCGCGATTACTTCCGTGCGCGCAAGCCTCACAAGACGGTGAACGTCTCGATCGATATCGACCCGGTGAGCGTGCTCTAATTCGCGAACAGGTCGGTCGAGAAGTAGCGCTCGCCCGTATCGGGCAGGATGGTGACGACGGTCTTGCCAGGGCCGAGATGGCTGGCGAGACGACGCGCGATGGCGACGTTCGTTCCTGAAGAGATGCCGCAGAGGATGCCTTCCTTGCGCGCGAGCTCGCGACTCGTCTCCAGCGCTTCTTCGTCGCTGATGAGGCAGGTTTCATCGTAGATACCGGTATCGAAGATGGCCGGGATGATACCGTCGCCGATGCCTTGCTGCATGTGCGAGCCGATCGGACCACCCGAGAGGATGGCTGCTTGGTCGGGCTCTGCGATCCAGATGACCAGATCGGGGTAGGCTTCGCGCAGAACCTTTCCGATACCCGAGATGGTGCCACCCGTGCCGAAGCCTGCGCAGAAGCCATCGATGGGACCATCGATATCGCGCAGGATCTCTTGGGCTGTGGTGGTCTCGTGTGCGACCAGGTTATCGGTATTCTCGAACTGTTGCGGGATGTAGACGTGCGGATCGGCTGCAGCCATGTCGTTGGCCAGCGCGATGCACTTCTTGATGCATTCCCCGATATCGCCTTCATCATGCACGAGCACGACCTCGGCGCCGTACTGCGCGACGAGCTTATGGCGCTCGCTCGAGACGGAATCGGGCATGACCAGCACGGCTTTATAGCCCTTCACCGTGCAGACCATCGCAAGACCGATGCCTTGGTTACCGCTAGTGGGTTCCACGATGATGGAATCTTCGTTCAAGATGCCGCGCGCCTCTGCGCCGTTGATCATCTGCAGCGCCGTGCGCGTCTTGATGGAACCGCCCACGTTCAAGCCTTCGTATTTCACGACGATGCGCGCCTGATCGGGCGTGGTCATGTGGTTGAGGGTGATGAGCGGTGTGTCGCCGATAGCGTCAAGTATCGTATGGTAGACCATCGGGGATCCTTCTCGGGTGTTCGACTTTGAAACGATCGCTTAATCATAGCGGAAATGAACGCGTATTCATCGTGCGCACGCCCGAGCGCTTCCAAATGCGATGGGATTGGTTCGCCAAGGGAGCGCTTTCTCGCCACGCCACCGAAAGATCGGCTGAGAAGTTTGTATTCAACTGCATTATTGCCGATAATGAATGAGTGACTTCTCAAGAGCTGGACGCTGGTCGTTTGGCTCTTTGCTTTATCTGATGGACGAGCGACGCTGAAGGAACTTCATGGAGATCCTCGATCAAATAGACGCATTCGTATGGGGCCCGGCGATGATCGTCCTTCTTCTGGGCTCGCATCTGTTCCTGACATTCCGCACGCGCTTCATCCAGCGCCGCATCCCGCAAGCGATCAAGCTCTCCTTCAAGAAGAACGATGGTGAAGGCGACATCTCACCTTTCGGGGCGCTCGCCACGGCGCTCGCCGCCACCATCGGCACTGGTTCGATCGTGGGCGTGGCGACGGCTATTCTAGCTGGCGGTCCTGGTGCGATCTTCTGGATGTGGCTGACCGGCGTGTTCGGCATCGCGACGAAGTATTCGGAAGTGTTCGTCGCGATCAAGTATCGCGTGAAGGATCATAACGGGAATATGCTGGGCGGCGCGATGTACGCGTGGCAGCGCGGCTTCATGAAGAACGGCACCACGCCTTGGTACGCGCGTTTGGGTGCGGTCGCATTCGCGCTCTTCGCTGCTATCGCGGCCATCGGCACGGGTTCGGCGGTGCAAGCATCTGCGATGACCGGCATCATCACGTCGAGCGGGATCGAGATCGCTCCGTGGATCGTCGGTGTCGTCATCGTCATCTTGGTCGCTATCGTCATCTTCGGTGGTGTGCGCATCATCTCGGATGTGTGCGAGCGCCTCGTGCCCATCATGGCGATCGGATATGCGCTCGGCTGCCTTATCATCCTGGCTCTGAACTGGGCATATCTGTGGGATGCGCTCGTGCTCATCTTCGAGTGCGCTTTCACGGCGAAGGCTGCATTCGGTGGTGCGGTCGGTTCGGGCATCATGGTCGCGCTCCAGTTCGGCTGCGCGCGCGGCCTGTTCTCTAATGAATCGGGTCTGGGTTCTGCGCCCATCATCGCGGCGGCGGCGAAGACCAAGAACCCTGCCGAACAGGCGCTCATCGCGATGACCGGCACCTTCTGGTCGACCGTGGTCATCTGCGCGCTCACGGGCATCGTGCTGGTCTCCACCATGATCGCGTATCCCAACATCCAAGAGCAGATCCTCACGAATCCGACCATCTTCTCGGGCGCCCAATTGGCGAGTCTTGCGTTCGCTCAGATACCTTTCATCGGCACACCGTTGTTGGTGTTGGGAATGGTGGCGTTCTCGTATTCGACCATTCTGGGTTGGTCGTATTACGGCAGCCGTTGCATCACCTACTTGTTCGGTAAGCATGCGATCTTGCCCTATCAGATCGTCTACGTCGCAGCTGCGTTCTTGGGAGCCATCGGCATCGGCGACATGATGTGGACCATCTCGGACATCACCAACGCGCTCATGGCGATACCGAACATCATCATGGTGTTGTTGCTCTCGGGTCTTGTCGCGCGCGAGACGAAATACTACGTCTATGACGGCAACTTGGACGTCGAAGACAAGACGCCCATTCCCACGGTCGAATCGAAATAAGCTTCGTTTCAGGCGCGAGCGAGCAGGCTCAGGTTCCGGCGTCGCTTCGGTCGAGCTAACTTCGCTTCGCGAAGTGGATCTCTCCCTCGCTTTGGCCAAGTCACCTGAGTCCTTCTCGTTCGCACTTGAAACGAATCTTCGTTCGCAATGCTATTTGAGGATGCGGGTGTATTTCAGGACGAGGAAGACGACCACGCACAGTACGACCGAGAGGCAGATGGGAAACCAACTTCCGCTGGTGGCTAAGGGTAGTTCGTTCACGTTCATGCCATAGAAGCTGAAGACGATGGTGGGGATCGCCAGGATGAGCGTGATGCAGGTGAGGATGCGCATGGTCGAGTTCAGGTTGTTGTTCAACACGTTCTGGAAGGCATCGGTCACGCCCTCGAGCACTTGTGTGTAGATCTCGCACATCTCGTTCGCCTGAGCGATCTCGACCTTCACGTCGTCGAGCAATTCTTTCTCTTCCTCGGTGATGCCGAGCGTGCGTTCGAATTCCACATGTGAGACCGTTACCGCAAGGCCTTGCAGCGAGGTGGTGAAATAGATGAGCGATTTCTCGAATTCGAGCATGACCAGCAGATCCGAGTCGGCGATACGTTTGCGCAGGAGTTTTTCGTATTCATTGACCTGCCGGTTGATCATACGTAGATCGTGTAGATATGCTTCGCAGATATAGAGCAGCGCTTTCAGCATGAATTCGCGCGGCTTCGCGGTGTCGATCTCGATCTTCTTATCGAGCGCGAATCGCTCGATGGTCTCGTTCTTGTGCAGGCTGAGCGTGACGAGGTTCTTTCCTTCGGGGAGGAACACGAACGAGATCGGATGCGTGTCGTATTCGGTGATGGTCTTGCCGCGCAAGCAGCTTTCTTCGGCCACGAACGGGCAGTCGATGATGACGAGGACCTGTCCATTGTCAGGGTCGACATCGGTGTGCGCGGATTCTTCTTCGTCGAAGGCTTTCGCGAGGAAGTCGGGCGCGATATCGAGCGTCTTGCGGAGCCATGCGATGTCATCTTCCGTAGGTTCGTACACGTCGACCCAGCAACCAGGTACCATCTGGTCGATCGTCTCGAGCTTTCCTTGATTCGATCGGTAGAACGTGATCATGACTATTCCTTTTGCGCGAGCGCGTCTTCAACGAGCTTTTGCAGCACTTCAGCATGCGAGCGACGCTTCTTCGTGGCAGTGCCGATGATGGCGACCGACTCGTATGCGCCGTAACGCTCGATGAAATCCGCGATAGCGTTACGTTCCTCCATCTCTTGAGCGTACTCTGCGAAGTATTCTTCCCAAGCGATCTTATGGTCGAGGTATTTTGCGAGCGTGGTAGCGGCAGGGGAGAACTCGACATCGTGCGCATAATTCGCATTCAGGATGCGGTGCGTGAAGTATTCGATGTCGTGCAATTTCGTGAAGCCGGAGAGCTGATTGGTGTTGTGCAGGCGGATGTCCACCACCATATCCACATGCCATGCTTCGAGCTGTTCGAAGAATTCTTGCGCGCTCGTTTCGTATGCGCTTATCACGTTGAGCTTCATGGTCGCGTTCCCCTTGCCGTCGTCGTTTCATGTTCCATGGTAGGTAAAGGCGAGGATCCGAGGGCTTGGAAACGCGAATCTTTACCGAAATGTTGAGTCAGTTCGGGCGGTCTGTTGCATGCGATCTAGGTCTCTTCGCTGCCGGGACTGCGAGAGGATGAGGCCAGCGATGGTGAGCGCGACACCGAGGATGATCGGCAGGGTGAGCGGCTCGCCGAGGATGATGATGGAAGCGGTCGCGGTTATGGCGGGGACGAGGTAGATGTAGGTGGTCGAGATAATCGGCCCCAAATGCTTCACGCACGCTCCCCAAGTTGCAAAGCAGGCAGCTGATGCGATCGCGCCCAGGAACAAGAGATTCCCGATGTTGATAGGATCCGTGAACGCAGAGAGTGCAGGGAGGGATTCTCCAGTCGTGAGGCAGATCGGGATGATGAAAACGAGACCCCATAAGAACGTACGTTTCGTCGAGGCGATGGTCTCGTAGCCGAGGTCTGCGATCTTCTTGACGAGGAGCGAATAGATGGCCCATACGAGCGCTGCTAAGAAAGCGAGCGCATATCCGATGACGGACAAATCATCGGGCTGCGTGGTCTCTCCGAGAGCTTGTTCGCTTCCTGCTCCTACGATGATAAGTCCGCCCATCGCGAGGATGAAGCCCAAGAAGAAGCGCATGTTCAGTGCTGTCCTGTCGCCGCGTGCTGCTTGAATGAGCGCTGTGATGAGGGGAGAGGCGGACACGATCACGCCGATAGCGGTCGCCGTCGAGAACACCAGCGCGATGTTCTCGAGCAGATAGTATGCTGCGATGCCTGTTGCACCGGCTGCGACGAAAAGCCACTCATGGCGACGCTCCGTCAGCTTGAGGATGTGCGGGCGCAGCGCGCAAAGGGCGAGGAATCCGATGATGAAACGAATGAAAAGGATCTGCAGCGGTGTGAAGTCGACCAGCAGCACCTTCGTCGAGACGAACGTCATGCCCCAGACGAAGATGGTGAACAGTGCGGTTAGGTGGTACTTCATCACGAGCACCCTTGCTTCGCTGTCATCTTGCGATAGGCTGCCGGGGTCGTGCCGACGCGTTGCTTGAACACGCGTGTGAGATGCGCTTGGTCGGCGAAACCTGTTTCCGCCGCGACGAACGCAGGGTCGACGCCCTGGGCGAGCAGTTCGCAGGCGCATTCGATGCGCAATGAGACAAGATGCTGCATCGGGGTGATGGAGAATCGCTTGCGATATGCGCGGATGAGCGCATAGGAGGAAAGACCTTCAGCCTGTGCGAGATCATCAAGGTTCGGGGTCTCGGAAAGATTCCCGCAGAAGCGAGCGAAGACGTGCTGGGCGGCTTCGTCGTGCACGTTGCGGCCTTGATCGGTCGACTGTGTTTCTACGAGTGCTTCGGAGAGCAGGTACAGGGATTCGAGAAGGCCATCATGTTCGTCAGCGTCGATACAGGCGAAGCAATCGTACAGCAACTCGATAGCCGCAGGATCCGTACTCTTCGGCCCGTGGAGCTTCATTGAATCGAAGAACGCTCCATCGATCGCGATGCTGTCGTAAGCGAAATGCGTGCCGTCGGTCTGTGCGCAGGAATGCACGTCACCAGGATTAAGAATGATCATATCGCCAGGCGAGACCGTGAATAGACTCCCGTTGCACAAAAGATCGCGGTTGCCCTCTTCGACGAGTCCGATCACGTAGTGTCCGTGCTCGTGGGCGACGAATGGCTGGCTGAGACCACGATACGTGCGACGTTCACCGACGCCAGGGAGTGGCGTGATGGTGCAAAGAGGTTCGTTCGTGATCGAGGCGTTGTCGTTCATCTTTCGTTCAGGGGTGTTCGAGAGGTCTCTTTCGTACATTCTACGAATCTTTCACGAACACTTTAGCCGCGATCGGCGAACGCTTCTTGAACGAAATTGCGCCGATCGTATCAGGCGGCATCGCTTACGAATTTGAGACCGGCAACACAGCCGATGATACCCAGCAAGAGGACGATCTTGATGATCGAGATGCTTTCGATCCCGGCGATCATCGCGTAAGCGCAGGTCGTAAGCGCTCCGATCCCTACCCAAACCGCGTACGCGGTGCCAACAGGCAATGATCTTAGCGCGAAAGCGAGTCCTGCCATGCTCAGGATCATGCCACCGATGAAGAAGAGGATAGGAACGAGATCGGTCGGGCCGTTTATCTTCGCGAGCGCGTTAGCCCAAACAGCTTCCATCATTCCGGAAGCGATCAAGATCAACCATGCCATGAAGAACCTCCTTACCACGCCGTCTTTTCAGTTCCTGGTACGGCGCTACCTCGTCAGGGATTCGGTTCTTCACGAATCGAGTTCAGTATAGCGTAAACGCTCGATCACGAGCGTTTCAAGAAGGATACGGTTTGGCTGGAGTCGTGCCCTTCTCTTTATAATCGAGGCATGGTCTACGTAACAGGAGACATACATGGCGATTTTCGCGATCTGGTCGCTTTTAGCGAACGTGTTGGCTTGACCGAAGAAGATGCGATCATCATCTTGGGCGACGTTGGAGCTAACTTCTATTTGCACGGGCGCGATCGCAAGACGAAGAAGATCGCTTCGCGCATTCCCGCTACCATCTTCTGCATCCAGGGCAACCACGAAGCGCGCCCGCAATCGCTGCCCGATCTGTATCACGAGCAAGAATGGAAGGGCGGTACGGTCTTCGTGGAGGATGCTTATCCGAACTTGCTCTTCGCGAAGGATGGCGAAGTCTATGATATCGAGGGATTTCAGACGATCGTGATCGGAGGGGCATATAGCATCGATCGCGATTGGCGGCGCGAGAACGGGCTGCCGTGGTTCGCTGACGAGCAGCCAGACGCCGCAGTGAAAGCGCGCGTTGAAGAGGTGCTGTTCGCGCGGAATTGGCGCATCGATGTCGTCCTTTCGCATACGTGCCCCGCGAAGTACACGCCCGTCGAGGCGTACTTCGAAGGGATCGATCAGAGCAAGGTGGATAAGAGTACCGAAGAATGGCTCGACGTGATCGAAGACCGGCTCGACTATCAGCGTTGGTATTGCGGCCATTGGCATCTCAACAAGCACATCGACAAGCTGCATTTCCTCTTCGGTGATGTGGAAGAGTTCGCCGCTGGGCTCACGCCCTTTGCATCGTAGGGCGATTGCGTTATATTGAATGACCCTTGAGCGCCTGCATCCAAAAGTTTTAGTTTCGTTCGACCTTCAAAGGCTCTTTCCTTGTGGCTGGTCAAATGCGTTCGACGCCGATGCAATCGACACCATTGTCATGGCAGAGCGCTTGCAGGCCTTTATCGAACGTGAAGAGCGTCGATGCAGTTCGCCTTGCGAGCACGAAGTAGAACATATCATACGCGGAATGATTCAGTCGTATGGCTTCAGAGAACACTTCTTCGCAGTAAGCTTTAGCAGGGACGAATTCGTCAATGTAGCGCATAGTATCTCGAATGGCTTCAAGTGCCTGTTCATATGAGAGTACATTGCCGCGAACGTACTTGCGGGCAGTGCTAGCGAGTTCGGCAACGAGCAATTGCGGCGCGATGATGCGTTCGCCTTCGAGCATGAGCGCTTCAAGTGCCTTGCCGTCTTCTCGGTTCATCGCTATGGTGAATGCTGCGTTGCAATCAAGAACGATCATAGATAACCACCCTCAAGTCTTTCGAATACTGCGTCTGCTCTAGCTTCAAGCTCTGCTCTGCTTTCGCGACACATTTCTACGACATCAGGCATATCAGCTGGAAAGGAAGCTGCATTCTTTTTGATGCGTGCGAATATATGCTTCCGTTCTTCAATGCGCTTGCGACGCGCTTCTTCCGTGTCTGGCTCGAAGATGCTAGTTGGGTGAGGAATGCTGGCTTCACTGCGTGCCCTGAGCATTTCTTCGACCGCTTGTATGGTCTGTTGGGCTAAAGAGCGATGCTCTGCTTCGGCGCATCGTTTCAACCCATCGTATAGATCTTGAGGGAAATCCCTTACTTGAAGAGCAGGCATGGCGACTCCGATCAACAACATGCAATATGCATGCATTATACCATCACTGCTTTGAAGAGTGAAGCATATATACTGATAGCATGATGTTTCAGCTGAAGTAGTTTTCCCACTTCAGATGCGATGTGAACGTAAGTATCGTGACATATGCGGAACCTTCTGCGAATAATGGGGCAGAAGGAGTTGATGAAAGATGACATTCGGAGAAAAGCTCAAAGCGCTGCGCGAAGAACACGGCATGACGCAGGATGATCTTGCGGCGAAGCTCTACGTGAGCCGCACGGCCATCTCAAAATGGGAGACGAATCGCAGCTACCCGAGCATCGATAGCCTGAAAGCGATCCAGCAAGAATTCGGCGCGAGCATCGATGATCTGATCAGCGATGAGGACGTGCAGGCGAGCTTGGCTGCACGTCAACGCGAGTCGCGCAAGTATTACTGGCTCGCGATCGGTAGCTTCGCGTTCGCGGTCGTATTCTGCATCATCAGCCTGGTGGTCTACAACGCAGGCGCCATCGCGTGGGTGGTCCCGCTGCGCGTGGTGGCTGCCATCGGCGTGGTGGGTTATCTTGTGTTCGCGTTCATCTCGAAGGCGAAGTACCAACCGAAGCCCGCGCGTCGTGTGTCGTGGCAGCGCTATTGGGGTTCGCGTATCGTGGTGCTTCTGGTGGTGGTGTTCGCCATCACGATGTTCATCATGCAGATGAGCGAATGAGTTGCTCGATATAACACCAGTTCACAGGCTTGATAAAGACTTTTGACAACCGAAATCCGCCCGATCGAGCGCCTTGTCAAAGCCATTTGGTGGTAGGTTAGTTCGCGTCTTGGCAATCTCTTTCACGAAAGGACGCAGAGCATGGAGCTCAAGGATCAGCTGAAAGCTCATCGGAGTCGATTGGGGATATCTCAAGAGGAATTGGCAGAGCGCATCTACGTATCGCGCCAGACCATTTCGAATTGGGAGACCGATCGCACCTACCCTGATGTGCAAAGCCTGCTCCTTCTGAGCGATGTGTTCGACACGTCCATAGACGAACTCGTGAAAGGAGACGTGAAGACGATGGAGAACAAGATCGAGAAGGAATGGAAGAAGATGAGCCGTCTGACGATCGTGGCATGGGGGCTCGTGATAGCGGGGGTCGGCTGTTTCGCATTGGGGCTCAAGCTGCCCACGGCGCAGTCGTCGATCTTCCCTGAGTTCACCGAAGGAGGGCTGCTCGGTCTAGTGGCTTTCGTGCTGTTGTGGTTGTTCGGGATGCAGCTCTTGAGCTTGGTCGAGCATATGAAGAAAGCGAACGATCTCGTGACCTATCGTGACATCGTGGCGTTTTCCAAGGGGGAAGAACCAGTGCGCGACGAAAGCGCCTTCAGTCGTCGCAAGCCGCTGCTGTCCAAGGCGCTCATGTTCGTAGGGGCAGCATTGGTGGGTGCGGTGATCGGCGTTCTGATCGCGCATCTTCTCTAGGCTCTCTGGCTGTTCGCTCACTCGCGCGTGGTTTGAACGACTCCTCCATCCGCACGTCCTGTTCACGGCGCGATGTCATCTTCATGTGCGTGTCATTCTTTGCTCGTCTTTTGGCCATCGCTGCTCTATCGTGAAGAGACGAGTCGCTCAGGCGCTCGTTGGGGGATCGAGAAAAGAGGAGTTATGGCACTCGAGGAAAAGCAGCATGCGACCGCAGCAGGGAAGATCGTTTATTGGGCGCCGAAGTCGCCTGACCCGAGCAAGCCCTGGCTCGTCTTCCTGCCAGGATTGACGGCGGACCATAGGCTCTTCGATAAGCAGGTCGAATACTTCGAGGACAAGGCGAATGTGCTCGTGTGGGATGCACCGAACCATGGGGCGTCGAGGCCGTTTTCGCTCAGCTGGTCGTTGGATGACAAGGCGCGCTGGCTCAAGGAGATCTTCGATGCTGAAGGCGCTGAGCGCCCGATCCTGATCGGTCAATCCATGGGAGGATACGTCTCGCAGGCGTTCATCGATCTATTTCCCGGCATTGCAGCAGGCTTCATCTCGATCGATTCGTGCCCGCTTCAGAGGCACTATTATTCTGGCTGGGAGCTAGCCGCGCTCAAGCATACGAAGCTGATGTATCTTTCCATTCCCTGGAAAGCGCTCGTGAAGATCGGATCGGATGGGGTCGCGACCAGCACGTACGGGCGTTGGATCATGCATCAGATGATGCTCGACTACGAAAAGCGCGAATATTGTGAGCTTGCGGCCCACGGGTTCGCGGCACTCGCCGATGCGGTGGAGGCCGATCGCCCCTATGCGCTCGATCTGCCATGGGCGATCGTCTGCGGCACCGAGGACGCTGCAGGTTCTGCTAAGCGGTATGACCGCGCGTGGGAGGAGCATACGGGCAACAAGATCCACTGGATCGAGGGTGCGGGCCATAATTCCAACTGCGATGCACCTGATGAAGTGAACGCGGTCATCGAGGAATTCGTCGGTCAGGTCGCACTAGGTGGCCTTTAGCATACAGCGGCCTTCTTGTCGTTCGACGTGCCAATGGGTTCTCGCGACCGTTTCTTGTAGCGCGCGATCGTGCGTTACCAGCAAGAATGCTCCAGGAAAATCCACTAGCAGTTCCGCCAACGCTTCGATCGACCCGAGGTCAAGGTGGTTGGTCGGCTCGTCCAGAACGAGCAGGTGCGGATCTTCGATCAGCTGCTCGGCTAGCAAGAGCTTCTTCAATTCTCCGGGGCTGATGTCGGTGCCGTCCGCTAGGCGTTTCGGATCCGAATTCAGGCTGCCCACCAGCGAGAGGATCTGCCCGCGACGCTGCGAATCGTAGCGCTCAAGACGTTCGAGCGCGGTCTTGCGCAACGCAGCATCGACTTCCTGTGCGATGTAGGCTACCTTCGTACTCTCGCGAACATGGCCTACGACCTCGCGTATGAGCAGGCTCTTCCCGCATCCATTGTTCCCCGAGATCACGATATGATCACGAGGGCCGATCCAGAGCTCGGGGATCTCGAGCGAGAATTCTCCTGCGCACAGTTGGCCCTCATCAAGATGCACGAGCGTTTTCGCTGAGGCGGCGGCTCCGTAGTCTCGAAAGCGTCCATCGTAGCGTTTCGCCAGCTTGTTCTGTGCGAGCGTTTCGCTCGCTTTATCGGCGCGGCGTTGCATGGCGGCAGAGGCGTGTGTCGCAATGCCATCCTTGCCCGAAACGACCGCGCGCCCGATGCGCTCGCGCCCGTCACTGTCGTGCTTGTCGAGCGTGCGTTTGCTCCGTCGTGCTTTCGAGCGATCTGCTTCGATGCGTCGTCGCGCAGCTTCTGCTTCGAGTCTCTTCTTCTCTCGTTTTGCATCTTCGCGTTGACGCATGAGCGTATCATGCTCGCTTCGTGCTTGCTCGGAAGCCTTCGTGTAGTTGCCGGGACGCATCACGAACGCGCTACCCTCGAAGATGAGACACTGTCTGGGCAGTTCGTCGAGCAGTTCCTTATCATGAGAGATCAAAAGTCCGATCCCGTCGAATCGTGCGAGCGCATCGGCCACCACGCGCTTCGTCGCGGCATCGAGATCGTTCGTCGGCTCGTCCATCACGAGCACATCAGGCCGTTGCCAGAGCGCACAGGCGATCTGCACGCGTTTTTGCTGCCCGCCCGACAGGCTCGAGTAGCGCCATAGCCAATCCTCTTCGATCTCTAGCAGCCGTCTGATCTCTTGGGCATCGCGTCCCCAATCCGCAGCGAAGTCGTAGAGCGTGTCGGGCTCATGTGTCGAATCCTGTTCGCAATGGACCGCGAACAACGTAGGGGAGATCGAGCCCGCATCGGGGGCGATCTGCCTACAGGCGATGCACGCGAGCGTGCTCTTGCCGCAGCCGTTATCGCCCACGATGCCGGTCCAGCCTTTCGTGAAGGTAACGGTCGTGTTCGCGAGCGCAGCGTTCGCCGCGCCGGGATAGGTGTAGGTGATGTTCGTGAGATTCAATTGCATGGCGGTTCTCCTTAGAACAAGGAGGCCGCGCTCGGCGTGAAGAGCGAAGTGTGCGATATGAAAAGAGAGAAGCGGTACGCGCAGCAATGCAGCACCCGAACGCGACCTAAAGGGTCGATCGGTCGTTTCGTGGGTGCCCAGAAGGGGCATTGCTACTTCTTCATGTACCTATCCTTACTCGAGGCGTTGCTTGCCAAAGGCCCCGCCGGAATATTTCATGTGCATTCTAGCATGCTTTGTGATGCAGGGGGAAGTGTTGGGATAATGGGGAGAGATTTGAGCCGATGCCGCCCTGTTGGTATCGGGTATCGTGCATGCTTTCTGACACATTTTCGTCTGCTGATCGGGGAGGATTAGGCCATGGCGTTCGACTATAAGAAGGAATACAAGGAATTCTATGTTCCGCCCAAGAAGCCCACCATCGTTGAAGTGCCACCCATGAATTACCTCGCTGTGCGTGGAAAAGGGGATCCCAACGCTGAAGATGGCGCGTACAAGGAATCGATCGGGCTGCTCTATGCGATCGCGTTCACCATCAAGATGTCGAAGAAGGGCGATCACCAGATCGAGGGGTATTTCGATTACGTCGTGCCACCGCTCGAAGGTTTTTGGTGGCAAGAGGGTGCCGAAGATGGTGAGGTCAACGAAGGGATCGACTACGCGCACAAGAATGATCTGCATTTCATCTCGTGCATTCGTCTGCCTGAATTCGTGACGAAGGATGAATTCGATTGGGCGATCGCGGAGGCTACAGCGAAGAAGAAGCAAGATTTTTCTCAGGTCGAATTTCTGCCAATGTCCGAAGGGCTTTGCGTGCAGTGCTTACATATCGGGCCCTACGACGATGAGCCCGCTACGGTCGAGCGCATGCATGAATTCATGACTGAACAAGGCTACGAACTGGACTTTAGCGACGACCGCCTTCATCACGAGATATATCTCTCCGACCCGCGTCGTTGCGACCCTGCGCGCCTGAAGACGGTCGTTCGCCATCCCATCAAGCCTGCGTGATCTGATCAACTCATACTCTGCGCCGCGCATTTCGCGCTATTCATGACCTCGGTTAGTATTTCGCGGTGCGTTCTGCGTGCCGGGCGCACACTATTGGAGCTTCTTCTTGCGCATCCGCCAGTCGGGCATGACGCGGTCCATTAACGCATGGAAGCCAGGCCCGTGATTCGGCTCGAGGAAATGACACAGCTCGTGCACGACGACGTACTCGAGACATTCGGGGGGATAGAGCGCGAGGCGGATGTTGAAGCAGATGCGTCCCGTTTCAGGTTGGCAGCTGCCCCAGCGGCTCTTCATATTGCGGTAGTCGATCTTGGTGGGATGCACGTCGAGGATCTTCGCCCATTGCTCGACCAATGGCGGTACGCATGCTTTCACGACCTTGCGCCACGCATCGATCTCTTCTTTGCTCGCTGATGCAGCGCGTGCGGAAGGGGAGGCGGCGATGCGTGCTCGCTGTTCGCGAATCCAACCGATGCGTGGTGCGACGAACCCGCGCAATTCAGCGTCGCTCACGTGAAAGGGCGCCGAGATGCAGACTTCGCCGTTTGGCGACTTCACTTTCAAACGCACGGTCTTCATGCGCTTGCGCGTGACCGCGATCGCGATCCCGTCTATGTAGAGCATTGATTCCTTCATCACGGCAATTTTGCAGTACGAACGCTCTTTTTTGCAAGATATTTTCGTTTGTAGCGCAGGATGCGCCAGCTGTTATTGCTGCGGGATGTCCTTGTTGGAGACGAGCAGCAAGATGCCTGAAACGAGGTTCAGGAAGATGAGCGTGCAGACGCCGTAGGCGACCGTGTTCGCGCGCTTGCCCTTGTAGACGTTCCAGCTCATGACGGTCATCGGGACCATCCATGCGAGCGGGAAGATGAGCCAGCAATAGCCGATGCACGAGATGATGTTCAAAATGAACGCGATCAGGCGCAGCGTGCGATCTTGGCTGGTCATAGGGTAGATCTGCTCGGGGTCGAAGACCTGATATTGCATGTTGGACGTGATCGGGGTAGCACCCATGGGTTGAGCGTAGCCCGTCGTGGCTTGTGCGTTCTGTGTGTAATTAGCGTTCGCCTGCGTTGTTTGATCGACAGGTGCCCCCTGGGCTGCCTGAGCGCCAGCGGCCGTTGCTTGCGCAGCCTGCTCGTTCGCGGCAGCCTGAGTGGGAACGGCTGTGTAGTCGTTCGTCCATTGGGTTCCATCCCAGTAGCGCAAACGCGTCGTATCGCCTTCGGGGTCAGGATACCAACCTGCTACTGCTGCCATCGTGCACCAATCCTTCTCATCGTTCGGGGGTAGGAGGTCGAGCACGCATCCTGCGAACCCTCGACCGCTTTACACTATAGGATACCGTATCCTTACCGTAAAATGAAAAGCGTACGAATCGGTTGAAGGGATGTAAAAATCGCCTTTCAACGGGGGTTTATGAAATGAGGCACTTCGATCGTGAAGATCAATCTTGAAAACTTGGATCAGCTGTGCACGTTCGTGGATGAAAGTCGCATCGCACGGATCGACTACAAGGATCCCGACCTGCACCCTTCGGTGTCGGTGGTCGTGCCGATCTTCGGGGCGGAACGCACGCTCGATGAAGCGCTCGCGAGCATCGAGGTCCAGACTTTGCCCGATCTTGAGATCGTGTGCGTGAACGATGCTTCGACGGATGGCTCTGCTGACATCATCGCCGCGCACGCTGCGCAAGATAGCCGCTACGTCGTGCTCGATCATGCACGCAATTGCGGATATGGTGCCTCGATGAACGACGGCATCGCGGCAGCTCGTGGCACGTGGATCGCCATCCTCGAGCCCGACGACTACGTCTTGCCCGATATGTACGAACGAATGCTCGCTGCGCCTTCGGCCTTCGATGTGCCCGCCAGTGAAGTGGACATCATCAAGACACCCTACATCCGCGAACTGCGTGAGAACGGTGTGCAACGCGGAGATGCGCCGAAGGAGCTTCTGAACTGCAGATATCGCGGGCTCGTCAAGCCAGCAAGGCAGCCGTTCGATCTGTCCGACCCTGGCGCACAACATCTTCTGCGTCATCATCCTTCCATCTGGTCGGCGCTCTATCGCCGCTCCTTCCTCGCACAGGATCGGATCCGATTCCATGAATATCCTGGCAGCGGTTGGGCGGATAACGAGTTCTTCTACGACACGCTCCTGCGCGCGCACTCTGTCGTCTACCTCGACGAACCGTTCTACGTCTATCGCGAGGAGACCGAAGATGAATTCACGTCCTTCGCGAAGGATCGCAAGCTGCTGCGTTTCGAACGCTGGCAAGGCATGGCCGACATCATGGATAGGCTCGACATCGATGCCGAATCGGTTCGGTCGGCTCATATCGCGAAAGGGTTCACCTATCTGGGCGAACAGATCGCAACCTGGGGTGAGGATGATGCGGAGGTACGCGCGGCTGCGAAGGCGATGTTCGCGCGCATGGATCCCGACCTCGTGGCGCACGAGGCGCTCATTCCGCCGCATCTGAAAGCGCTCTACTTCAGCGAGCGCGGGATCGAGCGTTCGGGCGCTGCGGATAAGGCGCGCTATTATCGGGCGCTCGCGAAAGAGTTCGTCCATACGCTGCGTAGCAATGGTGTTTCTTACGCTTTCGACCAGGTCAAGAACGTGCTCGGCCGCTAGGGCGCGCTCGAGGACGAAAGGCAGAGTGAACGCGTGAGCCAGCAGCACCGTTTCGGGGGAAACGACCAACACTACGAACAGCGCTATGAAGCGATGACGCGCGTATTTCGCGAGAATCCCGATGCAGCGCTGTGGCTTACGTGGGCGAACAAGGCGCTCACGATCATCGGTTACGTCGCTTATCCGTTACTGCTCGTGTTCGTGGCGATCGCGGGTGCGTGGGTCGACCTCGCGAAGTTCATCGTGGTGCCCGCGATCGGGTTCGCGGTGCTGAGCGTCTTTCGCAAGCTTTATAATGCACCACGCCCGTATGAGGTGTTCGCGATCGAGCCGCTCATCCAGAAGGATACGATCGGCAAGTCCTTCCCAAGCCGCCATACCTTCTCGATGATGATGATCGCCTGTTCGTGGCTCGCATGGAATCTGCTGGTGGGTATCGTGCTGGTGGTCTGCGCGTGCGCGATGGCTTGCATCCGTGTGATCGGGGGAGTGCATCTTCCGCGTGACGTTGCGGCGGGTGCGGCGTTCGCGGTGCTGTGCGCGCTCGTGGGCTACGTGCTCATTCCCTGGTAAAAAAAGCAAAAATCACCCCTTTTGGCAAGGGGCATTCTTTTATATAATAGTTCGATGCGCTATAAGCACGAAGTTTGGTTCAACGGTAAACGAGAGGATCAAGTGTGGCTAAAACCTCTTCAAAAGCCAGCAAGAAAACCACTGCAGAAGTAGAAGAAGTAGAACCTTCGAAGAAAGAGACCAAGAAAGCTAAAGCGCCTGCCAAGAAAGCGACCACCAAGAAGGCTGCCACTAAGAAAGCATCGAGCAGCAAGAAACAAGATAAGAAAGTCGCAGAAGAGCAGGTAAGCGAAAAGATCGCCCAAGAGATCGTCGAAGAAGCGCTCGAAGAAGAACTCGAGACGGACCTCCTTGAAGACGATTCCATCGAACCCGATCTTTCTACCCCCGAAGACACAACTGAAGAAGAGACCGTCGAAGCATCCGACCTTACCGACGAAGCTCTGCTGGAGGATATCCCTCAGGAAGAGCTGAAGGCATCGTCCGAGATCACGGTTCCGCGCGTTTCGTCGAAGACGAAGACGGCACGCACCCGCAAATACAATTCCGACAATTCGGTCGCCATGTTGACGGGCGACCCCGTGCGCATGTACCTGAAGGAGATCGGCAAGGTCTCCCTGCTCACCGCCGCTGAAGAGGTCGACCTCGCGATGAAGATCGAGGCCGGCGTCGAGGCGATGGCGCAGCTCGATGCCTCCGAAGAAGAGGGCGGCGTCCCTCTGGAGCGTCGCGAACGCAGGCGCCTCTCTCGCATCGAGCAAGTGGGCTTGGATGCGAAGCAGCAGCTCATCGAAGCGAACCTTCGTCTGGTGGTTTCCATCGCGAAGCGCTATGTGGGCCGCGGCATGCTCTTCCTCGACCTCATCCAGGAAGGCAATCTTGGCCTCATCCGTGCGGTCGAGAAGTTCGACTACACGAAGGGCTTCAAGTTCTCCACCTATGCGACCTGGTGGATCCGTCAGGCCATCACGCGCGCGATCGCGGACCAGGCACGTACCATCCGCATTCCCGTGCACATGGTCGAGACCATCAACAAGCTCGTTCGCATCCAGCGTCAGCTCCTGCAAACGCTCGGTCGCGAACCGACCCCTGAAGAGATCGCGGAAGAGATGGGTCTCACGCCCGAGCGCGTTCGCGAGATCCAGAAGATCTCGCAGGAGCCGGTCAGCCTGGAGACGCCCATCGGCGAAGAGGAAGATTCCCAGCTGGGCGACTTCATCGAAGACGACGCTGCGGTCGTTCCACCTGATGCTGCAAGCTTCTCCATGCTGCAAGAGCAGCTCGCGAAGACGCTCGAGGGTCTGGCAGAACGCGAGCGCAAGGTCATCACGTTGCGCTTTGGTCTGGAAGATGGTCACCCGCGCACGCTCGAGGAAGTCGGCCGTGAATTCGGCGTCACGCGCGAGCGCATTCGTCAGATCGAGAGCAAGACGCTCGCGAAGCTTCGCCATCCGTCTCGTTCGCAGAAGCTCAAGGATTACTTGGAAGATTGATGAACGAACCCTTGGAATTCTATGCGGTCTGCCCGGCGGGGTTCGAGCCGATCGTTTCAGAAGAACTGAAGAATCTCAACATCAAGCGCACACGTCCCCTTAAAGGGGGCGTTGCCTTTTTCGGGCGCATCGAAGATGGTCTGCGCGCATGCTTGTGGCTGCGCAGCGCTTCTCGTGTGCTGCTCGTGCTCGATCGCGTGGATGCGCGCGACGCCGATCAGCTCTATGCGTCCGTGCGCGCGCTGCCTTGGCAGGACCATATCGATCCCGAATCGACCATCGCGGTATCCGCGCGCGGTACGAATGAGGAGTTGCGCAACACCCAGTTCACGGCCATGCGCGTGAAGGATGCGATCTGCGATGAGCTGCGTGCTCGCACAGGTGCACGCCCCGAGGTGAGCAAGCATCGTCCAGCGGTGATGATCAACGTATCGCTCCATGCGAAGAAGGCGACCATCTCGCTCGACCTTGCCGGAGAGCCGCTCCATCAGCGCGGCTATCGACTGGAAGGAGAGACGGTGCAAGCGCCGCTCAAGGAGGCGCTGGCTGCGGGCATGTTGTTCGTGTCGCCGTGGGGGCGCATCGTGAAGGACTTGCACGCTGGCACGCTCGATCCTGCCGACACGCTCCTCTACGATCCGTTCTGTGGTAGCGGCACGCTCGTGCTGGAAGCTGCCATGATGGCGGCCGACATGGCACCGGGGATCTTGCGCGACTATTGGGGCTTTCAGGGGTGGAAGCAGTTCGATCAGCAGCTCTTCGAAGCGCTGCTCGCCGAAGCGGATGAACGACTGGAAGCGGGTCTTCAGCGCATGCCGCATCTTCGTGGTAGCGACAAGGATCCTCACGCGATCGAGGTCGCTGTGCAGCAGGCAACGCGCATCGGGTTGGCGCGCTACGTGGCGTTTTCGGTGGCCGATTGCGCTTCGATGGGCCAGACGCTCGAAGTGGCAGGCATGGCGGATGTCAAGTTCGGCTGCCTGGTGGGCAACCCGCCGTATGGCGTTCGCCTGATGAGCGATGATCTCGACCTGTTCTACGGCGCTTTGCAGAAGGGCCTTGCGCAGCTGCCGCAGGATTGGAGTCTCACGGTCATCACGCCCGATATCCATTTCGATGATTATGTGGGTGCCGTGCCGATCGAGGAGAAGCCTGTTTATAACGGCGCGATCGAAACGACCATCCGCACCTATCGCCTGAGCGGGATCCGACAGGAAACGCTTTCGCTCGTCACGCTTTCAGGGCGCGATATCGAGATCCCAGTGTTTTCCGATCACCCCGAGCAGTTCGCCGCGCGTCTGCGCAAGAACGCGAAGGCACGACGCAAATGGGCGCATGAGCATGAGGTGTTCGCCTTCCGTCTTTACGATGCCGACCTGCCCGATTATGCGGTCGCGATCGACCTGTTCATGACTTGCGAAGAGGTTCGCACGTCGCATACTGCGCGCATGTTCGAGGTGCCCTATCTGGTCATATCGGAATACCAGGCACCGCGCTCGATCGATGCGCATAAGGCCTATCGCCGGTTCGAAGACGCCGTGCGCATCGCTGCAGCGTTGCTCGAGATCCCGCGTACGCAGGTCTTCACGCGCGTGCGCAAGCAGGACCGCGGCGGCAAGCAGTACGCTTTCGACAGGCGTCGTGCGAAGCGCGTGCTCACGAAGGAGACCGGGCTCACGTTCGAGCTCGACCTTACGAGTTATCTCGATGTGGGGCTGTTCCTCGACCACCGCATCACGCGTCAGTTCATCGCCGCGCAGGCCAAGGGCAAGGACGTGCTGAATCTGTTCGCGTACACGGGCAGCGCGAGCGTGTATGCGGCAGCGGGTGGCGCGAAGAGCGTGACCACGGTCGACCTTTCGCGAACCTATCTTGATTGGGCGCGCCGTAATATGGCGCACAATGGATTCACCGAGGGTCGCTATCGTTTCATCAAGGCGGACGTGCGCGAGTGGATCCGTGCGGAGAAGGATCCGCGCAACAGCAAGAACGGACAGATCCGTCGTTACGATCTGATCTTCGTCGATCCGCCCACGTTCTCGAACTCGAAATCGATGGGCAAGCGTACCTGGGATATCCAGCGCGACCACTACTATCTCCTGCGTGATGTCTCCAAGCTTCTGCGCAGGGGAGGTGTGATCATCTTCTCGGGCAACTTGCGTTCGTTCAAGCTGGACGAAGACGCCCTCGTGGAGCTTGGATTCGACGTGCGTGATATCACCGCACGCACCATCCCCGAAGATTTCGCGCGCAACGCGAAGATCCATTTCTGCTACGTGCTCCAGCTTCGCACGCAAGCGAGTTCATAGCGTCAGCTTCGAGCGTCCGTCGTCCAGCCGCGTGGGAAGAGTTCGTGGGGCGTCTGCAGTGGTGCAGCCTGTGAAGGCTAGATTACAGCTTCGTATCCGCACCATGCGAATGATCCTTCAGGGCTGCAGGGTGCTACAATCATAAGGACGATGCGGTCTCGTTAAGCCGCCTGATGTCGAAGGGGAAACCAATGGTAGAACAGATCTGTGAGAAATGCGGTATGCGCTATTCTCTGTATGCACCTGCTTGTCCGTCTTGTGGGGAGGCCTCACCGCAGCCTGCGAAGAAGCCGGGCTGTCCGCAAGCTCCGGCACCTGCGCCGAAGCCGAAGCCAGCGAACGCTGCACCGAAGCAAGAGAAGGGTGCGGACGCAGCTGCTAGCGCGTCAGAGAAAGCAGCATCGAAACCCGAGGTCTCCGTCACGGTCGAGGCCGATCAGGGATGTCCCTGCAAGCAGTTCGCGGCACCGCTCGCGCTCATCGGTATCGTTGCGGCGGTATTCGGTATCTTCAAGCTCATTCGCAAATAGTTTGATGCTCAAATAGTTTGAGCATCAAAACAATCAGCTATAATGAAGAGCAGTGGAGGCGCTATGCTTCCACTGCTTTTTTCGTCATGCGATCCATCGTTTGATCCGCATGGAACAGAGTGCAAGTTCGAGCCTGTGAACAGGCAGTAAGGAAAGTGGTATGAGTTTCGCTATCGTCACCGATTCGATCGCCGACCTGAGCGCTGAAGAATGCGAACAGTATGGCGTCGACGTCGTGCAACTGACCGTCGAAGTGGGCGGTGAATCATACAAGGATCAGATCGAGATCTCGTCGGAAGAATTCTACGACAAGATGCTCGCTGCAGATGATCTGCCGAAGTCCTCCCAGCCTTCACCAGCGGAATTCATTGATACGTACGACCGCCTTTCGAGCGAGGGGAATTCTGGCGTCATCGCGATGCATCTTGCTGCGCCGCTCTCCGGTACGATCGAGTCTTCGCGTTTGGCGGCGAGCCAGGTCGACATCCCGGTCACGGTCCTGGACTCGCTCAACGCATGTTCAGGCGAAGCGCTTCTGGTCATCCAGGCGTCACGCATGCGCGAAGAAGGTGCGACCCTCGAAGAGACGGTCGAATATCTCGAGCAGATCCGTCCGTACACGCGCTTCTTCATCGCGTGCGGCACGCTCGACAATCTGCTCAAGAACGGTAGGCTCTCGCCCGAAGAGGTCGACACGGCAACGGTGCTCGACATCAAGCCGATGATGTCCTTCGATGAAGATGGTGTGCTTCGCGCGATCGACAAGGCGAAGGGCATGAACGGCGTTATCAAGAAATACGTCGAAAAGCTGCAACAGCTTACCGAAGAAGAGGGCATTCAGCGCGTTCGTTTCTGTCATTCTCGTAACCTTAAGGGTGTAGAAAAGCTCAAGAAGGCGCTTGCAGAAGCTGGTGTTGAGTATCTCGACTACGGAACGTGCTCGTGTGGTGCGACCGTTTCGACTCACCTCGGCTTGAAGGCCCTTGGAATGGGAACGATGCCCGACTCGCTCGGAACGAAGAACGCTTAGATCGATCATGGAAAAGGCAATCAACAAAGAGAACATGCGGATGCTCGACGACCTGCTCTCGAGCACCTTCAACTCGATCCTGCGCATCGAAGAGCGCTCGCTCAACAATCGTCTCACCGAAGGCCTTTCCATCACGGAGCTTCACACCATCTGCGCGATCGGCCTTCACGAGACCAACCCGATGAACGTCATCGCGAATCGTCTCGGGGTCACGCTCGCCACGCTCACGGTCATGATCAACAAGCTCGAGAAACGCAGCTACGTGCGCCGTGAACGAAGCGAACAGGATCGCCGACAGGTGTTGGTGGCGCTCACGACGAAGGGTCGTAAAGCGGCTCGCGCCCATCACGCTTTCCACAAGAAGATGGTGGAAAGCGCCCTCGCGGATCTTTCACCCGAAGAAGAAGGGGTGTTTGTAAAAGCAGTTGGAAAGATCAAGACCTTCTTCGATCAAGAAGGCCAGAAAGAGCAAACGAAAGGATAACAACAATGGCAACGCTCGACACTATTCAAAAAGTACTCAATGAGAACCTCGACATCGAACCGGAAACCGTCACGGTCGACGCAACGCTCGAGGGCCTGGGCATCGACTCGCTCGACATGGCAGAGCTCGTCTGCAGCCTCGAAGAAGAACTCGACATCGATTTCGGTGAGCCCGAAGGCATCGAGACCATCGGTCAGCTCGTCGAGTACATCGAAGCTCTCTAGGATCGAGAGAACTCCGCATGAAGACCCGTGTAACTGAGTTGCTCGGCATCGAGCAACCGATCATTCAAGGGGCCATGGCGTGGATCGCCGATGCCCGTCTCGCCGCTGCGGTCAGCAACGCAGGCGGCCTGGGCATCATCGCGTGCGGATCGGCCCCGCTCTCTTGGGTGCGCGAACAGGTCGAACTCGCCCGTTCGCTCACCGACAAACCGTTCGGCGTGAACATCATGCTCATGAATCCGGATGCGCCCGAACTGGCGGATCTGCTGGTAGAGCTGAAAGTGCCGGTCATCACGACTGGTGCGGGTAGCCCTGCTCCCTATATCGAGCGCTGGAAAGAAGCCGGCTCGAAGGTCGTGCCGGTCGTCGCTTCTGCTGCGCTCGCGAAGCGCATGGAGCGCATGGGTGCCGATGCGGTCATCGCGGAAGGCTGCGAAGCTGGCGGTCACATCGGCGAGCTCACCACCATGGCGCTCACCCCAGCGGTGTGCGAGGCAGTCTCCATCCCGGTCATCACCGCAGGTGGTGTGGCGGATGGTCGCGGCATGGTGGCGGCGTTCGCGCTCGGCGGCGAAGGCGTGCAGATCGGCACGCGCTTCCTCACGGCGCACGAATGCGGCATCCACGATGCGTACAAGCAGAAGGTACTGGCCGCGAAGGATTCCGACACCATCGTGACCGGTCGCGATAACGGACATCCGGTTCGCCAGCTGAAGAACAAGTTCTCGCGCAACATTCGCAAGATGGAAGGTGACCGCGATGTCTCGCTCGACGAAGTCGAGGCGGCATTGGCTGGTTCGCTTCACCGCGCGGTAACGGGCGATGTCGATGAAGGATCGCTCATGTCCGGTCAGGTCGCATGCCTGATCAGCGACGAGAAATCAGCCCAAGAGATCGTCGACGACCTGATGCGCGAGGCGCAGAGCTGGTCGCAGAATAACCTCGAGGCTATGGCGCAGGCGAACGCAACGCGCGCCTGGAACGACTAGAGAAGAAGGCTTTATGGCAGTTTGGATGTGTTCTGGACAGGGCGCTCAGAAAGTTGGCATGGGCGCCGACCTGATCGATATTCCTGAGGTGAGAGAAGTCTTCGAGCGCGCTTCGGACGTGCTCGAGGTCGACCTCATCCATCTGGTGAAAGAGGGAACCGAAGAAGAGATCAACGATTCCTTCAACGCGCAAGCGCTCACCATGGTCCTTTCGGTGGCCATCGGCAAAGCGCTGCTCGCGCAGGGAAAGAGGCCCGATGCTCTGATCGGTTTCTCGCTCGGTCAGATCAGCGCGCTGGCGCTCGCGGATATCGTGAGCTTGGACGATGCCTTCCGCTTGCTCAAGGTGCGTGCCGAAGCGATGGCCGAAGCGTGCACGATGCGCGAAGGCGCGATGCTCGCCTTGCTCGGGGCTACGCACGAAGACGCCGAAGCGGTGTGCGAGGCATGCGCGCAAGGCGATGTCCTGCTGCCGGCGAACTACAATTGTCCTGGTCAGGTGGTCATATCCGGCGATGTCGCTGCGATCGATCGTGCGGAGGAGCATTGGAAGGGCCTGAAGAAGAAGTGCGCTCGCCTGAACACGGCTGGCGCGTTCCATAGCCCGCTCATGCAGCCCGCAGCCGATGCGCTCGCTGCGTATTTTGCAAGCGACGACGCCCCGGCGTTCGCAGAGAGCGACATCACCATCATCTGCAATACCGATGCGCAGGCGTTTCGCGTGGACGAAGCGGCAGACCGCCTTTCTGCGCAGGTCATCTCTCCGGTCCGTTTCCAGCAAGGCGTCGAGAGCCTCATCGAGCAAGGCGAGAATGAATTCGTCGAGATCGGTTACGGCGGAGTGCTGTGGACTATGATGAAGCGCATCTCGAAAGAGGTCGATCGCAAGCGCGTCGGCACGCGCGAGCAGTTCGACGAATATGTAAGCACGTTGTAGAAGAGGAACGCATCATGGCGAAGTCCGAAGAACAAGAACTTTCCGCGCCGATCCGTCGTGTTGC
Source organism: uncultured Eggerthella sp. (assembly GCA_937998355.1). GTDB lineage: Bacteria > Actinomycetota > Coriobacteriia > Coriobacteriales > Eggerthellaceae > Anaerotardibacter. The sequence goes on from CALLDI010000011.1 coordinate 235,426, forward strand.
GCTCGTCACGGGTGCGAGCCGCGGCATCGGTGCTGCGGTCGCACGCAGGCTCGCGAGCGACGGCTATTCGGTGGTGCTCAACTACGCTTCCGACTCCAGCACGGCTGCGGTCGAGGGGCTGTGCGGAGTGCTCGCGGAAGTGGCCGCCGAACGCGCCGCTGAAGAGCGCGCGCTCGCAGAAGAACAGCCAGCTGAAGCCCAGCGTTTCATCGGCATTCAGGCTGATGTTTCCAAGTTCGAGGAGGCCAAGCGCCTGCTCGCTGAAGTGAAGGATGCTTTCGGCCGCATCGACGTGCTCGTGAACAATGCGGGCATCACGCGCGATGGTTTGCTCATGCGCATGAAGGAAGAAGCGTTCGACCGCGTCATCGAGGTGAACCTGAAGGGCGCGTTCAATTGTCTGCGCCATGCGGCTCCCATCATGATGAAGCAGCGCTATGGTCGCGTCATCTCGGTCTCGAGCGTAGTCGGTGTCGCAGGCAACGCAGGCCAGGTCAACTATGCCGCTTCGAAGGCGGGCATCATCGGTCTTACCAAGGCTGCTGCGAAGGAGATGGCAGCGCGCGGCGTCACCGTGAACGCGGTCGCCCCGGGCTTCATCGATACCGCCATGACCGACGAACTATCCGACGCTATGAAAGAGAACATCCTCGGCCGCATCGCGTGCGGTGAATTCGGCACGCCCGAAGACGTCGCCAATTCTGTGGCTTTCTTCGCGAGCCCCGAGACGGGCTACGTGACCGGCCAGGTGCTGTGCATCGACGGCGGCATGTCGCTCTAGGATACGAAATCGCGAGAAGAACCGATCAGGAGATCCGTTATGAATGAAGAAATGAAATCCGCTGGTACCGATACCAAGATGGCACCCGTTCGCCGCGTGGTCATCACGGGCATGGGTGCGGTCTCGCCGGCTGGCCTGGGTGTCGAGACGCTCTGGGATACGCTCATGGAAGGCACATCTTGCATCCGCGAGCTCGAACCCGAAGAGCAAGAGCGCTTCGGCGTTACGGTGGCAGCGCGCGTTCCGAATTACGATCCGCTCGAAGCAGGGTTCACCAAGAAGGAATCGCGTCGTTTCTCGCGCTTCGTGCAATACGCCATCCTCGCATCCGATGAAGCGATGGCACAGGCGAATATCGATCTCGAGAACGAGGATCTGACGCGCTTCGCGTGCATCTTTGGTTCCGGCATCGGCGGCATGGAGATCTTTGAGCACGAATCGGTCGTCTTGAACACGAAGGGCCCCAAGCGCGTCAGCCCGTTGTTCATCCCGACCATGATCCCCAACATGGCGGCGGGCAATCTGTCGATTCGCTACGGCCTGAAGGGCGATTGCTTCCCGATCGTCACGGCGTGCTCGACCGGTGCGCACTGCATCGGCGAGGCGTATCGTCTGATCCGTCATGGTTATGTGGATGCAGCGCTGGCTGGCGGCGCAGAAGAGGGCGTCAATCCTATCTCGCTCTCCGGCTTCGGCAACCTGGGTGCCATCACCAAGGAACAGGATGTGACGAAGGCCTCTCGTCCTTTCGATGTGAACCGTTCTGGCTTCGTCATCGGCGAGGGCGCTGGCGCGGTGGTGCTCGAATCGCTCGAGCATGCTAAGGCGCGCGGTGCGCACATCATCGCTGAGATCACGGGCTTCGGCTCGACGGGCGACGCTTACCACATCACCGCCCCAGAGCCTTCGGGCGAAGGCGCCATCCGCGCGATGCAGCAGGCGCTCGCGGAAGGCGGCTTCACGGCTGATGACCTGGGACATCTCAATGCTCATGGCACTTCCACGCCCGTGAACGATAAGACGGAATCAGCTGCGCTCCATGGCCTTGCGGGCGCTCGAGCGAAGGAGATCCCGGTCACGTCGATCAAGGGTGCGGTCGGCCATACGCTCGGCGCCGCTGGTGCGCTCGAAGCTATCGTCACGGCGCTTTCGGTCGCGAACGCGGCTGTTCCGCCTACGGCTGGTTTCGCAGAGGCCGACCCTGAATGCGATGTGCGCGTTCCTACCGAGGCGATGCGCGACTATCCGCAGAAGGTGGCGCTCTCGAATTCGCTCGGTTTCGGCGGTCACAACGCTTCGTTGGCCATCTCGCCGTATCAGGAATAGAGGAGGGGCCATGGCTGAGACCATCTCATTTCCCTGTGATCAGGAGACCGTGAAGAAGCTTCTGCCGCACCGCGATCCGTTCCTGTGGGTGTCGCGCATCCTCGAATGCGAACCCGGGGTCTCGATCGTGGCAGAGCTCGACGTCGATCCGAACCTACCGCTCTTCGAGGGTCATTTTCCCGAATATCCAGTACTGCCAGGGGTCATCATCATGGAAGCGCTCGCACAGGCGGCTTCCTGTTGCTTGCTCTCGCAGAACGACATGGCCGGTTCGCTTGGCTTCTTCGCCGGCATCGACAAGGCGAAGTTCCGGGAGCAGGTGCGTCCTGGTGACACCATTCGTCTCGAAGCCACCATCACGCGCAATAACCCGCGCATGTGCGCCGCGGACGTGAAGGCCTATAAAGGCGACAAGCTGTGCGCGCAAGCGACGCAGAAATACGTGATGGCGAAGAATTAACGCAGGTCAGAAAAGGAACGCTCATGTTCTCTTCTAAGAAGTACATTCAGATCGAATCAGCCGACCCCTCGAACAGCGCAGAGCTGCCCAACGTGGTGCGCATCGTCAGCAGCACAGAGGACGCCGTCAGCGATCAGCCGGCAGCGATGCCCGCTCCTATCGCGGAGGCGGATCCGACGTTGGTTGCGTATCAGCTCATCTCGCTCATCGAAACGGGCAATACGGCTGACGCGGGAGCTCCGCAGCTTTTGGTGGCGGGCTATGGCTCGGCGCTGAAAGAAGCGGTGCGTGCATTCAAGAACATCGGTGCGGAGAGCGTGTACGTTACGGGCACCACCGATAAGCAACGTGGGTTTTCGTTCTCTGGTTTCGCGCAGGTCGTATCGCTCGGTAAGACGTTCGATAAACGCCTGTTCAGCAACGAATACGCGCTCATCACGGCAGCCGAGGAATGCGGTGCGCGCTATCTTTTGCTCTGTGATGAAGCGGCTGCGACCGAACTCCTGCTGCGCGCGGCTGCTGAAAAAGGCATCAAGGTCCTGCGTCCGATGCCAGGCGATAAGACGCTCAACAACTGGGTCTTGGTCGAGAGCATCGCTGAAGAAGTGGGTGCGACGGATGCGCCCATCGAATGGAAGAAGTGCCCTCACTGCAAGCTCTTCCACGAGTCAGAAGCGGTCATGAGCGATGGCGGGACCTGCCCGACCTGCGGCGAGCTCTACCGTCTCACGTCCGAAGAGCGCATCGCGTATCTGTTCGATCCGGATTCGTTCGAGGAATGGCATACGGGCCTTCCAGAGACCGATCCGCTCGATTTCCCCGATTACGACAAGAAGATCGCCGACATGCGCGCGAAGAGCGATCGCGAAGAAGCGGTTCGTTGCGGCAAGGCGCGTTTGGCGGGCATGGATGTGGCCATCGCCGTCATGGAGACGGCGTTCATGATGGGATCGATGGGCACCGTGGTAGGCGAGAAGATCACGCGCACCATCGAGCAGGCGACCGCCATGGGTCTGCCACTCATCATCTTCACGTGCTCTGGTGGCGCGCGTATGCAAGAGGGCCTGTTCTCGCTCATGCAGATGGCGAAGACCTCGGCTGCGATCGAGCGCCATGGGCGTGCGGGGCTGCCGTATTTCTCGGTCATCACCGATCCCACCACCGGCGGCGTCACCGCATCGTTCGCTACCTTGGGTGACCTGGTCATCTCCGAACCGCATGCCATGATCGGCTTCGCAGGCCGTCGTGTCATCGAAGACACCATCCGCCAGACCCTGCCCGAAGGATTCCAGACCGCTGAATTCGCGCTCGAGCACGGTCTCATCGATGCGATCGTCGATCGATGCGATCTGCGCAGCTTCCTCGCGCATGCGCTCGCGATCCATATGGCTTCGGTTGATGAGCGTCGCAATCAGATGACGCAGCAGCCGCTCGAAGGCGAGATGGTGGATATGGCCTCCGAACAGGCTCGCGCGCTCGAAGCGATCCAGGATCCCGCTGCTGTTCGCCGGCTTTCGGGCAAGACCGATTCGGATACGGTCGACATGAAGATCTACAATCGCCGCGTGATCGAGCAGCGTCTTCAAGATCCCGATGGCGAAGTTTCCTATGAGCCGGCACACACCATGCTGCAGCAGGCGCATCCTCTGCCCAAGGGCACGAGCCGTCGTGACGACCGCAAAGGGCTGTTCTCGGGCATTCGCGGGCTGTTCTCGAAGAGCCTCGGCAAGGAAGAGACCGAAGGCTCCGCGATCCGTCGCGAGCTTTCCAAGCGTGGCGTGGCGGATGCTCCGGGCGTGAAGCCGGATGCTGCTTCCACCATGGAAGATCCTCTGATCCAGGAGGACGGGAACGCCGCTTGGGAAAGCGTGCTGCTGGCGCGTAACGTGCATCGTCCAACGGCCAAGTATTACATCGACTCGATGGTCGAAGGATTCATCGAACTTCATGGCGACCGCGCATTCGCTGACGACGGTGCCATCATCGGAGGCATCGGCTGGATCCAGGGTTATCCGGTCACGATCGTCGCGGAAGAGAAGGGCGAAGATCTGAACCAGCGCATCGCGCGCAATTTCGGTTGCCCGCAGCCTGAAGGCTATCGTAAGAGCTTGCGCCTGATGAAGCAGGCCGAGAAGTTCGGTCGCCCCATCGTATGTCTGGTCGACACGCAGGGCGCGTATTGCGGCCCTGAGGCTGAAGAGCGCGGCCAGGGCAATGCCATCGCGGAGAACTTGATGGCGCTCGCTGGCATCGAAGTGCCGGTCATCTGCGTCGTGCTGGGTGAAGGCGGATCGGGTGGTGCGCTCGCGCTCGCCGTGGGCAATCGCGTGGCCATGCAGAAGCACGCGGTCTATTCCGTGTTGTCGCCCGAGGGCTTCGCATCCATCCTCTGGAAGGATCGTACGCGTGCTGCTGAAGCTGCAGCGGTCATGAAGATGAGCGCGGACGAGGCATGCGAGATGGGTCTCATCGAAGAAGTGCTCTCCGAAGGCGATCAGCCCTCGCACGAGAATCCCGAAGAAGCTGCCGAGAACGTGCGTGAATTCGTCGTGCGCAGTCTGCGCGAGCTCGTGCCGCTGAACGGTGAAGAGCTCCGCAATCAGCGCTACGCTCGTTTCCGTAAGTTCTAGCGCGACGTGTGAGGAAGCCCCAGTGTTATGTGGTCGCGTTCTTCTGCTGCCTAACATGGTTTTGAGCTACATGCTCGCCATAGCTATTGCAGATAAGAGTCGCTAAACGTACGAGCGGTCATTCAAGAATGCGCCCAACTCTTTCAACAGTGAATAACGAGTAGAAGATCAAGCCAGTTTGCGTTGATCAGCATTTTAGATTCAGGGATTCGCGTATATTTCGATGTGTCCCTCTTCAAACTCCAGCGGGCAGAAATAATTACTGACCTCGAACGAGGTTGGAACATCCACGGTAAGCTTTTCAGTCGCTCTTTCGCTGAAGCCAGTTATTATTTTCCCATTTGCGTCTTTGACTATGCACACGAACAAGGGGATCCTTGCGCTTGCAGTGCTTGTGGAAAAGCTTTCATTCAGGGTTACTTCTCCTTTTGCAACGACCTTGTTGAATTGGCGATCGAAGGCATACGAGACATCAGCAATTGTGTAAAGGTTCGGTGGAAGTTCGATGTCGCTCTTTTCCCAGGAGAAAGGATCTACAGACAGAGAGATCTTTATCACTTCGTCATCCTCAACGTTTCCGTCACCCGTGATGCTTGCCCAGTATGAAGTGCTTTCTGGCATGATATTAGTGATCGTCCAGTTGCTTGAGTCGATCAGTTCACCGTCCTTCTTCGAGCGGTTTATCGTCACTTTAGCTGTCCGTGCCATGAAATCATTGTTGGGATTGTCGACTTTAAGGGCAAATCTGATATAGCCTTCACTGAGTGCGTAACCAGAGTCGACCAATATCAGTTCCTTTGGCTGTTCGCTTTGTGACCCTTCTGAGGTTTTGTTGTCTGGATTCAGGACAGTTGCGTTGGAGCAGCCGGTAAGCCCTAATGTGAGAATAAAAACGATTGCTAGCCTGAAGATGTGACTC
>CALLDI010000012.1 GCA_937998355.1 uncultured Eggerthella sp.
AAGATGTGTCTCATATCATCCTTTTCACATGGATGGGTTGAAATGCCTTCAAACGAAAATGATAAGCTAAAACAGGTATTCAAAAGGTCGTTTCATGGGACATGGGTTGTTAGAGAGTCATTAGAGACGAAAGAAGAAGTTTCGTTGGGTATAATCAGAGATATTTTCTAGACGAAAGAGGTATCTCGTGAAGCTCAATCCTGCTCACATCGAAGAAGTGCTGGAGCTCATCAATCAAGGTCCGTACTTCCAGCTACTCAATATCGACATCAAGGTGCTCGAAGAAGGTCGATGCATTTGCGAAGCTGACATCGAGCGCAAGCACATGAACTGCTTCGGTGGCATGCATGGCGGTGCTTATGAGTCCATCATGGATACGGCGGCATATTGGGCGCTCTATGCGCAGATGCCCGAGGATGCGGGTTTCATCACGCTCGACCAGACGGCGAATCTTGTGCGCGCAGTGCAAGAGGGCACGCACGTACGGTGTGAGGGCCGCGTGGTGAAGCAGGGTGGTTCGATCTGTATCTGTGAAGCGGAGATGGTCGATGAAAAGGGTCGTCTGTTGGGCATGGCCACATCCAAGATGTTCGTTTCGCCTAGCTTGCAGCCCATTAGTGCCGCGATCGACGATCTCGACCCTTCGCGTAAGCTGCCGCCGAAATTCATCGAAGCGTAGTTGCTCATGAATTTCCTGCGGATGGGCGCGAATCATGCTAGAATAGTCAACGCTTAAGGACGCTTAGCTCAGCGGGAGAGCATCGCCTTCACACGGCGGGGGTCGCTGGTTCAAACCCAGTAGCGTCCACCATGAATAATGCGAGGTCAGATATTGTTTCTGACCTCGTTTTTGTTTTGACCAAAGCGAATTTAGTTCCGCGTGACACAAATTTGACACCGAGTTTTAGCGTTCAAACCAAATTTGTTCTGCGTTGTCGTTGATGATGAACGGCTTCACTTCGAACCTGAGCTGATTCGGGGTTTCGATCTCGCGCACCTTATCGCATCGGTCGCGCCCTGTGATATACTTGTCAGTATACTTGTTATGAGGTGATACTGATGGCGCAACTTTCGCTCTATATGACCGAAGAAGATATGGCTGACTTGAGAAGGGAAGCAGAAGAAGAAGGAAAGTCGATCTCCTCCTATGCGCGCGACATAATTTCTCATCGTCATCAGCTGGAGCGCAGTGGATGGGAAAAAGGTTGGCCACCGGGCTTCTTCGATCTCTATGGCAGCTCGCCGGATTTCTCTGTACCTGAAGATGCTCTGCCGAAACCAGTAGAGACGTGGTGATCGGTCATGTACATGCTCGATACCAATATTCTCGTCGATTTTCTTCGGGGCAGTTCACCTGCCATACTCGACATGCTTCGCAAAAGCGATGCGAGCCTGTTCAAGATACCCAGCGTCGTGAAAGCGGAACTCCTGCTCGGTGCGCTCAAATCTCAGCACGTGCAACGAGAGAGGAAACGCGTAGAAGCATTGCTCCTTCCTTTCGAGATCGTGCCATTCGACGATGCATGCGCATCCTGCTATGTGAGCATTCGCGCTCATCTTGAGAAAGTTGGTACACCTATCGGTGCTAACGATCTTCTTATCGCAGCCATCGCACGGACGCATTCGGCGGTGCTCCTCACGAACAACGTTGGTGAATTCAGTCGTGTTCCTGGGCTTGCGATCGAGGCGTGGTCAGAAGAAACCATCTAGCTCGTCTTGCATGCCCGCGAAGTTTTCTAACAGGTTTCGAACGAACGCGCGCTTCGGGGGATGCAGGTTTAGAATATATGTATGACTCAGACTGAAACGACAGCGAACACCTGCGAACAGTACTACGAAGACCTCTCGATCAACGTGGACGATGTTGCCCTCGTCATCGAGGGTGGTGGCATGCGTGCGAGCTACACTGCTGGCGCTATCGTCACGCTGCTCGAGAATTGCATCAACTTCAAAGACGTGTACGGCATCTCAGCTGGTTCGAGCCATTCGGTCAACTACGTTTCACGCGATATTCCGCGCACGAAGGCATCGTTCGTCGATCTGTTGCGCGACCCTAACTACGGGGGAATGAAGAGCTTCCTGCGGGGCGATGGTTACTTCAACGCGCACTATCTCTACGAAGGGATCGCTGAAGACCTGACGGGCACGGGCGAGCTCTTCGAATTCGACTGGGATACGTTCATCGAGAACCCTGCGAACGTCCATATCGAGGCGTTCGATTGGGATAGCGGCGAGACGGTCACCTGGACGAAGGAAGATATGCCCACCTTGCGCGACATGATGTTGCGCGTGCGTGCCAGCTCTACCATGCCCATCTTCATGCCACCCACGGTCATCGAAGAGCGCACCTATATGGATGGCGGCCTCGGTACGAACTGGGGCATCCCGCTCGATACGGCCATCCGCGACGGCTACGAGCGCTTCTTCATCGTTCGCACCCAGCCGCGCGGCTACCGTAAGGATCCCATCGGCAAGGGCACGCAAGCCATGTTCAAAGCGGCTTTCCGCAAGCACCCCTACGTTTGGCGTCAAACGATCGAGCGCCCTCACTACTACAACGAACTCTGCGATCAGATCGAGAAGCTCGAGGCATCGGGCGCGGCGTACGTCTTCTATCCTGAAGAGATGAACGTCACGAATCGCACGACCGATGTCGACCTTCTGCAGGCATCCTACGAAGCCGGGTACGCGCAAGCTCAACGCGAGCTCGACCTTTGGCAGCAGTGGTTGCGATGACCGAACCCAAGGCATTCCTGCTCAAAGAAGAGGACGAGGTCAAGTACTTCGCGCCGAAGACCTGGTTCTTCTGGCGCGGCATCATCATCTGCTTCTGCGTATTCTCGCTCGTGGGGCATTGGCTCGAGATCCCGTATTGCATGTTCATGGACTGGGCGTTCCATGTGGTGGCGGACGATTATGACGTGTGGACCGATCCGCTCTGGGTACCGTACTGGGTCTACGGATTCGGCACGGTCATCATCACGCTCACGCTCTTCCCACTCAAGATTCACATTATGGAACAGCGCAAAACACTGTTGGGAGCCATCGTGCAGTTCTTCGTCATCGCGGTGGCGGCTTGCGCGGTGCTCGAACTGGTGATGGGCCTACTCATCAATCAGCCTGATGCGACGGGGAAGTACCCCTTCTGGGATAATTCCATCCTGCCGTTCAACATCTTCGGACAGGCGTGGCTCGTGAACGATGTCATCCTCGGCGTGGTCGCAGCGTTCTACGTGTTCATCGTGTTCCCGTTCATCCAGAAAGCGTTCTCGCTCATCAAGTCGCGCACGGCGAACCGCTGGTTCGTATTCGTGGTGATATTTTTCTTGATCGTTTGCGTGCTGGCCTACGTGGTGCCGCATTTCCCTGAACTCTACGATTTCCTCACGTAACGTTCGTTCGCACTACGGATCCACAGTTAACGGGGGAGGCGGATCGTGAACGTGGTCAGACCGTTACTACTCTCGGCGCTGATGGTTCCCGCATGTGCTTCGACGATCTCGCGCGCGATCGCAAGTCCCAGTCCGGCGTTCGCGCCTTGTCCGCGCGAGGCGTCCTCACGATAGAACCGTTCGAATATCGCTTCCAAATGCACGGCTGATATCTCGCGGCCCCTGTTCGTGGTCGCGAGCACGATCTCGGTATCGCTCACCGTGGCGCATACCGTCACTTCGGTTCCCTGGTCGGCATATGCGATCGCGTTCTTAACCACGTTGCCCAGCGCGCGTGCCATCTTCGAAGAGTCGATGAAAGCGCTCTTGCCTTCAGGTGCTCGTGTGATGATGGTGATGTCGCGCTCTTGTGCGGAGATGCCGAATTCATCGGCGACCTGATCAAGGAAGAGGGCGATGTCGACATTCTCGCGCTCGAGCAAGATGGCATCGAGGTTGTAGCGTGTGATCTCGAAGAACTCTTCGATCAGCGATTCGAGACGCTCTGCCTTCGCGAGCGCGATACCTGCGAATTCCGCCCGTTTCTCGCGCGGCAGATCGGGTGATTCCGCGAGCAAGCTCAAATATCCCACCACTGAAGTGAGAGGCGTTCGGATGTCGTGTGCGAGATAGGCGACCAGCTCATTTTTGCGCTGTTCGGCCATTACCGCAGCCTGTTCGTGGTCGCGGATCTTCTTCTGCAACAATTCGATCTGCTGGGAAGCGATGGTGAGTTCTTCGGGAAGCTCGACGCGGCCACCCTCGATCAATCGCGGGTCTGAGATCGCGTTCGAGAGCTTACTGAAATACGACAGCGAACGATTGAGCGTACGGATGATGATGAGGATGAAAACGACCGCGTAGACTGCGATAGCTATGGGCAGCTTCAGCGATCGGAACAGGTTGTAGACCGAGATGTCGCGAACAGCGATGCGCCCATCTTCGGAGAGCATGCTCTGCACGTTCTGGCTGCCCACCTTTGAAGCGAGCGTATCGTATTGTTCCGCTGCGATCTCAGTCACGCGTCGCTCGAATTCGGCATAGACATCGGAGGAAGCATCACTGTTCATGGCGGCTGCTTTTTCGGTTTCTTCGACGATCACATCAAGCTCCGCTTCGTCGAGACCCAGCTCTTCGAGCGTGCTCGGAGCATAGATCCATTCCGAGGTGGCATCAGCGATACGGTTGCCAAGCTCGTCGGAGATCGTCAGTTCGAACACTGCGCAAAGGCAAGCGAAGAGCGCCGTCCACGCGAGCAGTAGAACGACCATATGACTTAGAAGCTTGTTGCGTAGTACGCGCGCTTGTTCGTTGGTCGGTTTAGTCGTCGCGGCGTGTTTTGGCATCGGATGCCCCTTCGATCTTGTAGCCGACCCCGAAGACAGTCTCGATGAATGTTTGCGACGAGTCGACCTCAGCCAGTTTCTTCCGCAACCTGCGAATATGGACCATGATGGTGTTCGCGTCGCTGGCGCGATACTCCTCGTGCCAAACCTCTTCGAACAGTTCCTTGGTCGAAACAGGACGACCTGCGTTGCGAAGTAAGAGCGAGAGGATGCCGAATTCCTTCGGCGTCAGCTCGAGCTGTTGGTCGTGCAAGGAAGCACGGTGCGCATGGAGATCGACCGTGATGCCTGCAGCGGTGAGCTCTCCTTCGCTCGCGCGGTTCGCGGTGCTTCTGCGCAGGCGCGCTTTCACGCGCGCCACCAGTTCGCGGGGCTTGAAGGGCTTGGTCACATAATCGTCGCCGCCCAGTGTGAAGCCGACCACCTTATCGGCTTCTTCGTCCTTCGCTGAAAGGAAGATGATGGGTACTTCGGAAGTGAGGCGAATCTGTCGACATGCCTCCAGTCCATCCATCTCAGGCATCATGATATCGAGAATGACCAGGTCGAAGCTATCGTCCTGTATCAGGCGAACCGCTTCCTTGCCCGTGGTGGCAGCGACGATCTCGAACCCTTCGGGCTCGAGCGTAGCCCGTACCAATCCCACGATGGCCGGGTCGTCATCGGTTACCAGCAAGCGCGGCATGTGAGACCTCTTTCTCGATCTTATCGTCTACTTCATTTTAGTGTCCCCGCGCAGTTCTGTCTCAAAGAGCCTATCGACTCGATGGAAAGTTAAGAGATTCTTAAGGCTTTGTTATGGGAAGGGTAAGGCGGGTTTGCGAGAGGATTGAAATGCGAGGTCGCATCGTGAGAAAGGGGCAGTGAAATGCAGCAATCTTATGAGAACCAGCCGCTCGTTTGGCGCGAAGTACCCGCCGATCGTTTCTCGCGTGATGTGGCGCAGTATAAAGCCCGTACGGAGAACGAATGGCATGATCGCCTTCAACAAAATGTCTTTCCCGATCGTTCGCGGCGCGATCCAGGCTCGGCTTTTCAACGCTGTATCTCATCGTCGTATTATCGACGCTCGTTCGATCGTTCGCGACGTGTTCAAGGGCGAGCAGATTCGCTAACTCGTCTGCTCCCCAAGGTCCTCATCGCGCTCGCGGTCGTCTTCGTCATCGTCGCAGCTTACGGTTCGTTCACTGCGGACGCGCAAGGGGCGGGCGATGGTGGTGTCGTTGCTCAAGACGACGTGGTGAAGAGCACGGACAAGAGCGCGTGGATCAAGGGTAAGATGCCGTATCTCTATCAGACCGATGGCGAGTGGGCTACGCGTTCGTATGCGGGAGGCACCATGGCTGATTCCGCATGCGGTCCTACGTGCATGTCGATGGTGTACGTCTACCTGACCGGTAAGAGGGATCGCGATCCTGCTCAGATGGCTGCGTTCAGCGAGCAAAGAGGTTTCACGGAAAGCGGCATGACCACGTGGGCCTTCATGACCGAGGGTGCGCAGATGCTCGGGCTCACCTCGCGTGAATTGCCGGCCGACGAATCAACCATTCGTGCAGAACTCGCTGCGGGTCATCCTATCATCGTGAGCGTTTCGCCTGGCGACTTCACGACCGTGGGACACTTCATCGTGCTCGAAGGCACGGATGCGTTCGGCCGCATACTCGTGCGCGATCCGAATAGTCCCGAGCGATCGGGGCAGGCGTGGGACCTTTCTCGTATCCTCTCGCAGACGCGCAATCTGTGGTCGTTCTCGGCGTAGGGGTTCGTCATGTGTGGGATCTGCGGGTTCACGGGCGTTCTCCCTGATGCGCGCTCGGTAGCCAGCCGCATGTGTCGGGCGATCGCTCATCGTGGACCAGATGGAGAAGGTATCTATGCACGGGATGGTATCACGCTCGGGCATCGGCGACTCGCGCTGCTCGACGTGGAGGGCGGTGCGCAGCCGATGCTGCGAGATGGAGGCGCCTATGCCCTCGTCTTCAATGGTGAGATCTACAACTTCCAGGAACTGCGCGCCGAGCTCGAGCTTGCGGGATGGACGTTCGTCACGCACAGCGACACGGAGGTGCTGCTGGTAGGGTATCTGGCGTGGGGCACGAAAGTGCTCGAGCGCCTGAGGGGAATGTTCGCGTTCGCGATCTGGGACGGTCTTGAGCGTCAGCTCTTCTGCGCGCGGGATCCTTTCGGCATCAAACCGTTCTACTATACGCAGCAGAAGGGGCAGTTCATCTTCGCATCCGAGATCAAGGCGATCCTCGAACATCCGAGTTATGAGCGCGAACTGAACCAGGAGGCCCTTGCGCAGTATCTCTGCTATGAATTCAACCCGCTCGAGGAGACCTTCTTCAAAGGGGTGTTCCAGCTCCCTCAGGGCTATTACGCGCTCGTCGACGACCAGGGGATCATGCGAAAGGAGCGCTACGTTTCGCTCGCTCTTCAGGCCAACCCTACGCTTCGGCGCGAGCGGGCGGTGGAGCTGCTCGATGAGGCGGTGCGTGAGAGCGTGCGATATCACAATATCGCAGATGCTGAAGTAGGGTGCTTTCTTTCGAGCGGGGTGGATTCGAGTTATCTTGCAGCATGCCTCGCGCACGAGAATCCTGCAGCGAAGACCTTCACGGTCGGGTTCGACGAATACGGACACGCAAAGGAGGAACGTGATGAAGTGTCGTGGGCGAGCGATCTTGCAGAGCGCATTGGTGTGACGAACGCGCATCATCGCATTTCTGAAGCGGAGTATTGGGATGCGGTACCGAAGGTCCAATGGTTCATGGACGAACCGTGCGGCGATCCGTCGGCAGTAGCGCTCTATTTCGTGAACGGATTGGCTGCTACGCAAGTGAAGGCGGTGCTTTCCGGCGATGGTGCCGATGAGTTGTTCGGAGGATACCCCCTCTATCGAGCGCCGCTCGAGGCGAGATGGCTCTCATGGTGCCCGAAGCCTCTGCTTCGCATAGGTGCTGCGCTCCTTAGGAAGAGCGGCTGTCGCGGTGCGAACTTCCTTGCTCGTGCGACCACATCGGTCGAGCAGTGGTATTACACGAATGCCAATGGTGTTGCGTTCTCGCCTGAAGAGCGTGCGCGCATACTGAAGGGGGATGGAGATCTTGAGGACCCTCGTGATGTCGTGCAACGGTATTACGCGCGCACAGGTTTCTGGGATGAGCCGGCTCGCATGCAGTATGTCGACATGAATTGTTGGATGGTGGGCGACATCTTGCTGAAGAACGACAAGATGGCGATGGCTCATTCGATCGAGAGCCGCGTGCCATTTCTTGATAAGGGCGTATGGAACGTTGCGCGTGAGCTTCCGCGTCCGTTGCGCGTGAGCAGGAGCGAAACGAAGGTAGCGCTCCGGGCAGCCGCAGAACGTATGCTGCCGAGGAATTGGGCACGCAAGGAGAAGCTCGGGTTTCCGGTTCCGCTGGCGCAGTGGCTTCGCGATGAGCAGCGCGTCCAGCAGGTGCGAATCTGGTTTACCGGGGAGGATGCCGCTCGGTTCTTCGAGGTCGAAGAGCTCGAGCGATTGATCGAGGAGCACCAGCAGGGCAAGGATCGATCGCGCAAGATATGGATCGTGCTGATGTTCCTCGTATGGTATCGCTTGTATTTCGGGGATCGAACACCGTCGCGGAACTCGGTCTCCCAGGATGCGATCAAGCGCTTGTTGCCGTTACTCCTTGTTGCTAAATCCTTTGATGAGGATCGTCGCGATGCCACAGAGCAGGCCGCCGATGGGCCATGGCAGCCAGAAGAGCGCGATCGGGCCCGTGCGGTAGCTTTCGACATCGCTGCCAGCCATCGGTAGGAAGAGCATCAGCAAAGCGACGATGGTCGCGATGATCATGATCACACCGCAGATCGCTCCGATGCGCTTGTCGGCCTTCTGGGTTCGGAGGAGTTCCTGCTTCTCTGCTTCAGGGATGTTCGCGGTTGCGATCTCATGTGACTCGAGCACTTCGGCGGCTTTCAGGTTGTATTGCGCGATATTGGTGCGCGCGAGCATCATACTGCCATGAACGATGAAGAACACGCCAGCTGCGATGAGCGCGAGCATGAGCGAAACGCCGAAGATATTCTCGGTCTCTCCGCCGTGCGGTAGTTCGCTTATCGTATCAAGGGCGTTTCCTGGATCGTTGCTGAAGAGAATGACGACGCAGATCCCCATGAAGATGCAGGCGATGCCCCCGATCAGTTGATAGCAGAACGAAGAGCGCGCCCTCGTTTTCTCCTCTTTGGTGTAGAAGTCTTCGATGAAGGGGTGTTCCCTTACGAAGTGAGAGTAGGAGAGACCCGCAGGAATGATGAGCGCGAGTAGTGCTGCAACACCGATGAAGATGGTCAGCGTTCCGAGCGCTGCGGCAACGTTTTCGGGCAACGTGAAGAGTGGATTCGCAAGTGGGTCGTCTGCATTGAAGAAGGGGAGTGAAAGGGCGGTCGCAAGAATGATCAGGGCGATACCCAGGGCGACGCGCCACGCAAGGCTGCGCATCTCTGCATCATATCCGAATACGTCGGCTGGAGGGTAGGAAGGCGCTGGCTTCACCACGGGTGCGGCTTCTGCCGAAGTTAGATCGCCCTGAACCAGATCATCTAGGGTACAATTGAAGACCTGACACAGCTTCAGGAGCTTATCCATCTCTGGATATGATTTCTCTGCTTCCCATTTCGTTACTGCCTGACGGCTCACGCCGAGCAGCATGGCTAGCTGCTCTTGCGTCATGTTGTGCGTAGCGCGCAAATGTATGAGGTTATCTCGAAAGCTCATCGCTGCCACCTTTCATGTTTCATTGTCGTAGTTTCTCGTGTGGCCGGCAATGAACAGATTATGAGACTTGATGGTTTCGCACTACCAACTTACGGCAGCAATTTCCCTTAAATCTTGGCAACCACTGGTTGCGAACCCCAGTTCAGATGGATATAATCCACAAATCGAGTTTCGCAAGCGTCGCTTTGCTACCTTGGTCGAAGGCGATCTAGATGAGCTTTCGTCATTCATTATTGAGCGGTGCGTTGCGCAATAGCGTTTCGTATCCTTTGTCCTTTGTTCGTCTTTTCGTGTGAATGTTCGAAGAGGATGCGATAAAGATTATCTATCGTCGCAGTAAGGGCTATCAGAGCGTATGTCGCTCGATGATATAATCACCTATGCCAGACAACGAAAGAACGAAAACACACAAACACATTTAAGGAGGGCATCTGTCCATCCTTCTAATGCGTGTTTGCGTGTTGATTAGGTTGTCTGGCGACTCGGGTGGATGCCTTCCTTTTTTATTTAGAGAACCAGTTCCCGCATTTCTCAAAGTATTTCTAAAATCGCAGATAGTTGCTCAAAAAGTCTCTTTTGTGGTAAGCTTGCTCGTGCCAGACAACCAAATAGTCATCAGTTTTAGCACGCAGCCTTATGCGATTTACCGTCTTAAAGCTTGTTCTGATTATGCCCATGTTCCATGGTGTATAGCCGTGTGCGCTTGACCTGCTGATATTTGAATATAGGTTGTCTTGCTCTGTTTGGGAGGAGACATAATGGGATTCTTTAGGAAAGTAAAGGCAATCAAAACCGTTGGCACTGATCATCTGATTGAAACAAGCAAACACATCCAGCTTTATGGAAGGATGATGTTTGAAGCTTATACACAGCTTGAAGGCGTCACTTTAGCCCAAGAAATGGTTCATGCTTATACGAGAGAGTTGTTTACGTTTGCTCTAAGAATTATTAAAGCAGACGGAGTGGTCTCTCATGAGGAAGTTGAAATACTAAAGGTGTTATTTGGTGGTCATTATTCAACTAAGGAAATTAATAAACTAATAAACGAAATTGGTGAAGAGGCATGGGAAGAAGATGCGGAAATCATTCCCCCTGTTGCTGCTGGCTTGATCAATCTAGCAGTAGTGACCGAGGGGATGGATCCTTTTTCAATACCGGCTCTTTATATGCAAATTGCTAGCTCAATTGCGGCAGCTGATGGCAGTATTGACGAAATTGAAGCCATTGCAGCTTATGAGTATGTAAACATGCTTGTTGAGTATGCTCAATCTCTTATTGATGAACGACTGGGCGAGCCTGCTTAGGGCACTAGTTTAGTTATGACAAAGGAAGTTGCACTAGCTCTTCTAGGGCTAGATTCGAATAACTTGACCGAAGAAGCGATTAATGAGGCTTATCGTGCGGCAGTACAACTAAATCATCCTGATCGCTTTGTAATGAATGAACGTTTGAGGCACCACGCTGAAGAACAATGCATACTAATAAACGAGGCAAGGTCGGTTCTCCTAAATCAGACATGGACTGATCGTACAAACTTTGCAGCACGTCAACCCGATCAGGGTTGCTCGAGTAATGCTAATCCGTCAATGAGCAATATCTCCCAGGATGAAGACGAGGATCGTGCGAGCCATAAATCGTTTTCGCCGCTCTTAGATGTATGGAGAACCTCGGCTGCTATGTCGGTGCTGGGCATCGTTGCTTTCATCATTGTCTTTAATTTAGAGAGCATTGTCCCTTTCGGCATGATGTTTTTTGCAAGTCTTGTCCGCATGATTTTTATGATCGTTCAATTTCTATATGCATTAGTTGTGTATCCGTCGTATTTTGGGCTGAAACCCAAAATACGCTCCTGTGAGGCGATTTCATTTTGGAACTGCGCAATAGGCGGAATGATTTTTGGCCCAATCTGGAATAGTAATTTGACTAATTGCAATAAGGGTATTTCGTACATCGTGTATGCGGTTCTTGTCGGAGCCCTTTCGATTTTATGGCTACTGTCGTTTGGATACCTATTTGCGATGATGGGTTTGTATTAGGAGGAAAGATGGACGATCGCAAGTCCCCGGGATGGTATAAAGATCCTTTTTCTGATGATGAATCGTTTCGATTTTGGGATGGTCAAGAGTGGAGCGAGTTTACGCAATCAAAATTGCAAGTTGAGGCATGCGAAAAGGGTCGAATACCAAAGAAACCGAATAAAAGCATTGTCTCACTTTCACGCGCTCTATACGTTGGGGTGGGTATTTTTGCTAGCATACTCAAATTCTTAATCATGCTATTTGTTTTAGATGTCATCTTGGTCTTCCTCTTTCAGATGGGCGGTTGGTCCTTTGCAGGAAAAACCTTTGTAGAATGGGGATACATGCTTACTCAAATAACTGTTTTGGGTACTTTTGTACTTGCTTTAGTGGGTTATCCGCTTTCATTCGTTTCGCAAAATACTATCGAGAGAAGCAATATTCTTCAGGCTTCTAATGAGGCTGTGTCTTTCAGCGACATGCCAGATAGGCTGAACAGAGATTTCTTAGCAATATTGAAAATCAAAAAGCAAATCATGGTGTGCAGTCTTTTAAGCAGTATTGTAGTGGCGATCATCGGGCTGATAATGCACGATTTGCTTATTAGTCTGATTGGCAGTCCATGGGGTGATTTTGCGGATATTTTCATTTTTGTTTCTGGTTCGCAAATCATTGCTGCAGCGGTGTCTTTTGTGGCAACGAAAAAGTACCAAAGAGAAACTCCTGATCTTTATGATTATGCAACCAGGCAGAAGTATCTATAGGATGGCGATGGAAGGAGATGTTCGGCGCCCCGCTCGGGGATGTCTAGTCAAGCTTAACAGGCCGTTACTTCGAGGATCTGAATATTATGAAAACAAAGGAGACTGCGGAGTTGTTTGTCCGATTCAACCACCAAGACAAGTTTAGCTTGCATTATGCGTAGTTATTGATTAGGAGCAAGTAGTCTATGAGATTATCAACGGACACGCACGATGCAACGAGGATAATCCTTGTTTTGGTGTTGAGTGTTCTAATTGGAATAAGCTTTGTCAGCTGTGGGTCTTCATCAAGCACGAGTTCAAAGTCAACAGTGTCGTCGAGTGCTTTGCATGAGGTTGTTGCGGATAAAGATGTTCCCACCAGTTTTCCAGGCTTGTATAGCTATTCGGACGGACCTTTGTATGTGGAGTACAATGAGGACAAGGTGATTAGCTACAAAGATGCAGGAAATTATATCGGGCAGCAGATTACAGTAGAAGGGCCTGTGAGTAGTGTTTACTATGTTCCCAATGTAACTGGTAGCCCTTATTACATTAATTTTGGCAATCGACAATTTTGTGCGGTTATTTGGGAAGAAGACCAAAACAGAATAGATACGCTTGGACTAGATTTATTGGTGGATTGGTCAATGAGCAACGAGCCAATGAATGTCTTCATGAGAGTGAGTGGGGTTGTTAGCGTTTACAATGGCGAGCCGCAAGTAGTTGTAAGGTCTTTTGATCAAATTGCAGCCAACACAGAATATGGGTGGGCAACTTATCCTACGGATGAGATCTATCAAGAGTTTGGGAAAAAGCTGAATGCGCTTAGAGGGCAACAAAGAAACAACTAAGGATTGAGCCCGAGCGAGTAAAAGCGCCCGAGCAGGGTGCTTTGAATTTCTGTAGTCCCTCGGGTAGGACTCGAACCTACAACCCTTCGGTTAACAGCCGCGGGGATGCAGTCGTTTACCTCATCAACCAATCAAGAACGCTTACGATTTCGATATTGCCTGTCATGCCGGTTCCGACCGTATCGTAAGTGATGATGATCTTCTTGCCTCGTAGGTCATCTATCTTTTGGAGGGGAGCGATCTCGCGTTTGCGCGTTGTCTCTTCAAGCAGACTCGCACAGGCCTGAACATAGAGCACTTCGTCGTTCCTCTGTGCCACGAAATCGATCTCAAGCGCATCGAGTTTTCCGACCTGAACTGAATAACCCCGTACGAGCAGCTCATTGTGCACGAGATTCTCCAGTACGTAACCGTAATTGCCAGCTGGAAAACCTAAGAGCATATTCCTGATGCCGAGATCCGCATAATAGTATTTCTCTAGGCCTTGCAGAAGCGCCTTTCCGCGAAGATTGTATCGACGCGCACGATAGAGCAAGAACGCATCGACAAGCGATTGGATATAGCGCTCGATCGTCTCGTTCGCGGTCTTGCGATTCGCACTTGCAAGTTTCTTCTCGATATTGGTTATTGAGACGCTCGACCCAGTCGTATCCGCTATGAACGAGGCGATATCAGCGAAGATCGCCTGATTTCTGATCTGGGTATATTGAGCGATATCTTTTACAAGCACTGTGTTATAGATGCCGGAAAGTACCGTTTGCGCAAGGCTGACATCATCGTTCTGTTCTACAACAGGAGGCAAACCTCCATAAGTAGTGAAACGATCAAGTGTTTTGCTGGTGGGCACTGCTTCGCCAATGAAAGAGACGAATTCCTTGAACGAGAGGGGGTAGATCTCTATCTCAACATATCGTCCAGAAAGGAGCGTTGCCAGTTGGCTTGAAAGCAGGTAGGCATTCGAGCCGGTAAGATAGATGTCGACATCGTCTCTCAAGCGAAGGGCATTGACAGCTTTTTCCCACTGATCGACCAGCTGAATCTCGTCTAAGAGCAGATAATGCTTCTCTGGTGATGGTTTTTGGTCCAACAATGAGTGGAGGTGGTCAAGGAGCTTCTTGTGGTCATCGATCTCAAGGAAATCCGCTGCCTCGAAGTTCATCATGACTATATGATCTTCGGCTACCCCCGATGTTTTCAGATGATCAGCGAAGAGGTGAAGAAGCGAAGACTTTCCGCATCTGCGCATACCGACGAGCACCTTGATGAACTCGCTGTCTTTGAAAGCGAGTAGTTTCTCAAGATAGAAAGGGCGTGGTTTGAGATTCATATCTGCCTCTTTTGTTGAGGTTTTACTAGTGTAATAGTAAATGTAGCATTATTTTGTAGTATTTTCCTACCATACTAGTAAAAGTATTAAATATTACAGACTTTTACTATCACAATAGTAAAACTGTAGTGTAGTAGGTTGTTTGTTCGCGGAATGCCAGTGGTGGAGAAGATCGTTCGCGCACGATCGATATGAGCAAACAAAAAGCACCCGAAAGGGTGCTTTCGAATTTCTATGGCTCCCCGGGTAGGACTCGAACCTACAACCCTTCGGTTAACAGCCGAATGCTCTGCCATTGAGCTACCGAGGAATGTTGCCTCATCTCTGACGCTTGATAAATTATAGAGCAAAGGGAAATCTTTGCAATATCATTCACGAACTTTTCCAGCGTAAGGGCGTATTTCCAA
Organism: uncultured Eggerthella sp.; assembly: GCA_937998355.1. Classification (GTDB taxonomy): domain Bacteria; phylum Actinomycetota; class Coriobacteriia; order Coriobacteriales; family Eggerthellaceae; genus Anaerotardibacter. The sequence continues at coordinate 14,892 of CALLDI010000012.1, forward strand.
AAGAAGGAATACCGACCTGCGCTCCGTCGCCCCTTCGACCTTAATAGTCGATCGTGATCTTTTGGCATGTGCGGCAGATGGTCGCCGCGACCGCTGCGCGTCCGCCAACTTGCGGGCTGCTCAGCTCGATGAATCCTGGCGCATGTCGTGCGTTCTTCAATGCGCTCGGCAGCTCATCAGCGAAGCTGAGCGCGCCGTCTTTCGTGCAGAATACGAAGCCTTGTTCAAGTGGACCTCCACATGTTTTGCAAGTACTCATATCAGCATCAGTCCTTTTGGAAGACGAGCGAGATGACGAGCGTCTTGCCGGTCGGCCCAAACTTGTCAGGCACATACCCGCAAAAGCGAAAGCCCTTCTCGGCGTACTCGGTTATGACGGGTTTGAATCCTTCCAGCTCGGCGTTCCAAGCAGGATTGTTCTCTAAGTCCATTGTGACGAACTCAGTCTGCATAGTGATTCCTTTCACTGGTCGTGCGGGCGATGGAGGCACTCACTGCGCGTCCATACTGCTCGAGCATCGCTTCAGCATCTTCGATGCGCTGCAGCGCGATACCTTGCGATTCATCGCCGAGGATCAAAAGCTCGCTACCGACCTCAAGTCCGAAGATGTCGCGCGCCTTCTTCGGGATGACGATCTGCCCGCGTTCTCCCATGCGTGCGATACCGAAGATATGCAAGCCAGCAGGGGGAAGGGGATAGCTTTCATCCTCCTCGCGATAGTTGACCAGATCGTCGAGCCGTACGTTGAAGAGCTTCGCGATGCCTTGTGCGTTCATCAGGTCAGGCGTCGCTTCTCCCGACTCCCATTTCGCGACTGTCTGGCGCGAGACGCCAAGCTTAGCGGCCAGTGCTTCCTGTGTGAGTCCTGAGCGGCTACGCAGCGATGCGATATTCTGAGCGATCATATCTTTCATACCTCCTGAAGAGCATTATCGCGTGGTCAGCGTGGTACCTCCACCAATCAGACTTGACGAATTCTGGTACTTGTTGCCAACTTGAGTTTACAACGGCAACGAAAAAGCGCCACCGTAGGGGGTGGCGCTTTCGTGGTCACATGCTGGTGTGATCGCGTGCAGCTTCTATCTGCGTGCGAACTGTGAGACTATTTGATGCGAGCGTGGATCTCTTGCAGGGACGAGATGCCGTGGTCCTCGCTGGCCTCCACCGTTGCGATACCCTTCGCGGACGCGATAGCAGCTGCCATGGTGGTGAAGTAGGGCGTGTGTGCCTTGATGGCTGCCTTGCGGATGTACGAGTCGTCCTCGGCTGATTCGCTGGTGGCGCGCGGCGTGTTGATGACCAGATCCATCTCGCCGTTGGTGATGAGGTCGACCAGGTTCGGGCGGCCTTCGTGCAGCTTCTTCACGGTCTCGACCGCGATGCCTTCGCCCTCGATGATCTTCGCGCTGCCTTCGGTCGCGTAGATGTCGAAGCCAGCTTCTTTCAGCGCGTGTGCGAGCTCGGGAAGTTCAGGTTTGTCGTTGTTCGAGATGGAGATGAGCACCTTGCCACCCTTCGGCAGCACGGTCTGCGTGGCCTCCTGCGCTTTGAAGAACGCTTCGCCGAAGGTCTTCGCGAGACCCAGTACTTCGCCAGTAGAGCGCATCTCGGGACCCAGGATCGGGTCGACTTCGGGGAACATGTTGAAGGGGAGCACCGCTTCCTTCACGCCGTAGTATTCGTAGCTCTTCTCCTTGAGTTCGGGGATAGGAGAGGGGCGACCCGTAAGGGGCATGGTGATGACCTCGGTAGCGATGGGCACCATCTGGATGTTGCAGATCTTCGAGACCAGCGGCACCGTACGTGACGCGCGCGGGTTCGCTTCGAGTACGTAGACCACGTCGTTCTCGATCGCGTACTGCATGTTCATGAGGCCGCGAACGTGCATGGCCTCGGCGATGCGCTTGGTGTAGTCGCGGATGGTGGCCAGGTGCTCTTCCGAGATGTTCACGGAAGGCAGCACGCAGGCGGAGTCGCCCGAATGGACGCCCGCAAGTTCGATGTGCTCCATGACAGCAGGGATGTAGGCTTCTTCGCCGTCGCAGATCGCGTCCGCTTCGCACTCGAGCGCATGGTTTAAGAAGCGGTCGACCAGGATCGGACGATCGGGTGTGACACCTACAGCCGCGTTCATGTAGCTGACCAGGTTCTCGTCGTCGTAGACCACTTCCATGCCGCGTCCGCCCAGCACGTAGGAGGGGCGCACCATGACCGGGTAGCCGATGCGATGCGCGATGGCCAGCGCGTCGTCCACGGTAACGGCCATGTCGGATTCGGGCATGGGGATGCCCAGTTCGTCCATCATGGCGCGGAAACGATCGCGATCTTCCGCCAGGTCGATGATCTCGGGGCTGGTGCCCAGGATGTTCACGCCCGCTGCTTTCAGTTCGGCCGACAGGTTCAGCGGGGTCTGGCCGCCGAACTGCGCGATGACGCCCAGCGGCTTCTCCTTTTCGTAGATCGACAGGACGTCTTCAGTGGTGAGCGGCTCGAAGTAGAGCTTGTCGGAGGTGTCGTAGTCGGTCGAGACCGTTTCGGGGTTGCAGTTCACGATGATGGTCTCGAAGCCCAGCTTGCGCAGCGCGATGGATGCATGCACGCAGCAGTAGTCGAATTCGATGCCCTGGCCGATGCGGTTCGGACCGCCGCCCAGGATCATGACCTTCGGCGCATCGGTAGTGGTGGAATGGTCGGGTGCGTTGTACGTGGAATAGTAGTACGCGGAATCTTCCGTCGAGCTAACATGCACGCCTTCCCAGGCTTCCGTGATGCCGAGGCTGATGCGCTGTTCGCGAATGTCCTTCTCGGGGATATCCATGATCATCGACAGGTAGCGATCGGCGAAACCGTCCTTCTTCGCTTGTTCCAGCATATCGGCGGGGAGCAGCTTGCCGGGGTTCTCGTTCGCATACGTGATGATGCGATTCTCTTCTTCGACCAGTTCGAGCATCTGCTCGAGGAAGTAGGTCTTGATCTTCGTGCGTTCGTGCACTTCGTCGATGGTCGCGCCCTTGCGGAATGCTTCATACATGATGAACTGGCGCTTCGAAGACGGCGTGCTGATCTGGCGCAGCAGCTCGTCCTTGCTCTGCTCGTGGAAATCGCCCACGAAACCGAGGCCGTAACAGCCCTGCTCGAGCGAACGGATGGCCTTCTGGAAGGCCTCCTTGTAGGTCTTGCCGATGCTCATGACCTCGCCTACGGCGCGCATTTGCGTGCCCAGCTCGTCCTTCACGCCCTTGAACTTCTCGAACGCCCAGCGTGCGAACTTCAGGACGACGTAGTCGCCACCGGCGACGTACTTGTCGAGCGTGCCGTGCTTGCCGCAGGGGATCTCGTCCAGATTGAGGCCGGAAGCCAGCATGGCCGAGATGAGCGCGATGGGGAAGCCCGTCGCTTTCGAGGCGAGCGCGGAAGAGCGCGAGGTGCGCGGATTGATCTCGATGATGATGTCGCGGTCGGACACGGGGTCATGTGCCCACTGCACGTTGGTTCCGCCGACTACCTGGACCGCTTCGACGATGCGATGCGACTTCTCTTCCAGGCGTTTGATGACGTCTTCGGAGATGGTCTGCATGGGCGCGGCGCAGAACGAGTCGCCCGTATGGACGCCCATCGGGTCGATGTTCTCGATGGTGCAGATAGTGATCATGTTGCCCTTGGAGTCGCGAACGACCTCATATTCGAGTTCTTCCCAGCCGATGACGGACTCTTCGACCAAGACTTCGTTCACCGGAGATGCCTGAAGGCCGCGCGCGACCACGGTGCGCAGTTCGTCGATGTTGTAGACGATGCCGCCGCCCGTACCACCCATGGTGTAGGCAGGGCGCAGGACGCAGGGGTAACCCAGACGATCCGCGATCTCGACCGCATCTTCCACGGTGTAGGCCACTTCGGAGCGTGCCATCTCGATGCCCAGCGATTCCATGGTCTTCTTGAATTCGTTGCGGTCTTCGCCGCGTTCGATCGCGTCGACCTGAACGCCGATGACCTTGACGCCATACTTGTCGAGGATGCCCTTGTTCGCCAGTTCGGCACAGAGGTTCAGAGCGGACTGACCACCCAGGTTGGGCAGCAGTGCGTCGGGGCGTTCCTTGGCGATGATCTGCTCGAGGCGTTCGCAGTTCAGTGGCTCGATATAGGTGACATCGGCCGTGTCAGGGTCGGTCATGATGGTCGCAGGATTGGAATTCACTAGCACGATCTCGTATCCGAGCGCTCGGAGCGCTTTGCAGGCTTGAGTGCCTGAATAGTCGAATTCGCATGCTTGCCCGATGATGATAGGTCCAGAGCCGATGATCAGTACCTTATGAATATCGGTGCGTTTTCCCATGTTCGCTCCTTCTGCGTGCGAGATTCCTTGTTCCTGCCGCGCCTCCAGATCGAGCGAAGAGCAGGCCGCAAGGGTGCCAGTATTTCTTTTTCAAGGCTTCATTATAAACGGTTTGAAGCGCCCGCGGTGTTCGCAGGCTATATTTTTCCAAATGGAAACAAGCGCGTGTCAGAATCGCGCTCATCAGGCGTTCGTTCGGGCTGAAAGCTACAATGAAGCTGTTGAACGAAAGCAATGCGAGGAAGGGAATCGCTATGAAATTAGATGCAGGTCTAGACGCCATGGAAGATGGCTTTGTGACGGAGGCTGAGCAGGTCGATCAAGAGACCGAGATCGAAGATATGCAGTCCCTGCTCGACGACGATATCATGGATCCCGATAGCCTCGACACTGATATGGAAGATGCGTATCGGGGTTTTCACGATAATAAAGGCTTCGAAGGTATTCCGATCGGTGGTTATACCGATTCGCAGCTCGAGGATATCGTTCGCGATGCGACAGGGCTCGATATGCCCGAAGATGGTCTTCATGTTGAAGATGGATTCGGCCGCGATGTAGCGGAAGACGATATTCCGAACGCTGGTCGCATCAGCGATTTCGATGCCGAAGAGCTCTCGAACGATACGGAAGAGGTCACGCTCGATGAGGCCGAACCGATCGACTACGGCTTCGATGTCGCGCGCTATCAAGCAGAAGATGGTGAAGGTGGAACGGTCGATACGATCGTGCAAGAAGCTGGTAAAGGACTGTAAGCCGAAAATGACCAAGGACCCAAGGGCTCGCGTAGGGTGAATATTCCCACGTGCAGCCCTTTCTTTCGTGCTCGAGAGGGCATGTGCGCTCGCAGTGTATTTTGCTGCTCATCAGGAAAATACGCTAGAATAACTAGACGCACACGGGCCCATAGCTCAACGGTGGAGCAGGGGACTCATAATCCTTTGGTTCTCGGTTCGAATCCGGGTGGGCCCACCATGATCAGGTAGCGGCCAGGGTCGATCCCTGGTCGTTTTTCATAGAAGGGGAAACGCGCGGTCGCAATGCCGCGTGCAAGAACAAGAGGGGAAATACGATGGAGCAGACGAATGATATCGCTGAATTGATGGAGCGGATCAAGACTCAAGAAACGATGTACGAATTCGATCGCATCGATGAAGACCTTGCTTTGCAGATGGGTGTCTATGTCGTGCGTCGTGCGAAAGCGATGGGCAAGCCGGTCGCTACGCGCGTCACGCTCAATCGCCGTACGCTCTTCGCGTATTCGATGCCGGGTACGAAGCCTGAAAGCGACAATTGGATCCGTCGCAAGGAGAACATGTCGTACGCGACCAATGGCAGTTCGTACTACTGGGAATGTTGGTGCGAACTGGGTGAACATCCCTTCGAATGGCGTGGCGTGACCTACGCAGATTACGCGCCAGCAGGCGGTTGTTTCCCGCTCTTCGTTAAGGGCGTCGGCATGGTGGGCACGCTCACGATCTCGGGCATGGCGAGTCACGAAGATCACGCGCTCGCGTTCGAGACCGTAGAGAAAGCGGTCACGGGGGAGCTTGGCGTCGACGTCTCAGGGCTGTTCTAGTTCTGTCCACGCACGTTCGCGGAGGTTTCCGCAGGCGAAGTTCTAACCCTGATATACTTTATGAGTCGTATAACCGTCTACGTGAATGGGAAGAATCATACATGAGTGTTGATAGTTTCGAAGCAAGCGTGAAGAAGAGCGATGCGCTCAAAGAAGATCTGCTGCTTCATCCGACGAAGTACGTCATGCTCACGGGCGATCGTCCGACGGGACGACTGCACCTTGGCCACTATTTCGGCACCATCAAAGAGCGTGTGAACTTGCAGGACAAGGGCGTTCCGACGCGCGTGGTCATCGCGGATTATCAGGTCATCACCGATCGCGACACCACTGAGCACATCCAGGATAACGTCTACAACATGGTCATCGATTACCTGGCCTGCGGGATCGATCCGGAGAAGACGCTCATCTTCACCCATTCTGCGGTGCCGGCGCTCAATCAGCTCATGCTGCCGTTCTTGTCGCTGGTCACGGAGTCTGAATTGCATCGCAATCCAACTGTGAAGTCGGAGATGGAGGCTTCAGGCCATGCGCTCACGGGGCTTCTGCTCACGTATCCGATCCATCAGGCGTGCGATATCCTGTTCTGCAAGGGTAACATCGTACCCGTAGGTAAGGATCAGTTGCCTCATATCGAGATCACGCGCCAGATCGCACGTCGTTTCAACGACCGTTATGGTCATGTGTTCCCTGAGCCTGAAGGCCTGCTCAACGATGCGCCCGAGATCCCAGGTCTCGATGGTCGCAAGATGTCAAAGAGCTATGGCAATGCCATCAGCTTGTGCTTCACTGAAGAAGAGACGGCCAAGCTCATCAAGAAGTCGCAGACCGACTCCGAACGTTTCATCACCTACGATAAGGAAAATCGCCCAGGTGTTTCGGCACTTCTCACTACAGCAGCGCTCTGCACGGGTCGTACGGAAGAGGATATCGCAGCTGAGATCGGCAACGATGGTTCAGGTGCGCTCAAGAAATACGTCACCGAGAGCGTCAATGAATACCTCGCACCCATTCGCGAGCGTCGTTGCGCACTCGAAGGCGATCTTGATTATGTGAAGGATGTGCTGCACGAGGGTAATAAGAAAGCGAATCTCATCGCGGACGCGACTCTCAACGAAGTGCGCGAAGCGATGAACATGGTGTATTAGCCCGCGCATACAGTAGTGAAACGAGTCCTCGAGTTGTCTGCAGATTCGTAACGACTTTCGCTGATCGAAACTGAATAACGTAGTCTATAAGACGGAAGTTCGCTTCCGTCTTTTCTTTGGGTTGGAGCACAATGAGCGAACAGCGACAGAGCGATAAGCGAGTCACGGCAGCCGTATGGGCTTGCCGTGTGTGTTTCGCGCTCGTGTTCATCGTGAACATCCAATGTGCGCTCAGCTACGTGGTCATGCCCGAGTCGTTCGCCGGGGGCTTTCAGCTTTCGGGCGTTCCCGGTGTGGTGGCGGTGCAGGGTATCGGCGTTGCGTTTCTCATGTGGAACGCAACGTATCCTGCGTTCATCGTCAGCCCTCAACGCTTCAAGACGTTAGGCATCGTGGTCGTTGTTCAGCAGATCATCGGGCTCGTAGGGGAGAGTGCGATCCTTATGAACCTGCCCTCAGTAGGCTACGCTCAGCTCGTGGAGAGCATCTTGCGGTTCATCTTGTTCGATGCACTCGGCCTCATCATCATGGCCACTTCGCTCGCATTCCTTTTCTTCGTGCTTAGAAGATCCTAGAAGATTCGAATAGGTGTGATCGAGAGCGCTCAGCGAGCATAACGTGCGCGCAAAACGAGCGTACGAGAGCTGTGGGTGCCATGCAGCGTATGGACCCGATAAACGCGCGTGGGCAGATAACGAGCGTACAAAACGAGAGCACAAAAAAAGAGAGGGAGCTTTCGCTCCCTCTCCCCGGAATCTACCAAGTATATCTTGGTTGGATGGCCTATCGGCTTAGAGATCCATCTGGTTGAGCTCTTCAGTGGTGAAGTCGAGAGCGGTACCAGCGATCCAAGTCTGATAGTTGATGTGACCATTGTGGTCTTCGATGCCCTTAGCGATGGTAATACGCTGAACGGTAGGAGCACCTTCCTCGAGCCACATAGCGCGGCAGTCGCGATAGAGGAGCTCGGTAGGACCATAAGGAGAGTCCTCGAAGTAACCGTCGCCACCGAAGATCTCGAGCATCTCGTCGGAAACGAGACGAACGGTATCGATGGAGAAGAGCTTACAAATAGCTGCCTTCTCAGAGATGAATTCGCCCTGAGGATCCTTGTCGTAATCATCGCAGAAGTCGATGATGGTACAACGGAGAGCGTGGAGCATCATCTGCATGTTAGCGAGCTTCATACGGATAGCCTGACGCTTGATGATCGGCTTACCGAAGGTGACGCGATCGCGAGCACGAGCGATGGACATCTCGAACATGCGCTGACCAATACCGAGGTTAGAGGTAGCGATGTGAACACGGGAGATAGCGAGGGAGTGCATAGCAACTTCCATGCCTTCGCCGCGGTTGCCGAGCATCAGTTCCGGCTCGAGTTCAACGTTGGTGAACTTCAGACCAGTGTGGCCGGATCCACGGCAGCCCATCATGTGAGGCATAGGAACGAGCTCGAAGCCTTCCTTGTCCATAGGAACGAAGAAAGCGGAGAGGCGAGCGTCGCCCTCTTTGTCAGGATCGGTCACGCAGATAACGTAAGAGAACTGGGAGCAGTCGGTGTGGGAGATGAGCCACTTCTCACCATTGAGGATCCACTTACCCTTGCCCTCGTCCCAAACAGCGGTGGAGTGCAGGTCAGCACCGGTACCACCGGTCTTCTCGGTAAGAGCGAAGTTGGTGAAGATGGTCTTGTCCTGGAAGAGAGGCATGTACTTCTCTTTGACCTCAGGCTGGCCGAAGTCGTCGAGGATGCGCCAGTTCAGGTCAGATGCATAGTGCATGTGCATACGCATGCCCGAAGGACCACGAGAGAACTCTTCCTGAACCTGGAGGATTTCCTTCTCGTTGAGGCCCCATCCGCCGTACTCGACCGGCAGAGAGAAACGATAGATATCGTTGTCGATGTTGGACTGGTAGAACTTCTCGGGGAACTTGTTGGTTACCTCGATCTCCTTCTGCCATTCCGTGTAAGGGCCCTCGACCATTTCGCGCACTTTGCGCAGGTAGTCTTGGAACTGCTCGTCGTTGATGGTTGCATTCGGATTCATAAACCCTCCTAATCGGTTTGAGATAAAGGCATTCCTGCCTGACCCTGATGCGGCAGATTCCGGATAATCCGCTTTTGCAAGTTTATCACTGCGAGTCAGGAAGCTGTCCAATAGTTAATGGTCTGTTGATAAGTTCTGAATCATAGGCTTAGGCTATTGATGGTCATAACCCATAGGTTTTACAGGCGAATAGGTCCGATTCGATAGATTCATCACGTGAAACGCCTTGAGTCAAGGAAGGCAGTAGGGTAGCGACCAGGCTCAATAAGGTATTGAGAGTTGCGGGGATATATTTATATGTCGCGCGCGTTCTAATATATAGGTCGAACTTCAGGAGATTGATTGATAGAACGTACCTATAGGTTAAGCAGGGTAAATATGTTCATTACCTATTGGACAGTTGGGTTTGGCAACCTCAAACTCTTATTAGGAAAAAGTCCGAATTCTGGGGCCTCGTGCGCTGGAACGTGTTCGCCTGAGGGGTCTTTGGGCGAAGAGTAGGAGAAGACTATGGATTTTAGCTTTAGCGAAGATCAGGAGTTGATGATTGACAGCCTCAAAGAGTTTGCTGAGCAATACTTCACTGATGAAGCGGTAAAGGAAATGTACGAGGTTCACCATGGTGTGCCTGACGAGGTCCAGGATGCTTACCGCGATCTCGGCTTCGCGTTCATGGGCTTGCCCGAGGAGATCGGTGGCATCCCGGCTACCTGCGTCGATCTTGGCATCCTCACTGAAACGCTCTATCGTGCGACTGGCTGCATGACTCCATTCATGACCGGCATGCTCGCCGCTTACGACGTTGCTGAGTTCGGCTCGAAAGAACAGTGCCAGCTCATCGTCGATCACTATGAGAAATCTGGTCGTAGCTTCGCTGCTATGTGTCTCTCCGAGCCTGGCGCTGGTTCTGACAACATGGGCATGACCACCACCACCAAGAAGCAGGCGGATGGCACCTACATCCTGAAGGGTCAGAAGACCTGGGTCACCAATGGTGCTGCAGTACCTTACCTGGTCGTCATCGCTAAGGACGAAGATCCTGCTCGCGAGAACAAGAACATGTCTCTTTGGCTCGTTCCTTCCGATACCCCGGGTGTTTCCACGGCTGCGCTGACCAAGCTCGGTCAGCAGACCGTTCCGTTCGTCGATGTATTCTTCGACGATGTTGTCCTCACCGAGTCTAATCGTCTTGGCGAAGCAGGCCAGGGTTGGCTGCTCCTCATGAAGAACTTCGAGTTCGAGCGCTGCTTGGTCGTCGCTCAGGGTCTCGGCCTTGCAGAGGCTGCGCTCGACGACGCTATCGATTACGCGCTCGATCGTATCGCTTTCGGTAAGCCGATCGCTGACAATCCTCGCGTTCAGGACCTCATCACCGAGTCCAAGCGCACCATCCTCTACACGCGCATGATGCTCTATTTATGCCTCTGGATGCTCGATCAGGGCATGTCCTGCAACGCTGAGGTCGCGATGCTGAAGTCCGAATCCACCAAGACCTGCCTCAAGGTCGCCGACAACGCTATCGAGATCTTCGGTGGCCTCGGTTACACCGAAGAGGTTCGCGTTGGTCGCATCTGGAAGGACCTTCGTGGCAACGCTCTTGCAGGTGGTACGTGCGAGGTCATGGACTACATCGCAGGCCGCGCTATCGTCAACAAGTATCGCGCGCGCAAGAAGTAGGGAAGCATCTAAGCAGAAAATAGTGGCCTGCGGAACGTGGGTCACTATTTTATGAGTAGATCAGGTTTCGTTTCGATTTCACTTGAAAGTGAGTACTTGAATCAAGGAGCGAAACCGAGTAAGTTCGATTTCAAAATTCGTACCCGTTACGAACGAGAAAAGGAGCAAGAAAGTTATGAAAATTGTTGTTGCTGTCAAAGTAGTGCCAGACGATCAGGACATTTTCGTTTCCGGCGATCGTTCTCTGGACTATTCCAAGGCTAAGCCGAAGATCTCTGAGTACGACAAGAACGCTATCGAAGCTGCGGCTCAGTTCGCTGCTGCCAACGACGGTTCTTCCGTCATCGCTATCAGCGCCGTTCCTTCCAAGAACGACGACACCAAGGCTAAGCAGAACATCCTCGCTCTTGGCGTCGACGAGCTCTTCATGGCTACCGACGATGCGCTCGAGACCGCGGACTCTTACGCTACCGCACAGGTTCTGAAGAACATCGTCGAGACCAAGGTTCCCGATTACGACGTCATCATCTGCGGTGACGGTTCTGCTGACCTCTATGCAGGCCAGGTCAACATCCAGCTCGCTGCTGCTCTGGGCGTTCCGACCATCAATGAGGTCACCTCGATCGCTGCTGAAGGCGACAAGCTTGTCGTCGAGCGTACCCTCGACGAAGAAGTCGAAGAGATCGAGATCCCGCTTCCTGCGGTCATCTCTGTTTCTCCCGACATTGCTACTCCTCGCATCGCTGGCATGCGTGACATCCTCGCTGCGAAGAAGAAGCCTCAGGATGTCGCACCTGCTGCGGTTCCTGTGGATGTCAAGGTTTCCGTTGAGGACATCAAGGCTCCTGAACTGGCACCTCGTAAGAACCAGATCTTCGAAGAGGGCGACCTCGACGCATTCGTCGCTGCTGTTGCCGAAGCACTCAAATAAACTAGAGAAGGCGGTATAAGAATATGAAAGCATTAGTACTGGCAGAAACCATCGACGGTCAGCGTGCTCTTTGCGCTGGTGCCCGTTCCATCGCTGATGAAGTCGTCCTCGCTGTTGTGAAGGGCACTCCTGAAGCAGGTATCGCTGATAAGGCATATGATATCGAGCTCCCTGCAGGCGAGCCGGTCGAGAACGCCGCTGCTGGCGTGAAGGCTGTCTACGACGCAGAGAATCCTGACGTCGTTCTGGTCGAGCCGACCCCGCGCGACAAGATCCTCGCTGGTCTGCTCGCTGCAAGCCTCGGCACCTCGGTCATCTCCGATGTCACCGCTATCGATGGCGATGTCGTCACCAACATGTACTTCGGTGGTTTGGCGGAGAACAAGCAGAAGGCGAATGGCGCTAAGATCTACACCATCGCTGCTACGTGCTTCGACGACGCAGAGCCCACTGGTACCGACACCGTCGAGACCATTGCTTATGTCGCACCCGAGAAGCCGCTCGTGCTCCGTGGCACCAAGGAAGTTCCTCGCACGGGTGCTGACCTCACCAAGGTCGACGTCGTCGTTGGTGCAGGCCGTGGCTTCGCTGAGGAATCCGAGCTTCAGCTCGCTCGCGATCTGTGCGCTAAGGTCGGTGGCGAACTCGGTTGCTCCCGTCCGCTCGCAGAGAACGTCAACTGGCTGCCTAAGAACCTCTACATCGGTGTTTCTGGCCTCCAGCTCGCTCCTAAGGCATACATCGCTCTGGGCATCTCTGGTCAGATGCAGCACATGGTCGGCGTGACCGGTGCGGACACGATCATCGCGGTCAACAAGGATGCGAACGCTCCTGTCTTCAAGCAGGCTGACTACGGCATCGTTGGCGACATCAAGACCGTCGTTCCTGCTCTCATCGAGAAGCTTTAAGTCGCTTTTTAGGGGGCGCCTCGATACAGGGGCGCCCTTTTACTGTTCACCTCTGAAAGGAAGAAAATGGCCGAGATTACTCTAGACGCCGATTTCGAGCCCGACTTCGATGTCATCGTCGTCGGTGGCGGTTGCGCAGGCTGCGTTGCAGCTTACACGCTCGCTCAAGCTGGTAAAGCTGTTCTCGTTGTCGAGCGCGGCAATTATTCGGGTGCGAAGAACATGACCGGTGGTCGTATCTACACCCACTCGCTCGCGAAGGTTTTCCCTGATTATCTGGATGCGCCTTTGCAGCGCAAGGTCGCGCATGAGCGCATTTCGCTCATGGCTCCCGACTCCAACTTCACGGTCGACTTCACTTCACGTGAGCTCACTGAACCGGGCAATGAATCCTGGACGGTGCTTCGTGCTCCCTTCGATCAGTGGCTGGCTGAAAAGGCAGAAGAGGCTGGTGCGGAGATCATTCCTGGCATCGCTGTCGAAGATCTGCTGATGGCTAACGGCAAGGTCGTTGGCATCTCCGCTGCAGGCGAAGAGATGACCGCACAGATGGTCATTCTGGCTGACGGCGTCAATTCGCTGCTCACTTCCAAAGCTGGTCTTTCCAAGCCGGCTCCTGCTATCGATCAGGTGGCGGTCGGTGCGAAGGAGACTATCCAGCTCGATCCAGAGGTCATCGAGAGTCGTTTCCTCTGCAACCCAGGTGAGGGCGCTTCTTGGCTATTCGCGGGTAGTATGACCAATGGCGCGATCGGTGGTGCGTTCGTCTATACCAACGAAGACACCATCTCTCTTGGCATCGTCGCTACCATGTCCGAGGTCATCAAGCAGGATATCCCGGTCTATCAGATGCTCGAGAACTTCAAAGAGCGTCCCGAGATCGCTCCTCTCGTCCGTGGTGGCAAGCTGGTCGAATACTCCGGTCATGTCGTTCCTGAGGGTGGCTATAAGATGATGCCCGAGCTGGTCGGCAATGGCGTCATCGTCGCAGGCGACTCTGCCATGATGTGCATGAACCTCGGCTATACCGTTCGTGGTATGGACCTGGCTATCGCAGCGGGCGAGATCGCAGGTAAGGCTGCCATCAAGGCGCTCGATGCGGGCGACACTTCTGCTGCTGGTCTTCAGTGCTACAAGACGATGCTCGACGATTCGTTCGTCATGCGCGACATGAAGCAGTATCAGAACTTCCCAGCATTCCTGGAAGAGTGCCCACGCATGTTCACCGAGTATCCCGAGAAGATCCGCGATATCATGAATCCGATGTTCATCGTCAATGGTCAGCCTCGCGAGAGCATGAAGAAGATGGCGATGGGTCCGGTCAAGAAGGTCGGCATCATGAAGATCGCTAAGGATGCCATGAAAGGAATCAAGGCGCTATGATAGAAAACGTTTGTGATATCACCGTCAACGTCGATGGTAAGCTCTCCATCGACAAGTTCAATGTTGACGAAGAGAACGCCCATATCGTTCTGAAAGAGAATCCTTCTGACGAAGAATTCCGCAAGCTCGTCCTGTGCTGTCCTGCAGCGCTCTACAAGGTCGAGGAAGATGGCACCAAGCGTTTCGACTATGCTGGCTGCCTCGAGTGCGGCACCTGCCGCATGATCTGTGGCGACACGATCATCGAGAAGTGGGAGTACCCACAGCCCACCATGGGTATCGAGTATCGCTACGGCTAGGATCTTGCTGTACGTTCGTGACGCTTTGCCATGAACGGTATCTCAACTGCATGAACACTATGAGTAATGGACCTGTTACAGGTCCATTACTTTGTGCTATCGATTCATTTCAACCTATCGGTTTCTGCTATAATTTCATGCGAACCAATCATCGTGTCACTCATCGGAGATCGCATGAATCTTTCGCAACTGTATTACTTCAGCAAGCTCGCTGACCTGCAACACTACACACGCGCCGCCAAAGAGCTCTTCATCACGCAGCCGACGCTGTCGGGTTCCATCTCGTCGCTCGAGCAGGAATTGGGTGTGGCGCTCTTCCAGAAGAAGGGAAGGAATGTCGAGCTCACCAAGTACGGAGCTGAATTCTTGGGCTATGTCAATGCTTCGCTCGAACAGCTCGACAAGGGTGTCGCGGTCATGAAGAGCTATTCGGGCGAGAGCGATGGCGGTCTTATCGATCTTGGGTGCATCATCACCGTGCAGACCGACTACATCCCGCAACTGCTCAATCAGTATCACCGTTCCAGCGATCATCGTTACGACTTCAACATCTCTCAGAAGCCCTCGCAAGACTTGCTCGCATGTCTGAAGGAAGGCAAGTACGACGTCGTCTTCGGCGCGCGTGACGACGATTTCGGCTCCGATATCCACTACGTGCCTGTGCAGGCGCAAGAATTCAAGATCGCCATGAATGCGGATTGCCCGCTCGCGAACAAAGAGTTCATCGTGCCTGAAGATCTTGATGGGGTCGAGCTGATCACCTATCGCGAGCAGATCCCGCTCGGCAAGGCGGTCAAGGCTACGGTCGACACCTGGAATCTTCCGAACGTGCGCTATGCCTTCGACGACGAATCCATCCTGGCGGGTTTCGCTGCGAATGGCGTCGAGGTCGCGCTCATGCTCGATACGTTCTTCTTGAAGCATGTGCAGGGTATCGTGGTGAAGCCGTTCTACAACAATGCGACTGAGAAGAAGTCGTTCTACCACACCATCTACATGGCCTACAACGAGAAGAAGTATCATCCGTTCTGCGTGGATGATTTCATCAAGTTCGTCGACGAGACGCATCGGATCGATCGAAGCGATCCGGATATGATCTTCTTCGATTAGAGCCATCTTTCAGGTGCCTCTGGCATTTTGTGCCGTTTGCGTTTAGCAGCTCGTCCGCGATGGACGGCGCGCTTCGAATTGCATACACTAATCCAGTACGTATGATCCTTCAGCTCGAACAGATCGCGAAATCATTCGGCTCTCGAGAATTATTCTCGGGGGTCTCTTTGCGTTTGGAAGAGTATGACCGCCTTGCACTGGTCGGCCCGAACGGAGCTGGCAAGACCACGCTCCTGAACATCATCTCGGGTAAGGAAGATCCTGACGAAGGTCGCGTCGTGGTCGCGAAGGGTGCACGCGTCGGCTACCTGGAGCAGGAAGCCATCGAGATGGGGGATAGGCCCATCTTCGAGGAAGTACTCTCCGCTCAGCATGAGGTGGTGGCGCAAGAGAAACGTTTGCGTGAACTGGAGCTCGCGCTAGGTGAGAATCCCACTGAAGCTGCGCTCGCAGCCTATGGCAAAGCGAGCGACATGTATGAGGCGATGGGCGGTTACACGATCGAGTCGCGCGTACGAGCCGTGCTCTTCGGTCTGGGCTTCAAAGAAGAGGACATGCAGCGCTCCACCACCGAATTCTCGGGCGGCTGGCAAATGCGCATCGCGCTCGCGAAGTTGCTCACGCGAAATCCTGAAGTGCTGTTGCTCGACGAACCGACCAACCACCTCGACCTCGAGAGCGTGAAGTGGCTGGAAGGTTTCTTGAAGAGCTATCAGGGTGCGGTGCTCATGGTCAGTCATGACCGTGAATTCCTCGACAACACCGTCGATCGCGTGGCTGAGATCGATCTGGGCAAGGTCGCGCTTTATACGGGCAATTACTCGAGCTACTTGAAGCAGCGCGAAGAGCGCCTCGAGCTCTTGCGCGAACAGGCTGCCAAGCAGCAAGAAGAGATCGCTCACATGGAGGCGTTCATCGAACGATTCCGTTACAAGGCGACGAAAGCCAAGCAGGTCCAGGATCGCGTGAAGAAACTCGAGCGCATGGAGATCGTTCAAGTTCCCGAAGAGCGCAAGAAGGTCCGATTCAGCTTCCAGCAGCCGCCCCGTACGGGCGATCGCGTGGTGTCGGCTGAAGATGTGCACAAGTCCTTCGGCGACAAGACGGTCTATGATGGGCTCGATCTTTCGCTCTATCGCGGCGAGAAGGTGGCGTTGGTCGGTCCGAATGGAGCAGGAAAATCTACTTTGCTCAAGATGTTGGCCGGCGTGCTCGAGCCGGATAGCGGTGCTATTTCTTATGGTGCTCATGTGACCAAGTCATATTTTGCTCAGCATCAGCTGGAGGAATTGAATCCAGGCAATACCGTGTTCGAAGAGCTCGATCGCGTCGCGCCGCAATGGACCATCTCGCAGGTGCGCACACTGCTCGGCTCGTTCCTGTTCGGCCCTAACGACGTCGATAAGAAGGTTGCCGTGCTCTCCGGTGGTGAGAAATGTCGTCTTGCGCTTGCGAAGATGCTGGTGGCTCCGACGCCGCTGTTGTGTCTGGACGAGCCGACGAACCATCTCGACATTGCTAGTGCGGATATCCTCGAGCAAGCGCTCAAGCAGTTCGAAGGCACCATCGTGCTCATCTCGCACGATCGTCATCTCATTCGCTCGGTCGCGAATCGCATCATCGAGATCAAGCCTGAAGGCGTCACCTCCTTCCCAGGCGATTACGAATACTACCTCTACAAGACCAGCCTTGAAGCGGAGGCGGCGGGTGAGAGCGCATCGAAGCAGCCCGCGTCGTCTTCGGTGCCTGCTGTTCCCTCCGATATAGAGAGCGGAAGCGCGACGGAAGTGACCGTGCGTTCGCATCGCAGGCGCCAGAGCCCCACGCCGCCGAAGACCAAGGAACAGAAGCGCCTGGAGGCGCAGCGTCGCAATCAGCTCTATGCCGCGCTGAAGACGCAACGAGCACGCGTTGCAGAGCTCGATAAGCTGATCGCGAAGGAGCAGGAGCGCATTGACGAGCTCGTGGCCCTCATGGCTGATCCGAGCTTCTACGAAGACGAGACGCGCTCAGGCGAGGCTATCGCCGAGCATGCGGCCTTGAAGAAGGAGCTCGCTGCTCATGAAGAGGAGTGGATGGAGCTTTCCGAGGAGATCGAAGAGGAGATGCGCAAGCAGGAAGTGGCGCAGTAGAGCTCGTGCACGTGCTGCTCTCGTTCGACGCTTTCGCTCGCCTGGATGTGATGGAACCTTTCAAGCTGCATATCGTTCTATTCGAACCGGAGATCCCGCAGAACACGGGCAACATCGCGCGCACGTGCGCGTGCATAGGAGCGACGCTGCATCTGGTCGAGCCGATGGGATTCCGCCCGTCCGAGCGCAATCTGAAGCGCGCGGGATTGGATTACTGGGACGATGTCGAGATCGTGCATCATGCCAGCACTGCTGCGTTCCTCGAAGCGTTCGGGGAGGAAAATCTGTACTTTTTCACAGGCCGGACTGAGCGTTCCTATGCTGAAGTAGACTATGAAGGTGAAGTGTTTCTGGTGTTCGGCCGCGAAAGCCGCGGCATCGACCCCGATATCCTCGATCGGTACGCGGCGCGCTGCGTGCGCATTCCGATGAGAGGGGAGGCTCGCTCGCTCAATCTTTCGAATGCAGCGGCGATCGGGGCGTACGAGGCGCTTCGTCAGAATGGATTCGAGGGCCTGGCCTAGGCACGAGGTATTATGGATAACTATCAAGTCGTTTATATCGTTTGCAGCGTTCTTGCGTTCATCCCAGCCATCGTTTGCCATGAATTTATGCATGGCTTCGCTGCTTATAAGCTGGGCGATAATACTGCGAAGCAGAGCGGGCGTCTCACGCTCAATCCGCTGAAGCATATCGATCCGTTCGGTACGGTCATCTTGCCGCTCTTGCTCATCTTCATGCATGCGCCCGTGTTCGGCTACGCTAAGCCCGTGCCTTACAATCCGAACAACTTCAAGGACAAGCGCGTGGGCGATGTGGTGGTGGGTCTTGCGGGTCCCGCTGCGAACCTCGTGCTGGCGCTTATCGGATCGGCGCTCATGTTCGGCCTGCAGAGCGTCGCGCTGGCGAATTCGAACATCGTGTTCTTCTATTTCTATTACTGGTTCTTGCCCATCTTCATCATGGTGAATCTGTACCTGATGTTCTTCAATCTGCTGCCCATCCCGCCTCTGGATGGTTCGTCCATCATCGCGTTCTTCTTGCCCGTGAAGTATCTGCCCACCTATTACAAGGTCCAGCAGTACGCATTCCCGATCTTCCTAGTGGTCATTTTCGTGCTACCCTATTTCCTCCATTTCAATATCATCAGCGAATACCTCAATGTCACGGCAGGAGCGCTCGGAACGCTGCTCGTGCCGGGGGTGTAGAGGGAAGAGGAGAGACGAGCGCGTCGTGTCGTACAAGGTCAGAATAGAGAGCTTCGAGGGTCCCTTCGACCTCTTGCTGCACCTCGTCCATCGTCAGCGCGTCGATATCGGTTCGATCTCGCTTGCGGATATCACCGACCAATACCTGGCGGAGATCCGTCGCATGCAAGCGCTCGACCTCGAGATCGCGAGCGACTTCATCGTCGTGGCATCGACCTTGCTCGAGATCAAGGCCGCTAGCCTGTTGCCGCAAGAGGTGCAGGAGTTCGACGAGGAGATCGAGGAATACGAACCCTCCGATCTGCGCGCGATCCTGATCGAACGTCTCATCAACTACAAGAAGTTCAAGAATGCCACCGCTGCGCTCGAGCGTCGCTTCGAGACCGAGATGCGCATGCATGAGCGTCCCTTCGGACCCGACCCGTCGCTCTATCGTTTGATGCCCGACTATTTGAAGGGCGTGTCGGTAGAGCGCATCGGTCAGCTGTGCGCATCGGTCTTCAGCAGGCAGGATATCTTCCTGCTGGAATCGGAGCACATCGCAAAGCGCGCGATCCCCGTCGAAGTGCAGATCGATCGCATCTACGATGCGCTGCGCCACCAGCGCGTGGTGAAGTTCTCGGACTTCATCGACGAGACCACCGATTCGCATGTCATCGTCGTCACGTTCCTCGCTATCCTCGAGCTGTTCAAGCAGGCGAAGATCTCGCTGCGTCAAGATGCACTGTTCGGCGATATCGCCATCAGCTACATCGATCCCGAGAAAGAGCCTGATGAAGATGAGGATCTGGACTATGACAAGGGTGTTCGCGCGTCCGAAACGGATGCGCATCGTATGGCCGGGGAAGAAGACGATGGTCCGCTTGCGCGGGACCACGAGAGATAGTAGGGCTGGAGTATGGATACGTTTGAAATGAGGGATGGTCACGATCTCAAGGCAGCGCTCGAAGCGATGCTCTTCGTGACGAACGACCCGGTCGATAGCAAGACGCTCGCGGAATTCCTCGAGGTCGATATCGATCGCGTGGAAGAGGCGCTGCACGAGCTGCAAGAGACCTACAACATGCAGGATCGTGGCATCCAGTTGAACGAACGTGCGGGCGGATGGCGCTTCGTCACGCACCCGCGTTACCACGAACTGCTGGAGCACTACGTGGTCTCATGGGACAAGCGCAAGCTTTCGCAGGCTGCGCTGGAGACGCTCGCCATCGTGGCGTACTGCCAGCCGGTCACGCGCAACGATGTCTCGGCCATTCGTGGTGTGAGCTCGGACAGTTCACTCAGTTCCTTGCTTGAGAAGGGCTACGTGCGCGAGGTAGGCGTGCAGGATCCGCCTTCTAATGCCACGCTCTATGGCACCAGCAAGATGTTCCTCGAGCGTTTCGGCCTGAAATCGGTCGATGAACTGCCCGATCTCGAATCGTTCGCGCCCGATGAGGCGACGAGGAATCTCATCTCCGAGCGTTTGGGCTTGGTCAAGGAGCAAACGCAGACCTACGAGATCGACATCGAGGAAGAGGGTAGCGATCACAACATGCTCGAAGCGCTGACCGGCGCGCTCGGTGCGGTCGAGAAGATCGATTTCGACACGATCCGATTCGACGAAGAATGATGGAGCCCATGCGCTTGCAGAAATATCTCGCGCGCTGTGGCGTGGCGTCGCGACGTGCGTCGGAAGACATCATCGTGGCAGGACGCGTGCGTGTGAACGGCCGTGTGGTGACGGAGCTCGGCACCAAGGTCGTGCCTGGCGCGGATGTGGTCGAAGTCGATGGGGAAGTAGTGGTGCTCCCCTCGGAGCATGTGGTCATCATGCTCGATAAGCCCGCTGGTGTGCTGAGCGCCATGTCCGATGCGCACGGTGGACGCTGCGTTTCCGAGTTGATCCCGACCGATGAATACGCGGGCCTGTTCCCAGTGGGGCGTTTGGATAAGGATACGACAGGGCTTCTTCTGTTCACCAACGACGGCGAATTGGGCAATGCGCTCATCCATCCACGCCATCACATCCCGAAGACCTACCATGCGCAGGTGGCCGGTGCGGTCGGCGAAGAGGCGCTCAAGGCGCTGCGCGAAGGTGTCATGCTCGACGATGGCATCACGCAACCGGCTGAGGTCGAAGTGCTCGAGAGGGGCGATGGAACGACCTTGCTCGAGATCACCATCTACGAAGGGCGCAACCGTCAGGTCAGGCGCATGGGGGATGCGGTGGGCCATCCTGTGCAGACGCTTCGGCGCGTCGCGCTCGGGCCGCTCTCGCTCTCTGGTCTCGTGCAGGGACGATGGCGTTCTCTGACCGAAGATGAACAGGCTGCACTCCTCGCAGCAACAGGGCTTTCCCGTGATAGAATGGTTGAACGTAAGGATACGTGAGAACATCTCGTTCGTTCGACCAAAAGGGGAGTCTGAAAGAAGCCATGGATCAGCAGTTCGAATCCGTCGCAGTCGTAGGTCTCGGTTTGATCGGGGCATCGTTCGTGGGGGCCTATCATAAGGCGTATCCTGATGCGACCATCGTCGGTGTTGATACCTCGCGCGAAGCGGTCGACGAATTGCTCGAGCGCGGCTGGATCACGGAGGGCTTCGAACCTACCGATGCGAATCTTGGCGAGCGCCTCGACTCGTGCGATCTGGTGGTGTTGGCGACCCCGGTCACCGCTGCTCCTGACTATTTCCAGATGTTGGCGGATAGGGATTACCAGGGCGTTATCACCGATACGTGCTCGACGAAAGCGCAGATCGTCGAAGAAGCGCTGGCTATCTTGCCCCGTCCGAACAACTTCATTCCCGGCCACCCGATGGCAGGTTCGGAGAAGAGCGGCGTGTTCGGCGCACGCGACACGCTCTTCGAGAACGCTCATTGGGTGCTGTGCCCCGATGAACATACTTCACCCGATGCTTACGCGGCGCTGCATGAAGTGCTCACCACGCTTGGTGCGCGCGTCGTCAGCCTGACGCGCGAAGGCCACGATGAAGCAGTGGCCATCATCAGCCATGTGCCGCATTTCGTCGCTTCGTCGCTCGTGGAGCTCGCGGTTCGTCATGCGGGCGATCAAGAGGCGCTCTTCCGTCTCGCCGCAGGCGGTTTCAAGGATTCGACGCGCATCGCGGCGGGATCGCCTGCGCTCTGGACGGGCATCGCCTTCGAGAATCCGCAGGCCATCACGCATGGCCTGCACGAGATGCAAGAGATCTTGGGGCAGTACGCGGCGGCGTTGGAAGAGTCCGATCGCACGGAGTTCACCACGCTGCTCGATCGCGCTGCGCAAGCGCGTCAGGCATTGCCCTCGAAGTGGATCCCTGCCACCGAAGACTTGCTGGAAGTGCGCATCCCTCTTACGGATCGTCCGGGCATCATCGCGGAGGTCACCACCATCGCAAGCCAGGTCGGCTGCAACATCCAGTCGATCGAGATCGATCATATCACCTCATCAAGTGCGGATCTCGTGCTCATCTTGACCGATGAAGGAGACGTCGGAAAGCTCTCGACCCAGCTCATCAAAGCGGGCTTCAGCATTTCGTTTCGTCCCTTAAGTTCTAAGGAGTAATACCGATGGCTGCTGAAAACATCATGCACATCGCGCCGCTACCTGGGCCGCTCAATGGTGCTACCACGGTTCCGGGGGATAAGTCGATCTCTCATCGCGCCATCCTGCTCTCTGCTATGGCGGAGGGTACTTCGCGCTTGACCGGCGTGCTCGATTCAGCGGATGTGCGTTCTTCGATCGATGCGGTCACCGCGCTCGGCGCCAAGGTCAACTTGGAAGTCGGCGTGGATGGGTCGCTGTCGGGCGGCATAACGGGCTGGGGTGCTGAAGGCCCCAAGCAGCCCGATGGTCCGCTTGATTGCGGTAATTCCGGCACGACGGCACGCCTATTGATGGGCTTGCTCGCGCCGTGGCCAATCCGCGTCGAGATCACGGGCGACGACTCGTTGAAGAAGCGCCCCATGCGTCGCATCATCGCGCCGCTCATGAAGATGGGCGTGCGCTTCGAGCCTGAGGCGCAAGAGAATCTGCCCGTCACCGAGATCGGCAATTCGAACCTGAAGGCCATCACCTACGATGCACCCATGGCTAGCGCCCAGTTGAAGACTGCGGTGCTGCTGGCGGGTCTCGGTGCCAAGGGCGAGACGCGCGTGAACGAGCCTGCTCCCTCGCGCAATCATACGGAGCTCATGCTCCCTGAATTCGGCGCGACCACCTCGGCTGCATATCGTACCGCCATGGTGAAGGGCCCCTTCACGCTCCAGGCGTCCGAAGTCGATGTCCCGGGCGATCCTTCTTCTGCTGCATTCCTCATCTGCGCGGCACTTCTGAAGCGCGGCAGTTCGATCCAGGTCGAGAACGTCAGCCTGAACGCAGCGCGCATTGGTTTCGTTCGTACGCTCGAGCGCATGGGTGCTTCCATCGAAGTGCGCCATATGGGCCAGGAGGGCAAAGAGCCCAACGGCATCATCGAAGCCACCTATACGCCGAAGTTGACGGGTTGCGAGATCCCGAAGCAGCATATCGCCAGCGTCATCGACGAGATCCCCGTGCTCTCGTTGGTCGCTGCGCATGCGCAGGGTAGGACGGTGTTCCGCCAGGTGAGCGAACTCACGAAGAAGGAATCGAACCGCCTCGATGCCATCATCGAAGGCCTGGGTCTTCTGGGTGTCGATGCGTGGTGCGAGAATGACGACCTGTTCATCGACGGCCAGCCTAACCTGGTCGTTCCGCAAGGCCTCACGTTCGATTCGCGCAAGGACCACCGCTTAGCCATGACCTGGTCGCTCGTCGGCTTGTGCGGCAACACGCCGGTCGATATCGTCGACTTTGATTCCGTGAAGGTCAGCTTCCCACAATTCCTCGAAAGCTTGGAAAGGCTCGCTCAATGATCGTTGCAATAGATGGACCCTCAGGTGCAGGGAAATCGACCGTAGCCAAAGCGGTCGCGCGCAAGCTCGGCTTCTCGTGTCTCGATACGGGCGCAATGTATCGTGCGATCGCGTGGAAGGCGCTCGCTGATGGCGTGGACCTGCAGGACGAAGCAGCGCTCGGTGCGCTCGCGCGCGGGTGCGAGATATCCTTCGAACACGAAGGAGACGATCCCATCCCACGCCGTGTCTTCATCGATGGCAAGGACATCACGTCCGCCATCCGCACTGCCGAGATCGACAAAGCGGTCTCACCGGTCTCTGCTACGCCTGCGGTGCGCACTGCGCTCGTCGAACAGCAGCAGCGCATCGGTTCGCAGGGCAATTACGTCGTGGAGGGTCGTGATATCGGCACGACCGTATTCCCGGATGCGGCGTGCAAGATCTTCCTCACCGCTTCGGCGGAGGAGCGTGCGCATCGTCGCGTTCGTCAGAATGTCGATCGCGACCTCGGCTCGATCGATTACGAAGAGGTTCTGGCCGACATCATCCGCCGTGACGATGTGGATTCCAGCAGATCCGTCTCGCCGTTGAAACCTGCCGAAGATGCCGTGCATATCGATTCGACGAACTGCTACATCGAAGAGATCATCGATCAGATCTGTTCGCTCGCGCGTACTTCGTAGAGAAGGGGACGCACCGAATGAAGTCTTGCGAACAACTGTGGGATATGTCGTTCGATGGTAACGACCGCTCGAACCGCGAAAGCCATGCCGTCGGCAATGTGGTCGCTGCCATCGTGCTTGCGCTCATGAAGATCATCTTTCGGTTCACGGTGAAGAATCGTGATATCTTGCTTCAGTTCAACGGTAAGAAGACGGGCGCGGTGGTGGTCTCGCCCCATACGTCTTACATCGACGTGGTCATGATGTTCCTTGCCTCATGGCCGAAACGTTGGACGCGCCTGATCGCTCGTGAGAGCCTCTTCACGGTCGCGCATGGGCTGCTCGGATTCATCATCGCGCGCGTCGGAGCGTTTCCGGTGAAGCGTGATACGGCAGACATGTCCACCGTCAAGCGCGCGGCGAAGTTCTTGAAGAACGGCGAGATCGTCGGCATCTTCCCCGAAGGCACACGTCGTGGCAAGGGAAACATCGTTCCTGCTATCCATGGTGGCGCTGCGCTCATCGCGAAGCTCGGACGTGCGCCGCTCGTTCCGCTCGGCCTCAAGAACGTCGATAGGATCAAGCGCAAAGGCGAGCGCGTGCGCTTTCCGAAGCTCACCGCTGTGTACGGCGAGCCGATCGCGCTCGTGTCGTTCGATTTTCTGCCGAAAGAAGAACGCCTTGAAGCGGCTACGTGGTACGTGCTGCGCGAGGCATTCGCGCTCAGTCATGACATCGCCCCTGAAGAAGTCGACATGGTGGCGCTCTTTCCTGACAATAAGGATTACAGCGCGGTGTTCGCCGAACATCCCATCCCGCGCTTCGACCCTTCCACGTTGCCGGACTACGAACCAAAGACCAAGGAGTAGTCGTGGGTACGTTCACGATCGCCCGTGCGGAATATGCAGGCGCTTGCTACGGCGTTCAGCGTGCGCTCGATCTTACGCTCGAGACGGCCAACGACAACAAAGCAGCCTGCACGCTCGGTCCGCTCATCCATAATCCTCAGGTGGTGGCCGATCTTGAAGCGCGTGGCATTCGCGTTGCGGGCAGCGTGGATGATTGCACGGAAGAAGCGGTGGTCATCCGCTCGCACGGCGTCGTTCCCCAGGTCATCGCCACGCTCGAAGCACGTGGTCGCGAGGTCATCGATGCGACGTGTCCGCATGTGCTGCGCGCTCAACGGGCTGCAGCCAAGCTCGCGCGCGAGGGCTATCATGTGCTCGTCGTGGGCGAGGCGGGTCATCCGGAAGTTGAAGGCATCCTCGCGCATGCGCGCCAAGAAGGGGAGCGCTGCACCATCGTCGGATCGGTGGAGGATATCCCGGCCGATCTCGCTGAGCCGGTCGGCATCGTCGTGCAGACCACTCAGTCTCATCAGAAGCTCGCCGAGATCGTCGACGCGCTCTCTGCTCGCGGGATCGAACCCTTGGTGAAGGATACGATCTGCTTCGCGACCATCCAGCGCCAAGATGCGGCGCGTGATCTGGCAAGCAAGGTGGATGTGATGTTGGTCATCGGTGGCAGGAATTCCTCGAACACCACCCGTTTGTACGAAATGTGCCAGCAGTGCTGCAATGCGGTTTATCATATAGAGAACGCTGAAGAGATCGATCCTGCGTGGTTCGCGTCGGTGTCTTCGGTCGGCATCAGCGCGGGAGCATCCACTCCCGAAGATCAGATACAAGCTGTCGTTTCCTATCTGGAGACGCTGTAAGAGTAAGGATCCTCACATGGCCTTGCCCGTCGTTGCAATAGTGGGTCGCCCGAATGTCGGGAAATCGACCCTGGTCAACCGCATTGCGGAGAATAACGAAGCCATCGTGCACGAGATGCGCGGCGTCACGCGCGATCGTTCGTATCATGAAGCCGATTGGAATGGGCGCGATTTCACGCTCATCGACACGGGCGGCATCGAGATGAACAAGGACGACAGTTTCCAGGAGTCCATTCGCGCCCAGGCGCTCGTCGCAGCCGATCAGGCTGATGTCATCCTCTTCTTGGTCGACAGTCAGACGGGCATCAACGCCGATGATCAAGCGGTCGCGAACATCCTGCGTCGTTCGAACAAGCCGGTGCTGTTGGTGGTGAACAAGCTCGATAACCCGGGCGATACGAACGCGATGTGGGAATTCATGCAGCTGGGTCTAGGTGATCCTTGGCCGGTCTCCGCGCTGCACGGAACGGGCACGGGTGACTTGCTCGACGAGGTCGTGACGCTGTTCCCCGAGCCGACCGAAACCGAAGAGGACGAGATCGACACCATCAACGTGGCCATCATCGGTCGTCCGAACGCGGGTAAGTCTTCGCTCACCAACAAGATGACGAACAACGATCGCTCGATCGTCTCCGACGTGGCGGGTACGACGCGCGATGCGATCGACACCACCATCGAACACGAAGGCCAGCATTACACCATCATCGACACGGCGGGTCTTCGCCGCAAGAGCGTCATCGACCAGGACGTGGAATACTATGGCTACGTGCGTGCGCTGCGCGCGATCGATCGCGCAGAAGTGGTACTGCTCGTCATCGATGGCACCATCGGCCTCACCGACCAGGACCAACGCGTCGCTGGCATGGCGGCCGAGCGTGGGTGCGCCATGGTCATCATCCTGAACAAGTGGGATCTGGTGGAGGGCCCTGAAGCGAAGGCGGAGATCCGCGAGCGCATCAAAGACCGCCTCATGTTCGTCGGATATGCCCCGGTCATCGCCATTTCCGCGCTCTCGGGCAAGAACGTCCATCGCATCTGGAGCGCAGTCGATACGGCATATCGTAACTACTGTTCCACCATCTCGACATCGAAGCTCAACAACTGGCTCCAAGAGATCCGCGATTTTGGTCACACCATCTCGAAGGGCAAGAAACTGCTCAAGATCAAGTACGTCACGCAGACAGGAACCTGCCCACCGCAGTTCACGTTCTTCTGCAATCATCCTGATATAATCGAACCCTCTTACGAGCGCTACCTGGAGAAGCGTCTGCGCTCGACCTTCGATCTGGAAGGCACGCCCGTTCGTCTTCGTTTCAAACGAAAGGACTAGTCGATGAATCTGGCTCTACTGGCGATCCTCATCTTCGTCATCGCTTTCTTGCTCGGATCGATCCCGTTCGGGGTCATCATCTCGCGCTTGTTCTTCAAGAAGGACATTCGCAACGAAGGCTCGGGCAACATCGGCACTACCAACGCCATGCGCTCGCTCGGTAAGGTAGGCGGCGCTTCGGTCTTCCTGCTCGATTTCGGCAAAGGCCTACTCTCGGGCTTCTTGGGCACCGTCTTCGCGGCGATGGCTGAGCCAACGCACGGCATCGCTGCAGGTCAATTCCTCCTTTCGCTTTCATTCCTGGGGTGCGTGGTCGGTCATATCTATTCGCCGTGGCTCAAGTTCCATGGTGGCAAGGGCATCGCGGTCGCCATCGGTGCGCTCTTCTTCGTGCTGGGCGTTTGGCCGTC
This sequence comes from uncultured Eggerthella sp., assembly GCA_937998355.1. GTDB lineage: Bacteria > Actinomycetota > Coriobacteriia > Coriobacteriales > Eggerthellaceae > Anaerotardibacter. The sequence continues at coordinate 42,626 of CALLDI010000012.1, forward strand.
CATCCTCGAGCTCGCGCTCTTCGCGGTGCTCGTTCTGGCGACGCGCTACGTTTCAGTCGGTTCCATCGCGGCAGCAGCGCTCTGTCCGTTCCTCTCGCTCTACCTATTCTGGGGGAACATCCCCGCCATCGCGGCCATGACCATCGCGGCGCTGCTCGTCATCTTCGCGCATCGTCAGAACATCGCGCGCTTGCTCGCGCATAACGAGAACCGCATCGGCGCGAAGAAGGAGAAGCAGGCATCATGAAGGTCGCAGTGATCGGCGCTGGTTCCTGGGGAACCGCACTTGCCAATACGCTCGCTCTCGGCGGCAACGAAGTGTGCATGTGGGCGCGCAAGCCCGAAGTTGCCGCTTCCATCACCAACGAGCATCGTAACCCGCGCTATCTGTCCGATGTCGGGCTCGAAGCTTCCATCGTCGCTACCACCAGCCTCGAAGAGGCTCTTCAGGGTGCGGGGGCAGTGGTGCTGGTCACGCCTTCAAGCACGCTGCGCGATTTCGCGGAGCGCATGAAGGACCTCGTCGACCCGTGCACGCCCATCATCGTGTGCTCGAAGGGCGTCGAGGGGACGACGATGTATCTGCCCGTCGAAGTGCTGGAAGAGGTACTGGGCAACCGCGATCGCTTGGCGGTGCTCTCGGGTCCGAACCATGCTGAAGAAGTGGTCCTGCAGACCCCCTCGGGCACGGTCATCGCGGCGCCATCGGAACAGACCGCCATCTTCTTCCGTGGTCTCTTCTCTGCACCGAACTTCCGCTGCTACACTTCAGCGGATTACATCGGCGTCGAATTGTGCGCCGCGTTCAAGAACGTCATCGCCATCGCGGTGGGCATCTCGTACGGCATGGGCATGGGTGATAATACCGCCGCGATGCTCATGACGCGCGGCATGGCGGAGATGAGCCGTCTAGTGTACGCGCGCGGGGGAGATCCGCTCACGGTGATGGGCCTCGCCGGTGCGGGCGACCTCATCGCCACGTGCACGTCGAAGCATTCGCGCAACCGCGCGTTCGGAGAATACGTCGCGCAAGGCAAGACGCTCGAGCAGTACGAGCGCGAAACGCACATGGTGGTGGAGGGCGCCATCGCTTGCAAGACCATCGAGCCGCTCGCGCGTTCGTATGGCGTCGAGCTTCCCATCACGAAAGCGGTGCGCAGCGTCGTGTGGGATAAGGCTTCCATCGAAGAGATGGTCATGCAGCTCTTCGACCGCCCGCTCACCACGGAATTCTGGGGACTCGAGCACGAAGGGCCGATCTATGGCGAGTGAGCGTACCTACTTCGTCTATCCGACTCCGATGGGCAGGATCACGCTCGCGAGCGACGGTTCGTCCTTGACGCAGCTCGCTTTCGGAGCGGTGGAACTAGCTGGTACCAACACGCCCACAGCGCTCACGAACGAAGCGGCCAATCAGGTGCAGGAATACCTGGCAGGAAAGCGCACGGAATTCGACCTTCCGCTCGACCCGCAGGGTACGGCCTTCCAACAGCATGTCTGGGATGCGCTCCAGCGCATCCCGTATGGTGAAACGCGAAGCTACCAACAGGTCGCGCAGATGCTGGGCAAGCCCAAGGCTATGCGCGCGGTGGGTGGCGCGAACAACAAGAACCCGCTTCCGATCATCATCCCGTGTCATCGTGTCATCGGCGCGAACGGGGACTTGGTCGGCTATGTTGCGGGGCTCAAGATCAAGAAGTTCCTGCTCGACCTCGAGCAGGCTCATCGATAGGACGCGATTTCGGAGGGGTAGGCTCAAGATGTTCGGTGAAGTAAAGATCGCACCTTCTATTCTGTCCGCGAACTTCATGGATATGGAGCACGATATTCGCATGCTCGAAGCAGCGGGTGCCGATGTGATCCACGTCGATGTGATGGATGGGCATTTCGTTCCGAATCTCACCATCGGCGTGCCGTTCATCAAGCAGTTGCGGGCCATCACGGAGTTGCCCATCGACGTGCATCTGATGATCTCCAATCCGCTCGAGCAGATCGATTGGTATCTCGATGCGAAGCCCGATTACGTGTCGGTCCATATCGAGGCGGTGCCCGATGAAGATGAGCTCCATGGATTGCTGCATCATATTCGCGAGCGTGGCGCTCATCCGGTGCTCACGCTGAAGCCCGACATGCCCATCGAGTCGCTCGACCCATTCATCGAGGACGTGGACATGGTGCTGATCATGAGCGTCTTCCCGGGCTTTTCGGGGCAATCGTACATTGACGGTAGCGAAGAGCGCGTCGCGCACGTGGCCAAGCTCGCTGAGACGCGCAATCCCGATCTGCTGATCGAGGTGGATGGCGGTATCAGCGCTTCGCGCACGGCAGGGCTCGTTTGCGCGAAGGGTGCTGACGTGCTGGTGGCGGGCTCAGGCGTTTTCGCGGCTGACGATCCTGCGCGTGCGGTGGACGAGATCCGCGCTGCGGGTACGGACGCACAGCCTGCGAAGGAGCGCTAAGGTTCCATGAGCGCCCCAATGATCTATCTCGATTGGGCGGCTACCGCGCCGCTCTCCGAAGCGGCCTACGATGCCATGCTGCCGTTCTTCGCTCCTGGTCTTGCCGGTCTGGAGCAGGGTAACGGCAACGCGAATTCCTTGCATCATACGGGCCGCGATGCCTTCAGGGTGCTCGAAGCGGCGCGTCGCGATATCGCTCGTGCCATCGGTGCGCGCCCCGACGAGATCATCTTCACCTCGGGTGCGACCGAGGCCGATAATGCTGCGTTGGTCGGTATCGTAGAGGGTCTTCTGAAGAAGCGCGGTCAAAGCTTCGCGACGATCAAGGCCGAAGAGGCACCCAGCATCGTGGTCTCAGCCATCGAGCATGACGCGGTCTTGCAAGCGGCAGCGGCGCTCGAACGCTGCGGCATTACGGTCAGCACCATCCAGCCGAATCGAGCAGGCTTCATCACGGTCGAGACACTGCGTGACGCGCTCGATCGCGCGCATGATCCACTGCTCGTGTCCATCATGGCGCTGAACAACGAAACGGGCGCGATCATGGATGTCGCTGCGCTCGCTGAAGCGGCGCACGCATCCGGTGCGCTCTTCCATACCGACGCGACGCAGGCGCTCGGCAAGTTGTCGATCTCGGTCAAGAAGTGGGATGTCGACGCGCTCTCGCTCTCTTCCCATAAGATCGGCGGCCCCAAGGGTGTGGGTGCGCTCTATCTCAAGGCGCGCACGCCGTATGTTGCGCAGCTGGTCGGGGGAGGTCAGGAGGCGAATCGACGCAGCGGTACGCAGAATATCGCGGGCGTGGTGGGATTCGCCGCTGCCGTGCGCGAGGTGGTCTCGCAGCAGGACGAACGGACGCGTCACATGGAGGGTTTGCGCGACCGGCTGTTCGCAGGCTTGTGCGCGCTCGACGGCGTAACTCCGGTGGTCGATCCGCATGATGGCGCGTACGGCCCTCACATCGTCAGTATCATGTGCGAGGGCTTCGAGAGCGAAACGCTCATATTGCAGCTCGACAAGCGCGGCATCTGCGTTTCGGGTGGTTCGGCATGCGCGTCGCATTCGCTCGACCCGTCGCATGTGCTCACCGCGATGGGGATCGGTCGCGATCAGGCGCTAGGGATGCTTCGGCTTTCGCTCGGACCCACCACCACCGAAGAAGAGATCGATCGTTGCATCGAGATGGTTCGAGAGGTTTTGGAGACGACATGGAACTAGTCAATACGCATACGCATACGGGTTTGACCGGACACGGCGATGGCACGATAGAGGAAGTGGTGGCAGCAGCGGATGCGGCTGGCATCTCGGTGCTCGCATTGACCGAGCATTTCCCGCTCTCGAAGGCCATCGATCCGACGAATTTCGTCTCGATGTCATGGGAGGCGCTCGATCCGTATTGCGAGAAGATCATCGAACTGCGCGATGCTTATCCGCACATGGATGTCCTGGTCGGGTGCGAGCTCGATTGGCTCGGTGCTGATGAGGATCGCGATCTGGATGCCATCGATTGGAGTCGTTTCGACATCATCCTCGGGTCGGTGCACTATCTCGATCTGTGGCCCTTCGACGACCCTGAACAGGTCGGACATTGGGAAGAGGTCGGCAACGATGCGATCTGGGAACTGTACTTCGAGCGGTTTTGCCAGGCGTGCGTCGACAAGATGCCCTATACGGTCATGTCGCATCCCGATCTGGTGAAGAAGTTCGCTAAGTATCCTTCGCGCGCGTTCGACCGCAAGCGCGCCTATGCGCGTGCGGCAGAGGCAGCGCAGGCGGGTGGTCGCATGATCGAGGTCAACACCTCCGGCGCATATTATGCCTGCGAAGATATGTTCCCTCATATCGATTTGTTAACAGAATTTCGAAAAGCAGGCGTGCCCGCTACACTAGGAACAGATGCCCACGAGCCGCGTTTCGTCGATCGCGGCATCGAAGCTGGCCTCAAACTCTTACACGAAGCGGGATATCGTGAACTCACGGCAATACTACCGGGTGGTGAGCGCAGAGCGATCCCGCTCACGTAGCCTGAAAGAAGGTAGTCATGTCAGATACTGCTATCAATGCATTGTTCAAAGTGCCCACCGGTCCGCTCGCTCCTGTGAAGACGGGTATGACGGTGGGCAAGCTCGAGCAGCAGCTCTTGCACGTCTTTCCACGAGAGGACGCATGTCCTTGGGATCGCACGGGTCTTCTGGTCGGCGCTCCTGGCCAGGAGGTGACGGGCGTCGTGGTGGCGCTCGATCCCACCATCGCCACGCTCGAGCAGGCGCATGAACTGGGTGCGAACGTCGTCTTGACGCACCATCCTGTGTTCATCGAGCCGGTCTCGTGCTTCATGCCCGAATCCGTTCAGGGTTGCAAGCCCGGCGCGGTCATCAATTACGCGCTCACGCACGGCATCAACTGCATGAACTTCCACACCGCCTGCGACGTTTCTCCTGAAGCGCTCGCCATCCTGCCTGCGATGCTGCGTTTGAATCCGCAATACGTGCTCGATCCGCTGGCGGGCAATGCCGAAAAGGGTTTCGGCATGGTTTGTTCGTGCGGTGGAGAAGCCACCTCGCTCAAGCATCTTGCCGCGCGTTGCGTTTCCGTGTTCGGTGCGGTGCCGCGCGTATGGGGCAACCCTGACACGTTGCTCGAAACGGTGGTGACCTGCGGCGGTTCTGCGACCGACATGGTCGATCTCTGCTTGGAGAGCAATATCGACTGCCTCGTATGCGGTGAAGTGAAGTACCATACGGCGCTCGAAGCGCGTGAATCGGGTCTTACCATCATCGAGCTCGGACACGATGTATCGGAATTGCCGCTCTGTGCGCTGCTCGCTACGAAAACGCTCGCAGCAGGCCTGCCTGATTCATGCGTCATGGTGGTCGATCAGTCGAAGAATTGGTATACCCCCGAAAGCATCCGCCAGTAACGAGTCGAATCCACCCGATCAGAGAGGATCGCATGCAAGCAACAGAACAGGAACTCGAAGTTCTCGAAGCGCTCCAACGCGTCGATACCGAGGTCATTCGCAATACGAAGAAGCTCGAAGAGCTACCCCAACGCCAAGCTATCTTGCAGACGCGACAGAAGCTGGCGGAAGTGGTCAAGAAGAAGACCCAGGTTCAAGACATGGTCGACGAAGCGGAAGATGAACTTGCTTCCTTGATGGCCGAAGACGAGCGGCTCGCGCAGAAGCAGGCCGAGACCCAAGAAGCGCTCGATCGCGTGAAAGGCGATTATCGCAGCGTGGAGTCGTACAGCAAGGATCTGCATGGGGTCGCCAAGCGCCGCGAGAAGCTGGCTGGCGATATGGAGCGCGTCGATGCGCAGATCAATCGCATCAAGCCGCTCATGGACCAGATCATGGCGGGGTGCGCAGAGCTCGAAGCGCGTGAACAAGCTGCCATCGCGTCCTTTCAAGAGGAGGGTGGTGCGCTCCAGCGTGCGCTCGCTCAAGCTGATGCCGATCATAAGAAGTATCAAGCCGCTCTGAGCCCCGAGCTCTATCGCGCGTATGAGCGTGCATGCAACGAATGTGGTGGCATCGGCATCGCAGAATTGGTGGATAGTTCTTGCAGCGCGTGTCGCAGCGCGTTCGATTCGCCCAAATTGGCTAAAATAAAGCAGGACGAGCCCGTATCGCGGTGCCCGTCTTGCAGAAGACTCCTCCTCGTCAAGGCTTAGAGCAAAGGAACCGCCCTTCATGAAATTGACCACGCGTGACGATCGCATCCTTCAAGAACATCAGATGCTCAGCGACCAGGCAGCCCATTCGGATAGGTCCCTTGGGCGCGATCGGGCATCGGAGGAGGATCGATTCCGCAACGTCTATCAGAAGGACCGCGACAAGATTCTGCATACGAAGGCGTTCCGTCGTCTGTCTCATAAGACGCAGGTGTTCCTCGCGCCTGTGGGCGATCATTATCGGACGCGCCTCACCCATACGCTCGAGGTCGCACAGATCGCGCGCACCATCGCGCGTGCGCTCGGGCTGAACGAAGACCTCACCGAAGCCATCGCGCTCGGTCACGATCTGGGTCACACGCCGTTCGGGCATGTGGGCGAAGAATCCATCAGTCGCTGTCTTGCTATCCATCGCGGGCTCGATCCTGAAGCTCCCGAAAGCAAGACGCTCTATCGCCACAACGTGCAGAGCTTGCGTGTGGTGGAAGTGATCGAGAACGACGGCAAGGGCCTCAATCTCACCGAAGAGGTGCGTGATGGTATCGTCTGTCATACGGGTTCGACGCGAGCGAAGACCTTCGAAGGACGCATCGTCGCTACGGCTGACCGCATCGCGTACGTGAATCACGATATCGATGACGCGCTGCGCGCTGGAACGTTGCTCGAGTCCGATCTGCCCGAATCCACGCATCGCATCATCGGCGAGAACCATGCCGATCGCATCCAGACGCTCGTTGAAGACATGATCGTCACGTCCGATGCGAAGGGCGACATCGCCATGAGCGAGCCGATCTGGGATGCCATGATGGAGCTGCGCAGCTTCCTCTTCGATAAGGTCTACACGTCCGACCAGGTCATGCGCGAGGTGTACAAGGCTCGCCATTTGGTCGAGGACTTGTTCAACTACTTCGTTCGTCATTACGATGAAGTGCCGGCGGAATATCGTGCGCTGGCGGGGGACGATCCATTGCGCGCGGTCACGGATCATGTTGCGGGCATGACCGATCGCTATGCGATCAACTTCTTCGAGGATATGTTCGTTCCGAAGTCCTGGAACGCGCAGCATCAGTAGCGCCCTCATGCCTTCTGCCCAGCGCGGATGAAGGCGCACCGTTAGCTCATCCGCTTCTTGCTCACGCCAGACGTGAGAGTATACTGGTTCGGTCATGAAAAACCCGAGCATCGTCAAAGAAGCATTCAAGATGGCCGCACCGATCATGGTGGGCTATCTTTTTCTGGGCGTACCCTGCGGTATCCTCAGCCAATCGGTCGGTATGGATGCGCTGCAGGTCTTCCTGCTCTCGGCGCTCTTCTATTCCGGCGCAGGCCAGTACATGATCCCGAACATGTGGCTGCTCGGTTCTCCCATGGCAGCTATCATCGCCAGCGTGACCTTGGTCAATTCCCGTCAGATGCTCTATGGCGCATCGCTGTCGCGTTTCTGCGAGAACGTGAGCAAGCCGCTCACGTTCCTCTATGGTGCGACCGTCACCGATGAATCCTTCGCGGTGAACGTCGTGAAGCTCGAGCAGGGGAAGTGGAACATCAAGGGTGCGACGCTCGTGAATCTCTTCTCGCAAAGTTCTTGGGCGCTCTCCAACGTGCTCGGTGTGCTGCTGGGCAGTCTACTCTCGGTGCCTACTGCTCTCGCATCGTTCGCTATGACCAGCATCTTCTTGTGCTTGTTGTTCTCTCAGCCTTCAACGAAGGGCAATATCGCTGCCGCGGTGGTAGCGGTGCTCGGTGTCTATCTGGCGAAATGCGTAGGACTTTCAGGTCCTGCCATTCTGATCGGCGCGCTGCTCGGTGTGGCTGCGGGCATGATCGTCGTGCGAAAGGAGCGTGTTTCCGCCCATGGGTTGGACTGATTTCGCGCTCATAGGATTGGGGTGCGCCATCACCATCCTCATCTTCCGCACGGTTCCGCTCTTCGCGCTGCGCGGTCGCGAGCTGCCTGCTTGGCTCGCTCAAGCGCTCGCGTTCATCCCGCCTGCCGCGTTCGCTGCGCTCATCGCGAACGATATCCTGAACCCCGGCATGTTCGATGCAGGATTGTGGCCAGCAGCCATTCCGATCATCGCGGCGCTCATCGTCATTCCGGTCGCCGTCAAGACGAAGTCGTTGGTGTGGAGCATCGTCGCAGGGGTAGGGTCGTACGGATTGCTCCTGCTCATCTAGTGCGAGATCGTGCGCATTATGGTCGTACGGTGCGGGAAACGGGTCTAGGGAAGGTGCTTTCACCGTTGGATGTGCGCGTTCGTCCGTTCGAGCGAGAATTTTTGAAAAAGTCGCTTGCGCCCGTACATACCTGAACGTATAATTATCAGCTGTGTCTCTGACATCACGAATGTACTCATACATCAAGTAATTGGATATAGAAGGATTTAGACATGGATATCATCCGCGCGATCGAACAACAGCAGATCAACCCCGAGGTCGCAGACTTCAATGTTGGCGATACGGTGAAGGTTCACTATCGCATCAAGGAAGGCGACCGCGAGCGTATTCAGGTTTTCCAGGGCGACGTCATTCGTCGTCACGGTGCATCCAACCGCGAAACCTTCACGGTTCGCAAGATCAGCTTCTCCGTTGGCGTTGAGCGTACGTTCCCTGTTCATTCTCCGAAGATCGAGAAGATCGAGGTCGTTCGTCGTGGCGATGTCAGCCGTGCCAAGCTCTACTACCTGCGCGATAAGGTCGGTAAGGCTGCGAAGATCAAGGAAAAGGCATTCTAAGTCTTGCCCTTGCGATCTGATACTATTAAAAGGCACCTTTTGGTGCCTTTTTTCATGTTCGAGCGATGCTCGAAAAGACGCTTCAAGAATGAATGAAAAGGAATCCTCGATGGACAAGCTCATCAATCGCAAACGAATCGCAGCACTCTTGGTCATCATGCTCACGCTCTCGCTGGCGTTCACTCAGGTACCCTGGGTAGCGTATGCGGATGGCGAAGATGTAGAGAACAGCGTGCTTTCGCAGATCGATGAGACGACTCTGCAGGATGGCGAAGAACCCGCGCTCACCACGCAAGCTGACGATATCGCCAGTGGAACGCTGGGCGATTGTAATTGGGCCATCGATGCTGATGGCGTGCTCTCCATCACGCCGGGAACGGGCAATAGCTTCCAAGTGGAATGGCCCATTTCAGGCGAAGCTGCGCCATGGAAGGAATGGAGACATGAGATCCGTTCAGTAGAGATTCCGAGCCGCATCGTAGCATCGGGAAAGTTGCGGGGCATGTTCAATTCTTGCTCCGCGCTCGTTTCTGCCGATCTTTCGAATCTCGATACCATCTCTGTGACCGAAATGTCTGCCATGTTCAAAGACTGCTCCGCGCTCAAGAGCCTCGACCTTTCAGGTCTTGATACCGCTTCAGTCATCGATATGCGTTTGATGTTCAGAGGTTGTTCTTCGCTCACGAGCTTGGATCTCTCGTCCTTCGATACTGCATCCGTCACGGATATGGCGGAGATGTTCTTCGGCTGCACCTCTCTTTCGAACCTTGTTGTTTCGAGCTTCGACACGACGCACGTGCAGAACATGAGCGAGATGTTCCGTAACTGTTCGATGCTCGCCACGCTCGATGTGTCGAACTTCGATACTTCTTCTGCAACGGATATGCAGTGGATGTTCCGCGGTTGCTCGTCGATCAACAGTCTCGACCTTTCTGGGTTCGACACTTCGGCAGTGACCAACATGAATTCGTTGTTGGGCGGTTGTTCGATGCTCAAGACCGTGAAGTTGGGCGCTCAGTTCTCGTTCAAGGGTGCGAATGGCATGGATGGGGCCGTGATGGCCACGTTGCCCACGGGTAGCTGGCTTTCGGAGGTTGCTGACAAGGATAAGGTCTATACAGCTGATGCTATCGCACAGGATCGCAACGATCTGGCGGATACCTATCGTAAGGTCGCGCTCGTCAAGAACGTGAAGCTGGCCGGAGTTCAGGCTCCTGTAGCAGGGGCTGCGGTAACGCCCATCGATGCGAAGCTCGAGGCTACTGCTGGTCTGCTCGCATCGAGTGCTGTGAATGCTTCCTGGAACGGTAGTTTCGCGAAGGATGCGAACGGTAACGATGTGTTCGTTGCGGGGAATACCTACACGTTCTCGGTCGATGTCGCGCTCGGCAGCGATGCGGTCAGGGATGACGGTTTCGCGCTCGTGGCTGACGATGGCTTCACGGTCACGCCGGGGGCTTTCAGTGGTGCGCCCGTGGGGCCGACGGGGCAGACCTATAGCTTCACGGTCTCTTATACGGTTTCTACGCCGGGGTCTCAACCACCTGCGGGCGACGGCGCGACCACGGATAACGAGACCCCGGATAACGAGGCTGCGGATCCGGATAGCGCCGATTCTGCACCGAATCAAACGGCTGAACCCGATCAGGAGAGTGGCGACTCCGCAGCAGGCGTCCTTCCTGCTATGGGTGATAGCATGCTCATGCTCGCGAGTCTCGTCCTTCTTGCAGGCGCGGGCATCGCAGTGCACCGAGCAGCGCTTCGTCGCAAGGCGTTCGCGCACGCGAAGCATGCCCGCTAGGGAAGCTTCGAACAGCTGCTCGTTCGGGTCGCTCCTTTGCAAACGATAGATGGCATCCATCGCTGAAATACAGAAACGATTGAAGGCAGCGAATGCTGACGAGTTTTCTGCGCTCGAGGCGGAATTCGCGCAGGACTCCCGCAAGGGCGTGCGAAGTGCGCTCGCATCGGCGCGCAAACGCCTCGAGAAAGAAGCTCTTGAACAGCAGCGTTTGGCTGAGCTCTATCGCTTCGAGCAAGAATTGACCGACGGCAAGGTAGCGGTCGGCCTCGACGAAGTGGGCCGTGGCCCGCTGGCAGGCCCGCTCAGTGTCGGCGCTGTCGTGCTCGATCCTGCCGTTGAAGCCATACCGGGGCTGAACGACTCGAAGCAGATCAAAGAAGCGGATCGTCCTGCTGTCGCTGAAGCGGTCAAGCAGGCTGCGCGCGCGTATGCGATCGTTCATATCCCGCCTCGCGATATCGACGAATTCGGCATCATGGCGTGTCTGAAGCGCGCTTTCACGCAGGCGGTCGCTCGGATCGAAGAGCAAGGCGTGCAGGTCGACGCGATCCTGCTCGACGGAAATCCGCTCGGCATCGATGCGCGCGAGGTGAACGTCGTGAAGGGTGATGCGAAATGCGCGTCCATCGCGGCCGCGTCGGTGATCGCGAAGGTCGAGCGTGATGCGCTCATGGTGGCCTATGATGCCGAATATCCAGGTTATGACTTCGCTTCCTCGAAAGGCTATGGAAGCGCAGCGCATCGTCAGGCGATCGAGGGAAAAGGGTTGAGCCCTATCCATCGCGCTTCATTCTGTACGAACTTCGTTCAGGATACCTTGTTCTAGCAGCCCATCTGCGTATTTGAGATTTCTTTCAGAAAAACGTGAGCTCTTGCGCGCGAGCGCGTGAGATTATCTTCAGATTCAGTTAAGGTTTCGTCCCTATCCTTGAGAACAAGGAGGTAGGAATGGAACTGACCCAAGCCACAGAACAAGATGAAGAAGTTGCCGAAGCTGCATCTTCTTGCCCTTCGAAAGAACTCGGTAGGAGGGGAGAGGAAGCGGCCGCGAAGTATCTGAAGCGCCGCGGATTCGAAGTGCTCCAACGCAATTGGACGTGTTTTGCGGGAGAGGCGGACATCATCGCCTTGCAGGAAGACACGTTGTGCTTCGTCGAAGTGAAGACGCGCACGAGCGTCAAAAAGGGGTTTCCTTCCGAAGCGGTCAACCAGCGTAAGCGCGATCGTTACGAACGGATAGCTGCCTGCTATCTGAAGGAACATGCCTACGAAGACCTGCGCGTTCGTTTCGACGTGATCTCGATCCTCGTGCTCGGCCCCGACCGTGCGTTCCTGCGTCACCACATCAACGCTTTCGGCTCGATGTGAGGCATCCATGGCGCAGTTATCGTTCAAGGTCCAGAGCGCGGTCCTTCATGGCGTGCAGGCGCTTCCCGTCCAGGTCGAAGTGCTCATCAGTAGCGGCATCCCGTCCTTCTCGATCGTGGGCATGCCGGATGTGGCGATTCAGGAATCACGAGAGCGCGTGAGAGCTGCCATTCGTTCGGCGGGCTTTCGCGTTCCTGCGGATAAGATCGTCATCAATCTTGCGCCCAGCTCGCTTCGTAAGACCGGCTCTGGTTTCGATCTGCCCATCGCGCTCGCGTTGCTCGCGGCCACAGGTCAAATACCTACGTGTCATCTTGAACGCATGCTCGTAGTAGGTGAATTGTCGCTCGAAGGATCGGTACGCAGCGTCGCAGGACTCATCCCGTACCAGCAGTGTGCGCGGGAGTTGGGTCGTTCGCTGCTCACCGGCAACACCGATCATGGGGCGATCCCTGTTTCGGGGGTCACTTGCTACGCGCTCGAGCATCTCCGTCAGATCACGCGCGAAGAGCTTCCTCTCATGCCGTTCTCGGCTCCTGAGAACTGCGCCTACCGCTACGACTTCGCGGAAGTGATCGGGCATGATGCGGCGAAGCGCGCGCTCCAGGTGGCGGTGGCGGGCGACCATGGCATCATCATGATGGGGTCGCCTGGCGCAGGCAAGACCTTGCTCGCGCAATGCGTTCCGAGCATCCTACCTCCTCTTACTGAAGAAGAGAAGATCCAGACCGCCATCGTGCATTCGGTGTTGGATGGCGATCTGCGTGAGATATACGGTGGCCTGCGTCCGTTTCGCATGCCGCACCATAGCGTCACTGCAGCAGGGCTTTTGGGAGGCGGAAATCCCGTTCGTCCTGGCGAGGTTTCTCTCGCGCACAATGGCGTGCTCTTCATCGACGAGCTCTCCGAGATGCGAAACGATGTTCTGCAGCAACTCAGACAGCCCCTCGAGGAAGGTATCGTGCATCTGACGCGAGCGGAAGGGTCATTCGTCTTTCCTGCGCGATTCATGTTCATCGCGGCCACCAATCTTTGTCCATGCGGTTACTTCGGCGACCCTGAACATGAATGTACGTGTAGTCAGTACCAGATCCAGCGCTATCAGGCCAAGATCGGTGGTCCGTTGCTCGATCGTATCGATATTCGCATCGATGTTGAGCGTACCGATCTCTCCAAGCTCGAGCAGGTGCGACCGGGGAAGAGTTCTGCGCAACTGAAAGAAGAGATCCTCGCTGCGAGAGCGTTCAAGAATGAACGCTGTCTCGAACAGGGGACGGCGAAGAACTTTCTTACGCGTTCTTCGCATGCAGCAGGACAGACGAGCAAGCGCAAGACCTTGCTCGATCTATTCGATGCCTGCTCGCTCAGCAAAGAGGCGAAAGCGTTTCTTGAGCTCGCCGTCCAGACGAGCGGGTTGAGCACGCGCTCGATCATCAAGATGCTCTCTTTGTCTCGCACGATAGCCGATCTCGCTCGGTCGCTTTCGGTGGAAGAGGAACATATCGCAGAGGCCTATGCGCTGCGCTTTCAGACGAGCGATGATCACTGACCATGAAAGGATACCGATGAGAGAACTGCGTCCGACAAAACCGCTCGAAGGAAACCGTTTCGTCCTTTCCTATGGAGGAGAGGGCTATCCTGATGCGCTCATGAACGTGCCCGATCCGCCGCGCAAGCTCTATGGGGTGGGGAATCCAGGTGTGCTCGACACGGGACTTGCTATCATCGGCGCGCGAAAAGCGACACCGTATGGGCGCACGGTCGCCAAGAAATTCGCGAAAGCGGCTGCCGAACACGGCATCACCATCATCTCGGGTGGTGCGCTCGGATGCGATACAGCGGCTCATGTGGGCTGCTTGGAAGGAGGAGGCGCTACGGTGGTGGTGTTGGGTGGCGGATGCGATCAGCTCTATCCTGAAGCGAATCGCGATCTGTTCCAAGAGATCATCACCAAGGGCGGGGCGGTCATCTCCGAACAGCAGTGGCAGTTCCCGCCCATGCCCTATACGTTCCGCGCACGCAATCGCATCATCGCCGGGCTCAGTCGCGCGACGCTCATCGTGGAAGCGGGGCTGCCTTCAGGAACCTTTTCGACGGCGGATGATGCGCTCTCCGCGAATCGCGATGTACTGGTGGTGCCAGGGGCTATCACCTCGCCTCATTCGCGCGGTGCGAACAGGCTGCTCTATCAGGGTGCGACACCCATCGTGGATGACGAGACGTTCGAAGACGTGATCACCGATCTGTTCGGATGCATGAAGATACAGGATATGCGGCAAGCCGAGGTAGAGAATAAGTCCTTGCTCTATCAGGCGCTTCAAGCTGAAACGCTCTCGATCGATGCGCTCATGCAACGCGATGGTATCGGTGCGCCCGATGGCAGCAAACGCCTTGCGTGGCTAATGGTGGAGCTTGCGAAGCTCGAACATGAGGGTTTCATAGAGAGATTTCCGAATGGATGTTATGGCGCGACGGTGATGTAGTGCTGTGCTCGAGATCAGGTTGATCGTTCTGTCCCGCTAAGTGCATAGTTTTTGTAGGTACGCGCGCAGGGCCTCATTTGCTTTTGGGCGCGACATGGTCGCGGGGGCGGCGAGTATTTGGAGGGTGAGTCCGTCGACGAATGCCTGCAGGCTCGATGCCTCAAGTTCAATGTCTAAGTCGACGCGCATCAGCCCTGCTGCTATTAAAGATTCAATGCAAGAGCGTGCCGTGTTTCTAAGGAGTGCTTGCATCGCGGCGCTCGTTTCTGCGAGTGACCGATCAACGAGTGCTTCTGCAGTGAAAGCGAGCCATGTTCTTGCTTCTGCTTCTCGTGTTTCGTCAAGAGGGAGCAACTCTAAAAGCGTGCGCTCTACCATGGTGAGCGGATCGTTGGAATAAGTCGACACTGCATCGATGCGGGTTGCAGCATTCTCTACCGCTTGATTCATGGCAAAGAGATAGATGTCTTTCGTGCTCTTGAAAACGTGCTGGACAGAGCCAACGGATAGGTGCGAGGCTTCTGCTATGTTGCGTACTGTAGCGCTTTTGAGCCCGCTCGTAGCAACAAGATCCCAGACAGTCTTGGCGATGAGTCGTTTTCTTTCTTCGGTATCGATATTTCGTGGCATGCGCTTCCTTTCTGAAGAATATTCTAATACAATCGTATTAATACAACTGTATTAGAAAGGCAAATAGGGTGAAAGAATCGCAGAATATGCTTCGTGAAGCACGGTGGACCGATGTTTTCTGGAGGGGTCTCTACGAAGCTCGAATCGAAGAGCATTCTTATATCGTAGATATCGACTACTTCGATATCCGAGAACAGATCGCTCTTTATCGCGATGGCGTGCTGGTCGACGTACAAAAGTCTCCCGCTATTTTTCTCCTTCAAGAAGGGGGTAGGATCGAGATCGCTATGGCGCTCTATGGCGTGAAGCATGCTCGGATGATCTTGGGAGAGCAAAGCGACGAGAAAGCATATTCACTTATTCCGGCACCTGGTAGCGCTGAATATCTTCGCCTTCGTTTTGCTGAGCAGCATCCTGCGATAAGCCGTGTTCTCGCTGCCCTCGCATGGATCGTTTTGGTCGTCGCTCTAGTGACGCAGCTGCCAGTAGTGCTGAATAGCATCGGTTGCTTGGTTGGTTTTTCGGTTCGAACTTTTGCGTTGCCGGGGTGGGCGAACATCGCATTAGGAATCGCTGGTATCCTTGCGGCCCTCGATCGTGCTTTTCGCATGAAGTACGATCCGCTTTTGGACGATTGAGGGCAACAAAACAAGAGGAAGCGTGGACAGAAGGCCAAGCCTCTATCTTGTTCTACAGCATAACGTAGAATATTCTCGAACTCATCCAAGAAAATGCTTGCTCGTGACGCGGCGTCACGTTGTAGAACAGCCATCAAGGAGGTGAGAACCATGGCTGAGAACAACTTATATCAGACCGGCGAGCTCGCTGAGGCGTGCGGTACGACGGTGCGCACGGTGCAGTACTACGATGGCAAAGGTCTTCTGACGCCTTCGAGCTATTCGGAAGGCGGTCGCCGGCTTTATTCGGCAGAGGATGCGGAGCGACTCCGCTTCATCCTCATGCTGAAGGCGCTGGGGCTTCGGCTCGCGCAGATCAAGGGTGTGCTGGAAAGCCCGAATCGTGATGTCGTGTTGAAGCTACTGCTGGACGAGCAGGCGGAAAGCCTTGAGCGTGAGATCGAGGCGAGTAGCGAGCGATTGCAGGTATTGAACGCAGCGCGCACGGATCTTGAGCACTTCGGCAAATTGATGGCTACGACCGAACCTGCCATGGTGGAACGAATGAATGACGAGAAAGCGAGGCGACGTTGGTGGGCGGCCATGATCGTGGTCGGCATCTTCATGGATATCGCCTGGATCGGCACGCTGGTGTTTGGCATTCTTACAGGTGTATGGTGGCCCTTCCCGGTGGCGCTCGTGTTCGTGGTGGTAGCGGGTGCGTGGATGGTGGCGTACAACAGCCGCCACTGCACCTATGTCTGTCCGATCTGCGGAGCGGAATTCCGTCCGAAGATGAGCGCCTATTTCTGGTCGAATCACACGCCACGAACCCGCAAGCTCACCTGTCCCTGCTGTCATCAGAAGGACTGGTGCGTGGAGCGTTATCATGCTCTGCCGATCGATCTTGCCCCTGGCCAATGCGTGCCAGGCACCTGCCACGAGGCTTGTGAAGCGAAGGCGGGTGAGAACCATGACTGCGATTAGGAACAAGCTCGCGCATCATCGCGTGGCAGTCTACTGCGTGATGACTTTCGTGCTCACCTGGAGCTTCTGGTTAGTCGTGGTGTATCCGCAAGCACTTCCGGCGCTCGCGGAAGGGCGTAACCCGCTCGGCTCGCTCGAGGTCATGCTCGCGGTAGGTGCGGGCATGTTCTTCCCGGCTCTTAGCGTCGCGGTAACACGTCTTCTTACTGGCGAAGGCTTCCGAAACGCCTGGATCAAGCCGAAGCAGTTCAAGCACACCTGGAAATACTATGTTGCCGGCTGGTTCGGCCCCATGGTCCTGGTGGCCGTTGGAAGCATCGTCTACTTTCTTGCGATACCGAGCAGCTTCGATCCTGCAATGCCGTACTTCAAAGAGACGATGGAGGCTCAGCTCGCGGCGACGGGGCAACCGGCTTTGCCCGACTCCGATCTTGCAACCATGGCCTATGCCCAGTTGGTGCTCGTTCTCATCGCCCCGGCGCTCAATGTGTTCACGTGCTTCGGTGAGGAGTGGGGTTGGCGCGGCTATCTGCTTCCGCATATGCTGGAAAAGCGCTCTGTCACGTCCACGATCTTGCTGAGCGGGATCATCTGGGGATTGTGGCATGCGCCCATCACGGTGTTGGGGCACAACTATGGGCTCGGCTATCTTGGCTGGCCCGTGCTCGGTATCGTTGCCATGTGCTGCTTCACCGTCGTGATCGGCTGTTTCTTCAGTTGGCTCACGCTGCGAGCGAAAAGCTGCCTTCCTGCGGTGTTCGCTCATGGTGCGCTCAATGGCTGCGGCAATGCTCCTGCGCTGTTCGCTGTGATAGCCAACCCGTTCATCGGCCCTGCACCCACTGGCATCATCGGTGGCATTGGCTTCATAGTGGTCGGTATCGCCTGTTTCGTCTCGCTCAAGCGCTCAGGAAAGAGGAGCCTTCAGGGTCCTGGCGATCGATCTGACGCGTGATCGAATGGGTGCGATGCGAACATGAGGGTTTCATAGAGAGATCATCGAACGGAAGTCATGGCGTGATGGGGTTGTAGTACCCTGTCATCATGGAAGAACGAGTGGATATCATCGGCGGTGGCCTTGCGGGAAGCGAGGCTGCATTGCAGCTGGCAGCAGCAGGGTTTTCGGTGCGCCTTATCGAGATGCGCCCGTTCCGTACGACCGGCGCGCATAAGAGCGATCTTTGCGGAGAGCTCGTATGTTCCAACTCGCTCAAATCGACCAAGCCAGCAAGTGCTGCTGGTATGTTAAAAGCGGAGCTCACCGCTTTGGGATCGCAGTTGCTCTCGTTCGCATATGAGACCAAAGTTCCTGCAGGGGGAGCGCTCGCGGTCGATCGCGATCGGTTCGCAGCTCGCATCACTGAAGCGCTCGAAGCAGCGGGCGTCACGTGTATCGCCGCAGAGGTCGTCGCAATCGACGACGACGGAACGTTCTTGCTGGAAGATGAAGCTCATGAAGGGCCGTATCGCCTCGAGGACCCAGCGCCGTTCTGCATCATCGCCACGGGCCCTCTTACTTCGGATGCGCTCGCATCATCGCTACTCGAACTGACGGGGCAGGATCACCTTGCCTTCTATGACGCGGCTGCCCCTATCGTGTTCGCTGATTCGCTCGATGAGGACGTGGTCTTCACGCAGAGCCGTTATGAGGATGGGGTGGGCGACTATCTGAACGCCCCGTTCGATAAGGAAGAGTACGAAGCGTTCATCGAGGCGCTCCTGGATGCTCAATGCGTCATCAAGAAGGATTTCGAGTCCAAGGACCTCTTCCAGGCGTGTCAGCCGATCGAAGAGATCGCGCGGAAGGGCTTCGATGCGCCACGATTCGGACCGCTCAAACCGGTCGGTCTGACCGACCCGCGCACCGATCGCAGGCCCTGGGCGGTCGTGCAATTGCGTGCAGAAGGCATCGACAAGCAGTGCTATAACCTGGTCGGATTCCAGACGAATCTCACATGGCCGGAACAGCAGCGCGTGTTCCGGATGATCCCTGGCCTCGAGCAGGCAGAATTCGCGCGTTACGGGGTCATGCATCGTAATACCTTCATCAATGCGCCCGCATTGTTGGACGCGGATCTGCGTTTGAGATCCGATAAGTCCCGTTCGCTGCCAACGCGGATCTATGTCGCTGGACAGCTGGGTGGTACGGAAGGGTATGTCGAGGCGATCGCATCGGGGCTGCTCGCGAGTCTGAGCGTGCGTGCTGCGGCAGCCGAAGTCGAGATCGATCCGCTGCCGCGCGAGACCGCGCTCGGCGCGCTCATCGCATATGCGACCGACCCAGAAACAGAAGACTACCAGCCCATGCACGTGAACTTCGGCATCTTGCCGCCGTTCGAACAGCGCATTCGTAATAAGCAGGAACGCTACGAGCGATATGCGCAGCGTGGCGCTGAAGCGATGCGCGGCTATGCGGAGGCTCTCGCCGATAAGGGACTCGCGCCGCTCTTCGAAACCCTGGAGCGAACCTCATGAAGCAAGAAAGAGAAGCTCCCGAGCACGAAGAGGCGCTCGACCATGCAAGCCTTCAGCTGATCGACGAATACCTCGATTACCTGCATATGCTGCAACATTCCGATCGAACCATCAAAGCCTACGGCAGCGACCTCGAATCATTCTTGCGCTGGTGCGCGGGTCATAACGTCTCCTTCGAATCGCCGACCCATCAACAGATCCGTCGTTATCTCGGCTCGCTCGATATGCAAGGTCTTTCGCGCAAGACATCGAATCGCCATCTTAGTTCGCTGAAGGGCTTCTATCAGTGGCTCATGATCGCGCACGGTTTCACGGCGAATCCCGCTGCGGTGTTGCAAGGCGCGAAGCAGCCGAAAACGCTTCCAAAGACGATCGCCCAACAGGATATGGATCGCTTGCTCGGGGTGTACGCGAGCGATGAGGCGATGGAGCGCGATCCAGTGGTCGCTTTGCGCAACCAGGCCGTGCTCGAGCTTCTGTATGCCTGCGGTCTTCGTGTCTCTGAGGTGGCAGGGCTCACGCGCACTCGTCTCTCGCTGGATAAAGGGATCGTCTCGGTCGTCGGCAAGGGTAACAAGGAGCGTCTCGTTCCCATCTATGCGAAGGCGATCGATGCGCTTCGGCGTTACTTGCGCGAATCGCGCCCTAAACTCGCAGCTCAGGCGAAGCAGCCTACGGATGCCTGCTTCCTCTCGACGCGTGGTAATCCACTTTCAACCAGCGCCATTCGTGCGATCTTCAAGGAAGCGCTCACGACTGCGGGCCTTGACCCTGCGCTCTCGCCTCATGCGATGCGCCATTCGTTCGCGAGCGACCTTCTGGTAGGGGGAGCGGACCTGCGTAGTGTGCAAGAACTGCTCGGGCATTCGAGCCTTTCGACCACGCAGATCTATACTCATCTTTCGCCCGACCATCTGAAGAAGGTGCAATTGCAGGCGCATCCACGCGCTAGCAGCTCGCGCACCTCTTAGTCGTTCGAACAAAACATGGGGGAAACGTGAACGCGCGCTGGGGGAAATTGCCCCGCGTCAGAATGCGCGTTATTATGGTGAGCCGAACATCGGTTCGATGAATCAATCGCGTATAAGAAAGTAGTGTGTAGCTATGGCACAACAGTCCATTGTCATCAAAGGCGCACGTGAACATAACCTTAAAGACATCGACGTCACCATCCCGCGCGACGAGCTCGTGGTCATCACCGGCTTGTCAGGCTCGGGCAAGAGCTCGCTGGCGTTCGACACCATCTACGCTGAAGGCCAGCGTCGCTATGTGGAGAGTCTCTCGAGCTATGCCCGCATGTTCTTGGGGCAGATGAGCAAGCCCGACCTCGACTCGATCGACGGCCTTTCGCCTTCGGTCTCCATCGACCAGAAGACCACCAGCAAGAATCCACGTTCGACCGTGGGCACCACCACGGAGATCTACGACTATCTGCGTCTTCTGTTCGCGCGTACGGGCATTCCGCATTGCCCCGAATGCGGGCGCGAGATCCGCACGCAAACGACCGATCAGGTCACCGACGACATCTTGCGTCTTTCGGAAGACGGTCAGACGAAGTGCATTATCATGGCACCAGTGGTGACCGGTCGCAAGGGCGAATTCACGAAGCTCTTCAAAGACCTGCTGAAAGAAGGTTTCTCGCGCGTGCGCATCGACGGCGAGATCACGAAGCTCGACGAGAACCCCATCGTACTGAACAAGAAGATCAAGCATTTCATCGACGTGGTGGTCGATCGTGTCGTGCTGAAGCCTTCGGCGCAGAGCCGTATCGCTGAGGCGGTCGAGACGGCCACGAAGCTTGCCGATGGGCGCGTGCTCGTGCAGTTGCTCGACCGGGATGGCAAACCGCTCGGTGGCGAGCGTGCTGTTTCATCAGGAGCGACCGGCGGTCTGGCTGAAGGCGAATACATCTTCTCGCTCGCGCTCGGCTGCCCCGAGCATGGCCATTCCATGGATGAATTGCAACCGCGCGATTTCTCGTTCAATGCACCGTATGGCGCGTGTCCCGATTGCTTGGGCATCGGCAGCAGGGAAGAGGTCGACCCCGATCTGGTGGTTCCCGACCCGACGCTCTCGCTCAACGAAGGCGCGGTCGTGCCGTTCAAGTCGGGTAACTACTATCCGCAGGTCATGCGCGCGGTTCTCAAGCATTACAAGGTCGATCCCGATACACCCTGGCAAGACATTCCGAAGAACGTGCGCAAGAAGCTCTTCTACGGTGCGCCGGGAGAGAAGATCCGCGTCGACTACGTCACCGTGGATGGACGCGAGACCTATTGGTTCGTGGAGTGGGAAGGCATCAGCGCTGCGGTCACGCATCGCTACAAGGAGGCGACGAGCGATCGTCAGCGCCAGAAGTACGAGCGCTATTTCTCCATCATCCCGTGTGCGACGTGCGGGGGCAAGCGCCTGAATCCTTCCATCCTCGCGGTCACCGTGAATGACCTGAACATCCATGAGGTCTGCGAACTTTCCGCTGCGGATTCGCTGCGGTTCTTCGAGGACCTGCATTTCGAGAACAGCAAAGAGGTCATCGCCGCTCCGATCGTGAAGGAGATCACCGAGCGTTTGCGCTTCTTGGTGAACGTCGGCCTCGATTACTTGACGCTCGAGCGTGCGACGGCGACGCTCTCGGGCGGTGAAGCCCAGCGCATCCGCCTAGCGACGCAGATCGGCGCAGGCTTGATGGGTGTGCTCTATATTCTGGACGAGCCTTCCATCGGTCTTCATCAGCGCGACAACGAACGCCTTATCAAGACGCTCGAACACCTGCGCGATCTGGGCAATACGGTGCTGGTGGTCGAACACGACGAAGACACCATCCGTTGTGCGGATCACGTGATCGACATGGGTCCGCTCGCAGGCGAGCATGGCGGTGAAGTGGTGGCGCAGGGTACGCCAGAAGAGATCATGGCGGTGGATGAATCGCTGACCGCGCAATATCTGCGCGGTGAGAAGTGCATCCCTATCCCCGAGAAGCGACGCAACCCCAAGCGCGGTAAGCTCGTCATCAAAGGAGCGAGCGAGAACAACCTGAAGAACGTGACAGCGGAGATCCCCATCGGCACGCTCACGGTCGTGACGGGCGTTTCGGGTTCGGGCAAGAGCTCGCTCGTTACCGACACGCTCACGCCGGCGCTCGCTAATCGCGTCAACCGTGCGCATCGTAAGGTGGGCAAGTTCAAGAAGCTCGAAGGTGTCGAGTTGATCGATAAGGTCATCAGCATCGATCAGAGCCCCATCGGCCGCACGCCACGTTCGAATCCTGCCACTTACATCGGACTTTGGGACGATATCCGCAATCTCTTCGCATCCACGCAGGAGAGCAAGGCGCGTGGTTATGGGCCAGGTCGTTTCTCGTTCAATGTCGCGGGTGGTCGTTGCGAGGCTTGCAAGGGCGACGGTCAGAAGAAGATCGAGATGCACTTCCTGCCCGATGTGTACGTGAACTGCGAAGTGTGCGACGGTACGCGCTACAACCGTGAAACGCTCCAGGTCACCTATAAGGGCAAGAACGTTTACGAAGTGCTCGAGATGACCGTCGATGAAGCGCTCGAGTTCTTCGGCAAGATCCCGTCGCTGCGTCGCAAGCTCGAAACGCTGCACGATGTAGGTCTGGGCTACATCAAGCTCGGCCAGCCTGCCACTACGCTCTCGGGCGGCGAGGCTCAGCGCGTGAAGCTCGCGAGCGAATTGCAGAAGCGCCAGACGGGCAAGACCTTCTACATCCTGGATGAGCCGACCACGGGCCTTCATTTCGATGACGTTCGACAGTTGCTCGAGGTGCTGCAGCGTCTGGTCGACCTGGGCAATACGGTGCTGGTGATCGAGCACAATCTCGATATCATCAAGGCGGCCGACCATCTGATCGACCTCGGGCCTGAAGGTGGTGCGAATGGCGGCACGGTCGTTGCGAAAGGTACGCCCGAGCAGGTCGCTGAGGTGCCGGAAAGTCATACGGGTCGCTTCCTGAAACGCGTGTTGGTGGAGGATCGCTGCAAGACCGCTTATGCGTGAGCAGCGCCCGCTGCATTTCAAAAGCGAGACGGGTGACTTACAATAGCGATTATGAAAAAGTTATCTCGTGAAAGAATCGCGCTGCTCTTCTTCGCCGTGCTCGTGGTGTTCGGCTTGAGCGCGCTCATCTTCTATATCACGGGATTGGGCCATTCGCTCAATGTTGCGGCCAGCACCATCGACGACGTTGCTGGCGACCTGGATGATTACACGGCCATCGTGTACGAAGGCACGGCAGAGAAGAAGAAGGCGCTCAACGAAGCGGGCTTGGACAGCATCGCTCAAGAGGGCATCAACAAGACGCTCGAGCTCGGCAAGGACCAAGCTATCGATGCTCCCGATAATAGCGACGAGGTGGTGGCATCGGATGTGGTACCAAAGTCGAACGGGGAGACCCAGACCGCAGAAGAGACGAAGGCTGAATCGATCAGCGTAGCGAAGGTGCGCAACTCCTTCTTGCAGAAGAACGCTTCAGTCTACGAGCTCAACCTTTCTGATCCTACGGTCTACATCGACCGAACCATCGTGAAGGCAGGGAAGTACCGTTTCGGCATCCTCGCCATCGATGAGGCATCGGCGCTCCCTCACTACATCTCCACGCGCATCAAGGAATACGAAGATGCCGATGTCGACTTCATCATCGCCGTGGTCGACGACCTGTCACGCGTGCCCGATTACGAAGGCATCGACATCGTCGTTTCGACCCAGGAAGAGGGCTTGAAGCCCGTCGGCGTCTCTTCCGATGGCGTGTTCTTCAACGATGCGGCGCTCGTCGGCGAAGTCGGGACGCTGCTCATCTCTCCTAGCAAGGTCATCTCTGCGAAGGACATCAGCGAACTGTAGGTTCGGCACTGGTTCGAAGGCGCAGCGAGACTTGGCCAAAGCGAGGGAGAGATCCACTTCGCGCAAGCGAAGTTAGCTCGACCGAAGCGACGCCGTCTCGCGGGCCTTCGGAGCAGTACCGAACGACCAGCGCGAAGTTCACCGCCCGTACGGTGTGCTTTTGGCGCTTCTTGCTGACGTTATCCGCATCTTTTGTTACTATTACGAATTGTCGTTCAAAGCTTTGAACGGTGCCGAAAAGACGCGGGTGTGGCGGAATTGGCAGACGCGCCAGGTTTAGGTTCTGGTGGGCAACCCCCGTGAAGGTTCAAGTCCTTTCACCCGCACCACCTCGGTTGAAGTCATACCCAGAAGGAGTAATGAGTGAACACTACAGTAGAGGCCCTCGAGGACAATAAGGTCAAGCTTTCTTTCGAACTCGACGCAAAAGAGATCAATGCGCGCATCAAGCAAGCTTACAAAGATTTTGCGAAGCGCTATAACTTCCCTGGTTTTCGTCCTGGTAAAGCGCCTCGTCCTGTCGTGGACAACATGATGGGTGCAGAGACCGTGAAAGCGGCGCTCACCGAAGATCTGGTGAATGAAGTCTATCCGCTCGCGCTCGACGAACACAATCTCGTCCCGCTCTTCAAGCCTGAATTCGATATGGAAACGGAGATGGTCGAAGACGGTAAGCCCTTCGCATTCACCGCTACCATCGACGTGAAGCCCGAATTCGAGCTCACCTCCTACGACGATATCGCGGTCGAGATCCCTGAAGCTACCGCGACTGACGCAGAGATCGATCAGCAGATCGAAGAGCTGCGCAACTACTACAACGATTTCAAGGACGCGAACGCCAATACCAAGGTCAAGCCGAAGGAATTCGTCGAGCTCACCATCAAGGTCACCGATAAGGATGGCAAGGAGCTCACGCAGCTCTCGTGCGAGAATCGCCTCTATGAACTGGGTGCGAACCTCTTCCCGGCAGCATTCGACGCAGAGCTCATCGGCATGAAGAAGGGCGAAGAGAAGTCCTTCGACATCGATTTCTCCGAAGACACTTCCATGCTCGGTCAGACGCTGGGTGAAGAACGCGGCGTGCTGCACTTCGACGTGAAGGTCGACGCCATCAAGAAGAAGGTCCTGCCAGAACTCTCTGACGAATGGGCTCACAATAACTTCGGTTTCAAGGATCTTGCGGACATGCGCGAGCAGATCGCTCAGTCCATCAAGGATCAGAAGGAGATGAACAAGAGCCGCCGCATCGAGAACGAATGCTTGGCAGCCCTTGCTTCTCGTGTCGAAGGCGAGATGCCTCCTGCTATGTGCGAACTGCAGGAAGTCAACTTGCTCCAGTCTTTCTATCAGCAGCTTTCCCAGAATGGCTACACGCTCGATCAGTACCTCGACACTATGGGCATCTCGAGCGATCAGTTCAAGCAGGATATGAAGCAGCAGGCAGACGACGTCGTCCGTCAGGATATGGCGCTCGATGCATGGGCTCGCCACAACAAGATCGACGCGACCGCCAAGGAGATCACCGCTGAATTCCAGAAGGCGAACGTGGACGATCCGGTGGCTGTCGAGGCTGAATGGAAGGCTTCCGGTCGCATCCCGCTCATCCGTGAAGGTGTCATTCGCACTAAGGCCCTGAACGACATCGTCGAAAAGGCTAAGGTCACGGAGGTTGCTGTCAAGGAAGAGAAGCCGAAGGCCAAGAAGGCAGCGAAGCCTAAGACCGAAAAGGCTGCGGACGAAAAACCAGCTGCCAAGAAGCCGGCTGCTAAGAAAGCTCCTGCGAAGAAGACCACCAAGAAGACCGAAGAAGCTAAATAGCCTCTCTCGAGTTGCGCGATCGCGTCCGTGGAATTCGTGGACGCTCTTGAATCGCGCAACTCTTTTATTTACAACTAAATAGGTAATGAAAGCACGCATCTTGTGCAACGAATCTTGCGCAGAAGAATAGTGAGGCACGCATGTACACGAATCCTAATCAATCCGCACTCATCCCGTACGTCATCGAGCAGTCGCCCCGTGGCGAGCGTAGCTACGACATCTACTCTCGTTTGCTCAACGAGCGCATCATCTTCTTGGGCGAACAGATCGACGATGCGGTGGCCAACACGGTCGTCGCTCAGCTGCTCCATCTGGAGTCGGCCGATCCCGACAAGGACATCTCGCTCTACATCAATTCACCGGGCGGTGTCATCACTGCTGGTCTGGCCATCTACGACACCATGAACTACATCAAGTGCGATGTATCCACCATCTGCATGGGCATGGCAGCTTCTATGGCTGCGGTCTTGCTCGCATGCGGTGCGCCCGGCAAGCGCTTCGCACTGCCGAATTCTCGCATTATGATCCACCAGCCCTCTGGTGGCGCTCAGGGTCAGCAGACCGAGATCGAGATCGTCGCGAAAGAGATCCTCTACAATCGCGAGCAGCTGAACAAGATCTTGGCGAACCATACGGGCCAGACCATCGAGACCATCCACAGGGACACCGAGCGCGATAACTTCATGAGCGCCGACGAAGCATGCGCTTATGGCATCGTCGATCAGGTGGTCGCATCTCGCTTCAACTCCGAAAACTAAGGCGATACATGTCAGACAAAACTCCAACTGGACCACACGGAGATATCTATTGTGCCTTCTGCGGGAAGGTCCCCGAGCAGGTCAACGCTATGATCTCGGGACCGAATGGCATCTTCATCTGCGATGAATGCATTTCGGTCTCGGTCGACGCGATGCTCACGGACCTTTCCATGCGAGGCCTCGAATCGGACGCGCTCAACCAGGTGCTGGGCAATCAGTCGCTGCGCGCCATCGAAGCACAGCATGACGCGAGTCCGCTCGATATGCTCACCGATCTTCCGACTCCTAAAGAGCTCTACCAGCAGCTTTCCGAGCATGTGGTGGGGCAGGAGGAAGCGAAGAAAGCGCTCTCCGTCGCGGTCTACAACCATTACAAACGTATCAGCATGGGCGAAGCTGCCGATAGCGATGTTGAAGTAGCGAAGAGCAACATCATGCTGCTGGGCCCCACCGGCTCGGGTAAGACGCTCTTAGCGCAAACGCTCGCGCGCACGCTGAAGGTTCCGTTCGCCATCGCGGATGCCACCACGCTCACCGAGGCTGGCTATGTCGGTGAAGATGTCGAGAACATCCTGCTCAAGCTCATCACCGCAGCTGATTTCGACGTATCACGCGCCGAGATCGGCATCATCTACATCGATGAGATCGACAAGATCGCGCGCAAGGCAGAGAATGTCTCCATCACGCGCGATGTGTCGGGTGAGGGTGTACAACAGGCGCTGTTGAAGATCGTGGAGGGCTGTGAAGCCAGTGTGCCTCCGCAAGGTGGTCGCAAGCACCCGCAGCAGGAGCTCATCCACATCAACACGACGAACATCCTGTTCATCTTCGGTGGCGCGTTCGTCGGCCTGCCCGAGATCATCGCGCAGCGCATCGGCAAAACGAACATCGGCTTCGGCTCCGACATGCCCAAGTCCAAGCAGGAAGCGGATGCGGCGCTCCTTTCTCAGGTACTGCCCGAAGACCTGCACAAATTCGGCATGATCCCCGAATTCGTCGGTCGTATCCCGGTCATCACGTCGCTTTCGCAGCTCAACAAGGAAGACCTGGTGCGCATCCTCACCGAGCCTAAGAATGCGCTGGTGAAGCAGTACACCGCCATGTTCAGCTACGAGAATTCGGAGCTCATCTTCGAGCCCGAAGCGCTCGAGGCTATTGCAGAGCAGGCGATCGATCATAAGACGGGCGCGCGTGGTCTTCGTACCATCTGCGAAGATGTGCTCATGGACGCCATGTACGAATTGCCCGATTATCACAAACCGACGCGGGTCGTCGTTCGCCGCAACGATATCGAAGGCGAGACGAAACCCCAGATCGAGGTTTTGAAGAAGAGCGCCACCAAGAAATAGTCAACCCGTTCGAAAGACCAAGGACCATTCATGACGACGGAAAAGAAACAAGAGCAACAATCATACAAGGAATGGGAGCAGCCGATCTTCGATGCGTGGAAGGATCAGGGATTCTTCGAGCGCACACCTGGTTTCGGCAAGAACGGCACCGAATCCTACACCGTCGTCATCCCGCCGCCAAACGTTACGGGCGTGCTTCATATGGGCCATGCGCTCAACGACACCATCCAGGATGCGTGCGTTCGCCGTGCGCGCATGCAGGGGTATCAGACGCGGTGGATCGTCGGCACCGACCATGCGGGCATCGCTACGCAGACCAAGGTGGACAAGCACCTGGCCGAGCAGGGGATCGACCGTCACGAGATCGGTCGTGAAGCCTTCATCGGCGCCTGTTATGAATGGCGCGACAAGTACGGCGGCATCATCCTCGACCAGATCGAGGCCATGGGGTGCTCATGCGATTACGCGCACGAGCAGTTCACCATGTCGCCGTCGCTCTCGCGTGCGGTGCGCAAGGTCTTCTGCGATTGGTATCACGACGATCTCATCTTCCGCGGCCGTCGCATCGTGAATTGGTGTCCTACCTGCACTACGGGCATTTCCGACGATGAAGCGGAATACGAAGACGAGGATAGCCACCTGTGGCACCTGCGTTATCCGCTCACCGAACCAGTAGATGGCATGGATTATCTGGTCGTGGCTACCACGCGCCCCGAGACCATGCTGGGCGATACGGGCATCGCGGTCAGTCCGCAGGACGAACGCTATAAGAATCTGGTGGGTAAGACGGTCATGCTGCCCATCGTCGATCGCGAGATCCCCATCGTGGCGGATTTCGTGGTCGATAAGGAATTCGGTACGGGCTGTGTGAAGGTAACGCCTGCTCATGATCCGAACGACTATGCGATCGGTCAGCGCAACGACCTCGAGCAGATCAACATCTTCGACGAACATGCCGTGGTCGTGGATGGTTTCGGTAAGTTCTCGGGTATGACGCGCGACGAAGCGCGCGAAGCCGTGGTCGCTGAATTCGAAGCGCTCGGCTTGCTCGACAAGGTCGAAGACCACGCCCATTCGGTCATGCACTGCTATCGCTGTCACACCAAGCTCGAGCCTTGGCTCTCCGAGCAGTGGTTCGTCGCGGTCGATGGCCTGAAGGGCGCCGCGAAAGAGGCGGTGGAAAGCGGTCAGATCCAGTTCTATCCAGCTCGCTGGAAGCAGGTTTATCTCGATTGGCTCGATAACCTGAAGGATTGGTGCATCTCACGCCAGCTATGGTGGGGCCATCGCATCCCTATGTATTACTGCGACGCGTGCGGCTGGGAAGACGCGAGCGTCGATGATATCGAGGTGTGCCCGAACTGCGGTGCGCCCGTGCGCCAGGACGAAGACGTGCTCGACACATGGTTCTCGTCTCAGCTGTGGCCCTTCGCCACGCAAGGGTGGGGCGATGCGGGCATGGAATCTCCTGACCTGCAGAAGTACTATCCGACGCAGATGCTCTCCACGGCACGTGACATCATGGGGCTTTGGGTTGCGCGCATGGTCATGGCCTCCGAATACTGCACGGGCCAGATTCCGTTCGAAGACGTCATCATCCATCCTACGGTGATGGGCGCGGACGGCAAACCCATGTCGAAGAGCCGCGGCAACGGTGTCGATCCCATGAAGCTGATGGAAGATTACGGTGCTGATGGCATGCGTTTCGGCCTGCTCATGCAGGTAACGGGCTCGCAAGCCATGCGCTTCGACGAGAACAAGCTCGTCAGCAGCCGTAACTTCGCGAACAAGATCCGCAACGCCGCGCGCTTCGTGAACATGAATCTGGATGGCTATACGCCGGGTGATCCGCAGCCCGAAACGCTGGCGGACCGTTGGATGTTCTCGCGCTTAGCCACGCTCGTCGCGAAGCTCGACGCTGCGTATGCTGAATACGATTTCGGCGCCATCACGCGCGAGCTCTACGCATTCTTCTGGAACGAATTCTGCGATTGGTACATCGAGCTTTCTAAAGCGCGCTTGCAGGCGGGTGGGGAAGACAAGCTCGTTTGCCAGCGCAACCTCATCTTCGTGTTGAACACGGCGCTTCGCCTATTGCATCCCATCATGCCCTTCGTCACCGAGAAGATCTATCAGGAACTTCCTGGTCCGAAGGAGAGCGAGTACCTCATGATGGCTGCATGGCCCGATGCGGATGAGCTCGCGAAGTATCTCGACCCTGCGGCCGATAAGGCTATCGGCATGGTCACTAGCGCGGTCTCGGGCGTTCGATCTACGCGTTCTCGCTATGGCATCTCGCCCAAGCAGCCGCTCGAAGTGGTGGTCTCGGCGGAGAACGAAGAAGCGTTGCAGCTGTTCAAAGACCAGGATGCGCTCATCTGCGCGCTCGCGCTCATCACGGTGAAGGACGCATCCATCTCATGCGAGAAGCCGCATGAATCAGCGCTCATCATCGCAGGGGAGACCGAGGTATTCGTGCTTCTGGCGGGTCTGGTTGACTTCGAGGTCGAACGTGCGCGCATCGAGAAGGAGATCGCGACGCTCGAGAAGGATCAAGCGAAATTCCAGAAAAAACTGTCGAATCCGGGCTTCCTCGCCAAGGCCGCTCAAGAGATCATCGATAAGGATTCTGCGAAACTTGCCGACATCACCGACCGTCTTGAGAAGCTTCGCGTACAATTAGCTGAGATGTAGCATTTGAAACGAACCAACAGGGAGTTGCACTAACCTATGAATTCAGCCATTCAGACGGTCGCTATCGTTGCAGGCGTGATCGTTGCTATTCTCTACATCCTCTCCATCGCTTATGTCATCAAGGACGCGCGTCAACGCGGCGCGAGCTGGCAGCTGTGGGGTGTCATCTCGCTCATCCCGCTGGTCGGCTTTATCGCATGGTGCGTTGCTCGTCCGCCACTCACGGCCGAAGATCGCGACGAACAGGATCTCGAGATCGCACTCAAGCGCCGACAGCTCATGCAGTTCGGCGAATGCATGCATTGCGGCTATCCGGTCGAAGCGGATTACGTTCTCTGCCCGCATTGCCATACGCGTCTGAAGAATCTTTGCCCGACCTGCCATCACGCGCTCAACCCTGAATGGTCCATCTGTCCGTATTGCACGACGCAGATCCATGGCGGCGCTCCACAACAAGGTGCGCGCAGGCGCGAGCGAACGCCGGGCGACGGTTCACGTCGTCGCGCGAATTAAGCGCGCAAACTCCCTCACTCACATACGTTCGTGAATATGTTTTTGAACCCCCATTGGTGCAGATGCTTGGTATGCATCCGGTGCCAGAAAGGATGTTGATATGGAAATCACGCTCCCCGACGGATCATCCCGTTCCCTCGAAGAGGGAAGCACGGTCTACGATCTGGCAGCCAGCATCGGTGCAGGTCTTGCGCGCGATGCGGTAGCTGGCAAGATCGATGGCAAGCTCGTCGATCTTACGACGGTGCTCTCGGATGGCGATACGGTCGAGATCATCACGACCAAATCCCCTGAAGCGCTGAACATCATGCGTCATTCCGCGGCTCACATCATGGCAGAAGCGGTCCAGCAGCTCTATCCCGACGTATCCATCGCGTTCGGTCCTGCTACGGAAGACGGCTTCTTCTACGATTTCGAACTGCCGCACTCCATCTCCGAGAACGATTTCGAGGCGATCGAAGCCAAGATGGCCGAGATCATCGCTGCCGACGAACCCTTCGTGCGCGAAGTGGTCACGCGCGACCGCGCGAAGGAGATCTTCGCCGACCAGCGCTTCAAGGTCGAACACATCGACGAGCTGGCTCCCGATGCGGAGATCAGCATCTATCGCCATGGCGCATTCGTCGACCTGTGCGCGGGTCCGCACATCGCGAAGACCTCGCAGATCGGTGCGTTCAAACTCATGAAGATCGCAGGCGCGTATTGGAAGGGTGACTCCGAACGCGAGATGCTCCAGCGCCTCTATGGTACGGCGTTCTTCAAGAAGAAGGAGCTCACCACCTATCTGCATAACCTGGAGGAAGCCGAGAAGCGTGACCATCGTCGCGTGGGCAAGGAGCTGGGCTACTTCATGCTCGACGAAGACGCGGGCGTGGGTTTGCCGCTCTATCCACCTAAGGGTGCGCGCGTCATCCGCATCTTGCAGGAGTGGCTGCGCCGCGACTTGTACGAGCGCGGTTATGAAGAGGTCATCACGCCGCATGTGTACAAGTCGGATGTGTGGAAGACCTCCGGCCATTACGACTTCTACGGCGAGAACATGTACTTCTTCAACATCAATGAAGGCAGTGAAGAGAATCCTCGTCTGTCAGAGTACGGTGTGAAACCCATGAACTGCCCGGGCCACGTGCTCATCTACCGCAACGACATCCGTTCCTATCGCGATCTGCCGCTGCGTCTCTTCGAGTTCGGCACGGTCTATCGTCATGAGCTTTCGGGCGCGGTGCATGGCCTTCTGCGCGCCCGTGGATTCACGCAGGACGATGCGCATGTGTTCTGCACGAAGGACCAGGTGGTATCCGAGGTCATCGCTATTCTCGACCTGGTCGACCACATCATGTCCACCTTCGGCTTCGAATACATGGCAGAGATCTCCACGCGTCCCGAGAAGAGCATCGGCTCGGACGAGATGTGGGAACATGCCACCAATGCGCTCATCGAGGCGTGCAAACAGCACGATCTCGAATACGATATCAACGAAGGTGACGGTGCGTTCTACGGCCCGAAGATCGACATCAAGGTGAAGGATGCGATCGGTCGTACGTGGCAGTGTTCCACCGTCCAGGTCGACTTCAACTTCCCCGAGCGCTTCGATCTGACGTATCGCACGGCGGACAACACTGAAGAGCGCCCCTGGATGCTCCATCGTGCCATCTTCGGCTCGATCGAGCGTTTCTTCGGCATCCTCATCGAGCACTACGCTGGCGCGCTGCCGTTGTGGCTCGCTCCCGTGCAGGTGGTCATGGTACCGTTGGCAGATCGTCATCTCGATGCGTGCAAGGATATCGCCAAGCGCATCAAGGCTGCTGGTGGTCGCGTCGAGGTTTACGAACAGAACGAACCGATGCGCGTGAAGATCGCCAAGGCGCAGAACGAGAAGATCCCGTATATGTGCGTGGTAGGCGACAAGGAAGTCGAAGAGGGCACCATCTCTGTCCGTGAACGCCATGAAGGCGACCTCGGTTCCTGGGAAGTCGATCAGCTGCTCGATATCATCAAGGAAGCGTCGCTGTAACGATAGGGGAGTCCGCGTCAGGTGGTCTCGACCCGACCCGCTTCCCTGTTCGCGAAACTGACAGGCAGTTTCGCTCATGCGTCGCTGCGCTGCTTCACTTTAGAAAAAGAAGTTAGAAGCAGCGAGTCGGTCTACGACCGCCCGACACAGACTTCCTGTCGTTCATACGTATTTCGTTTCGTTGGATATTTAGTAACGGCTCGTTTTCAAGGACACCCTGCGCGGGTGTCCTTATTTTTGAGGGCTCTACAATGGGTTCAATCGCTTAGACCTTGCGTAGGAAGCGCGATCTGGCGATCTATCACGAATATGATCTCGAGGAGGAGATTATCATGGCGGAACAGCTTACTGAAGAACAATTCCAAACCAAAGTGCTCGGCGCGGACGGCCCAGTTCTGGTCGACTTCTTCGCGACCTGGTGCGGTCCTTGTAAGATGATGGCACCCGTGCTCGACGAGGTGGCGGCAGAGGTCGCCGGCAAGGCTTCGGTCTACAAGGTCGATATCGATCGCGAGATCGAACTCGCTCAGGCTTACAGCGTCATGAGCGTGCCGACGCTCATCGTCTTCCAGGGCGGTCAGCCGATTAAGCAGTTCGTCGGCGTGCAGCCCAAGCAGATCCTCGTCAACGCGCTCTCTTAAGGCGTTCACGATGACGGACGAAGCAAAAGAGACGCGCATCACTGATGTCGCGGTGGTGGGCGCCGGTCCTGCTGGTATGACCGCTGCGCTCTATACTGCGCGCGCAGGTTTTCGTACCATCGTGCTCGAAGAGCTCATTCCAGGTGGCCAGCTCACCTCCATCGATGAACTGGAGAACTACCCTGGTTTCGGTGGTGGCGTGAACGGGTATGAGATCGCGCTCGCCATGCAGCATCAGGCAGAGCGTTTCGGCGTCGAATTCTTGAGCGAGCAGGTACGTGCGCTCTCGCGCTATGAAGATCGCGATGTGTTCGAGCTCATCACCTCCGAAGGTAGCTTGTGGGCGCGTTCGGTCATCATCGCGACCGGTGCGAAGCCCTTGCAGTTACCCCAGTTGGAGGGTTTGAACCTCGAGGGTAAAGGTCTCTCGTTCTGTGCGACCTGCGATGGCAATTTCTATCGCGGAAAAGACGTCATGATCGTGGGCGGGGGAGACTCGGCGCTGGCGGAATGCATCTATCTTTCGCGCATCTGCCACAAGGTCTATCTGGTTCATCGCAGGGAAGATTTCCGTGCGCATTTTTGGTACGTCGAGAAGGTCAAGCATCTTCCCAATGTCGAGATCTACTGGAACAGTGAAGTGCAGAACGTCATCATGAGCGATGCGGATCGCATCGAGGCGGTCACCGTGCGCAACTCGAAGACCACAGAAGAACACACGCTCGCGGTGGAGGGGTTGTTCATCGCGGTCGGCTCCAAGCCTGAGACCGAATGGCTGAACGGCACGGTCGAGCTCGACAAGAACGGATACGTGAAGGCGCATGCCGATTGTCATACGTCGCTCAAAGGCGTCTATGTCGCAGGCGATGTGCGCACTACGCCGCTGCGTCAGGTGGTCACCGCCACCGCGGACGGCGCTCTTGCGGCGGAAGCGGCAGTAGCGTACCTGTCGGAATAACTGCCAGGTCGAAATATGATATGATTCTCACTTGTCAGTACGTGAGAATCTTCGAAGCAGGCTCCCTCTGGCGGGCCTGCTTTTTCATCGATAAGAACCGAGTCAACAGAGGGAATCATGCGCGAAAAGCTTGAGAAGATCGTAGCAGCATATGGCGAGCTGGAAGCGAAGATGGGCGATCCCGCCATCGTCGCGAACCAGACCGAATACAACAAGCTTGCGAAGGACTATGCGAACCAGGGTGAACTGGCGCGTGCGGCCAAGGAATACCTCGGATTGCTCGACGACCTGGCAGCCGCGAAGGAGATGCTGGGCGATTCCGACATGAAGGAATTCGCGCAAGAAGAGATCTCCACCATCGAGGCACGTCTGCCGCAGCTCGAAGAGGATATCAAGTTCATGCTCATCCCGTCCGATCCAGCGGACGAGAAGGACATCATCGTCGAGATCCGCGCAGGTGCGGGTGGCGATGAGGCTGCCATCTTCGCAGGCGACCTCTACAACATGTACACGCGTTTCGCGTCCGATCAAGGCTGGAAGTGCGAGACCATGGATATGCACGCCTCTGAAGCCGGTGGCTTCAAGGAGATCTCCTTCAAGATGCTGGGCGACCGCGTCTATTCCATCATGAAGTTCGAGTCGGGCGTTCATCGCGTGCAGCGTGTTCCGAAGACCGAAAGCCAGGGTCGCATCCATACCTCTACGGCGACCGTCGCCGTGCTCCCTGAAGCCGACGAGGTTGAAGTCGAGATCAACCAGAACGACCTGCGCATCGACGTGTATCGTGCGGGTGGACCTGGTGGTCAGTGCGTCAACACGACGGACTCCGCAGTGCGCATCACGCATCTACCGACGGGTCTGGTCGTGCAATCACAGGACCAGAAATCCCAGCTCCAGAATAAGATCGCTGCGATGAGCGTTCTGCGCGCACGTTTGTACGAGAAGATGCTGGCCGATCAGCAGGCTGCTGAAGGTGCCGAACGCCGCAGCCAGATCGGCACGGGCGATCGCTCCGAGAAGATCCGCACTTACAATGGCCCGCAGGATCGCGTGACCGATCATCGCATCGGCTACAACGGCACCTACAATGGCGTACTGCTGGGCTCGGGCGGTGCTGGCCTGCAGGATCTTATCACCGCGCTTCAGGCGGCCGATCGCGCTGCGAAGCTGGAGAGCGCGGTCTAGTTCGTGGCTCCACAAGATCAAACGTGGACCGTTAAAGCTATTCTCGATTGGTGCGAGGGCTATCTGGCCAACAAGGGCGATGCGCAGCCGCGTTTGTCCGCCCAGTGGTTGCTGGGTGAGGCTATGGGGCTTTCGCGCATCGAGCTCTATACCAATCTCGATAAACCGCTTTCAGAAGAAGAACGTACTACCATGCGTGCATGGGTCGCGCGCCGTGGCCAAGGTGAGCCACTGCAGCTGATCTGCGGTACGGCACCGTTTCGCCATATGGTGTTGGAGGTCGCGCCAGGCGTGCTGATCCCGCGTCCCGAGACCGAGGTGCTGGTGAGCGAGGTGCTCGCACAGTTCCCGGTCCCCAGGCAAGTGAGCGCCTTCGCGTTCGAGGCTGAACCCAGTGAAGGGAATGAGCCTAGGGAGTCAGGCGAACTCATCCCTGTGCGCAAAATAGGCGATAGCGTTCAGGCCACTGTTGAGGTCGCGGCTGAAAGTGCTTCAGAAACTGATCCTGCGGAACGAGAGACGAGAGCCTCCGCAGAGGGAAGTTTGTCCATCGCTCTTGACGGTGAAGGGGATCAACCTATTCGAGTGATCGATCTGTGCACGGGTTCGGGTTGCATCGCGTGCGCGCTCGCGACCGAACATCCGAACATGGAAGTGGTCGCGCTCGACATCGCGTCTGAGGCGCTCGACCTCGCGCAACGCAACGCAGAGGCTCAGGGCGTGGCGGATCGCGTTACCGTGCTCGAGAGCGATCTGCTCTCGGTTCTTATGCAGGATCCTGCGAACATCGGTGCTTTTGACG
Organism: uncultured Eggerthella sp.; assembly: GCA_937998355.1. GTDB lineage: Bacteria > Actinomycetota > Coriobacteriia > Coriobacteriales > Eggerthellaceae > Anaerotardibacter. The sequence continues at coordinate 79,451 of CALLDI010000012.1, forward strand.
CGATCGTCTCTAACCCGCCGTATATTCCATCATCCGTTGTCGATATGCTCGATGCTGAAGTGAGCGAATTCGAACCGCGTCTCGCGTTGGACGGGGGAGCGGATGGGCTCGATCTCTTCCGTCGTTTCATCGATGATGCATTCGCACTCCTGAAACCCCGTGGCATCCTGGCGGTCGAGCTCTTCGAAGACTCGCTCGAAACCGCTCGTGCCATCACGCTCGATCATGGCTTCGCTAACACCCGCATCGTCGATGATCTCGCTGGTAAACAGCGTATTCTTGTCGCTCGCAGGTAAAGCTTTCTATTTCAAGATGGGCAAATGCCGCTCACGCGTCATCTTGGCTCTCCTGTAGCACGCTTATGCTCGCATGTTCTTTTGATTCATAACGCTTGGAAGCGCTTCATATCGTTCGCCTGGTTTGTTAAACTGGGCGAGTTTTTAGTATCTTTTCTTGAAAGGGATCCAGATGAAGATCATGACGAAAACGCGCTCGATCCTCGTTTCTCTTTTCATCGCGTTCATGCTTTCGATCGGTACCGTCTCGATCGCTTCTGCTGATGAAGCTACGACGAGCGTACCGGAATCTATCGAGGCCTCTGCCGATTCGTTGTCGACCCAGGCGGAGCAGAAGAAGCTCGTGATCCTCGATGCGATCGGAAACAAGCCTAATAATGTTGCGATCCATCTTAATAGTGGGCAATTCAACCTTTCAGTGGAAGATCCAACTCCGGGAGTCACGTACACTTGGACGACGGATCGCCCTGATATCCTGCGCGTCGTGAATGGGTCTGATGGGGCTGATGGCCTTAAATACAATGAGGCGACCATGATCCTGACAGGCATAGGGGATAGCCCATTGGGCTATGGTCGTGTTGCCATTACGGTTCACGGGTCGGACGGATCCTCGTCCGACCCTATCACGTATCTCGTTTTCCCCGTAGATATCAATACGACAGGATACAAGTGGACGTATCCTACGAGCGCTGTCTATACAGGCAAACCGATCACGCCCGATGTGACGATCACGGGCAATATGTACACATCCGATCCGAAGGGCGTCAAGCAGGCGTATGGAAACCTGGTGAAGGGGCGCGATTACGACATCACCTATTTGAACAACACCGCGCTTGGTACAGCGACGGTCACGGTAACGGGCAAGAATGGCTATACGGGCACACGAACCTTCATGTTCAAGATCGAGCGCCAGGTGCCTTCTACGAGCGGAGGAAACTCCTCTTCGGGCAACTCGAGCAATACGAGCGGATCGAGCGGTTCAGGTAGCTCGAATGGTTCGAGCAACGTGAATCAGTCAGGCATCGCTTCTGGTGCTGGTGCCACTACGATCACGACGCAAGCGAAGCCGAGCGCCCCGACCGTTACGGACACCTGGAAGAAGTCGGGCGGCAAATGGTGGTTTTCGTACGATAGCGCTACCAAGAAAGCTCAGAATAATAAGTCGTGGCCTAAGAACGAATGGGTCACCATCAAAGGTAAGCGCTATCACTTCAATGGAAGCGGTTATATGAATTCTGGCTGGTTCAAGAGTGGTTCTACCTGGTACTATCTCGGCTCAGATGGCGCTATGAAGACCGGCTGGCAGAAGGTGAAAGGTACGTGGTATTACCTGGCTTCCGATGGCAAGATGCAAACGGGTAAGAAGCTCATCGCGAACAAGATCTATTACTTGAATCCATCTTCTGGTGCCATGAAGACCGGGTGGAACAAGGAGCGTTCGGGTTGGTATTACTACACGGGATCTGGCGTCATGAAGACCGGCTGGCAGAAGGTGAAGAGCAAATGGTATTACCTCGATCCGGCGAACGGCCGCATGAAGACGGGCTTCTATGATGTGAGCGGATCGCGTTACTATTCCAATGCTTCTGGCGCTATGCAGACTGGATGGCGCCAGGTGAGCGGGAAGTGGTACCACTTCAAGGGCTCTGGGGCGATGAGCAAAGGATGGGCGAAGGTGAAGAATAAGTGGTATTATCTCGACCCTTCCAGTGGCACCATGAAGACCGGTTTCTATGACGTGAAAGGATCGCGTTACTACTCTAATGGCTCGGGAGCGATGCAGACTGGTTGGAAGAAGATATCCAACAAGTGGTATTACTTCGCTCAGTCGGGCGCTATGCAGAAGAGCAAGTGGATCGGGGGTAAGTATTGGGTCGGTTCCAATGGCGTGATGGTAACGAGTTCCTGGGTTGATAACAACAAATACTATGTCGGTGCGAATGGAGCGTGGATCAAGAGCGCGAAGCGATGATCGCTGACTGGACAGAATGTTCGATATCGTAACGAGGAGCTTCGGCTCCTCGTCGTTCATAGGCATGGTTTCTTTCAGCTGTTCTTTGTTATCTTTTGCGCTATTCGATAAGATAGAGATGATATTTTCTGCAACCCCTAGATAAGGAGTATGAAATGTCTCACGATTCTTTTCTCTCTATGAGCGATATTCAGAGAGGGGGTGTTGCATCAGAAGGGACAGGCGAGCGTACGTTCGCGACGAGCGTTCTTGCTCGGTGCGGTGTCGTGTTCGCCGTGGCATGCCTGCTCGCTGCTGCGCTCTTCTCATTCGCGTCTCCATCGCTCGCATATGCTGCTGATCCTGTATCGGTGGAGAAGGATGGCGTTACGTATGTATGCGTGGTCGATGAAGATGCGAATCGCATCGATGTCGTTAGCATGACGAGCTCGACCGTTACCGATGTGGTCGTTCCTGCATCTCTGACCATTTCGACCGCAGACACACCTGAAAACCCTGATCCAGGCACGACCGATCCTGTCGATCCTACTGATCCTACCGACCCTGAGGGGACGGAAACAGAAGGAAGTGGCGATGAAGGTGGAGAGTCTGGTATCCAGACCGCCGCTGACCAGACATTCCCTGTTCGAAGCATCGAGATGGGCTCCGATATCGGCGCTATCAGATCAGTCGATGTGAGCGAGTGCACAGCGCTCACGATCTTTCAGGCTTCGAATGTCGATCTTGAGGGGCTGAAGGTCGCTGGCTGTGCAAGCCTTACGAAGCTTACCTGCTCATCAACGAAGATCTCCTCGCTCGATTTGACGGGGTGCACAGCTCTTACCGATCTTGATTGCGCTAACAATGAGCTCGCTTCTTTGGATGTGTCGAAGGCGACCGCACTCGAATCGCTCGATTGCGCAGGTAACGAATTGACCGCTCTCGATATCAGCAAGAATCCTGCACTCGTATATCTGGCTTGCAATAACAACCGTATCGCCGATACTACCGCGATCGAAGCGTGGCTTGCGCAGGATGGACATGAGGGCTCTGCAGCTGATCAGGCAACCACCAGTAAGGATCCTGAAGAAGGAGACGAGAGCGGTTCTGAAGAAGGAGATGGCTCCGATGACTCTGGTGCCGGTGACGGCTCGGGTACCGGGGGAGACGACTCGGATAACGAACAAGGAAGCGGCAACGACACTGAACAGGGCGGTAACGACGATAACGGCTCTGGGTCAGATGACGAAGACCCAGTGGTCGATCCTGAGCCAGTGAACCCACCTACGGGCAAATGGGTCAAGAGCGGTGATCGCTGGTGGTACGACTATGGCAAGAGCAAGTGGGCTATCGGCTGGCTGAAGCTCGATTCCGGCACCTATTACTTCGACGAAAAAGGATGGATGCAGACCGGCTGGGAGCTCGTTGATGGCACATGGTATTACTTCAAAGCTTCGGGAGCTATGGCTACGGGCTGGGCGAAGGTGAAGAACAAGTGGTACTATCTCGATCCCGAAGACGGCAAGATGCTCACGGGCAAGCATGTCATAAAGGAGAAGACCTACTTCCTTTCGAGCTCTGGCGCGATGGTGACCGGCTGGAACAAGGAAGATGGCATCTGGTATTACTACGAGAATTCAGGTGCGATGAAAACAGGTTGGGTAAAGCTTAAGAACGTTTGGTATTACCTGGCTTCCGATGGCAAGATGCTCACTGGTTGGGTCGATGATGGTAAGGCAACTTACTATACGGATGCTTCTGGTGCCATGAAGACCGGTTGGCAGAAGATCGACGGTACCTGGTATTACTTCAAGACTTCTGGTGCGATGACCACCGGTTGGGCGAAGGTGAAGAACAAGTGGTACTATCTTGATCCCGAAGACGGCAAGATGCTCACGGGCAAGCATGTCATAAAGGAGAAGACCTACTTCCTTTCGAGCTCTGGCGCGATGGTGACCGGCTGGAACAAGGAAGATGGCATCTGGTATTACTACGAGAATTCAGGTGCGATGCAGACGGGCTGGGTCTATCTTAAGAATGCCTGGTATCACCTTGATCGCGAGAGCGGTGCGATGCAAGTCGGCTGGCTCGAAGATAAGGATGCGAAGTACTATTTCGTCGAGTCGGGTGCGATGGTGTCTGGCTGGAAGGCTATTTCGGGCAAATGGTACTACTTCGATGAGTCAGGCGTTATGCAGGTGAGCAAATGGGTAGGCGATTATTATGTCGGTTCCGATGGCATCATGGCCACTGATTCATGGGTCGATAAGGATCAGTTCTATGTTGGAGCCGATGGCAAGAAGGATCCCACTAAACAGCGCGATGCTGCCTGACGATAGTCTCCGATACGAGGCTCGATCGATCATACGATGAGCGCTTCGCTCTATGAAGAACGCCCCTGCTCAATGAGCGGGGGCGTTCTGTTTTGGTGCGATCATGGTGTCGATAGCTGGGCGTTCGATAACGGATGATGCTTCACTTCGCTTTCAGCGCGCGCATGGCGTTCAGGATCGCGATGACCGACACTCCTACGTCAGCGAAGATCGCTTCCCACATGTTCGCGATACCGAGCGCAGCCATGACCAGCACGAGCAGCTTCACGCCGAGCGCGAATACGATGTTCTGATAGACGATGCGCATGGTCTTGCGCGAGATGCCAATGCCGTCAGCCAGGCGAGAGAGCTTGTCGTCCATGAAGACGACATCGGCTGCCTCGATCGCCGCATCCGAGCCCATCGCACCCATGGCGATGCCGACATCCGAGCGAATGAGCGCGGGTGCATCGTTGATGCCATCCCCTACGAACGCGACCTTGTCGCCCTTGGGGGTTTCATCCAGATAGCTGCGCAAGAAGTCGATCTTGCCCTCAGGCAGCAGGCCAGCATGGTATTCGTCGAGACCTGCTTCTTTCGCAATGTGAGCTGCGACCTCTTCTCGGTCGCCCGTCAGCATGACGGTATGGTGAATGCCCAATTCCTTGATGCGCGCGATAGCGGCTGCGGAATCTTCCTTGATCGTATCTTCGACCTCGATAGAGCCACGATAGGCGCCATCGATAGCGATGTGCAGCACCGTGGTCTTCGTCTCTTTGAGGGTCGCTTCGATGCCGTTCGCTTCCATCAGGCGTGCGTTGCCCGCGAGCACTACCTGACCGTCGATGATGCAACGAATGCCCTGACCTGCGATCTCGGTCGTTTCAGAGACGAGATCAAGATCGAGCGGCGCCTCGTGTTCCTTGCGGATCGATAGCGCGATGGGGTGATTGGAGTAGGCCTCGGCCATAGCAGCGATGCGCAGCAGGTCTTCGGAGGGCATCCCGACTGGAGAGATCTTCGAGACCGAGAACGTGCCCTTGGTGATGGTGCCGGTTTTATCGAAGAGGATGGTCTTCACGTGCGAGAGCGCTTCAAGGTAGTTGCTGCCCTTGATGAGGATGCCGCGTTTCGACGCACCGCCGATGCCACCGAAGAACGAGAGTGGCACGGAGATGACCAGAGCGCACGGGCAGGAAACGACCAGGAAGATGAGCGCACGTTGGATCCAGTTCGCCCAGTCGAATCCCGTGAAGAGAGGTGGGATGATAGCGATCAGCAACGCGAGCAGACACACGATAGGCGTGTAGTAGCGCGCGAACCGTGTGATGAAGTTCTCCATGGGCGCTTTTTCGGAAGCGGCATCTTCTACGAGCTCGAGAATGCGACTGACCGTGGAGTCGTCGAATTCCTTGGTGGTTTCGACGTAGATGGTGCTCGAGAGGTTGATCGAACCACTCGCGATGGGGTCGCCCGTGAAGACGTTACGCGGCAGTGATTCGCCTGTGAGCGCGGCGGTGTCGAGCTCGGTCTCACCCTTCACGATGATGCCGTCGAGAGGAACACGCTCGCCAGGGCGTACGACGATGGTGGTGCCGATCTCGACTTCGTCGGGGTTCACGGATTCGATCTCGCCATCGTGTTCGATATAGGCCTGTTCAGGGCAGATGTCCATCATCTCGGCGATGGAGTCGCGCGATCTGTCGACCGCATAGTCTTCGAACAGATCGCCGATCTGATAGAACAGCATGACCGCGACCGCTTCGGGGAATTCTGCCAGACAGAGCGCGCCGATGGTGGCGACGCACATGAGGAAGTTCTCGTCGAAGATGTGGCCAGCGCGGATGTTGCGCCCTGCCTTCGCGAGCACGGGCGCGCCGAGCACGAGGTAGGGGATGAGGAAGAGGATGAGCGTTGCAACAGGATAGGGAAGCGCTGCTTGGAGACCGTTCAGCGTCGGCTCCAAGAGCGATCGCGCGATGAGCGCTACCACGAACAGTGCGGCGCCGATCGCAACACGGAGTATCTCTTTTCCTCGTTTGGTCATGGTCGGTGGTCCTCGTTCTTCGTTGGTGCTGGAGTGGTGTATATGATGCGAAGTGGTCTAGCGGCCAAGGATGACGCAATCCTCTTCGTACGACGTGATGATGCGCTGCGCTTCGTCTAGGATCGCCTCGATATCGTCGCGCATGGTCTCGATCTTGAGCTTCGAGGTCATGAAGACGACCTGCGCTTTGTCCACACCATCGATCTTGTTGATGTCGTCTTCCATGCGCGCAGCGCAGTTCGCGCAACCGAGGTTCTCGAGCTTGTACGACTTCTTCATGAGGGATCCTTTCTCGCGTCGACGCGCACCGGGCGCATCGGTCGTTCGATCTGCTATCGGTGTTCGTATTCTGCAGCTACTCGCAGATATGCGTGAGGCCTTGCGAGAGCATGGCGTAGACGTGGTCGTCTGCTAGGGAATAGGTGACGTTCTTGCCATCGCGCGTGAACTTCACCAGGCGTGCTTGCTTGAGCACGCGCAGCTGGTGGGATACAGCGCTTTGGGATACGCCTACGATCTCTGCGATATCGTTCACGTAGAGATCGCCATTCATGAGAGCATAGAGGATCTTGATGCGTGTGGTGTCGCCAAAGGTCTTGAATAGATCGGCCAGATCGTAGAGCAGTTCTTCATCAGGCAGCGTCTCGCCTTCGCCTACCACGCTCATGAGGTTCTCTGCAGTATGCTTGTCTTCTGTCATGCTACATCCTTACATATGAACATCTGTTCATATGTTATCAAGAAGAGGATCGCTGTCAAGTGGAAATATGCAGGATCCTGCCAAAAGAGAATGCGGCCCGAAAGCCGCATTCGAAAAAGGTCGATCACCTGGTGATCCGATGCCTGTATGGATCGCCCTTAACGCTGCTTCTTGCGGTAGATGAACCAGTAGGCAAGGCCGACGAAGATCGCGCCGCCGACGATATTGCCGGGGACGGTCGCGGACCAATTGTAGAGCGCGCCCACCATGTCCACAGTGGCAGGATCGATGCCTGCAGGAGCGATGCCGAGCGAGGCGAGCAGCGCGCCCATAGGCAGGAAGAACATATTAGCCACGCAGTGTTCGAAACCGCAAGCCACGAACGCAGTGATGGGGAAGAGCACCGCGAGGATCTTATCTGCAACGGTCTTCGAGGCGTACGCCATCCAAACGCCTAGACATACGAGGAAGTTGCACATGATGCCCTTGGCGAACAGTGTGAGCCAACCTGCATGCATCTTTCCCGCTGCGACGCTGACCATGGTCTGGCCGATCTGGCCACCGTTCATGTTGGGCATCTCCGAGAGGAATACGAGCCCGACGATGACGAGTGCTCCGATGAAGTTTCCGATGAAGACGACGATCCAGTTCTTCCAGACTGCGCTCCATCTGATGCGTTTGCTGGCTGCGGTCATGACGATCATGGTATTGCCCGTGAATAATTCGGCGCCAGCCACCACGACGAGGATCAGGCCGAGACAGAACAGGAAGCCACCCAACACGCGTTGGATCGCGAAGGGGAGATTCGGGTCACCCACTACCAAACAGAAGAACATCGCGCCCATCGAGATGAACGCACCCGCCATGATGGAAAGCATGAAACTGCGCCCGAACGACATTTCGGTCTTGGTGATGCCGAGGTCTTCAGCTTTTGTGGTGATCTGGGCGGGCGTGAGCGCTTCGGTGCTCGAAACGTTCACGGTGATGCTCTCGTTCAGTGTCTCTTGAGCCACGAGTGTTCCCTTTCGCGTTAGTGAACGATCATTACAGTGTTCACTATAGCGAGGGAAGAGCGCGCAAGGGCGCTCTTACGCGACGGTGGCACGCGCTTTTGGAGGAGCGGCAAGAGCCTTAACTTAGGAAGTCGTCCAGGATCTCCGCTTCGGCTTCTTCTTCGGTAAGACCGAGCGTCATGAGCTTCGTGATCTGCTCGCCCGCGATCTTGCCGATGGCGGCTTCATGCACCAGTTGCGCATCTTCGTGGGCAGCTTCGATGCCAGGGATGGCAGTGACGGTAGCGTTGCCCATGATGATGGCGTCGCACTGCACATGCGCGTTACAGGCCGCTTCGCCGATGACGAGCGGATTGAACGTCTGCTTCGAGTCGTCCTTCGCAACGCTGCGTGAGATGACCTGCACGTTCGAATCGTCACCCTTCAGCTCGACCTTCATGTTCGAGACGGCGACCTGTTCGTTCTCGGTCAGCAGCTTCTCGAGCAGCACGAGCTTCGAGCCTTCGCCCACTACTGCATCAGTATCGCGCTGAGTGGAAGTGACGCCGCCGATCTGGGAAAGCTCCATCTCGCAATAGGAGTCGCTTCCCATGTAGACCTTCGTGACCGGGTTCAGCACGCGCTCGCCATCGCCCGCGCCTTCGCCGTAGTGACGCTCGACGTACTTGACGCGCGAGTTGTTGCCGATCTCGAACGTATGGATACCATCGTGTTCGGCCTTTTCGTGCGCATCGTTGTGGATACCGCAGCCCGCGATGATGGTGACATCGCAATTGTCCGCGATGTGGAAAGTGTTGTAGACCACGTCGGTCATGCCCGCCTTCGAAAGGATGACGGGAATGTAGACCTTCTCGCCCCGCGTACCTTCTTTGATGAAGATATCGATGCCGGGGTTATCGGTCTTCGTCGCGATCTCGATGTTCGCCGAAGAGCTGCGCGTGAGCAGCTCGCCATCCTTACGGATGTTATATGCGCCTGCAGGAATGCCGTGAACGTCAGTGAGCGTTTGTAGCAGATCCGCGTCGATAGGTGAAAGATCAACAGCCATGGTTGCTCCTAACAAGTAGTAGAGATCTCGGTCAGATGCAGGTCAGGCGGCTCGGTGAATGAACAATAGGAATTGTCCTTCGCTGAAAGGCCCAGTTGGGGAAGGATCTCTTCCACGGTGCCCTGCGATTCGATCTTGCCTGCACGCAGGCAGATGATCTCGTCCGCAAGTTCGATGATGCGTTCTTGGTGCGAGATGATGATGATCGATTTGCCGTTATCTTGTTTGTAAAGTTGTTCGAATGTTTGCGTGAGACGATCGAAGCTCCATAGGTCGATGCCTGCTTCGGGTTCGTCGTAGATAGCCAGGTCGGGATTAGCGGCCAACACGGTCGCGATCTCGATACGCTTCAGTTCGCCGCCCGAGAGGCTCTTGTCGACCTCGCGCGTCAGGTAATTCGCTGAGCACAGGCCGACTTCGCCTAAGTATTCGTTGCAGGCGAGCATCGGAAGGCGCTTGCCGGCGGCCAGTTCGAGCAGCTTCTTCACCTTCATGCCCTTGAAGCGCGCTGGCTGCTGGAAGCCATAGCCGATGCCAAGACGAGCGCGTTCGGTGATGGACATATGCGTGATGTCTTGCCCCTCGAAGAAGATCTTGCCCGACGTGGGCTGTTCGATGCCCATGATCAATTTAGCGAGCGTCGACTTGCCACCACCGTTCGGGCCGGTGATGACGACGAATTTGTTCGCATCGATCGTGAGCGAGATGTCATCTATGATCCGTTTCGTTTCGTTCGAGCCTTCCGCAACGGGAACCTCGAACACGATATTCTTCAGTTCAAGCACGTTCTCTCCTCATAACGTACGTGTTATTGGTAAAAACCTCATGGTCACTATAGCAGTTCCGAATGCGGCGAGCGCCTTTCTGTTAGGGCATTGACACCCTCCGATGCTGAATGCGACCGTTCATGGGCTAAAATACTACCATTTTAGTAGGAATTATCAAGAGAGATCATCGGACATGTGCTGATCTGTTTACTAATGGTGAACGATGCATCTTGTCGTATACTTTTAAAGGTATGAAAACGTATGGCGATGACGAAAGGCGAACGAGGTTTTGCCTGTTCGGAGCCTTCGTTGAAAGCATTTTGCATGTAGAAGATGAAAGACGAGAAGAAAAAGGCAGGTGTCATGGATTTCCAGCGTGAATTCGCTCGATGGTGCGAGAAGGTCACGGACCCGATCTTGGCAGCACAGCTTGCTGAGATGCAGGCGGTAGGAGATGCTGCTGCGATCGAGGACGCGTTTTACCAAGAGCTCGAATTCGGTACGGCGGGTTTGCGCGGGGTGTTGGGAGCGGGGACGAACCGCATGAACATCCATACGGTCGGTCGTGCGACTCAGGGAATCGCGGATTACATCAAGACCCATGTCGGTCCGAGTGGCACGGTGGCGATCTGCTTCGATTCGCGCATCAACTCGCGCTTGTTCGCCGAGACCGCTGCGGGTGTGCTGGCGGCCAACGGCATCAAGTCGCATCTCTATTCGCGTCTCGAGCCCACCCCGGCGCTCTCGTTCGCGACGCGCTATCTCGGTTGCGCGATCGGTATCAACGTGACGGCGAGTCATAATCCTAGCGCTTACAACGGGTATAAAGTGTACGGCCCCGATGGTTGTCAGATCACCGACGAGATCGCCGATGCCATTACGGCGGCCATCGAGCAGGTCGACGTGTTCGAAGACGTGTGCGTGATGGACTTCCAGACAGCTATCGAGAGCGGTCTGGTCTCCTATATCAACGAAGAAGTGCTCGATGCCTATCTCGATGCGGTTTACGAGCAGAGCCTCGAACCGGCAGGTGAAACAGGCGATCTGCGTGTGGTCTATACGCCTTTGAACGGCACGGGTCTCGAGTGCGTCAATCGTATCCTCGAGCGCATCGACGTGCGCGATATGTTCATCGTGGGCGAGCAAGCGTACCCAGATGGCAATTTCCCAACCTGCCCCTATCCGAACCCTGAGATCCGCGAGGCGCTCGAGCGTGGTATCGCGCTGTGCGAACAGGTGAAGCCCGATCTGCTCCTGGCTACCGATCCGGACGCCGATCGCGTCGGTATCGCGGTGAAGGATGGCGATGAATATCAGCTGCTCACCGGTAACGAGACCGGTGCGCTCCTGCTCGACTACATTTGTCGCATGCGACACGAACTGGGTAAGATGCCCGCGAATCCTATCGCGGTCACCACCATCGTCTCGACCAGTATGGCGGATGTTATCGCAGCGGACTATGGTGTGGAAGTGAAGCGCGTGCTGACCGGCTTCAAGTATATCGGCGGCATTCAGCGCGAATTGGAAGAAGCAGGACAGCTCGACCGATTCATCTTCGGTTTCGAGGAAAGCTATGGATATTTGGCAGGCAGCCACGCGCGCGATAAGGACGCGATCGTTGCTTCTATGCTCATCTGTCAGATGGCGCGTTACTATCGTGCGCAAGGCAAGAATCTCTACCAAGCCATGCAGGATCTGTACAAGAAGCACGGCTATCACCATAATCGCACGCTCTCCTTCACCTTCGAGGGTGCAGCGGGTGCTGCCCGCATGGCGCAGATCATGGACGATCTGCGCGCGAATGGCATGAGTTCCATTGCGGGCAAGGACGTGCTTCGGACGCTCGATTATCGTGAGGGCGTGGGCGATCTGCCGAGCGCGAACGTGATCGAGTTCGACCTGCAGGATGGTTGCAAGGTGATCGTTCGCCCGAGCGGTACTGAGCCCAAGATCAAGATCTACCTGTTCACAACGGGTGAGAGCGCGCAAGCTGCCGCTAAGGTGGGCGATGAACTGGCTGCAGAGCTCTCGGCGTCGTTCCAGTAGGCATCGTACGCATTCGAACGAAGGTCGCACGTGGCATCAGAAGATAAGAAATATTCGCTCATCTCGGTCGATACGGGTGTCGCTGAAGAAGAAGCGGGCGTACGTACGAGACGCGAGGTCGTCGATGGGGAAGAGACGATCGTCGTTTCGTCGGCCGCACCGGTGGCGAGCGAGCCGACAGAGACCGCTTCGGACTCGGGTCGTGTCGCTGCGTCTCAGGGCGATCGTGCTCGCTCTGACGCTGACCCTGTGGTGTTCAGCGGATCGGAGGAGCTGCTTCAGGATGATGATGCAAGCGACGATGACCAGATCCCCTTCCAGCGCATGCAGGGCATCATCATCGTCTGCTTGATCGTGCTCATCGTGGCATTCCTCGTGTATTTCAACTTCATCAGGTAGGAGAGCGGCATGGAGCATTCAGGGAAACATACGACGAAGATCTTGATAGGCGTTATCGTGGCGCTCGCGGTCATTCTCGTCGCGCTCGTCGTCGCCCTGGTCGTCGCATCCGCACCTCAAGCGCAGACCGTCTCACATTCGGCGCAGGCAGAGGCCGAAGCGGAAGAGAGAGCATTGAAAGAGGCTGAGAAAGAAGGCTATTACGATACCGATCCTATCGAGGTGGTCGATCTGACCGAGTTGATGGGAGCCGATCTTGACAAAGCGCTCGAGCTGATCGGCCATGGCGCCGAGATCGATGGCGACCCGACGCTGGTCGCAGGTGGTCTGACCGAGGTTACGGTTCTTTTGGGTGAAGAGAGCGCTTCCATCCAGACCGGCATGGCGCTCACGCATCTCTATCTCGATAAGAGCGGACGCGTGGTGCAGGCGAACTACCAGATCAACATCAACGATCTCTCATGCGCGAACCTGCCGTTCGATCGCATCGTCGATGAGGCGCATCTCATCGAGCGCTTGCTCGAAGGCGCGGGTCTCGTGGCGATCCAGCCCGATCCGGTCACGGCTCCCGCGAAGGATGCGTATGCGCACTACGATTCGAGCGGTAAGACCATCGTAGAGGAGCGCTATCAGTTCGTCGGAACGGGGAGCGATGTGGCCGATCAGCAACTCGAATGGAGCGTACTGCTCGACTATGATTACGCGCAAGCCATCGAGGAGAACAACCTCGCGAAGACCGTTCGCACGGTGCTCGTGTCGATCAATTCGGTCGATTCGTAAAATCTGCTCGCACGCACGTGCGTTGTGTGCTATGATGCACAAGCTGTTGAACACAAGCAAGGCATTCGCCTTCACCTGGTTCGGTGCTTCATGCAAGCCGATGGGTCATTCGAATAAGACGTCTTTGGATGGATATTCTTGTGGCCTGCCGTGTGCAGGTCTTTCGTTTATCAGCAGGGAAACGTAGTTCGGTGTCGCCGAAAGCGCGCCGAAAGCGAAAAGGAAAGAGGAGGTGGGCGCAATAGCAGCCCAAGAACCACGGCTCAACGACGAGATTCGCGCAAAAGAGTGCCGTCTGATCGCTTACGACGGAACTCAGATGGGCATCTATCCTGTTGAGCAGGCCCAACGCATCGCTGATGACGAGGGCTACGATCTGGTGGAGATCGCGCCTCAGGCCGAACCGCCCGTGTGTCGCATCATGGACTATGGAAAGTTCAAGTACGACCAGGCGATCCGTGCTAAGCAGGCTCGCAAGAACCAGAGCAAGGTCGAGACCAAGGAAATGAAGTTCCGCCCGAAGATCGACGTGGGCGACTACACCACCAAGAAGAAGCACGTCATGCGCTTCCTCGAGGCGGGTTCCAAGGTCAAGATCACCATCATGTTCCGTGGACGTGAGATGTCTCACCCTGAACAGGGTCTCAGCATCCTCGAGCGCCTGGCGGACGATCTGAAAGATGTTGCGGTCATCGAGAACCAACCGAAGATGGAAGGTCGCAACATGCATATGCTCATCTCGCCGTTGCCAACAACGGTCAAGAAGAAGAAAGATGAAAAAGGAAAGGATGAATAATGCCTAAGATGAAGACTCATTCCGGCACTGCGAAGCGTTTTCGCGTCACCGGATCTGGCAAGATCATGCGTGCTAAGGCTTACAAGTCTCACATCATGACCAAAAAGAGCCAAAAGCGTAAGCGCAACTTCCGTCACGAGACCGAAGTTTCCGCTGCGGATCAGAAAGTAATCGCACGTAATCTTGGTCTTCGATAAGTAAGGGAGGATATTCAGCATGCCTCGTGTAAAACGCGCTGTTTCAGCACACAAAAAGCGTCACACCGTTCTCAACCGCGCAAAGGGTTATTACGGTGCCAAGTCTCGTTCCTACCGCGCTGCTAAAGAGCAGGTCCAGCATTCTCTCCAGTATGCCTATCGCGACCGTCGCAACAAGAAGCGCGAGATCCGTCGTCTTTGGATCACCCGCATCAACGCAGCTGCTCGTATGAACGGCCTTTCCTATTCCGTGTTCATGGACGGCTTGAAGAAGGCTGGCGTCGAGCTCGACCGTAAGGTGCTCTCCGACATGGCCATCAACGATCCGCAGGCATTCGCTGCGCTCGTCGAGGTCGCGAAGGCGGCTCGCTCATGAAGGTCGAGAAGGTCGGAGAGGTCGATGGCGAGGTAGAACTCGCCATCACGGCAACGCCTGAAGAGGTCGACAAGGCCTTCACGGATGGCCTCGATGTGTTCATCGACCAGTTCCAGCTGCACGGCCTTGAAGGCGAGACCGCGCTGCAGAAGATCTACAACGCGATGAGCCCTGAAGAGGCGCGCGATGCGGTCTCTTCTGCGGTCATCAGCTATCTCATCCCGTTCGCGCTCGATGAAGCGAACATCATCCCGATGACATCTTCAGATGTGAACGCGGAAGCCGATCCGGAAGAGGGCAAGGAATTCACGTTCAATGTGAAGATCCTCGCGAAGCCTGAATACGAGCTTACCAGCTATGATCCGGTCGAGGTTTCCGTGCTCGCTCCGCTCGACGTCACCGAACAGGACATCGACCTGCAGTTGCACATGCTGGCGAGCCAGTTCGCAACGGTCAAGGTCGATCCTGAAACGGGCGAGGAAGAGACCATCATCCCTGAAGTCACCGATGAATGGGTCGCTACCAACCTGAAGGGCATGGGTGTCGAGAACGTCGAGCAATTGCGCGAACAGTTCCGTGCCACGTCCGAAAAGGTGAAGGAAGAGCAGCTCGATTCCGCCAAGACCAACGCGGTCATGGCTGAATATGCCAAGCGTTTCGATGGCCAGATCGCTCCGAAGATGATCGATGCGATGACCACCGACATGCTGGAGGGCTTCAAGATGGAGCTCGCGCAGCAGGGCCGCACGCTCATGGACTTCATGCTCGAGCAGAAGACCGACGAAAAGCAGATCCGCGCATCGCTGGCGAATCAGGCGCAGGCCCAGCTCATCCAAGGTTTCGTGCTCGATGCGATCTTCCGTCATGAAGGCCTGGAGGTCACCGTGGAAGATCTGAAGCGCACGCTCACCGCTATGGCACCTGGTCAAGAAGAAGAGATTTTCGATCAGATGCAGGCATCCGGTCGCGCATTCCTGCTCAAGGAAGCAGCCAGCCGCATGAAGGCGGGCGATTGGGTCTTGGATAACGCGAAGATCACGGTGGAGCAGCGCGAAGCATAGCGCTCCACGCGCATCCGAATCCATCGATATGAAGGAAGCTGCCCATGTGGCGGCTTCCTTTTGTTTTATTCATCGAGAAGCGCCGTACGACCTGCGTACTGTAGAAAAGCTGCGTGCGGGTATTGTAGAATAAGGCGGTTATTCGAACTAAAGGAGTTTCCTGTATGTGTGGAATTGTTGGTTATACGGGATCGCAGCAGGCCAAGGGCATCCTCATCGATGGCTTGCAGCATCTTGAATACCGTGGTTACGATTCAGCAGGCATCGCAGTATATGATGGATCAGAGATCGAAGTCGTGCGCAGGCAGGGTAAGGTCGCTGAATTAGTGGCCGCTCTTGGTGATTCTGATTGCACGGGTACGTGCGGCATCGGTCATACGCGTTGGGCGACGCATGGCGCGCCGAGCGAACGCAATGCCCATCCTCATACCAGCTGTTCGGATAATATCGCTGTTGTTCATAACGGCATCATCGAGAATTTCAACGAACTGCGTGAGAGTCTCATCCTGAAAGGACATGTCTTCTCATCGGACACCGATACCGAGGTGGTCGCGCACTTGGTCGAAGACCTGTACCGTGGCGATCTGCTCGAAGCGGTGCAACAGGCTTCTTCGCAGTTGATCGGTGCTTACGGCATCGCGGTCATGTGCACTGACGAGCCAGGCAAGCTGGTCATCACCCGCAAGGATTCGCCGATCGTCATCGGTAAGGACGACACGGGCTCTTACGTGGCTTCCGATATCGTGGCGCTCGTACAGGCGACGCGCGATGTGGTCATCCTGGAAGACAATCAGTTCGCGGTCGCTACACCTGAAGACATCAAGTATTACGATCGTTTCGGTAATACTATCGAGCCCGAGGTGACGCACATCGATTGGGATGTCGACGTGGCGGAGCGTGGTGGCTATCCCGACTTCATGTTGAAGGAGATCCATGAACAGCCGCGCGTCGTGCGTGATACCTTGGCAGGTCGTCTTTCTGATCAGGAGATCGTGATCGACGAGCTTTCCCTTACGCGCCAAGAGCTGAACTATGTCGATCGCGTCTACATCATCGGGTGTGGCACTAGCTACCATGCCGGCCTCATCGCGAAGAATCTCATCGAGACGTGGGCGCGCATTCCGACCGAGGTCGAGGTAGCCTCCGAATTCCGCTATCGCAATCCCATCATCACGCCTACCACGTTGGTGGTGGCGGTGTCTCAGTCGGGTGAGACCGCCGATACGTTGGCAGCCATTCGCGACGCGCGCATTCGCGGCGCGAAGGTGTTCGGTATCACGAACGTGATCGGATCGCCCGTCGCGCGTGAATCCGATGGCGTCATCTACACGAAGGCGAACAAGGAGATCGCGGTCGCTTCCACCAAATCGTTCATCGGGCAGGTGGTCAGCCTCACGCTCATGGCGCTCATGTTGGGTCGCGTGAAGGGCAAGCTCACGCTTCCGCAGACGCGTATGTTGTTCACGGAACTCGCCGACACGGCCGAGCAGATCGAAGAGATCCTGCAAGATACGCAGGCCATCGAAGAGGCGGCAGAGCTTTTCGAGGGCAAGACTTCTGCGTTCTATATCGGGCGCGATCTGGCAGCGGTCACCTGCCATGAAGGCGCGCTCAAGATGAAGGAGATCAGCTACGTGCATGCTGAGTCTTATCCCGCGGGCGAGATGAAGCATGGTCCGATCGCACTGATCGAGGAAGGGTTCCCGGTCGTCGCGGTGGCGACGCAGAGCCCGACCTATGATAAGACCATCTCGAATCTGGAAGAATCGAAGACGCGTGGCGCGACCATCATCGCCATCGCGACCGAAGGCGATCTGGACATCAAGAAGGTCGCCGACAAGGTCATCTATATCCCGCGCGTGCGCGACTCGTTCATGCCCATCACGGCCAGCGTGCCGCTGCAGCTGCTGGCGCGTGCGGTCGCGGTGAATCGCGGCTGTGACGTCGATCAGCCGCGTAACCTGGCGAAATCGGTCACGGTGGAGTAGGGGAACTTCATGATCGATCAGGCATCCGTATCAGAGTCGACACAAGAGAATACTGCGGTCGCAGAGGCGATCGCGCAGAATTTCGACGACAGCATCAGTCTCGAGAGTCCGCATTCGATCGGCGTGGATATCGTCGAGATCGAGCGCATGCGCTCCATCCTCGAGCGAACGCCCAGCTTCAAGACGCGCGTGTTCTCCGAGGAAGAGCGCGCCTACTGCGAGAAGACCGCGCGCCCGGAATGTCACTATGCGGCGCGTTTCGCAGCGAAAGAAGCGGTGCTCAAAGCGCTCGGTACGGGGTTCAGCGAAGGCATCGGCGTGCGCGATGTCGAAGTGGTGCTGAATGCGAAGGGAAAGCCGCAGGTGAAGCTGTTCGGTCGCGCTGCTGAAAAGGCGCGCGAGCTCGAGATACGCGATATTCCCATCTCGCTCTCGTACACGCAAGACGATGCGGTCGCATGCGTGCTGGCCTTGGTAGGCGAGCCTGAAGAACAGCCCAAGCAAGAAGACCCGCTGCAAGACCTTCATCGTCAGTTCAAAGAGGTTCGTTCGATGCTCGATGAACTATAATCTTCTGTATCGTCTCGAACGAGAGGAAGACCTATGTTCATCAAATCGGATCTTGCACGGGCGATTCCGCTTCCCGATCCTCAAGCGAATAAGTATTCACGCGGAAAATGCGTGGTGGTGGCAGGTTCTGAACCGTATCCCGGGGCAGCCTGTCTTTCAGCGTGGGCGACCCAATACGTGGGCGCCGGCTATACCGAGGTGTTCACTGCGCCTCAGAATCGGAAGATCCTGCAGATCCGCAGGCCGTCGCTGGTGGTGCGCTCGTTCAAGGAATGCAAAGCGAAACGACTCATATCACCTGGTCACCCTGGTGCGGTCGTGTGCGGCCCTGGCATCGATGCGGATGATGAGCTCGCTGAAGAGCTGTGCGCGAATCTGGTCGCTCGTGTGAAGCATCCGCTGTTGCTTGATGGGGGAGCGCTGTCGTTCATCGGTACGAAAGAGGGCCGTAAGGCGTTGCGCAAGCGCGCAGCGAAGAAGCGCGTCACCGTGCTCACTCCTCATGCGGGCGAGGCGGCGCGGCTTGCGAAGCCTGCGGGCATCTCGCTCGACGATGGCTACAAGGCAGCCGAGAAGCTCGCGCGCTCATATAAGGCGATCGTCGTTCTGAAAGGTCCTGAGACCATCATCTCCGATGGATCGCGGACCGAAGTGTTCACGCACGGCACGCCTGCGCTCGCGAAGGCGGGGACGGGCGATGTGCTCTCGGGCTCGATCGGTGGTCTCTTGGCGCAGGGGCTCGATCCGTTCGTGGCGGCGTTCTTGGGCGTTGCGCTCCATGCGAAGGCGGGCTTGATCGCAGCGGAATGCATGACGGAAGTGAGCGTGTGCGCTGAAGATGTGATCGATGCGCTACCCGAGGCGCTTCATGAATATCTGGATTCGATCGACGATGAAGGAGCGGTGCGATGACCAGCGGTTCGAGTCAGGACGATGCTCGTCAGCGCATTCAGAAACTGCGCGACGAGATCGAGCATCACAGCTATCTCTACTATGTGAAGGATGCGCCCGAGATCTCCGATGCGGCGTTCGATTCGCTTCTGCGTGATCTGGATAAGTTGGAGAAGCGGCATCCGCAGTTCCTCGATCCTTCGTCGCCGACTCAGCGCGTGGGTGGTGCGGTAGCCACGCAGTTCAACCCTGTACGACATGCGAATCGCATGTTCTCGCTCGACAACGCGCTCGATACCGACGAGCTTGAAGCGTGGATGGATCGCATGGAGGGTCATTTCGGGCGATTCGTACCAGTCGTGTGCGAGCTCAAGATCGATGGTTCCTCGATCGCGCTCACGTATGACCAGGGATCGCTCGTTGTCGCGGCGACGCGCGGCGATGGTACCACGGGCGAAGATGTGACCGTGAACGTGCGCACGGTGCG
This sequence comes from uncultured Eggerthella sp., assembly GCA_937998355.1. Taxonomy (GTDB): domain Bacteria; phylum Actinomycetota; class Coriobacteriia; order Coriobacteriales; family Eggerthellaceae; genus Anaerotardibacter. The sequence goes on from CALLDI010000012.1 coordinate 99,176, forward strand.
CGATGTGCCGCTGCAGCTTTCGAAGGCTGGCATGGCGGGCATCGTGAATGCGGATGAGTCCATCGAGGTGCGTGGCGAGATCTACATGTCGAAAGCGAGCTTCGAGAAGCTGAATCGTCAGGCCGAAGAAGAGGGTAAGGCGGTCTTCGCGAACCCGCGCAATGCTGCAGCAGGCAGCTTGCGTCAGAAGGATTATCACGTAACGGCTGATCGCGATCTTTCGACGTTCATCTATGCGATCGGAGACGATGCGCGTATCACCGCGAATTCACAATGGGAATTGCTCGAGTGGCTACGTGCTTGCGGGTTCCATGTCAACCCTGATGTGAAGCGCTGTGAATCACGCAAGGAAGTGCTCGATTTCTGCAAGCACTGTCTCGAGATGCGCGATGGACTCGCTTACGACATCGACGGCGTGGTCGTGAAGATCGATTCGTTCGTCCAGCAGCGTGAACTGGGCTATACTGCGCGCGCGCCGCGCTGGGCGATCGCGTACAAGTTCCCGCCTGAAGAGAAGACGACGCTTCTGCGCGATATCACGATTCAGGTCGGTCGTACGGGCGCGCAGACGCCAGTCGCGGAACTCGAACCCGTACGCGTTGCAGGTTCGGTCGTGGCGCGTGCGACGCTCCATAACAGCGACGAGATCGAGCGGAAGAATCTGCGCATCGGCGACACGGTCGTGGTGCGCAAGGCGGGGGATGTGATCCCCGAAGTGCTCGGCCCCATCCTTTCGCTGCGTCCTGCTGATTCGATGCCGTGGCAGATGTCCACCACGTGTCCGAGCTGCGGTTCTCCGGTCGTGCGTGAGGAAGGCGAGGCGGTCTACCGCTGTGTTTCGCTCGATTGTCCGGCACAGGCGAAGGAACGCTTGCTCCATTGGGCGAGCCGTGGTGCGCTGGATATCGAGGGCATGGGGGATGAGATCATCGGTCGCCTGCTCGCGACGGGCAAGGTGAAGGATGTTGCTGATTATTATCAGCTTACGGAAACGCAGCTAGCTGCGCTCGATATGAACCGCGTGAACAAAGACGGCGATCCGATCCTGCTCGGCGAGACGGTGGCGCAGAAGCTCGTTGCTGCGCTCGCCGAATCGAAGACGCGTCCGCTCGCGCGTCTCGTGTTCGGACTGGGTATTCGTCATGTGGGTAAGACTACGGCAGAGATGCTGGTGCAGGCCTATCCATCCATCGCTGCGCTTTCGCAGGCTAGCGTCGAAGAACTTTCGGCCATTCCTGGCATCGGGCTCGTCATCGCGGAGAGCGTGCATTCGTTCTTGGCGAACGAGGTGAACCAGGCGGTGCTGGCACGTTTGGAATCCGAAGGGTTCGTGCTCGCGGAAGAGATCGTCGAGAAGGGGGAGCAGCCTCTTGATGGTTTGACGTTCGTTTTGACCGGAAGCTTGGTCGAATCGGGCATGACGCGCGATGAAGCAGGCGAGCGCTTGAAGGCGCTGGGAGCGAAGGTCTCGGGCAGCGTGTCGAAGAAGACGAGCTATGTGATCTGCGGGCAAGATGCGGGATCGAAGCGCACGAAAGCGGAGACACTGGGCGTGCCGATCTTGACCGAACGACAATTCTTGCGCATCCTCGATGAAGGTGGTATCCCCGACGACTTGAGCGCATGATGCGATGAAGAAGCAACGACTCGATGAAATACTCGTTGAACAGGGCTATTTCCCTGATACGGACGCGGCATTGCGCGCGGTCATCGCGCGCGAGGTGCGCGTTGACGACGTGTACGTCTCGAGCGCTGCCCTCAAGGTCTCGCCCGATGCTGATATCTTCATCAAGTCGAAGAAGCGGAGGAATCCCTCGGATGCGAACGGGCGATCGTTCGTGTCGCGTGGCGGCCATAAGCTGCAAGGCGCGCTCGATGCGTTCGCGGTCGATGTTTCGGGCAGGCGCTGTATCGATATCGGCTCGTCAACGGGCGGTTTCACGGACTGTCTTTTACAAGCAGGAGCAGCTGAAGTCGCCTGCGTTGACGTGAATTACGGACAGCTCGCTTGGAAGATCCGTCAGGACGAACGGGTGAAGGTGTTCGAGCGTACCAATATCCGTCTTGCGTCTCCGGAAAGCCTGGGCGCGCCCTTCGATGTGATCGTGTGCGATCTTTCGTTCATCGGCATGGCGTCGCTTGCAGCCGTATTCGCTGCGCTCGCGCATGACGGAAGCATCTTCTTGGGACTGATCAAGCCTCAATTCGAAAGCCAGCATGACGAGACCGAGGGTGGTATCGTCACTGATGACGCGGTCCGCGCGCGCGTGGTCGCCGAAGTCGAGACCGCGCTCGAAGCGGTCGGTTTTGACATCGAGGGCGTGATCGAATCGCCTCTCAAGGGTGCTGAAGGCAATATCGAGTACCTGGTCTACGCGCTCTACCGCTAGTACTTAAGTCGTTTCGCTGTTCATATTGTTATTTGTCGGCTCTGGTTTCCCTTCAGCTTGGACGCTGAATCGTGCTCGGTCGTGCGTGCGACCGCAACTGTGCGTACAACCGCAAATTCGCAGCACTTTTGCAGTGGTTTGGCTAAAAAATGCAAGAGATTTGCGTTCGTATGCACAAAAGGGTACAAAATGAGCTCGTTTTGTACCCTATTCTTTCGGCAATTTAACGATGTGAGCGTAAAATCGCAGGTTGCAGTTCGATCATCGTGATGCCAAGTGCATACAATCGTATTTCTCTAGCAGAAAAGCGTGTTTTCACTGCAAAAGCTGGCTTCGGTTGGTCGCGGATACGAATTCATACCGCCTGAGTTGGTTTGAAATCGACTGTATCGTGTTCGCGTTTAGTTCTGACTTCGTTCTTGAGCTAGTTCTTGAGCGAGTTGAGCGGGGCAGGCATGCGACCGCCGCGATGAGCGAACACGGTCCCTGCGAACTGATTCACGGGCATGACCGGCGCATAGCCGAGCAGACCGCCGAAATCGAGCTGATCGCCCACCTTGTGGCCGATAGCAGGGATGAGGCGTACGGCGGTGGTCTTGTTGTTGATCATGCCGATCGCGCATTCATCTGCGATGATGCCGAAGATCGTCTCCACGCTCGTGTCTCCTGGCACAGCGATCATGTCAAGGCCGACCGAGCAGACGCAGGTCATCGCTTCGAGCTTCTCGATGGAGAGCGCCCCGTCTTCTGCGGCTTTGATCATGCCGGCATCTTCCGAGACCGGAATGAACGCGCCCGACAGACCACCGACCGAAGAAGAGGCCATGACGCCACCTTTCTTCACGGCGTCGTTCAACATCGCGAGCGCTGCCGTGGTGCCGGGACCGCCGCATTGGCCAACGCCGATCGCCTCGATGATCTCGGCGACCGAATCGCTCTCAGCAGGGGTAGGTGCCAGCGATAGGTCGAGGATACCCTTTTCAACGCCAAGGCGCTTGCTCGCCTCGCGTGAGATGAGCTCGCCTGCGCGCGTGATCTTGAACGCAGTTGCCTTGATGGCTTCCGCGATGCTGGTGAGGTCAGCTTCCGGCGAGATGCCACGCAGCACGGCGTTCACGACGCCAGGACCGGACACGCCCACGTTCACGACGGAATCGGCTTCGCCCGAACCATGGAATGCGCCCGCCATGAACGGATTGTCCTCCACAGCGTTACAGAAAACAACCAGCTTACCAGCACCGATGCACTGGCGATCGGCCGTGAGTTCCGCCGCTTTGCGCACGATGCCTGCCATCTTGAAGACAGCATCCATGTTGATGCCTGCGCGCGTCGAACCGACGTTCACGGATGCGCACACGCGTTCAGTGGTGGCCAGCGCTTCGGGGATCGAGTCTATGACCTTGTGGTCGGCAGCGGAGGCACCCTTATGCACGAGCGCAGAGAAACCACCGATGAAATCGACGCCCACTTCAGCGCCCGCCTTATCCATCGCACGCGCGATGGGAGAGAGGTCGGCTGAGGTGGCTGCAGCGCAGATCTCTGCGATCGGGGTGACCGAGATGCGCTTGTTCACGATCGGAATGCCATATTCGCGCTCGAGCTGGTCTGCCGTTGGCACCAGATTCTCTGCCGCTGTGGTGAGGCGATCGTAGACCTTGCGCGCGATCGTATCGACATCTTCGTGGCTGCAACCGCGCAGGTTGAGGCCGAGCGTGATCGTGCGAATATCCAGGTGTTGCTTGCTCACCATCGCGAGCGTTTCAGCGATCTCTTCAGGTGTAATTTGCATGGTATTCCTTCGAAAAAGGGCTGTTGACTGTTTAAGGATAAATAATGTTCAGTAAAATAGCCATATGAATGATTCAACTACCTTACCAAATCTGCACCTTGGTGTAGATGTCGGTTCCACCACCGTGAAAGCCGCGGTGTTGAACGACCAAAATGAAATCGTATTCGCGGTCTATAAACGCCACCACGCCGATGTGCGCGCTACTGTTCTTGAGGTGCTGAAAGAGGCAGCACAACAACTTCCCGATCAAGAGGTCACGGTAGCTATCACCGGCTCCGGTGGTCTTCTGCTCTCTCAATGGCTCGGTATCGAATTCGTACAGGAGGTCATCGCGTCGAAGACGGCGGTGGAGACTTTCATCCCGAAGACCGACGTGGCCATCGAGCTGGGCGGCGAAGACGCGAAGATCATCTACTTCGACGATGGCATCGAACAGCGCATGAACGGTACGTGTGCAGGCGGTACGGGCGCATTCATCGACCAGATGGCTGCGCTGCTCGACACTGATGCCACTGGCCTCAATGAACTTGCGGAAAGCCATACCATCCTGTATCCCATCGCCTCGCGTTGCGGCGTGTTCGCTAAGACCGACGTGCAGCCGCTTCTGAACGAAGGCGCGAAGAAGCAGGATATCGCGGCATCCATCTTCCAATCGGTCGTCACGCAGACTATCTCGGGTCTTGCGTGCGGTCGTCCCATTCGCGGCAACGTCGCGTTCTTGGGCGGCCCGCTGCAGTACCTGCCGCAGCTGCGCGAGCGCTTCTATGAAACGCTCGAGCTGGACGAAGACCACACCATCGTGCCCGAGAACGCACACCTCTTCGTTGCGAGCGGTTGCGCGATCGCAGGCGCGAAGGCAGAGAATGCCAAGCCCGAAAAGCTCTCCGACCTGGTCACGCGCCTTGAGAATCTGGGCGACGTGCAGGGTTCGGAGGTCGTGCGCTTGGCGCCGCTCTTCGCAAACGACGATGAGCTACAAGAATTCAAGACGCGCCACGACGCCGAAACGGTGCGTCGCGCCGAGCTCGAGAGCTATCGCGGCACGGCATTCCTCGGCATCGATGCGGGTTCGACCACTTTCAAGGCGGCGCTCATCGCTGAAGATGGCGCGCTTCTGTGGTCGAGCTACGCGAACAACAAGGGCGATGTGCTCGGGTGCGCGAAGGCGCGCATGGCCGAGCTCTATCAGGCCCTGCCGCGCGATCCTGAAACGGGCGAGCCGCTGGTCACTATCGGTCATGCCACGGTGACGGGCTATGGCGAAGGCCTGCTGCTCGAGGCGCTGCGCCTCGACTCGGGCGAGATCGAGACCGTCGCGCATCTGCGCGGTGCGCAAGAGATGCTGCCTGGCGTTGAATTCATCCTGGACATCGGCGGTCAGGATATGAAGTGCCTGCGCGTGAAGGATGGCGTCATCGATCACATCATGCTCAATGAAGCGTGTTCTTCTGGTTGCGGCAGCTTCATCGAAAGCTTCGCGACCGGCCTTAACCTGGATGTTTCCGAGTTCGCTCAGAGTGCGATCGGGGCGGAGAACCCGGTCGACCTGGGCAGCCGCTGCACGGTGTTCATGAACTCGCGCGTGAAGCAGGCTCAGAAGGAAGGTGCGACGGTGGGCGATATCGCTGCCGGCCTTGCCATCTCGGTCATCAAGAATGCGCTGTTCAAGGTCATCAAGATCCGCGACCCGCACGACGTGGGTACGAAGGTCATCGTGCAGGGCGGCACGTTCCTGAATGATGCGGTCTTGCGCGCGTTCGAGCAGCTCGCCGGCGTGGATGCGGTACGTCCCGACATCGCGGGCAACATGGGCGCTTACGGCGCTGCGCTTCTGGCGCGCGATCGCTTCCACGGCGCCATCGATCCCATCGCTTCCAACATGCTCTCGCTCGACGCGATCGAGGCGTTGGATCCCAGCCACAAGACGCTTCGCTGCAAAGGCTGTTCGAACAGTTGCATGCTCACGGTGAACGATTTCGGCCTCGACGAAGAGACCGGCAAGCGTCGCCGTTTCATCACGGGCAACCGTTGCGAAAAAGGGGAGAGCCTCGGTTCCGGCAAGGAAAAGAGCACGGTCCCGAATCTGTTCGAGTGGAAGACCAAGCGCCTGTTCGACGTCTACGAGCCGCTCGCGCTCGAGAACGCTCCGCGCGGTACGGTCGGCATGCCCCGTGCGCTCAATATGTACGAGAACTACCCGTTCTGGTTCACCTTCTTCACGAAGCTGGGCTATCGCGTGGTACTCTCCGATCCTTCCACGAAGAAGACCTACGAAGCGGGCATCGAATCGATGCCGTCCGAATCGGTCTGCTATCCGGCGAAGCTCTCGCACGGTCACATCATGAATCTGCTCGCGAAGGAGCCTGATCTCATCTGGATGCCCTGTTCGAAGTGGGAGCGCCAGGAAGACGAGACCGCGGGCAACCACTTCAACTGCCCGATAGTCGCGAGCTATCCTGAAGCATTGCGCCTGAACATCGACGAGCTGCAAGATTCCGATACCGCCTTCGTCTCGCCGTGGCTTCCGTACCACGACAAGGAGAAGCTGAAGAAGCGTCTGCACGATGCGTTCTCGGGTGAATACGCCGACGCGCTCAGCAAGCACGCGTCACTTCCCACGCAGGCCGAGATCGACGCTGCGGTCGATGCTGCCTGGGAAGAGGATGAGGCATTCAAGCGCGATATTCGTCGTAAGGGCACCGAAACGCTCGCGTGGATGGAAGAGACCGGCACGCATGGCATCGTACTCGCGGGCAGGCCTTACCATCAGGACCCCGAGATCAACCATGCTATTCCTGAACTGCTGACCAGCTTCGGCTTGGCGGTGCTCACGGAAGATTCGATCGCGCACTTGGGTCAGCTCGAGCGCCCGATCCGCGTGGTCGACCAGTGGATGTATCACACGCGTCTCTATGCGGCCGCGAAGGTGGTCACGCAACGCGACGACCTCGATCTCATTCAGCTGAATTCGTTCGGTTGCGGTCTTGATGCGCTCACCACCGACCAGGTGCAAGAAGTGCTCGAGGCGGCTGACAAGGTCTATACCGTGCTCAAGATCGACGAAGTGTCGAATCTTGGTGCCGCGCGCATTCGCGTGCGCAGTCTGCTCGCGGCGCTCAAGGATCGCCAGGATCAGATCAGCGAAGCGCTCGCGGACAAGCGTGCCGAGCAGATCGGCTGCCCTGCAGCGAACATCTGCATCGAGGATATCGACTCGCTCGTACCGGATTCGTTCACCGAGAAGGCTGATGGCGTTCGTACGCATGAGCAGGTCGAACAGCGCGAAGGTACCTCTACCGAATTCGAGCGTCCGCAGTTCACGGAGCAGATGAAGGAAGAGGGCTACACCATCCTCGCGCCGCAGATGGCGCCTTATCATTTCGAGTTGCTCGTTCCGATCTTCAAGCGTAACGGCTACAACGTCGAGCTGTTACCGAGCGTCGATCATGGCGCCGTGGATGCGGGTCTCAAGTACGTCAATAACGACATCTGCTATCCATCCATCCTCGTCACCGGCCAGATCATGGAAGCGGTGATGAGCGGCAAATACGACACCGACAAACTGGCGGTGCTCATCACACAGACCGGTGGCGGTTGCCGCGCGACGAATTACATCTCGCTCATCCGAAAGGCGTTGAAGTCGGTCGGGTTGGGGCATATTCCTGTCATCGCCATCTCGTTCAAAGATTTGGGCGAGGTCAACCCTGGTTTCAAGGTGACGCCTTCCATGCTCTATCAGGCAGTCTACGCGCTGCAGTATGGCGACTTGCTGATGATGTGCCTGTATCGCACGCGTCCTTACGAGATCGAACCGGGAAGCGCCGAGCGCCTCTTCGATTACTGGATGGCGAAGTGCAAAGAACAGCTGATGCGTGGCGTGAAGATGTCTGAATTCAAACGCACGGTGAACAAGATCGTGGAGGATTTCGACACGCTGCCGTTGCAAGGCGAAGGTACGAAGCCGAAGGTCGGCGTCGTGGGCGAGATCCTGGTGAAGTTCCATCCGACCGCGAACAACCAGGTGGTCGATCAGATCGAGGCGGAAGGCTGCGAGGTCGTGGTGCCAGGACTCATCGAGTTCTTCCTATTCGGCATCGCGGGCGGCATCTTCCAGCGCGACATCGGCAAATCCGCCAAGAGCGCGCTCGGAAGTCGCATCGGTCTCGAGGCGATTCGTCGCTTGAGGCTCCCGGTCACCAAAGCGCTCGAGAAGAGCCAACGCTTCGAGCCGCCAGCGAACATCTACGAGGTCGCTGAATATGCCAAAGAGATCTTGAGCCTGTGCAATTCCATGGGCGAAGGCTGGCTCCTTACCGGCGAGATGGTCGAGCTCATTCGCTCGGGCGCGCCGAACATCGTGTGCGCGCAACCCTTCGCATGTCTGCCGAACCACGTGGTGGGCAAGGCGACCATCAAGGAACTGCGTCGCCGCTATCCGGGTACCAACATCGTCGCGGTCGACTACGACCCGGGCGCATCTGAGGTCAACCAGCTCAACCGTATCAAGCTCATGATCTCGGTCGCGAAGGCGAATCTGGCTGAACAACAAGCGCAGGCTCAGAATTCAGGGCACAGCGAAGAGACCCAGGTGCTCTTCTCGAAGACCCTGAAGCAAGAGTCCGAACCGTACAAGGTCGAAGATTTCGAAGTGACCGACGTCGCTATCAGCACGAAGGAGTAGATGTTCATGCGTTGTCCGCACTGCGGTGCCAAGCATCAAGAAGATGGATTCAAATGCACGGAATGTGGCGAGATGATCAAGGTCGTCCCGAAGACCACCTGGAAGCAGATCATCGTCGGTGGCATCGTTCTGATCATCTTGGGAATCCTTGGCTTCGCGTTCATCTATATGGACAGCAACAAGGTCGGTATCTTCGCCGAAGATGAACCCCAGTCCTTCAACGACTATTCATGGGAAGAATTGGCTACCATCTCGAGCGATATGACGCTCGCGGGTAATGTGGATGGTGCGATGCGGGAGGCCAAGAAGCATGGGTTCGTTGCCGAGGATGGGTCGCTACGCACTGACCTGACCAAGGAATTCGAGCTTGCTGATGGTACGAAAGCGCAAGCACAACTGATCGACGTCTACCATGATCCGCGCAGCAACAATTCGGGCAATGCGGGCATGACGTTCATCGTCACCATGCCCGTGAGCGAAGCGGGTATGAATATGACCGCCACCAACGCAGGTGGTTGGGAAGGTGCACAGCTGCGCGAATCTCTCAATAGTGACCTTTTCTCATCGCTTCCTGCGGATCTGCAGAACTACATCGTCGAGGTGAAGAAGTCCACCAATAATGCGGGAAGCACCGAATCGAGCGATGCGGTCACGATCACCAACGACAAGCTCTTCGCGCTCTCGTTCGTCGAGTTGATGGGCGTATCCGAGGGTAATGTTGGGTATGCGGAAGTGCTGAACGCTGAAGGCTCGCAGTATCTCCTGTTTGAGAGCGATTCGTTCAGAGCCGATCTTGAGAAGCAGCTGGCGGGGGAGAGCTCGCTCAACTGGTGGCTGCGCAGCCCCAATCCTGAAACGAACGCGCAGTTCTTCAGCCAGGGAATGGGCTACGATACTGAGCAGGCCAATCCGCTCTCCATGCCTGCGAATGACAAGCTTTCCGTTGTGGTGTGCTTCTGTATCTGATCGGAGCGAGCAGAGACCGCGCAGCTCGCGAGACAGCGTCGCTTCGGTCGAACTAACTTCGCTTCGCGAAGTGGATTTCTTCCTCGCTTTGGCTCAGTCTCGCTGCGCCGCTCGATCTCTGCTCGACCTGCGTGACAGTTTCGAGTGCACAGAGTGAATCGCTCGACCTGCTCAGGGACGTCCTTGATGCTTACAGGTGTGCTTGGATGAGCTGGGGGGAGTAGCCCGCTTCTTGGAGGGCGTGCACGATGCGACCTTTGTGGTCGGTGCCGAATGCTTCGATGGTGACGCGTAATTCCACTGCAGCGCTGCGGTTCGCGGTGACGAACTGGTTGTGATCGAGACGGATGACGTTGCCGTTTTGCTCTGCAACGATCGAAGCGACGTTCACCAATTCACCCGGACGATCGGGCAGCAGCACCGAAACGGTGAAGATGCGGTCGCGCTGGATGAGGCCATGCTGCACGACGGTGGCCATGGTGATGACGTCCATGTTGCCGCCCGAGAGGATCGAGACGACCTTCTTGTCAAGCATGTTCAAGTGCTTCAGCGCTGCGATGGTGAGCAGCCCGGAATTCTCCACGACCATCTTGTGATTCTCGACCATATCCAAGAATGCGACGATGAGCTCGTCGTCGCTCACGGTGATGATCTCGTCGATGTTCTCCTGAATGTAGGGGAAGACCTTGTCGCCCGGTTCGAGCACCGCGGTGCCGTCGGCGATGGTGCTGACGTTCGGCAGCTTTACGACATGGCCAGCCTCGAGCGAGGCCTTCATGCACGCAGCACCTTCGGGTTCCACGCCGATCACCTTGATGCGCGGGTTGAGCAGCTTTGCGAGCGTCGAGACGCCCGATGCGAGGCCGCCGCCACCGATGGGAACGAGGATCGCATCGACCAGCGGGAGCTCCTGCACGATCTCCATCGCGATCGATCCCTGGCCTGCGGCTACCTGCAGGTCGTTGAAGGGATGGATGAAGGTGAGGCCACGCTCTTCAGCTAGCTTCAGCGCGTGTTCGTAGGATTCATCGTAGACTTCGCCTGCCAGCACTACTTCAGCACCATGCGCCTTGGTTCGTTCGACCTTGATATAAGGCGTGGTAGTGGGCATGACGATGGTAGCGGGCACGCCGAACTTCTTGGCTGCGTAGGCCACGCCTTGCGCGTGATTGCCAGCTGAAGCGGTGATGAGCCCGCGCGAGCGCTCCTCGTCAGAAAGCGTCGAGATCTTGTAATAGGCACCGCGCACCTTGTACGCGCCCGTTCGTTGCATGTTCTCCGGCTTCAGGTAGATATCGTTTCCGGTCTCTTTGCTGAAGTGCGGGCTGTAGATGAGCTTCGTTTCCTGAGTGACCTCTTTGACTCGCTTAGAAGCATCTTCGAACGTATCGATCGTGAGCATGGTGCGTCGCATCCTTCGTGTGTTGTCGTTTCGGGCATTTCTCATGCCGGGACTGGGTTTTCGTGGAATAATGAAAACGTCTTTTCTATTGTAAATAAGTGAAGCGCAATTTAAAGCATTAGTTGGTAAGAGTGGGAGAGCAAGGCATGAAGGTAGTTCGTACGGACAATGCACCAGCGGCGATCGGGCCGTATTCGCAGGGGATCGTCGTGAACGGGATGTTGTTCGCGTCAGGACAGATCGCACTCGATCCGCAGAGCGGCGAGATGGTAGGAAGCACCATCCAGGAACAGACCAAGCAGGTCATGAAGAACGTGACCGGCTTGCTGGAGGCTGCGGGAACCGATCTGAACCATGTGGTGAAGACCACCTGCTTCCTGGGCGACATCAACGATTTCGTCGCATTCAACGAAGTGTACGCGCGCTATTTCGACCAGAATCTCCCGGCGCGTTCTGCAGTCGGAGTCGCGGCGCTTCCGAAGGATGCGCTCGTCGAGGTTGAGGTCGTCGCGGTTGTCGAATAGCGCTGGCAAACTCATCATCTGCCCGACTCCTTTGGGGAATCTGGGCGATATGACCGTGCGTGCGCGTGAGGCGCTCGAAGCGTGTGATGTGGTCTGCTGTGAAGATACGCGGGTGACGGGTAAGCTTCTTTCGGCGCTGGGCATTTCGAAGCGACTCGAGCGTTTGGATGAGGCCAGCATCGCGGCGAAGGCTGATGCGGTGCTCGACCGCGTGGAGGCGGGGGAGCGTGTCTGCTATTGCTCGGATGCGGGCATGCCTGGAGTCTCCGACCCTGGTCAGCGCTTGATCGATCGCGCTTACGAACGCGATCTTCCTGTCGAGGTCCTGCCTGGTGGCACCGCGGTCGCGACCGCGTATGTGGCGAGCGGCTTCACGGCGCCAAGCTTCTATTTCGGTTCGTTCTTTCCCCGCAAAGCGGGCGAGCGGCGCGCGGTGCTCGAATCGCTTTCGGCGCTCGATGTGGTGCTCGTGTTCTACGAGAGTCCGCAGCGGATCGCTTCTGCGCTCGAGGCGGTAGTAGAGGTGTTGCCGCAGCGTCGGGTAGCGGTCTGCCGTGAGCTCACCAAGCTGCACGAAGAAGTGGTGCGCGGAAGCGCCGCTGAAGTTGCCGCCATTTTTTCTGCACGCGCAGCGGAATCCTCTATCAAAGGCGAGATCGTGCTCGTGATCGATGCGCCTGGTGAGGCGGAGGCGCGTTCGCGCGCAGATTCGAGCAAGAATGATGCGGCTGCAGAGGCAGCGGCCCTACTGGTAGCAGGTGAGCTTTCCAAAAAGGAGATCGTGGCGCACTTGCGGGAAGCGTACGGGCTTTCGCGTAACGACGCTTACGAGATCGTTCACGGTGCCTGAAAGGAATCATATGACTGCGATCCTCTTTCTCTGTCACGGAAATATCTGCCGTTCTCCTATGGCGGAGTTCGTCATGAAGGATAAGCTCGCACGCGCGGGATTGGGCGAGGCGGTGCAGGTGGAATCCGCGGCACTCCATACCGACGAGATCGGCTCGGACATCCATCGCGGTACGCGCAAGATCCTCGAGCAGTATGGCATCCCGTTCGCGCCTCGCGCTGCGCATCTCGTCCGGCGCGAAGACTATGATCGCTTCGACTACATCGTCGGCATGGACGAATACAATCGCCGCGACATGATGCGTCTGTTTAAGAACGACCCCGAAGAGAAGTGCAGCTTGCTGCTCGATTGGGTGGGGCTTTCGCGTGACGTGGCCGACCCTTGGTACACGGGCGATTTTGAGACGACCTTCGACGATGTGGACGCGGGTTGCACGGCGCTGCTCGAGCACCTCAAGCGTTCGGCGCGCCTCTAGTTGCACGTCCGCCATTTTCTGCTTGAAAATGCGTGGCAGCGTGATTATCATGGTTCTAAACCGATGACGGGGAAGACGGCAGTAACGTGCTCCAAGCGAGTCAGGGATGGTGGAAGCCTGATAGCGAACGAACTGACCAATGGGCCTCGGAGGGTCTTTGCGAACCGATACGTTCGACATCGCAGTAGTGAAGAACGGGAGCTCCCGTAATAGAGCAGAGGTGTTCGCGCGCTGCGCGAGCAGTTCATGAGAGGATGCGAAAGCATCAAGCAGTGGTGGCACCGCAGGAGTTCGCTCTTGTCCCTGCACGGAAACGTGAAAGGAGACAGGGCGTTTTTTTATGTCCGGTCTTCGGAAAGGAGAACACATGACCAACCGCACTAGTACCGAGTACAAGACCTATCTCGCAGAGGATGAATTGCCCAAAGAATGGCTGAACATCCGCGCATTCATGAATACCGATCACGCGCCGATCCTGAACCCGTCGACACTCGAGCCGATGACGGTGGCCGATCTTGAGCCGGTCTTCTGCACTGAGCTCGCGAAGCAGGAGCTCAATGCGACCGATAAGTTCATCCCGATCCCGGATGAGGTGCGCGATTTCTATCGCATGTATCGCCCGAGCCCGCTCATCCATGCGAAGTTCCTGGAAGAGGCGCTCGATACGCCTGCGAAGATCTACTACAAGTTCGAGGGCAACAACACCTCAGGTTCGCACAAGCTCAACTCCGCTATCGCGCAGGCATATTATGCCAAGCAGCAGGGCCTGAGCTGCCTTACCACCGAAACAGGTGCGGGCCAGTGGGGCACCGCGCTTTCGATGGCGACCGGTTTCTTCGGTCTCGACCTGCATGTTTTCATGGTGAAGTGCTCGGCCATGCAGAAGCCGTTCCGCAAGGCGGTCATGGAGACCTACAATGCGCGCGTCACGCCGTCACCTTCCATGGAGACCAACGTCGGTCGTTCGATCCTGGAGAAGGACCCCGATAACACCGGCTCGCTCGGTACCGCGATCTCCGAAGCGGTCGAAGAGGCGGTATCTACCGAAGGTTGCCGTTATACGCTCGGCTCCGTGCTCAATCAGGTGCTGCTTCATCAGTCCATCATCGGTCTGGAGACGAAGGCGGCGCTCGAGAAGATCGACGTGAAGCCTGACATCCTGATCGGCTGCGCGGGCGGCGGCTCGAATCTGGGCGGCCTCATGGCGCCGTTCATGGCTGATAAGTTGGAGGGCAAGGAAGCTCCGTATTTCATCGCGGTCGAGCCGGCGAGCTGCCCGACGCTCACGCGCGGCAAGTTCGCTTACGACTTTTGTGACGTAGGTAAGGTCACGCCGCTCGCTAAGATGTACACGCTCGGCTCTGGGTTCATCCCGAGTCCGAACCACGCAGGTGGCCTGCGCTATCACGGCATGAGCCCGATCCTCTCGCAGCTCTACCACGATGGCTTCATCGATGAAGCGCGTAGCGTCGAGCAGACGAAGGTGTTCGAAGCAGCGACCCTGTTCGCGCGCGTCGAAGGAACGCTTCCTGCACCGGAGTCCTCCCATGCGATCCGTGTCGCGATCGACGAGGCCCTCAAGTGCAAGGAAACGGGCGAGGAGAAGACTATCGTGTTCGGCCTTACCGGTACGGGTTACTTCGACCTGATGGCCTATCAGGCGTATCGCGAAGGCACGATGACCGACTACATCCCGACCGATGCCGACCTAGAAGAAGGCTTCAAGTACATCCCGAAGCTGGAGGGTATTCAATAGTCGTTTGTTCTAGGTTCGTGCGCTAGGCATCCATATATAAAGCGAAAGAGGGAACGGCCCTGGAACATCCAGGGCCGTTCGTTCGGGCTATTAGATCGTTCGTGGCTCGTTAGGGTTTTCGGGTGATGATGCGCGCAACTCCTGATTTGCAGCGTTTGAGCTGATTTTTGCAGCAAAAATGCGCTTGTACGCACAAAATCGCTCGATATAGGGTGATCTGGGTGCGGATCGATATGATCGCGGTAGCTTCATTGGCTATAAGGCCAGGTCAGATTTCCTCAAGGCCGTTAAAGTGTGCGTACGAACGTATTTTTCCTGCAAAAAAGTGCGTATTCATTGCAGAAGACCACAGCAGAAGGATATTGCAGGAAGACATTACAGAAGAACATTGCAGGAGGACATTGCAGAACGATATTGCAGAACGATATTGCAGAAGGACATGCGCTCCAAAAGGTGCTCCATGCTTCGTAATGAGCAGAATGGGGTTATAGGCAAGAAAGTGTGTCCGTTTTAGGGGTGTAAGGGCAGGTCAAACCC